>NC_014472.1:307500-966666 GCF_000153165.2 Maribacter sp. HTCC2170
AGATGGCTGCTCTCTGTACCGGCCATTGTAGCACGTGTGTGGCCCAGGACGTAAGGGCCGTGATGATTTGACGTCATCCCCACCTTCCTCACGGTTTGCACCGGCAGTCCCGTTAGAGTCCCCGACATGACTCGCTGGCAACTAACGGTAGGGGTTGCGCTCGTTATAGGACTTAACCTGACACCTCACGGCACGAGCTGACGACAACCATGCAGCACCTTGCAAATTGCCCGAAGGAAAAGGTATCTCTACCCCTGTCAATATGCATTTAAGCCCTGGTAAGGTTCCTCGCGTATCATCGAATTAAACCACATGCTCCACCGCTTGTGCGGGCCCCCGTCAATTCCTTTGAGTTTCATTCTTGCGAACGTACTCCCCAGGTGGGATACTTATCACTTTCGCTTGGCCGCCCAGAACTTAAAGTCCCGGACAGCTAGTATCCATCGTTTACGGCGTGGACTACCAGGGTATCTAATCCTGTTCGCTCCCCACGCTTTCGTCCATCAGCGTCAGTATATGGTTAGTGACCTGCCTTCGCAATCGGTGTTCTATGTAATATCTATGCATTTCACCGCTACACTACATATTCCAGCCACTTCACCATAACTCAAGACCACCAGTATCAAAGGCAATTCTACGGTTGAGCCGCAGACTTTCACCTCTGACTTAATGGCCCGCCTACGGACCCTTTAAACCCAATAATTCCGGATAACGCTCGGACCCTCCGTATTACCGCGGCTGCTGGCACGGAGTTAGCCGGTCCTTATTCTTACGGTACCGTCAGTAGGGTACACGTACCCTTTTTTCTTCCCGTATAAAAGCAGTTTACAACCCATAGGGCCGTCTTCCTGCACGCGGCATGGCTGGATCAGAGTCTCCTCCATTGTCCAATATTCCTCACTGCTGCCTCCCGTAGGAGTCTGGTCCGTGTCTCAGTACCAGTGTGGGGGATCCCCCTCTCAGGGCCCCTACCCATCGTAGCCATGGTAAGCCGTTACCTTACCATCCAGCTAATGGGACGCATGGTCATCTTTTGCCGCCCGAAGACTTTAACCTTAATATAATGCTATATAAAGGTACCACGGGGCATTAATCCAAGTTTCCCTGGGCTATTCCCCTGCAAAAGGCAGATTCCATACGCGGTGCGCACCCGTGCGCCGGTCGTCAGCAGAGTGCAAGCACTCCCTGTTACCCCTCGACTTGCATGTGTTAGGCCTGCCGCTAGCGTTCATCCTGAGCCAGGATCAAACTCTTCATCGTTGATTCTTATATAATTTAAGCATCCAACTCCCTGAAAAATCACACGATCCCGTCTCTCGATTCAAATTCTTATAATACATGACCCTCTCGGATCATATACGCTGTCTTTACAATATTCCAATGAACTTCAAAAATATGACCGAAAACAATCCCGGCCATCCGCTAAAAAAACACCTCTAACTAAACTGCTAATCACAGCCCCTGTGTCCCAAAGCGGGTGCAAATATAAGATGGTTTTTTAAATTGCAACTATAATTGTCCACTTTTTTAAAACTTTTTTTTAGTCAATTTCACAAACCCTTATTCCATAAGGCCTTAAAGGAAAATAAATTTTAAAAAAGGGTATTAAATTTAATACATTTTATCGATCCATGCAAGATTTGACTATCGATTTTTTCAAGTAAAAACAATAGTCACATCTTCGGACAGTGATAAGACATATAATGAATAACCCAACTTGGTATTTTGCAAGTGTCCAGTATTGTCCTAAAAACATACCCATATATATTGCCTGCCTAATCACAAGATACTATCTTTGCAAACTTATTATCATTAAAGAAGCATGATCAAGATTACTTTACCAGATGGAACCGTCAAAGAGTACAGCAAAGGCAGTACAGCAATGGATATCGCTAAAAGCATAAGTGAAGGCCTTGCAAGGAATGTTATTTCAGCAAAATTCAATGACACCATAATTGAAACCGTCACTCCAATAATCGAAGATGGTTCTTTAACCTTGTTTACATGGAACAACGACGAAGGTAAAAAGGCTTTTTGGCATTCTTCTTCCCATATTGTGGCACAGGCATTGGAGGAACTGTTCCCAGGAGCCAAACTAACGATTGGTCCTGCAATTGAAAACGGCTTCTACTATGATGTGGACTTTGGTGAGCATACTGTCTCTGATAAGGATTTTCCTGCCATTGAGAAGAAAGCACTCGAAATCGCAAGAGGAAAACATGATTTTAAAATGCGGTCTGTAAGCAAGCAAGAAGCATTGGAAAAATACAAATCCCAAAAAAATGAATTTAAGGTTGAGCTTATCGAAAACCTTGAAGATGGCACCATTACCTTTTGTGACCACGATACCTTTACCGATTTATGTAGAGGAGGTCATATTCCAAATACGGGAATTGTAAAGGCTATTAAGATACTGAGTGTTGCCGGTGCATATTGGCGAGGTGATGAAAAGAACAAACAACTAACAAGGGTTTACGGTATTTCTTTCCCTAAGCAAAAAGAACTTACAGCTTATCTTCAACTTTTAGAGGAAGCAAAAAAAAGGGACCATAGAAAGCTAGGAAAAGAGTTAGAGTTATTTACCTTTTCGCAAAAAGTTGGTCAAGGTCTTCCATTATGGTTGCCTAAGGGCGCTGCCCTTAGGGAGCGCTTGGAACAGTTTCTTAAAAAAGCACAAAAGAAAGCTGGGTACGAAATGGTGGTCACTCCGCATATTGGACAAAAGGAACTATATGTTACTTCTGGTCATTATGCCAAATATGGTGAGGATAGTTTTCAACCTATTCACACCCCAAAAGATGATGAAGAGTTTTTATTGAAACCAATGAATTGTCCACATCATTGCGAAATATACAATTCCAGACCATTTAGTTATAGAGAATTACCCAAACGATATGCTGAATTTGGTACCGTTTATAGGTATGAGCAAAGTGGAGAGCTACATGGTTTAACCCGAGTTCGTGGTTTTACTCAGGATGACGCACACATTTTCTGTACCCCGGACCAACTTGATCAAGAGTTTAAAGATGTAATAGATCTATCATTATATGTACTAAGCTCATTAGGTTTTGAAAACTTTAAAGCTCAAGTATCTGTTCGGGATTTGGATACTCCAGAAAAATATATCGGTTCTGTCGAAAATTGGGAGAAAGCAGAAAACGCCATTATCAATGCTGCTAAGGAAAAAGGATTGGATTTTGTGGTTGAAAGTGGTGAAGCTGCGTTTTATGGGCCAAAACTAGATTTCATGGTCAAGGATGCACTTGGAAGAAATTGGCAATTAGGAACCATTCAGGTTGACTACAATCTTCCTGAAAGGTTTGACTTAACATACAAAGGCAGTGATAATGAGTCACATAGACCAGTAATGATTCACAGAGCACCCTTTGGAAGTATGGAAAGATTTGTGGCACTATTATTGGAACATACAGGCGGAAACTTCCCTTTATGGCTGATACCAGAACAGGCTATTATACTGCCTGTAAGTGAGAAACATGAAAAATATGCGGAAAAAGTTTTAAATTCCTTGGAAAATAACGAAATTCGCGCCCTCATTGATAACAGGAACGAAACTGTTGGGAAGAAAATACGGGAAGCAGAGATGGGTAAATTACCATTTATGCTGATTGTAGGAGAAAGTGAAGAAGAGAACAACACTATAGCCGTGCGAAGGCACGGAGGTGAAGATATTGGTTCTATAAATGTTCAAGCCTTCGTTGACTTGGTCACTAAAGAAATAAATAGTACCTTAAAGTCGTTTTAAAATTTGAAGTTTAATTAAAAAAATTTAGTCATAGCAATACGAAAAAGATTTAGGCCCCAACCTAGAAGGGAAAATAAAAACCCACACAAAATCAATGAAAGAATCATTTCACCCAACGTACGATTGGTGGGTGATAATGTTGAAGTAGGTGTTTATACATTGCCACAAGCAATGGCCAAAGCAGAGGAAATTGGTTTGGATTTGGTAGAAATTTCACCAAAGGCTGATCCCCCTGTCTGTAAAATAATTGATTATAAGAAATTTCTCTACGAGCAAAAAAAGCGTGAGAAAATTATGAAAGCGAAAGCTTCCAAAGTTGTAGTCAAAGAGATTAGATTTGGCCCAAACACAGATGACCATGATTATCAATTTAAAAAGAAACATGCTGAGAAGTTTCTTAAAGATGGGGCCAAATTAAAAGCCTATGTTTTCTTTAAAGGACGCTCAATTGTTTATAAGGACCAAGGTGAAATATTGTTGTTGAAACTTGCCTCAGAATTGGAAGAATTAGGTAAAGTTGAACAAATGCCAAAATTAGAGGGTAAGCGAATGACAATGTTCATTGCCCCTAAAACGAAGAAATAAACGAACGTAGTTCGATTATATAAAATACTGAGCGCTGCTAGTCATTTGATAAGCAGCGTTTAGCATGAAAAGTGAGATAAATATAAATAGGAAAAAATGCCTAAACAAAAAACAAAATCCAGTGCTAAAAAGCGTTTTAAGCTTACAGGTACAGGAAAAATCAAAAGAAAGCACGCTTTTAAGAGCCACATTCTTACGAAGAAGTCTAAAAAGCGAAAGCTAGCGTTAACACATTCTGGATTGGTACACGATGCAGATGTTAACAGCATTAAAGAACAATTACGTTTAAAATAATTGTCCTTTACGGTAATTAATCATTAACCCTGGAGTTAGGCCAAAGAATTAAAAAGAGTCGATTTTTCGACCGCCTACTACAAAAACAATTAAAATTATGCCAAGATCAGTAAATGCAGTTGCTTCAAGAGCTAGAAGAAAAAAAGTGATGAAGCAAGCCAAAGGTTACTTTGGAAGACGTAAAAACGTTTGGACAGTAGCCAAAAACGCGGTTGAAAAAGCAATGTTATATGCTTATAGAGATCGTAGAAACAAAAAAAGAACTTTCCGCGCCTTATGGATTACCCGTATAAATGCAGGAGCAAGATTGCACGGAATGTCTTATTCACAATTTATGGGAAAAGTAAAAGCTAATAATATCGAATTGAACCGTAAGGTTTTAGCAGATTTGGCCATGAACCACCCAGATGCTTTTAAAGCAATTGTAGATAAAGTAAAATAGATTTAAAAACATATCTCACTAAAAAAATCCGATTCATTGAATCGGATTTTTTTATGCTCGTTATTAACTCAAGCCTCCTTGATTTTTTCAACTGCGGTTTTGAACTCTGACCAATCAATCAAGTCATCCCCGGATTTATCATATCCATCGATAAGCTTGGAGCCAACGATTCCTCTAATGAAACCATTTATCTCAGCTTGTTTTAACAACTTTACTATTTCACTTTTCTTGAGTTTACCGTCACTGTCAGCATCAAAAAAGGAAAACGCGTCCTCCGGTGTTTCAAAATGGTTTGTAATCAAGATTTGAATTTTGTTCAGAATAGATTCTTTTGTAGCCATGGTTATATGTTTTACCTAAAGTTATAAAAAAATAGTTCTTTCAATTCCCATTAGTCTCCAAAAGCGGTTATGACCAAGTTCCTGCCTGAAGCATTATTCCTGTGCTCACATAAATAAATTCCTTGCCATATACCCATATTCAACCTTCCTTGGGTAATGGGTATCTGAATGGAAGAACCCATTAATGACGATTTTATATGGGCCGGCATATCATCAGGACCTTCATAAGTATGAATATAATACGGGGAATTCTCAGGAACCATTTTATTCATATGGTTCTCGAAATCAACTCGAACAGTTGGATCTGCATTTTCATTGATCGTCAAACTAGCGGATGTGTGTTTTATGAAGACCTGTAGCATTCCCTTACTCAAGGATTTTATTTCAGGAATATCCTCCAAAATCTCATTTGTAATCAGATGAAAACCTCGAGAAAAAGCTTTTAGTCGAATTTCCTTTTGAATAAATTTCATTTTTATTTACACTTAGCATTAGTTATGGTAATATAAAGTTTATGTATTTAATTCTTGTTATTACCTTCATTCAAATACCTTTGCAACTTATATTTTTTCTGAATGGATTTATCTCATATAAAAATGGTAGTGACGGATATGGACGGTACGCTACTGAACTCACAACACAAAGTTAGTGACCGTTTTTTTTCTCAATTTCAAGAGCTTAAAAAAAGGGGTATCCATTTTGTTGCCGCAAGCGGAAGACAATACCATAGTATAGTCGATAAGCTTGATAGTATTAAGAAGGACATACTCGTAATAGCAGAGAATGGGGCCTTGGTCAAAGATCAAGACAAAGAATTATTGGTAACTCCCCTTGAAAGTCATCTAAAAAATGATCTCCTTCAATGTATTGACAGAATAGATGGTGCTCACGCTATGCTTTGTGGCAAATACAATGCCTATTTTGATGGAAGTTCAACCCCATTTCTTGAAGAGTTAAAAGAATATTATTCAAGCTTTGAAATTCATGATAGTTTGCATGCGATAACCGATGAGATAATAAAAATCGCCGTTTATCATAATGAATGCGCTGAAGAACATGTTTATCCTGCAATGAAAAACTTTGAAAATCAAGTTATTGTAAAGGTATCAGGTCAAAATTGGTTGGATTTGAACCATTCAAATGCTAACAAGGGGCATGCCTTAAAACAGGTCCAAGATCGTCTTGGTGTTTTAAAAGAAGAAACCATCGTTTTTGGTGACTACAACAATGATTTAGAAATGTTGGCTATGTCTGACTTTAGCTTTGCCATGAAAAACGCTCACCCCAACGTGAAGGAAGTTGCAAACTACCAGACTGAAAGTAATGACAATTTTGGAGTTGAATTAATCTTGGACAAATTACTGAATCAATAATTAGTCAAGTTTTTTGTTTCTTTTTTCTTGCCGCAGGAAATAATACGTTATTTAAAATTAGACGATACCCGGGGGACGTAGGGTGCAATTCCAACTCGGTTTTTGGGTCTCCTACCCTATGTTGGTAATCCTCCGGATCATGCCCACCATAAAAAGTAAAAAAGCCTTTTCCCTTTATACCATGAATGTATCGTGCTTCCCCATTTATTTTGTTTTCACCCAAGACTAGAACCGTTGGTTTAATCTCTTGTCTAGTAAATGAAGTTGTCTGCCCCATAAAACCCTTGACCAATGACGTATGGTTTTGACATAGCATCGTAGGCACAGGATCCCATTTCGCAGAAAAATCCATTAAAGAAAAATAATCCGATTCTTTGGGAACCTCTCCCCTTTTAGTCGTCATATCTATTGATGAAAATTCATAACGTAAAGGATTCCTTTCCAGTGTGAAATCACTAAAGGCAAATGTCTTATTATAATCTAACTTGCTTTGATAATTGGCATCAGAAGGATCATAATCGAACATCGGCTCACAAATATCTACACCATCTGCAGCAAGAGCAATATCAAAGCTATCGGTAGCGGAACACATCGCGAACATAAAACCACCTCCGATTACATAATTTCTGATTTTTAAAGCTACATCTCTCTTTTCTTCAGAAACTTTATCATAACCCAGTTTGTTCGCCAAAGCCTCTGCTTCTTTTTTACCATTGATATACCAAGGTGTGGCCCTGTATGCACCATAGAATTTACCATATTGCCCGGTAAAATCCTCATGATGTAGATGTAACCAGTCATATAAAACCAGTTTATCATCCAAAACCTCTTCGTCGTAAACGGTTACATAGGGTATCTCTGCATAGGTCAAAACCATCGTCACAGCATCATCCCATGGTTGATTTGTTTTAGGGGTATACACAGCAATTTTTGGTGCCTTTTCCAAAATAACAGCTTCCTGATTTTGGGAAGGACTACTTATATTGTCCAAAATACTTTGTGCCTGATTATCAGAAAGGATTTCAAAAGAAACACCCCGTATCTGACATTCTTTACGGATACGCTCCCCATCTGGAAGTAAAAAAGAACCTCCCCTATAATTCAATAACCAATGTACTTTTTGCTGTTTGGTCAATACCCAAAAAGTAATACCATAAGCTTTGAGATGATTCTTTTGGCCTTCAGCATCCATAGGAATTAAAATTGAGGAAGCTGAAGAAAATTGAAATGAAAATATGGTGATTAAAAGCGTAATAAGAAAACTCCTCAAGTACAAGGGTTCAGATAATCTAATTAATATTTTAAAAGGGTACGTCGTTATCATCAGGGTTTAAGTCATCATTCATTGAACTACCAAAGGCCTCATTCGCATTGGGTAGATTTTTGGTCAAAAACGGATTCTCATCTTCTGCATTCATTTTCGATTGAAATTCAAAAGGTGAGTCAAAGTCATCCAAATTATCAAACTTACCTTGATTACCAATGAACTTTAACCTAATATTCTCTAAACCGCCATTTCTGTGTTTAGCAACAATAAACTCTGCTTGACCTTGTGTAGGAGTGCGTTCTTCATCATCCCATTCGTCAATTTTATAGTACTCTGGTCGATAAATGAAAGACACTATATCAGCATCCTGTTCAATAGCACCAGATTCCCTAAGGTCAGAGAGAATGGGTCTTTTACTACCACCACGTGTTTCAACCGCTCTTGATAACTGAGAAAGTGCAATAACGGGGACATTCAATTCTTTTGCGAGGGCCTTTAAGTTTCTAGAAATTGTAGATATTTCCTGTTCACGATTCCCTCCTTTTTGACTTCCACCTGCGGTCATCAACTGCAGATAATCGATCATAATCACTTTAATGCCATGCTGCGATGCCAAACGTCTGGCTTTTGCTCTAAGGTCAAAAATAGACAAGGAAGGTGTATCATCTATGAATAAAGGTGCTTTTTCAAGGGTTTTGACCTTCACATTCAATTGCTCCCATTCGTGTTTTTCAAGTTTTCCTGTTCTTAATTTTTCTGAAGAAAGTCCGGTTTCAGAAGAAATTAATCTTGTAATTAACTGTACTGATGACATTTCACATGAGAAGAACGCGACTGGCACATTATTATTTACAGCCATGTTTCGCGCCATTGAAAGCGTAAGAGCTGTTTTACCCATTCCAGGTCGTGCAGCCACAATGATCAAATCACTAGGTTGCCAACCGGATGTTAACTTATCTACCTTATCAAAACCAGAAGGTATACCACTTAATCCTTCTTTATTTGCAATTTCCTCTATTCTTTTTTTCGCTTGAATAACAAGATTCTGAGCGGTTTCGGCAGAACGTTTCAGATTCCCTTGGGTTACGTCATACAGTTTTGACTCAGCTGCATCCAATAAATCAAATACATCGGTACCTTCATCGTATGCCTCTTCTATTATTTCATTGGAAATTTTGATTAGACTTCGTTGAATGTACTTCTGAAGAATAATACGCGCGTGAAATTCAATATGAGCCGAAGAGGCCACCTTTTGGGTTAGTTTTATAAGATAAAAATCCCCCCCAACGGCTTCTAACTTTCCATCCTTCTTTAATTGAGAAGAAACGGTTAATAAATCCACTGGTTCCGAGGTTTCAAACAATTTAAAAATCGCCTCGTAAATAAATCTATGGGCATCTTTATAAAAAACTTCGGGATGTAAGATATCTATTACTTCGTCGACCCCTTTTTTATCAATCATCATTGCACCAAGCACAACATCCTCTAAATCAACAGCTTGTGGAGGTATTTTACCTCTCTCAAGGTTAATTATAGTGGATTTGTCAATCTTACGACCAATAAGTGGCTTGGGTTTTTCCATGGACACGAAAATATGTAATTAACCTAAGGTTAACACGAATTCAGTTACTAACTATATCAACGGTTGATTAACAAATGAACTGTTGATAAGTTACAAAATCTGTTGATAACAGAAAAAAAAGGTGAATTAAAAAATCGAAAATTGGGTGAGCTTACTAAAAACGCCGATTAACCATTAAAAACGCCCATATTGGCATATTTTTCCATGCGTAATTTAACCAGTTCTTTTGGTGATAACTTTTCCAATTCCTGATAATGGGCCGTAATTTTGTTTTTTACGATTTCGAAAGTTTTATCTCGATTACTATGTGCACCTCCAGCCGGTTCACGAACAATTTCATCAATCAGTTTTAACTTTTTCATATCAGGAGCAGTAAGTTTTAAGGAATCAGCTGCCTGTTCCTTATATTCCCAACTTCTCCATAATATAGAGGAACAAGACTCAGGTGATATCACTGAGTACCATGTATTTTCTAACATCAACACACGGTCACCTACACCTATTCCCAATGCACCTCCTGATGCTCCTTCTCCGATAATGGTAACTATGATTGGCACTTTAAGACGGGTCATTTCCAAAATATTTCTGGCTATGGCTTCTCCTTGACCACGTTCTTCCGCTTCGATACCTGGATATGCTCCCGGAGTGTCAATCAAACAAATTACAGGAATACCAAATTTTTCGGCAGATTTCATTAGACGTAGAGCCTTTCTATATCCTTCTGGATTTGCCATTCCAAAATTTCGATACTGTCTTGTTTTCGTATTATAACCTTTCTGTTGACCAATGAACATATAGCTCTGATCACCTATTTTACCCAGACCACCTATCATGGCCTTATCATCTTTTACATTACGATCACCATGCAACTCCAAAAAAGTATCACCGCAAATAGCATTGATATAATCCAAGGTATATGGCCTATTGGGGTGTCTTGAAAGCTGAACACGTTGCCAAGCAGTCAAGTTTTTATAAATATCCTTTCTTGTTTCGGTTAATTTCTTTTCGATTTGCTTACAAGTTTCGCTAACATCAACATCGCTTTCTTCTCCGATGATCATACATTTATCTAGCTGGTCTTCAAGCTCCTTAATCGGAAGTTCAAAATCTAAATATTCCATGAGATGGGTAGGTTTGTTAGTTTGATTGGACAAATATAAAATAATATAAGGTAACCCTATCCCCTAGGCATTTTTTTTAGCGTTCAATTGTTTTAAAACACCATTGGCGATTACCGTTATTATAATTATCAAGGCTCCCACATAAAACAAAGGTGTCATCTTTTCATCTTCGCCGAGGATCAAAAAAGCAAGGACAATACCATAAACAGGTTCCATGTTCAAAGTTAAAACTACCGTATAAGGAGTTATATAACGCATAACCTTTACCGATGCTATAAAAGCATAAGCCGTACAAATTGAAGCAAGCACCCCAATAAAAATCCAATCTGAAGTTGACAATGTGAAAAACTCCAATGAAAAACTATCCTGAAAGGCTAGAAAAATGGTCAAAAAAAGAACACCGATTCCTAACTCATAGAAAGATATTACCGAGGGTTTTTGATGCATGGCCAATTTACCGTTTATCAAAGTAAAGATGACAGACAGGAATGCAGAAATCAACGCTAGGACTATGCCATACAAATATTGGGTTTCTACCCGAAAAATAATATAAAGTCCTAAAATAACTATTAGGCCAAATACAATTTCATAGAGAATAATTTTTCTACCATACCAAATTGGTTCTAAAATCGCAGTGAAAAATGCACCAATTGACATTGTGGCCAAGGTTACCGATACATTGGAGACCTTTATTGCCTTAAAAAAAGTCACCCAATGTAAGGCAATAGTGATTCCTCCCACTATCATCCATATCAACGCCTTTTTTGAAATCTTGAGCGGGAATCTTTTATAGGTAATGAACAAAAAAATGAGAAGCGTCGCGATCAACATTCGATACCAAACCAAAGGTAAAGCCTCTATCGTTATCAACTTACCCAACACAGCAGTAAAGCCCCAAATAAAAACTATGAAATGAAGATGTAAATAATTCTTGAGTTTAACGCTTGGCATTTTGTAATAGGTAAAATGCTAAAACACCAAAAACAACATTAGGAATGATTACGGCCAATAAAGGTGAAAAACCAGCCTGTTCTGCTAAAGTGCCAAAGACTTTGTCAAAAAAGATATATATAAAAGCAACTCCGATACCAAACGCTAGGTTTATTCCCATACCTCCACGCCGCTTAACCGATGACACTGCCACAGCAATAATTGTTAGGATGAATGCCGTTAACGGCAGCGCCCATCTTCTATATTTTACAAGAACATAATTGTTGATGTTAGATGCACCTTTTCTTCTTTGATTCTCTATAAATCTATTTAATTCGAAAAGATTTTTTGTTTCAGCTATGTAAGAAACAGGAGTAAGATCATCTATTTTAAAAGTAAACAAGGTGTCTAACCTATTCTTTGTTTCAATGATTGCCGAATCGCCAACCATCTTTCGCTTTTTATATTTAGTCAAGCGATAAGTACTATCCTTTTCGATCCAACGGATACTATTGGCCGAAATTTTAAAATCCAAGGTGTTATCCTCATTGAATCTTTCAAATGTAAATTGGTTTGCATTTTGTCTTGCTGGATCAAAACTCTTTACATAGATAAAATCGCTCTCATTAAGCTGATTGAATATGTTACTTGTTACTCGGTCTTGTTTACCTTTTTTCAGGTATTTGAATTTAAACTCATTATAACCTATACTGGCATTGGGAACAATGAACATGGCCATTACCAACATAATCAGTGCCACAATCGATGCACCAATCAAATATGGTCGGAGAAAACGGTTATAGGATACTCCTGAACTTAAAATAGCAACAATCTCTGTGTTACTTGCTAATTTTGAAGTAAAAAATATTATTGATAAAAACAGAAAAATAGGAAATAGTAAGCTTCCTATATAGATTGTGAAATTAACGTAATAGATAATAATCTCATTGGTAGGTGCATCATTGTCTATCATCTTGCCAATCTGCTCAGCAAGATTGGCCATTATCCCAATTGGGATGAACAACAAAAGCATCACTGCAAAAGTGACCAAATACCTTTTTAATATGTATTTGTCTATTATACTCAATTTTATAGCCTTTTATCCATTTGTTTAACCATAACATTTTTCCATTGGGTAAAATCTCCCGTCAAAATATGCTTTCTCGCTTCGCGCGTCAACCAAAGATAAAACCCAAGGTTATGAATCGTGGCAATTTGTTTCCCCAAATATTCATTGGCCGCAAATAAATGGCGTAAATACGCCTTGGAATATTCACGGTCGACAAAAGTGGTACCCATTTCATCAATAGGAGAAAAATTATCTTCCCACTTTTTATTCTTAATGTTTATTGTGCCATGAGCAGTAAAAAGCATACCGTTTCTGGCATTTCTAGTTGGCATAACACAGTCGAACATATCTATACCCAAAGCTATATTTTCCAAAATATTAATTGGAGTACCAACCCCCATCAAATACCTTGGCTTGTCCTCTGGTAGTATTTCACAAACCACTTCGGTCATTGCATACATTTCCTCAGCTGGCTCTCCTACAGACAACCCTCCTATGGCATTACCCTCTGCTCCTGCATTGGCAATATATTCAGCTGATTGTTTTCTTAAATCCTTATAGGTAGACCCCTGCACGATTGGGAAAAAAGTTTGTGAATAATCGTAAGTGAAAGGTGTTTTTTCTAGGTGCGACATACAACGATCCAACCACCTATGAGTCATATGCATTGAACGTTTGGCGTAATTATAATCACAAGGATAAGGCGTGCATTCATCAAACGCCATTATAATATCGGCCCCTATGACACGCTGAATTTCCATTACGTTTTCAGGTGTGAACATATGCATGGACCCATCAATATGTGATTTGAATTTTACACCTTCTTCTTTAATTTTTCTGTTCGCAGATAAAGAATATACTTGATAGCCACCGCTATCTGTCAAAATATTCCTATCCCATCCCATAAACTTGTGCAACCCACCAGCTTGCTGCAAAATTTGGGTTTTGGGCCGAAGAAATAAATGATATGTGTTTCCAAGAATTATATCAGGATTAATCTCCTCTTTCAATTCTTTTTGATGCACTCCCTTGACGGATGCAACAGTACCGACTGGCATAAAAATCGGAGTTTCTATAACTCCATGATCAGTTACCATTTTCCCTGCTCGTGCGCTACTCTGTGCGTCTGTATGTTCTAGTGTAAATTGCAAATCTTAGTTTAAAGTGGCAAATATAATCAACTGCCATGCATAAAATCCTTAACAAAAAAATAAAGTTCTGAGTTTTTACATATAAAAACCAATGATGTTCAATGCGGTTGTATTGCGAGTATACTTACTGTAAACCATTATTAATCTATGAAATTGATGAATTAACTGTAACAATAAACGATTTCATGCATCGTTTTGAATATAAAGGTCACAAATTGAACTTGGTATCGTTTTTGATACCTAGAGAATACTAAAATGAACACATTATGAAAAAAACAATTTTATTGGCAGTATTTGCTATGGTAAGCCTAGCTGCAACCGCACAATCCGGGACAGGATTCGGTATTAAAGGTGGATTGAATTATAATGCGAATGGCGACTATTTTGATGCCGCTGAAGATGCTATTAAAGATCCAAGCCGGAACATTGGCTATCATATTGGTCTTTGGGGCAAAATAGGGAACAGACTGTATGTTCGTCCAGAATTGGTTTACACAAAAACAAAGTCTGATTACGATGGAGATACTTTCGACATGAGTAAATTGGATGTACCTGTTTTGGTGGGTACTAAAATAATTGGGCCCTTACATGTTTTTGCCGGACCAGCTTTTCAATATATCCTAGAATCTGAATTTGATGGTATAAGCAGCAATAAAATTGAAAATGATTTTACTGTTGGTTTGAATATTGGTGCTGGTGTAAATCTTGGCAAACTAGGCGTTGACGTCAGATACGAAAGAGGATTCAGCAATAATGAAGCAGATTTTATCAGCGGTAATGTCACCGAACTAAACCCTAATAGAGTTGATACGAGACCTGATCAGTTGATTGTTAGTTTATCTGTAAAGTTCTAATCAAAATAACTTATAAATAAAAAGGCCCAGGAGAAATTATCTTCAGGGCCTTTTTTTATTCACTTGTAAAAATTAGCTATCGCTGTCTAAATGGTCAGAAATACCATCACCATCGGTATCTCTAAAGGTAACATTGCCCTCATTATCAATATCAATCTCATCTATTGTAGGAATACCATCGGCATCATCATCACTATCATTATGATTGGGCAAAAATATTCTTTCGGTATCCTGATCTGTATTATCATTATTTAAATTTCCATCTCCATCCAAATCTTCTAAAATTGAAGGTATTCCATCCCCGTCAAAATCAGTATTTGCTTCAAAAGACAGCAAATCAATTTTAAATACAAGTGGGGTGTAACTTGCAATTCCTGAACCTGATGGTGCTCTATCAAAATATCCCAATCCAGAAGGAATAAAAACAGCTCCTATACCATAACCCTCAAAAGACACAGTACCATCACCATTTTCAAAGGGTCCAGTTCCCGGACTTAAATATTCAACTCCGTTACCATAACCTCTAACCGTAGATGAAAGGTATAGTCTAGCCTCCACATTTACTGAAGCGTCAAATGCAGTACCATCAATTAATGTGCCTTCATAATGCAAAACCGTATAATCCCCTATTGTTGGGTGTTCCTCAACCTCACCTTCACGAACAACTAAAGTGTATAATGTATGACTTACCTCCTCATCATCATCTCTTCCAAAATCAGACGATTTTACCGTGATAACTTCAGTTTTTAAGTTATCAGTCATATCAATAATGGGCGTTTTACCCGCGTTGTCACCAGCAATAGTATCGAATTTGATTTTATAGTCAAAATCAGTAGGTGGGTTATCGAACTCTTCGTAATTGTAAAAGTGGGTTTGCAGATATTCTTTGATTTCAGCATCATCCTCTATGGCGGTCTCGCTTAAAGATTGAGGGGGTACTACCTCAATATCTAACTTATCATCATCTTTTTTACAGGACCAAGTCAGTGCAAATACTAAAACAAGTAAAAATAAATCTTTCTTTTTCATCAAATAGCAATTAAAGGCCGCAAGATACAATTTTCCGTATTTTTGCTTAGCTACTTAACAAAGATTTTTGATTGTTTATGCGGATTGATAAATACTTATGGCATACCCGTTATTTTAAGACAAGGAATATTGCTTCAACTGCCTGTAAAAAAGGGCAAGTGAAAATAAATGGCCAAGTTGCAAAACCAGCTCGGGAAATATACCCTACCGACCAAATAGTTGTTCGAAAGAACCAAATCAATTATCAATTTACGGTTTTGGACATTCCTAAAAACAGGGTTGGCGCAAAATTGGTGGATATTTATCGAAAAGATACCACTCCTAAGGAAGCTTTTGAGAATGAAGAATTATTAAAATATTCAAAATCATATTATCGTAAAAGAGGCACCGGAAGACCAACCAAAAAGGACCGTAGAGAAATAGATGGGTTTTTGGGTGATGAGGAAGAATAAAGCAATGCTGTGATTTAATTAACATATCCTAGGTTATCTATACCCATTACCGATAAACGCTAAAACTTCTTGTTTATCTTTTTTTTGCTTGTTTAGTGTTAATTTTTGTAGGAAATTTAGGGTAGAGATTTTAAAGAATATAAAATCCACCTTCCAAACAGTTCTAGATTTATGAAAAAAGCATCTTTTTATCAATACTCCATTAAAACACAAGTACTTTTTAATTTTCTATTCATCATCCTGTTTACCCTCTTCTCTTCCTTTTCAAACCGGAACAATGATTATTATTCAAATGAAAAAATATACATTCAATTTGATAAACCCAATTATTACGCAGGGGAAGATATCTGGTTCAAAACGTATCTGTTGGATGCCGCAACACATACCCCAAAAACCTGGAGTAAAGTAACTTATGTAGAATTGATAAATCCTCGTAATGAGATAATAGAGACAAAAACCATCAAAATCACAGATGGCGGTGGCGAAGGAAATTTTGAATTATCGCCTGACCTTATCAGTGGTGAATACACGGTTAGGGCCTATACCAATTATATGCGGAATTTTGATTCAGCTTATTTCTTTAGAAAAAAGGTTTACATAAAAGCCCTAAAATCCGACGGAACGATAAATAAAGTGCCGGATGCAAACATAGTGGATAAAGCAAAACCCGATATACAGTTTTTCCCTGAGGGCGGTTATCTGGTAAACGGATTTTTGAATAGAGTAGGATTTAAAGCGGTTGGTGTAAACGGCGAAGGTATTGCTATTGAAGGAACAATTACTGATAACGCAAGTAAGGAAATATTGGAATTAAAAACCTCTAAATTCGGAATGGGTGTGTTTGAGTTTATTCCTAAACCAGACAGTTCCTATAAACTGAACATTGTTCACGAAGGGGTTAAATTAATTTACGACCTTCCGATTGGTATAGGGCATGGTACAGTTATGCAGGTAACCGAACACGACAAAGACTTTAGAATCACTTTACAATCTTCACTGAATAATGGGTTGAAAAATTTTAGCCTTTTGGGTACACAAAGAGAAGGGGCTGTTATTAGGGTTAAATTAAAAGGTGCCAAGAGCAAGTCGGTAATTAAAGTGCCAAAAAGAATTCTGGAGCAAGGGATAGTCCAGTTCACCCTATTCGATAATAACAAAAAACCCATAAGCGAACGCTTATCGTTCTATGAAACCGACAAAGCGAGTGTTAATGTAAGTATTAAGCCTTCTAAAAAAGAATATGGAAAGCGAGAATTGGTGAAATTAGAAATCCATATAGACTCTATTATACAAGAAAAAGTGCAACCCAATATGTCAATCGCTGTTACAGATATGTCAGCTATTGAACCGGATCCATTTGGTTTGGGTATAAAATCACAACTCTTACTAAAGTCTGAGCTTAAGGGTAACATAGAGAAACCTGGTTATTACTTTAATTCGGATGACCCTGATAGAAAAAGAAATCTTGATATATTGATGATGACCCAAGGGTGGAGGAAATTCATAACTAATGACACGTTAAATGACCCGTCAAAACCAATCTTTTTCGCTGAAACCGGTATTAGCTTAAGCGGGCAGATAAAAAACTTTTACAATCATAATAAATCGGCCATTGCCGAAGTTTCACTTACTTATGATAATAGCAAAGAATTGGTACATGAAGTCATGCTGACAGATAACAATGGGCAATTTGCTTTTAATAACTTAAATTTTTTGGATACAACTTCTGTTATCATCCAAGCAAAAAAAATAAAAAACACGGAACAAAGAAAAAGAGCCAAAAACCCAATTATGAATTTTCATATAGAAATGGATTCGTTCGTTGCGCCTGAAATCACATTAAAACAAAAACAGCGCCCAGAGGGGTTTTCAAGAGGGCCGAAGAATATAGCTACAGCGTATCTTGAATCCTTATATCAAATGCCAAAAGGAACCATTGAATTGGATGAAGTGGTTCTTGAAGAAGTTATTACTGATAGAAATAGTCAATACAAGAAAAAAAGATCATTATCACTATATAAAGAACCATCGCATACTATAGATTTTAAGGACATTAAAGGTTTGCCATATGACAATTGGCTTATAGGACTTGTGGGTAGGATACCAGGATATTCTGCAAGCGGCACATTAAGAGGAAACATTTCATTGGGAAATAGTTTACCACTGTATCTTTTAGATGGTATGCCTGTTGAGGATGTTGACGATATAGCTTTTTTGGATATTGATTTTATTGATATAGTAAAAGGTCCTAGAGCGGCGATTTATGGATTACGTGCAGGTGGTGGTGTAATAGCCATATATACAAAGGATGGTTCTGAAAAACCAAATACAGCGGAAGACTATAAAAAAAGAGGTATTGTTAGTTTTGAACATCCGGGGTACCAAGCCAAAAAATTCTATGAGCCCGTTTATAAAACCCAAAAAAAAGAAGATACCAAATCTGATTATAGATCAACCATATATTGGAACCCTACAATTAGATTGGACGAACAGAATAAGGCCAACATTTCTTTTTACACCTCTGATGTAACATCACCTTATCAGATAGTGTTGGAAGGAATCTCATTGGATGGGGAAATTATTAGCGCTGTAACTTATTTAAATTTACCATAAGATTGAGTTACTTACAGCAACTCATATAATACGTAAGAACTACAGCTTGGTAAAAAACAGTTCTTTATCTTTGGAAAGTAATTCAAGAACCATGCAGAACAAAATACTGTCCCATCAAGAGATACAGCATAAAACCCGTAGAATAGCTTATCAAATTTATGAAGCCAATGTAGACGAGAAAGAAATAGTCATTGCAGGAATTGAAGGTGGCGGTCTCAACTTTGCAAAAAAAATACAACGTGTACTAAAAGATATAACTGATGCGGAAATAACCTTATGCAAGGTTAGCATGAACAAAAAAAATCCGTTGGAAGGTGAGGTGAAAACTTCAATTCCTGTTGATGATTACAAAAACAAATCTGTAGTCCTGGTAGATGATGTTCTTAATTCCGGCACCACCTTGATTTATGGTGTCCACCACTTCTTAATTACACCGCTAAAACAATTGAAAACAGCGGTTTTGGTCAATAGAAATCATAAAAAATATCCTGTAAAGGCAGATTATAAAGGAATTTCTTTGTCAACATCACTTCAAGAACATGTTCACGTAAAGTTTCAAGCAAAAAATGATTTGGTCTATCTAGACTAATAACCCTTCTATTTCAGAACGTATTTCATCCGCCTTTTTTTCATCGCAAAAGATGCTGTTATTGGCTTTGGAATAAAAATAACTACGTTCAAACAAGTGTTTGCCAATGAACTCAGGCAACTCCTCATCAGGAATATTGGTTATCAATGGTCTATGTTCTTTTTCCAAAACCAATCTATCAATAAGTCTGCTAATTGAGACTTTCAAATAAAACACATTACTGGTTGCCTCAAGCATTGCAGACATATTCTCGCCATAACAAGGGGTACCACCACCTGTAGCAAGTATAAAATTATCTTTATTGGCCAGTATTTGTTTCAAGTATTCAAATTCTTTTTTTCTAAAATAGATTTCCCCCTTTGATTCAAAAATCATTGGAATTTTCATTTGCTCGTTTGATTCTATAAAATCATCAAGATCAATGAAATCATAATTCAGCTCATTGGCCAACAATCTACCAATCGTAGATTTACCACTACCCATATACCCAACCAAAACTATTTTCACCGCGCTATATTTATGTAAAAATGAACTATTTATAATTTGAATTCAAAGAAAACTAAAATTTCTATAAAAATAGGCTTGTTAAATAAATTATTGATCTTATATTTGCAGCCGCTAAGATGAAAGCTTAGTATTGAAATTATGACCTGGTAGCTCAGTTGGTAGAGCATCTCCCTTTTAAGGAGAGGGTCCTGGGTTCGAGCCCCAGCCAGGTCACTATCAAACGGAAAATCCCTGTCAGAATTGACAGGGATTTTTGTTTTTGAAGAAAGGCCGAGCTTGCTGCAGGTTTTGGACAGAAACAAAAATTTGGCATCTGTTAGGATGAAGGGGATTTTCCATTTGCAGGACGAGATCGCTGGGTCAAACGAGCTGAGCAAAGTTAATCCCAGCTAGGTCACTTTTTAAATACTTGATTATCAATAAGCTAGCAAATTTTATAATTGCTAGCTTTTTTTATACAATTGATTTTCAATTACTTACAGCTTTTAATATTTTCCATTTCAGTTAAAGCGCACGAAACCCCAAAGTATTGGGTTTGGGGTTGTTTCCCAGACCTAATTTATGAAGCACTTTTGACTGTAACAAAGTGGAGGGCAATGTGCTGAGCAGGTTTTAAATGTCCAGTCCACTTGGAATTTCATAAAACTTAAGGTTATAGTGCTCCATCAAAGGGTAAATAACGAGAATACTAAAAGCAAACAAGGAAATAACTTTTTATCAGAAGGAGATATTCAAAAGTTGTGGTATGAAAATAGTTGTTAGGACAATTTCTAAGCTATCAAAAACTTAATTACCTTGTATGGCTGAAACCAAACTAAAACATAAATGACCCTTTCCCCTTGGGATATTGGAATTGTAATTGCTTATGTTGTCGGTGTTCTATTACTCGGATTTTACCTTTCCAAAAAATCATCAAAAAATCTAGAATCCTATTTCCTTGGAGGAAATGAACTCCCTTGGTACTATCTCGGATTGAGTAATGCCTCGGGGATGTTTGATATTTCTGGAACCATGTGGAGCGTAGGTATTCTTTTTGTTTACGGATTAAAAAGTGCATGGTTACCTTGGCTATGGCCCGTCTGGAATCAAGTTTTCGTATTTGTATATCTTGCCATTTGGATGCGCCGGTCTAATGTCATGACGGGGGCTGAATGGATTACATTTCGTTTTGGTGACGGTAAAGGGGCAAAACTTTCACACATAATCATTGTCATTTTTGCAGTCATAAGCGTTCTCGGGTTTATTGCTTATTTCTTTGAAGGTATTGGCAAGTATTGCACCTCTATACTTCCATGGGATATGGCTTTTGAGTTTCTTGGCTATAAAGTTTCTTCAGCTCGAAGTTACGCCTTGATCATTTGCGGACTCACATCTTTATATACTGTCAAAGGTGGAATGCATAGCGTGGTGGCCACCGAAGTTATGCAATTCGTCATCATGACCTTTGCCTGCGTTGGTGTTGGTATCGTGGCTTATAATATGGTTACTGCGGAACAGATTGCAAGTGTCGTTCCCGAAACTTGGGGTAAACTCTCATTTGGTTGGAAACTCGATCTCGACTGGAGTAATTCGGCCTTTCCGCAAGTGAACAATAAAATAGCATCCGACGGATTTGACCTTTTCGGAATACTCTTTATTTTGATGGTATTAAAAGGTGTTTTTGCCTCTATAGCCGGTCCGGTTCCAAGCTACGATATGCAACGTGTTTTGGCAACCAAAACTCCTGTAGAAGCTGCAAAAATGAGTTTTTTGACGGTTTGTGTTTTATACATTCCCCGATATTTTATGATTATTGGTTTTGCTGTTTTAGCTTTGGTTTATCTAGGTCCTGAATTATTGGCTATGGGTGATAACATCGATTTTGAACAAGTTCTGCCAATGGCCATTAACAAATTTTTACCAGTTGGTCTAAAAGGCTTAATGCTGGCAGGATTTCTTGCGGCCTTTATGGGCACCTTCGCTGCTTTTGTGAATTCCGCTCCAGCCTATATCGTTAATGATATTTATAAGAAATACATCAACCCTGGTGCTCCCGACAAGAAATTAGTACAGTTAAGTATTGTTTCCTCGTTGTTCTTGGTAATGGTAGGAATTATTTTTGGCTTTAACGCTGGCTCCTTAAATACTCTGATTTTATGGTTGAGTTCTTCCCTTTATGGAGGGTATGTAGCGGCTAATGTTTTAAAATGGATTTGGTGGCGATTTTCAGGAAATGGTTATTTCTGGGGAATGCTTTTCGGATTAATCGCATCTACGGTGAAGTTTATCTTCTTTCCTAATTATGTAGATATTTTTGTGTTTCCATTAATTTTTGCTTTCGCTTTACTAGGCTGTATAATAGGAACCTTTTTAGAACCATTACCCAACAGAGAACAAGTCAAAAAATTCTATAAGCAGACCAAACCATGGGGTTTCTGGGGGCCTATTAAAAAAGAAGTTACGGCAGAAGACCCTAGCTTTGTACCTAACTTAGATTTTAAACGCGATACCTTCAACGTAATCGTCGGAATTATTTGGCAAATGGCACAGGTGGTCATTCCCATCTATTTTATGCTACGTCAAAATACCGAAATGTTAATTTGGAGTGGTATATTAATTTTAACTAGTGTATTACTAAAAAAATACTGGTGGGATAATCTGAAAGAAATTGATACTTAAATGCAAATAACAGGAACTTTTTTAGACGAGATCAGCCACGATATTCCCCATCAAAATTGGGGTGAAAAAGAATGGGATATTGATTTTCAGCATATGAAAAAGATGGGCATCGACACTGTCATTTTAATTCGTTCTGGCTATCGAAAATTTCTAACATATCCTTCAAAATATTTGGTAAATATGCAAGGGTGTTTTAAGCCTCCCGTTGATTTACTGAAATTATATTTGGAGTTGTCAGAAAAGTATGGAATGATGTTTTATTTTGGCACTTACGATAGTGGTAAGTATTGGGACACCGGTGACATGAGACATGAAATTGACCTAAATCTTCAGGTCATTGAAGAAGTTTATAAAAACTATGGACATTTCAAAAGTTTTGGTGGCTGGTATATGAGTTTGGAGTTAAGTCGAAAGACCAAAGGTGCTGTTGAATCTATAGCAAAGCTTGGTAATCATTGTAAGGCAATTAGCAATGGTTTACCTGTATTGATTTCTCCATGGATGGATGGAAAAAAAGCCGTATTGGCCAGAACAGGTCAAATCACAAAAGAGTCGTTCATAACTTTCAAAGAACATGAAGCTGAATGGGATGAAATATTCGATGGTATCAAAAATAGTATCGATATTGTGGCATTTCAAGATGGTCATGTAGATTTTAATGAATTAGAAGAATACTTGACTATCAACAAATCCCTAGCTGATAAATACGCATTGCAGTCTTGGACAAACTCGGAGTCTTTTGACAGAGATATGCCTATCAAATTTCTCCCTATTAAATGGGAAAAACTTCTGCTAAAACTAGAGGCTGCAAAACGGGCAGGCTGTGAAAAAGCCATCACCTTTGAGTTTTCCCATTTTATGAGTCCGCAGTCGGCTTATTTACAGGCTGGACATTTATATAATAGATACATGGAACACTTTCAAAAATGAAATGATGATAAATCAGTTCAAACTCCTTTTTATTGTATTCCTTTCGCTGCCTCTTGCCCATGCTCAAAACCAAGTGGATGTTCTAATCATTGGCGGTGGAGCCGGAGGAACATCAGCAGGCATTCAGGCTGCTCGAATGGGGATAAATGTTCAAATTATTGAGGCTACACCATGGCTCGGTGGTATGTTGACTTCTGCGGGGGTTTCTGCAATCGACGGCAACCATGAAATGCCATCTGGCATTTGGGGTGAGTTTCAGCAAAAATTAAGAGACTATTATGGCGGAGAAAAAGCATTGGCCACCGGCTGGGTAAGTCATACACTTTTTGAGCCATCGATTGGGAATAGATTACTTAAAGAAATGGCCGATGAACCCAATCTTGAAATTGCTTTTAACGCGATTTATAGAGATGTTCAAAAAGATGGTGAGGGGTGGCTAGTCACCTACAAACAAAAAGAAAAATGGTATACTACTAAAACCAAAATCTTAATCGATGCAACAGAAATTGGAGAACTGCTTCCCTTAGTCGAAGCAGACTTTCGTTTGGGAATGGATTCCAGAGAGGATACCGGCGAAAAAGAGGCTCCTGAAACTGCCAATACCATTGTTCAAGATTTGACGTACGTTTTAATCCTTGAGGATGTTTCAAAAGATTCCAACTTACGTAGGAACAAAGGTCTAGTTAAGAAACCTAAAAACTATAATCCAGAAGCCTACGAATGTGCTTGTAAACGCGAAAATGGGGAGATGTTCGGAGGAGTCTCAAACTGTCGGCAAATGTTAGATTATGGGAAACTTCCCAATGATAAATACATGATAAACTGGCCAAATTGCGGGAATGATTTTTATCTGAATTGGCCAGAACTTACTACCAGTCAAAGGAAAGAAAAACTTAATGAAGCTAAGTCCTTTACCCAAGGTTTTATCTATTATATTCAAAACGAATTGGGTTTCAAAAACCTAAGGGTAGCCGAAGAATTCCCGACAAAAGATAACCTGCCTATGATTCCTTATGATAGGGAAGCAAGAAGGGTAAAGGGAAAAACATTTTTGATAGTAGATCATTTGGAAAGGCCTTATGACTTCAACCTCTACAAAACAGGAATAGCGGTTGGCGATTACCCAATTGACCATCATCATGATAAAAATCCAAATGCTCCCAGAATCGATTTTATCAATATCAAAGTACCAAGTTATAACATTCCTTTAGGGAGTTTGATTCCTAATAAAACGGAGAATTTTATCGTGGCCGAAAAGAATATTAGCGTTTCAAATATTGTTAATGGCACAACCCGTCTACAGCCTGTTATTTTAGGTATAGGTCAAGCAGCAGGGGCTTTGGCGGCAACTGCCATTAAAGAAAATGAAATACCTTCCGAAATTTCGATTAGAAAAGTGCAAAATGCTTTATTGGAAAGCAATGCGTATCTCATGCCTTTTATTGATGTTAAAAAAGAAGATTCTGCATTTGAAGCTATGCAACGTATAGGTGCAACTGGAGTTTTAAAGGGGTATGGAATTCCATATAAATGGGCCAATCAGACTTGGTTTTATCCAGATCAAGTAGTATCTGAATATGAATTGAAAAATGGGTTGCTACCCTATTATCCCGAATTAGAATTAATTCATGCTTCAGGAGCTCCAGCTACACCTAATTTTATTAATTCTTTAGTGGAAAAAGCGAATTCCGATTCCTCCTTAATGCTCATCAAAGGCGATTGGAAATCATGGGGAATCGACCAAGATTATAGTGATTCAATTTCTTTAAATAGAAGATCCGTTAGTATATTAATCGATAAAATTTTAAACCCTTTTGTAATGGAAGTCAATTTTTATGGAAACTTAAAACAAGACAAGCTAAAGAAAAATTAGTTTAAACAAAGGTGGAATTGCTGAAAGGGTAAGACTACAGCTAACAGCGTAAAAACCCCGAATTTTAGATGGCCCATAAAACGAACGTTTTAAAAGACATTAACTTCCCCCATTATTCCTTTCTTTTAATTGGATTAATTTGTGCCTATTTACTACTTAGATTTTTAGAATTACATTTGTAAAGCGAAAGTTCTTTCGATTTAATTTATCTTAGAATCAGTTCACAAATCGTCAACACGAGAAGTGAAAATTAGTAATTTTCCGATTTTCATTGGGATGAGAGCATTAGGTTGAAACCCCAGCCAGGTCACTTTAAGACCTTCATAATTATACAAAAAGAAGCAACTATCGCGGTGCGCACATCGGTAGCCCATTGCTCTATTCCTAAATGGAGCATCGCGACAGTACCAAAGTAATTGAAAATAGTAGTGTTGGGTAAATCAACCTAGGAAAAAAATCAAAAGGCCCAAAGACAATTAAACAAACTGAAAATTGTCACTATTCTTAAAATATAAAAACATTTTTGACCTTTGATTGATACAAAAAATAGATACACATTGTATTTAATACCGTAAATTTAGGTGCTCTTAATTCTTTAAAAACAGTCACTTCAAAAGTTCAAATAAAGATTCAGTGGAAACTTTCTTAAAAAATGAAATCAAATGAAATTTGAAAAAATAGTTTTAACCTGTCTAGCAATTACGTTGTTCAATTGTAAGTCAAGTCAAATTGGTGAAAAAAAGGCTATTGCACCTAAAAATGTAATTCTATTGATAAGTGATGGGACAGGATTATCTCAGATTTCTTCAGCGTTCTATTTCAAAGATTCTTCGCCCAACTATGCCCGATTTAGCGATATAGGTTTAATCAACACTTCCTCTTCTAGGGAAGACGTTACCGATTCTGCCGCAGGGGCGACGGCTTTTGCATGTGGGGTCAAAACCTATAACGGTGCTATCGGCGTGGCCGATGATTCGACAACGGTGAAAAATTTGGTAGAGATTGTTTCTAAGAAAAACATCAAAACGGGTATGATTGCCACCTCTTCTATAACCCATGCAACCCCTGCCAGTTTTTTTGCACATACCTTTAATAGAGGGTCAACCGAAGAAATTGCGCTGCATCTGACGCAATCAGAAGTAGATTTTTTCGCTGGAGGAGGACTTCAGTTTTTTAACAAGAGGAAAGACGGGCGAAACTTGTTGGAGGCCTTAAAAGAAAAAAAATTCATGATTGATACCACAGCTCTTGTTGATTTTTCTAAAATAAGAACCAACCAAAAAGCAGGATTTCTTTTGGCTGCAGATGATATGCCACCCGCGGCTGAAGGTCGCGGAGACTTTCTTTCAAAAGCAACTTCATTGGCCCTTCAATTTTTAAGCAAAGATGATACAGGCTTTTTTATGATGGCCGAAGGTTCCCAAATAGATTGGGCAGGACATCAAAATAATGGACCATATCTGGTATCTGAACTTATTGATTTTGATGATGCCATAGGTAAAGCATTGGATTATGCCGAAAAAGATGGCCATACTTTGGTCATCGTAACGTCTGATCATGAGACAGGGGGTTTTACCTTATCCGCTCAAATAAAAAAAAGAGCAGATGGTACCGAGTATAGTGATTATAGCCAAGTTGGTATGTCATTTTCAAACGGGGGACATTCCGCTGCTTTGATTCCTGTATTTGCTTTTGGTCCTGGATCAAAAGAATTTATTGGGGTCTACGAGAATAATGACATATTTGAAAAAATATTGAAAGTTACAAAATGGAGGGGGCAAGACTAAATGTGGAAGAAATCAAAGACGAAAAAACTAAGTTCCAGCCATAGTTCCAATAAACCATGACTAGTACAGACTTACTATGTTAATTATATGTTAAAAACATACAGACTTGTCTGTTTTATAAAATTAGATTATATATTTGTCCCATGAAAAAGTTAGGAGTAAAAGAACGCATTATTGAAACAGCTTCTGACCTCTTTTATAATCAAGGGTATAACCAAACCGGTATTAACCAAATTATAGCAGAGGCTGGAGTTGCCAAGGCCAGTATGTATCAGCACTTTCGTTCAAAAGAAGATATTGCCGTTGCCTATTTAATAGCAAGACATGCGATGTGGATGGGTAAACTCAATGATTGTGTTTCAAGGAACAAAACTTCTAAACATAAAGTAATAGGGTGTTTTGATTACTTAATCGAATGGTTGACCGAGGTTAATTTCAGAGGCTGTGGATGGCAAAATATAATTACAGATTTACCTAGTGGCAATGATAAAATTAAAACACAAGCCATATATCATAAGAATGAATTACGAAAATGGGTGTACGAACTTTTAAAAAATGAAAACCAGTACAGCGCTGAGGAAGTTCCCGAACTTGGTGATCAAGTGCTCATCCTAATAGAAGGAGCCATCATATTATCTCAAATTCAAAAAGATAGTTGGCCCATTAAAAGTGCAAAAAAGGCATGCGTTAAACTATTAGCGTAGAACAAATAGTAAGTAGAATAAATTTTTAACGACATAAAGAACAGACTTGTCTGTACGTAAATTATAAATATGAAAAAAATAACCCCCCCTTTTAACAATGAATCTGCGGCAGCAAAAGTACAAGCCGCTGAAGATGCCTGGAATAGTAGAGATGCCAAAAAAGTATCGATGGCTTACACTCTTGACTCGCAATGGAGGAATAGAGATAAGTTCTTTGTAGGAAGAAAAGCAATCGTTGAATTTCTAAAAGACAAATGGTTAAACGAAAGGCATTATATATTAAGAAAGTATCTATGGTCCTATACAGATAATAGAATATCGGTCCGTTTTGAATACGAATGGCAAGATGCAAATAGTGGACAATGGAAAAGAACCCATGGCAATGAACATTGGGAGTTTGACAAAGATGGGCTAATGCAAGTACGGGATATGAGTGCCAATGATATCGACATAATTGAATCAGATAGAAAATTTATTAATCATTAAAACAAAAAAATGAAAACACTAAAACAATCAAGCCGTTCAGAATGGAACAGCAAACGACGATATCGATAATGATATTAATCAAAATTCAGTTTAACATAAATAATAATTTAAAATTATGAACACATTAAATCCTTTAAAAGAAGAAGAGGCCAACGAAAATTCCAAGGCCATTTTTTCAAACTTAAAAAGTAAGATAGGCATGGTACCCAACTTATATGCAACTATGGGGGTATCAGATAAATTATTGGGTGGTTACTTGACCTTCGTTGATACTTTAAAGAGCGGTGAATTCTCAAATAAAGAATATGAGGCTATCGCATTGGCCACCTCACAAGCCAATAATTGTGCCTACTGTCTTTCGGCACATACGGCAATAGGAAAAATGAATGGTTTTTCAGAAGAAGAAACTCTTGAATTACGTTCGAACTCCATAGCCGACAACAAGTTAAATGTTTTGGTAACCTTAGTTAGTGAGTTTATTGAAAGTAAAGGACATCCGACCGAAAATACTACAAGCAGATTTTTTGAAGTAGGATATACAAAGGCGGCCTTTGCAGAGTTAATTGCAGCTATTTCAATGACCACAATCACCAATTATGTATATCACAATGGTGGGTTTGAAATTGATTTTCCAAAAGCACAAGGAATTGAAAACCTACAAACAGTTTAATAATTATAACAACAAAACAAAAACAACAATCATGAAAGCAAAAACAATCAAATCAGTTTTAAGTATGGCCATTATTTTTACCATGGTCCTAACAGGTTCTTCCTTTAAAAATACAAAGGAAATAAGCAAAGTGCCAAAATCAGAAAAGGAAGCACAACCCACCTATCACAATACGGTAGAGGTCAATGGAATGAATATTTTTTATAGAGAAGCAGGTGATACTAGTAAGCCCACAATCCTTTTATTACACGGCTACCCTACTTCTTCGCATATGTTTCGAAATTTATTGACAGACTTGTCTGTTCATTATCATGTTTTAGCTCCGGATTATCCTGGGTTTGGACGTAGTGATCAACCTTTAATGAATGATTTTGACTATACGTTTGACAATATGTCAAAAATGGTAGAAGGTTTCCTATCAGAACTAAAAGTTGATAAATACAGCATTTACTTAATGGATTATGGCGCACCAATAGGCTTTAGAATTGCTGCCAAATACCCAGAAAGAATAGAATCATTGATTATCCAGAACGGGAATGCCTATGAGGAAGGCTTAAAAGATTTCTGGGATCCAATCAAAAAGTATTGGAATGATTACACCCCGGAAAATGGAAAACCCCTGGAAGGATTTCATTCTCCCGCAGGCCTAAAATGGCAATACACCCATGGTGTACAAGATTCGACAAAAATTAGTCCTGATAACTGGAGCATTGACCTTCAACACTTAACACGTAAAGAGAACAATGATATACAATTGGCAATGTTCTACGATTACAGAACCAATGTTCCCTTATATCCTGAGTGGCAACAATACTTTAGGGAGTACCAACCTCCTACCCTGATCGTATGGGGGAAGAATGACTATATATTCCCTGCTGATGGGGCCCACCCATACAAAAGAGATTTAAAAAATTTGGAATTCCATTTACTGGACACAGGTCATTTTGCTCTCGAAGAAAAAGGAACTGAAATAGCGAATTACATTTTAAAATTTCTAGAGAAAAACAACATCAAATAACATGAGGTCAATAAAAAAATCGGTTCGAGGTTTGCCCAAAACCTCGAACCATCCTTTAAAAATCGAAAACAACTATGAAATCCATCAAATCAAATGGTTTCCTTTTCGAACAGATCTTTCTCCTTTTAAGACAGATCTCCCCTATAGTCTTGAAATAGTTTTGCATATGATTTAAATAAAAAAAATATCAATTAACAAGAGGCTAATTAGTTCAAGGTCTACCAATTACCTAGAACGATCCTCATAAAACATTACAACTATGAAAACAATCAAATCAAATTTGATAGCTCTTTCTACAATCAGAATGCAGGAAGGTAGCTATGGTAAAATTAAGAGGACCTATCCCAAACCTAATTTTGAAATGGGATTTTTCGAAGCACTATCAATTACTAAATAAAAGAGGCAATGAAAACTACAAACAATACTCAATCGGCCTATTTCGATTATAGAAAACTTGAAATAGCAAATGCCAGTAAAAGGGTTAGATGGAATTTTAAAAGACAGAACAAATAAACATACAATACGGAATATTATGAAAACAATAAATTGGAAAAGAGCAATATTAGCAGGATTTATAGGTACAATTCTATTTGATCTTGCAGGACTATTATTTACAGGTACTTGGTGGGATATTCCAGGAATACTGGGAGCAAAGACCGGACTTGGTTTAACATATGGCGTTATAGGACACTATTCAAACGGCGTTTTATTGGCCATTTTATTTGCAGGTATAGCACCTTCTCTATGGGGGCCTAAATGGGCACGTGCAATTACCTTCGTTGTAGCCGAAACCATTGCTTTAGTATGGTTCTTTATGCTACCCTTATTAGGTGCCGGAATAGCTGGATTGGACATGGATCCATTGATGCCAGTGATCACATTGTTACGTCATATTGCATATGCAATTCCATTGATTATCCTAATCAATTATGATGTACAAAATCCATTGTATAAAAGTTAGAATCAGTTCAAAGGAAGTGTAATCTTCTTTTGCCTCGTTCTAATGTCAATAACCAACCTATCAACAACTTATATTATGAAAACCACTAAACGCATACTTAAATATTTGGCAATAACATTATTTGCGATTGCCCTATGGATTGTTACTGTTGTATCGAGTACAATGAACGGATGGTGGCGCGAATCAATAACAAATGAAAGCGATATCAAATCATTTATTCATGCTGTCAATGATGAAGTCAAAAATCAGTTTGTTGGTAATTTTGCCATGGCGACAATTAACAATGGTAAAGTTGAAGCTGAAATATTTCACACAGCAGGAACCGTAGTAGATAGAAATACGGTATTTCAGGTTGCCTCTTTAAGTAAGTGGGTATCGGCTGTTGGAGTCATGAAATTGGTAGAAAACGGCAAGCTGGATTTAGACGTTCCCGTAAGTACATACTTAACTAGATGGCAATTACCGGAAAGCAAGTACAATAATGACAAAGTAACGGTTAGAAGGCTTTTAAGTCATACTGCCGGGCTTACTGATGGGCTTGGTTATTCTGGCTTTGAATCAGAAGAAAGCATACAAGAACTTGAGGCTTCATTAACAAATGCCGCGGATGCAGATAAAGGTGTTTCAGGGGTGGTCGAAGTTGGTGTTGAGCCTGGTGAATTTAAATACTCCGGAGGAGGCTTTACACTTTTACAACTACTTGTTGAAGAAGTTAGTGGGGAATCGTTTACCTCATATATGAAAAACACCATTTTTGAGCCTTTGAATATGAATTATTCAAACTATAAATGGAATGAGGATTCTGGCTATAAATTGGTAGAATTCTATAATGATGATGGGTCTGAGGCTAAACATTATCGATATACTTCTCTGGCCGCTACATCACTTTATACTTCAATATCAGATTTGGAGTTGTTCTTTCAATTTTTCATGAAAGGAAAAAACAACGAACCAATTGGCAGAAATGTTCTAAAACCAGAGACATTAAAAAGTATGAGAGAAGTACATGCAACTTCACTGGGTATGGATATTTGGGGGCTTGGAACTATTCTATATACCAAAACAGATAATGGAGATTTTATTATTGGTCATGACGGGAAAAGTACACCTCCAATTAATACAGCAGTACGACTGAATCCTGAGACTGGAGATGGAATTATAGTATTAGAAACAGGTAATTCAGATTTGGCCACAAAATTGGCAAGCGAATGGGTGTTCTGGAAAACGAAGAAAGTAGATGTTATTTTATTCGCAATGTCTGAGGATAAAATGAAGTCCATAATTGGAAGAGGTGTTATATCAATTGTAATCTTATCAATACTAATGGGCGTGATACGCTACAGAAAAAAATATGCAAAGCGCACAAAATAATTTAAATATGGTAAATCATGATTTTTATATGGCCAAATGTATTCAACTTGCTGAAGAAGCAAAGCAAAATGGAAACACCCCAGTAGGTGCATTAATAGTGTCAAAAGATGAGATTTTAGGAATTGGAAGAGAAAATACCCGTTCAAAAAAGGACATAACCCGACATGCCGAAATAGAAGCAATTCAAAACGCTTTAAAAAAAGTAAAATCATTGAAGGGCGCCATACTTTACACAACTCATGAACCTTGTGTTATGTGTTCTTATGTAATTCGACATTATGAAATAGGTACCGTCGTATTTGGATTGCGGTCAAAATATATCGGAGGTAAAAGTTCTGAATTTAATCTTTTAGAAACTGAGAACATTCCAATTTGGAGTCAACCTCCATCTTTTATTGAAGGTGTTTTAGTTAAAGAATGTCAACAACTATCAATTAATAATTGAAAAATGAATTATACCAGCGACATAGTATTCACGCCAGCCGTAAAAAAGTTTCAAGAACAATTTAAATCCAGAAACAGTTATGCTCGAATGGAACAGTTTGGTGGTTGGAATTCTAAGGTTTCATCAGACTTAGAAGGCTTTCTAAAAGACATGGATTCATTTTACTTTGGATCTGCAAATGCAGATGGACAACCTTATATTCAACATCGCGGTGGCAAAAAGGGCTTTTTAAAAGTCGTTGACAATGAAACTTTGGCCTTTGCTGATTTTTCAGGTAACAAACAATATATCTCAATTGGTAATCTTAGCGAAAACAATAAAGCCACCATTTTTTTAATGCATTATGTATCACAAACCAGAATAAAAATTTGGGGAACTGCTTATGTAGATACTGATGAATCATTAATTGCTTCGCTGCGGGACGAAAACTATAACGCAAAAATTGAACGTGCTATAGTTTTTAAAGTAAAAGCTTGGGATGTTAATTGCAAGCAGCATATAAAACAACGTTTCGCTGCTGATGAAATAAAGAAAATCACCGAGCCTTTGGAGTCCAAAATTAAAACCTTGGAAACAACAATTGATCATTTAAAATCCAATAATTAGAAGGAACATGGAAAACCGCGTATTCAAAATCAAAAAATTGGTAATTCTCATTTTGGTTCTGGCATTTGGCTTCATCGGAAATTCACAGATTGCCCATCGAATAGATAGCTTGGCAAAAATTCATGCATCCCAAGGGTTCAATGGCAATGTACTATATTCCAAAAACGATAAACTTGTATTTACAGGAAATTATGGTTGGAGTGATTTTTCATCTAAAAAAGTGCTCAATGATTCTACCATTTTTGAACTAGCCTCTGTATCCAAGCAGTTTACAGCGGCAGCAATCGTGCAACTGGCAGAAAATGGGTTATTACATTTTAATGATAATGTAAAAAATATCATTAAAGCATTTCCTTATCCCAATATTACTATTGAGCATCTTTTAAGACATCAATCGGGACTTCCAGACATTCAAAAACTACTCTATCAAAAACGAATATGGAATCGAAAAAAACAGGCTACACATCGCAATGTACCCCATGTACTTTCAAGTCAAAAACTGCCCCTAAGTTTTGAACCTGGCACCAAGTATGAATACAACAATACAGGTTATGCGATGCTTGCTTTGATAATAGAAGTTGTAAGCAAACAACCCTATGAAACCTATGTGCAAACCAATCTTTTTAATGCTGCAGGAATGACCCATTCAAAAGTATATAGCAAGGATTTAATTCCAAACAAAACCAAGAATATTGCGCTAGGGCACACCTTTAATAAGAAATCTAAAAAATATCAAAAAGTTGAAAATGACTCAAACCATAAACATATTCATTGGATGAACGGAGTTCTCGGTGATAGTGGAGTCTATTCCTCAATATTAGATCTTGAAAAATGGAAAAAAGCATTACGAGAAAACATACTTATATCAGAGAAAAGTTTCAGTAAAATGACTTCTGTAGATAATGTTTCTAAAAAATATGGTTATGGACTGGCAATTTATGAGACTAAAAGTAAAGGTAAATGGGTATACCACAATGGAAGCTGGTCTGGATATAAAACATCAGTAATTTATTTACCTAAAAGCAATGAGCACATAGTAATTCTTAGTAATAATAGGTATGCTCAGACCTACAAATCTTTTGAAGACGAATTATACAAACTAATACAATAAGTGATGGAAAAAACAGAAAACAAAATTGCCTTAATTATTGGAGGAACAAGCGGAATTGGCAAATTAACTGCTGAAAAACTATTGGAACAAGGAGTTCAAGTACACATTGTTGGTAGAAACATAAATAAAATTGAAGATGCACCCAATTTGATTAAACATAAATATGATATCACCCAAAAAGAAGATTTAACTCAGCTAATTAATTCCATTGCAAGTTTTGATTCATTGGATTACTTGGTTAACGCTTCCGGTTTTTTCTTACCAAAATCCTTTTTAGATCATAGTTTTGAGGATTATGATTCTTATTTAGATTTAAACAGGGGTTTTTATTTTATATCACAGGCAGCAGCAGAGAAAATGAAACAAACAAAAAGTGGGTCTATTGTCAATATCGGTTCCATGTGGGCTAAACAAGCAATAAAGGCAACTCCCTCCTCTGCATATTCTATGCAAAAGGCTGGATTACATTCGTTAACACAACATTTAGCTATGGAACTAGCTGAATATAATATCAGAGTTAACGCTGTATCCCCTGCTGTTGTTGAAACACCTGTTTACAATGCGGTTTTTGGAGGCGAAAAAGAAGCAAACAAGGCTTTGGAATCTTTCCATAACTTTCATCCAATTGGCAGAAATGGAACTCCCTTAGATATTACGAACAGCATTCTATTTCTATTGTCAAATAAGACTTCATGGGTAACAGGAGCTATTTGGGATATTGATGGGGGTGTAATAGCCGGCAGGAACTAATCTAATAAGCAAACAAATATAAAAAATGAAAAAAATAGCAATAAACGGAATGGGTCGCATCGGTAGAGCTGCCTTAAAAGTAATCCTAGAATCTCCAAAGCTTGAGTTGGTGGCTGTCAACGACATTGTTTCCATCGAAAATATCGCTTACCTATTAAAATATGACTCGGTTTATGGGATTTACGAAAAGGAGGTTTCACATGATGGAAACAACCTAATTGTCGGTGATAAAAAAATTCAATACAACTCTCAAAGAAACCCTGAAGAATTACCATGGAAAGAACATCAAGTTGATGTTGTTATTGAAAGTACTGGATTTTTCACTTCAAATGAAGATGCAAAAAAACACATTAAAGCTGGTGCCAAAAGTGTAATCATATCAGCACCAACGAAAAGTAGTGAGATTCCAACTGTTGTACATGGTGTAAATACTAAAGATGGAGATACGGCAATTTTTTCATGTGCGAGCTGTACTACAAATAACATTAGCCCTATTGTTGAAATTTTAGGTCGTACAGTTGGCATTAAAAAAGCAATAATGACCACTGTGCATGCATATACAGCATCGCAAGGAATTGTTGATTCTCCTTCTGACAAAAATTTTAGAATGGGGCGAGCAGGTGCCACCAACATCATACCAACCTCAACAGGTGCTGCAATAGCAACCACCAAAGCTCTACCAGAATATGTCGGGAAATTTGATGGTGTAGCGCTACGGGTACCAATTCCTGTTGGTTCTATTTCTGATATGACTTTCGTAACGGAAAGGCCAATAACTATAAAAGAAGTAAATTCCATATTTGAGGAGGAATCTAAGACAAATAGGTATACGAACGTTTTGACAACCACTTCGGAACCTATCGTTTCTTCTGATATTGTGAAAAGTCCTTATGCCTCAACTGTAGATTTGAGTATGACCCGAGTTGTAGATGGTGATTTATTGAAAGTAATGACCTGGTACGACAATGAATGGGGATTTACAAACCAAATGATACGGCAGATAATAGTAGATGGAGAATAAACTTTGAAATTTTGATAACCTATGAAAAGTATTATACATAAAGCAAATACCAGAGGAATAGCCAATCACGGATGGTTACAATCTCATCATTCATTCAGTTTTGGTAACTATCACGAGCCCAACAGAATGAATTTTGGAATGTTGCGCGTTTTAAATGATGATGTGGTAAGCGCCAGAATGGGCTTTAGTACGCATCCGCATAAAAACATGGAGATAATTTCTATTCCGTTAAAAGGTGATTTAGAGCACAAGGATAGCATGGGCAACGTGGCCGTAATCAAAGAAGGTGATGTACAGGTCATGAGTGCTGGAAAAGGCATATCACACAGTGAACATAACAGGAGTTCAGAGAATGAGGTGAGGTTCCTGCAAATTTGGGTAATTCCAAATAAAAATAATGTTGAACCTAGATATGACCAAATCACTTTAAAAAATCGCGATGTCGGCAATCAACTTGTTCAAATTCTTTCTCCTAATGAAAATGACGACGGGGTTTGGATTCATCAAGATGCCTGGTTTCATTTGGGGGATTTTGAAAAAGGAAAAGAGCGATTTTATGAGTTAAAGGACAAAACTAATGGAGTTTATGCCTTTGTATTAGAAGGAGATATAACCATTGAAAATCAAACTTTAAATAAAAGAGATGGTTTCGGTATTTGGGATATTGATAAAATAACCATTAAGGCAGATTCTAACTCCAAACTTTTGTTAATGGAAATTCCAATGACAAATAAATAATCGTACAATGTTGAAGGTCCACCATATAAGAAATGCGACAATGGTTCTGGAAACAGAACAAGATGTGATTTTAATCGACCCTATGCTAGGAGACCAAGGAGTCATGCCTTCTTTCACGCTTTTCAGACATAAAGTAAGAAGAAACCCGATAGTTCCACTACCAGAAAATTCGAATCTTATTTTAGAAAAGGTAACGCATTGCTTAATAACCCATCAACATCCAGACCATATTGACAGTAAAGGAGTTGAATTCCTAATCAATAGAAACATACCGGTTACCTGTGGTATAAAAGACAGGGAAGCACTTAAGAAAAGAGGGGTAAATGTAGTTCAATCATTAAAGTATTGGGAGAAACAAAAATATCTAGGAGGAACCATTGAAGGAATACCAGCAAAACATGGATATGGATTTATTGCTAAACCAATGGGTAATGTGATAGGGTATTTCCTAAAACTACCCAATCAAAAATCTATTTACCTTAGTTCAGATACTATTTACACACCTTCAGTAGATAAAGTTTTAAAAGAATACAAGCCAGATATAAGTGTTTTGGCATGTGGTGCCGCTCGATTCGATTTGTTCAGAGAGCTGATTATGAATATAGATGATATTTTAAAATTTGTAAAAAACAGCTCAGGAAAAGTTATTGCAAACCATATGGAATCATTAAATCACTGTCCATTAACTAGAAAAGAACTAAGAGAATTATTAAAAACTAATAATATTAACAATGGTGTCCTAATTCCCGAAGATGGCGAATTAATGGTTATAGAATAAGCCATCAGGTAACACCCACCTTTAAAACTCAAGGAGAGTTGAAGGAACCATCAATCTAAAAATTAAAATCATATGAATTTATTTAAATTTTTTCCTTTAGGAAACACAACGTTAAAAAACAGAATAGTAATGGCTCCGATGACCCGTAGCAGGGCTATTGGCAACATTCCGAATGAATTAATGGCTGAATACTATCAACAAAGGGCAAGTGCTGGTCTAATTATATCAGAAGGTACGTCTCCATCCCCCAATGGCCTTGGATATCCTCGTATTCCAGGAGCATATTCCGATGACCAGATTCTTGGCTGGAAGAAAGTTGCCGATGCTGTACATGCAAAAGATGGTAAAATTTTTATCCAACTAATGCATACTGGCAGAATTACGGCAAAAGCTAATTTGCCGGTGGGAAGTATAGCACTTGCCCCTTCGAGTATTCAAGCTCCTGGAGAAATGTTTACAGACACTGACGGAATGGTTGCTCATGATACACCTAAAGCAATGACTTTGGAAGAAATTGAAACTGTTAAAAATGAATTTGTAAACTCTGCAAAAAGGTTGATAAACGAAGCTGATATAGATGGTATAGAGTTGCATGCTGCCAATGGCTATTTACTTAACCAATTTATCAACCCAAATTCCAATCAAAGAGTAGACTCTTATGGTGGTTCTATTGTAAATAGAACACGCCTTGTACTTGAAGTGGCTGAAGCTGTTGTTGCAGAAATAGGATCAGATAAAGTTGGCATTCGCTTTTCACCATATGGCGCCTTTAATGATATGCTATCAGATTATGAAGATTTAGAAGATACTTTTGTTTATCTATCAAAGGAGTTGAAAAAAATGAACATTGCCTATATTAATGTAGTGGACCAAAGAGTTGCTTTTGGTGCACCTGATTTTATAACAGATATTAAGAAAACCATTAAACACCATTTCAAAAGAACTGTAATATCTGGCGGAGATATTGATAGCATTGAAAAAGCTGAGGGTATTCTTGATAGTGGTTTAGATCTAGTGTATGTGGGAAGACCATTTATCTCTAACCCCAATTTTGTGGAAAAACTACAAAATGGAACCGAATTGACAGCACCGGATATGAATACATTCTATTCACCAGGAGAAAATGGTTATACTGATTATTGAAATTTCATGAACAATCAAAAAGCACCAAAAGAAATATTTAATAAGAACTTGAAAATATTCTGATTAATTAATCATGCCTTTTAAAAACAGTCAAAATGCGTAAGCTATTTATTATACTCTCATGCGCACTATTCGCTAATATTAGCATGGCACAAAAGACTGTTCTTATAGAAGAGTACCTTAATAGAGCACTAGTTGATGAAAAATTAACTGGTGCTGTTTGGTCAATTGTCGATGAAGAGGTCATTACCACCGGGGCATTAGGTTCAAGAAATGCCAACACAAAAGAAATTTTAAAAGAAACTGACAAAGTTCTCGTTGGTTCAATAACAAAAACGCTAATAGCAACAGGTATTCTCCGGTTATCAAGTCAAGGTAAATTAGATTTAGATAGTCCTGTTCAAAAAATTGTACCACATATCCCTTTTGATAATCCTTGGAAAGAAAATCACCCAGTTACTATTCGAGATTTATTAAATCATACTTCTGGCATTGAGGATTCAAGATTCTGGCAAGTGTTTAGTACAAAGCCTTCCGCCAATGAACCTCTAGAGCATGTTTTTACTAAAAATTTTTCTGTATTGAAAGTAAGAACCAAACCAGGGTCTAGGTTTTCTTATTCAAATATGGGCTATACTTTTTTGGGCTTGATTATTGAAAAAACTACGGGAGAACCCTATGAAACTTATTTGGATCAAAATCTACTTCTTCCATTAGGCATGAATAATAGTACATTTAAATTTACGACTCAAATAGGTAATACTTTAGACCAAACTATGGCCATGGGGCATTTTGATAATGGGGCAACACAAGAAAACATCCCCATGTTTTTGCGCCCTGCAGGGCAGTTTACAACAACGGCAAGTGATATGGCTTTATTTGCAAAGTTTTTAATGAATGATGGTCATATAAATGAAAAACCTTTCATTGATATAGAATTACTACAACACATGGGCCAACCCAAAACAACTGAATCCTATAAGAATGGATTGACTTCAGGATATCAATTTGGTCTAAGTTATAGAGATAGATATGGCGTAGTTGGAAAATTTCATCGAGGAAATACCTTTGGGTATAGGGCAACGTTCTATTTATTTCCTGAGCAAAAAAAAGGATTCTTTATCAGTTTTAATTCTGATAGTGAAACTGCTGATTATGAGAAGTTCAATACCATTTTTATAAATCACCTTGGAATCACTAAGCCAGACAAGCTTAAACCAAAAGACGGTTTACCTTCTAATATTAAAGAATTTGAAGGTTATTATCGCATGAACCCTGTTCGATTTAAAATGTTTGCTTATCTGGATTTACTTTTCAATTCAATACAGGTACAAACAATAAATAATGAGTTATTTATTAAATCCATTCAAAATGAACCTTACTCTCTTTTACCAGTTGGTGGTCATTTATTCCGAAAAGAAGATCGAGTAAACCCTTCCCATGTTCTATATAAGAATGAAGGTGTCCAATTTATTGGTGATGGTTTGGTAACTTATGAAAAATCAAGTTCAGTTTATTTGGGCCTATTGTGGTTGAGCTTTATTGTTGGAATAATAGGTTTACTAATTATTCTAATTCGAGGTTCTTACCTACTTTTTCAAAATAAACTTTTCAAAAAAATACAGATTATACCATTGCCATTTTTATCCATTTTAGGGCTTGTAATTCCAATTCCGTTTCTTCTAAATCAATCTTTCTTAAATTTAGGCGAATTTACGATTGCAAATGTTCTATTGGCTATAGTTACCGGAATTCTTCCCATGGCATTGATTCTTAGTAGTCTAAAAATAAAGAAGGCCAATGCATTAAAAGTAGATATAATAGGGGTTTTGTTTGCTTTACAATGGATTGTAGTATTAATCTATTGGAACCTAGTTCCTTTAAGATTATGGATATAGAATTAATAGCTAAGAATAAAAGATGGAAAGAACAATAGAAGAACAACGAATAGAATTTTCAAACGGAAAATTTCTTGCAACTCCTTTAGCCGGGATTATTGCCTGGCTAATAGTTGGAGTTTCAGGCTTGTTATTTACTGACAGAGTTACTGTTATCATACTGTTTATTGCAACCGGTAGTATTGTATACTTGGGGTTATTTATATCAAAATTTACCGGTGAAGATTTTTTGGATAAAACGAAGCCAAAAAATATATTTGATGGACTGTTTATGTATACCGTGGGACAGTCCGTTTTGATATATGCCATTGCAATCCCCTTTTTTCTGTTAGACTATACTTCATTGCCAATGACCGTTGGTATTCTTACGGGAACCATGTGGCTTCCATTCTCATGGATAATCAAACATTGGGTAGGAATATTTCATGCCGTTGCTCGTACCATTCTTGTAGTTTTACTGTGGTATCTTTTCCCAGAAGATAGATTTGCCACTATTCCGTTTGCAATTATTGGGATATATATCATTACAATTTTTATTCTAAGAAAAAGAAAGGTTATGCAATAAGGTATTCTGTACGAAAAAATAAATTGTAAAAGAGAACATTTGTCATAATGCTAGGATTTCAGACGATGAAAGCAATTTTATTGTAGTAGTAAATATTATAAAATTACTAAACAAAACGACTTAAGATGACACATAAATCAATTAAAATATTCTTAAGACTTGCCTTATCAATTGGATTTCTGTCTGCGGCAGCAGGTCGATTTTGATTTTGGCCCACAGCCGTTTCTGCTTGGGGGAAACTGGAATAGTTTTATTTAAAATATCGCTGTGATAAATAAATTAATGCCAGATGTTCTGATTTCTCCTTTAGGAGTAATTGTAACAACGACTGAAATCTTTGCCTTATATTTAAGTATTCGATTCAAAACTGAATATTGTGCTAAACTGAGCTTATTTGTTGTTGCTCTTTGCTTTGGCAATGACATTCTCAACGGGAATGAAAGGAGCATTTTTGACTATTCGGTTTTCACAGTCTCTGCATCAGCATTTGCCTTGAGTCTGATGAAAGAAAAATATTTGGAGTTAGACAATTTTTAGCAAAACCAATTAAATAAAAAATGAAAAAGAACACTCTGGAGATCTTGAAAAAATTACAGCTTCAACTCCCTAAAATTTCTACTCCTGGTGGTTCTTATGTTTCTGTAAATATTAGGGACAACATTGCCTATGTCGCTATCCAGTTTCCAATAAGAAATGGCACTTACTTATATCAAGGAAGGCTAGGAAATGAGCTCTCAACTGAAAGTGGCATTAAAGCAATGGAGCTTTGCGCGTTAAACGTACTTGCTCAAATACATGATAAAGTCGGCTTTGAAAATGTGGTTGGCCTAAATCATATAGATGTTTATTTTCAGGCCACTGGCAATTGGGATGAATCTCCGATAGTAGCAAATGGTGCCTCAGATTTATTTACTAAAATCTTAGGGGATAAGGGTACTCATTCAAGAACTATTTTTGGTGTTGATAAACTTCCCAGGAATTTTGGTGTTGGATTAACAACAACATTTACTTTAATAAAAAGAACCAAGCTCTAAATTGACAGAGCTTAGTTCTTTTTTTATGGAACAAGAACTTCTTAGCTCATAAACATAGCCTGATGTTCTGCAACATACTGTTCAAAAGATCTTGGTTCATGACCTGTAATGTCTTGGACATTAGTACTGATTCTATTGAATCTCCCATCTGAAACTTCACTACTGAATTCCCTTAAATGTTTGGCTAGAAAAGGATTGATCGTTGGATGATCTTTAATTGTATCTATCCATTGGTCAATTGAAATAGGTATGTATTCAATATCCTGATTTAGTACTTCACCTATACTTTCAGCAACATCTGTAGCACTATATGTTTTGCTTCCTGTAAGGTCATATCTTTTACCAATATGCTTCTCCCTATTGTGGTCACTCAAAATTTCTGCTACGACTTCCCCAATATCCTTAGGATGAATAATGGTATAATTTGCTTCTGAATCAGGGTAGTAGAATTTTTGTTGAGCAGCTACGGTTGGCGCTGCCAAACCTAAATAATTCCATGCAAATAATCCTGGTCTAATATGTACGGCTCCTATATTTGCCCAATCAAAGATGCTCTCTGTAATTACATGGTTTTGAGTGGCAGGACTAGGCGTGTCTTCCCGCGCTCCCATTTGAGACATTTCAACAACCATCTCGACATTTTCTTCTTTTGCAGCTTTTGCAAAATAGCCAGCGGCCTTTGGCAAATAATCGGTAAAAGGATAACAAAAGAATGCTCTGTTGACGCCCTTTAGGGCTCGTCTTAATGATTCAATATCGAGAAAATCCCCTTTTACAACCTCAACACCAAGTGTTTCAAGTTGCTTACTTCTTTCGTCAATAGTTCTTACCATTGCCCTTACTTTTATGCCTTTGTCAACCAAATGTTGTATAGCATATTGACTTGTTGTTCCGGTAGCACCGGTAATCAAAATATGTGTGCCCATAATTTTACTTTTTATTTAATCATTATTCTAGTTTGATATTTTTATAAATTGATTAATTCGTTTTTGATGCCCAATTTTTTATGTATTTCGATGCAAGTTCTCCTTGTTCATCCTGCCAGAAATGGCTAGCATCCAACATTTTCACTTCATGATTCTTGAAAATCGATTGAAATATGCTTAGTTCAGGTTTTTGAAATGCGAAATCATGCTTACCCCATGTAAAGAGTACGGGCTTTTCCTTGAGGATATTTAAGGACGATTCAATTTTTGCTAAAAATGATTTTGAATTATAAAGCTCTTTTGGAAATATGGCTGTTTGCTTTGAATTTTCACTATTCTCAAATGGAGCTTTATACATTGCCAATTCTCGGTTCGAAGGTGATTTTACAAACCCTTTTTTCATAAACACATGCCAAACTCCATTAAAGGAATGTGCCATCCATCTACCAATGTAACCACCCATAATGTGACTGAACATTTTCTGCCCAAACCTTTTAAGTGGCCATGCCCAAGTATTGCCGAGTACCATTCCTCTAACAAGCTCAGGATTGTTTATGGCTATATTAAGACCAATTGGACCGCCCCAATCCTGCATTACTAATATGATTTCTTTTAAATCTAATAGATTGATAAATTCTTCTATGATTTGACTATGTGTACTAGGAAGAAAATCATACTTCAAAGGAGTAGGAGAAAGTCCAAAGCCGGGGTAATCAGGTGCAATAACTCTGTACTCATCCTTTAATTCATTAATCATTTTCCGATATAAAAATGACCAGGTTGGATTGCCATGAAGCATCAAAATTACAGGTCCTTCTCCTTCATCCACATAATGCACTTTAATTTCATTGTTTATTTTGATATAGTTGCTTTTAAAAGGATATAGTTGTTCGTCTATTTTAAATTTTTCCATTTTATTTATATAGGTTGTATATACAACATTAATATTAATTTTTTTTTATTTTAATCGTTGCTCAAGCTTTTCAAGAGGAACTGTCCCGTAATCACCCATCATGTCTACCAGAGAATCCATTACTTCTTCCCAATGAGGAATTAATTTGTTCACAAGATCAATACCTTCATTTGTTAACTCTATTTCAGGCCTATATGCAGTTGTTCTTCGAACCAATTTATACTTTTGAAGCAATTTCACATTTCTACTTACTGTGGATCTCTCGAGTACTAAAGCTTCACCAATTTTTCCTTGCTCTACTTTACCAAGTTTACTTAGTGCAAATAAGATAGTCATCTGGTTTTCTGTTATTCCAAACTCCTTTAAGCAATTGCGCATATAACCATCTGCAATTCTAGATAATTTTCTTAATCTTGAGCTAATACAATTTTGCAATTCATATTTCATAGGACAAACATACAAACACTTGTTGTATATGCAACATATATTTGTGTGTTTAACTATTATTTAGCATTTAAGAATATAATTAAAGTCATAGTTTTTGCCAATATTGGTAATTATCTAGCGACTCTTGTTATATAATAAAGGTCATTATTTGTTATATTTATTCTCCTTTCATACCTATTATTCAAGGAGAATAAATATAAAATAAATATAATGACAACTAAGGCGGACTACAATCAATGTATTAAAGATGTCATTTACAAATATTATAAAGTAGATGAAAGTTCTCTTTCCACATTATATAATCTAGCGGAGATCAAGCACTTCAAAAAAAATGAGATTATATTACCTGTGGGTAAAATCGCTAATGATATTTGTATTTTATATAAGGGAGTAGTTATAGCATACTTCTTAGATGAAAATGGTAATGCCTACAACAAAAACATCTTTTTAGAAAATAATCTTGTAGGTTCAACAGTTTCCTACCTCACTAATTCCCCTTCTAAATTTGCTCTTGAAGCATTAGAAGATAGTATTATTATAAGTTTTAATTACAAAAAATATCGTGAACTTATATTCAATAATGACAACTTCAAGAACTACTATATATCCTATCTCGAAAAACAATGGATTATAGAAAAAGAGAAAAGAGAAATTGATATTGTCATGAAAGATGCCTCTGTTAGATATGAAGAATTCTTAGAGCAATACCCGAATATCGATAAAAAAATACCTCTCAATCATATTGCTTCGCATCTTGGCATCACACCCAGACAGTTTAGCCGAATAAGAAAAATCATAAAAAATTAGTTTAATTACAATAGATTACGGTAATAATACCTCGTCAAGCCGACTAATTTTGGCATAATTAAAAGGCAGTTAACCTCTTCAACCATATATAAGGTATCTATCCAAAGAACTTTAATGTCTAGACATATGTCCTTTTTCTTCTCATCAAACCATATTTACTTTGTAGAATATAACTAATAGCTGTGATTACGCTTTAAATATCAGCACTTTAGTCAATATTTATACACGAGAAAAGATAACATTGAACTATCAAATAGGAATTCTTTCCGAACAAATAAAGCTTCTTTTGGAACAAGAATACCATTAAGGCTATTATGACCTTTGTAAAGTAACAATTATAACATGGTAATTATACACTTAAAAAAATATCAAATGAAAACACTTAAGATTACATTAACCATTCTTTGCTTTGCATTCATTCATTTGAATACAAATGCTCAATTGGCCGAAAGAATAGAGTTGACAAATAACAATCAACTTTTGGGACTTGGTACTCAGTATTTTTTGAAATCAGAAATTTTACAAGAAGATCGTCCAATTATTATTTCATTACCAGTTGGATATAAAAATAATGATGCCAATTATCCTGTTCTTTATCTTTTGGATGGACTGGGGAATATCAAACATGTAGTTGGTACGGTAGAACTTTTAACAGAATCGGGAACCATTCCTCCCATAATTATAGTTGCTATAGAGAGTTTAGATAGATCACGGGATTTAACACCCTCAAAAGCAGGAAAGGACGTTTATGGGGGAACTGGTGACGCAGGGATACCACAAAGTGGAGGCGCTCCTGAGTTTCTTCAGTTCTTGGAAAAAGAATTGATTCCTTATGTAGAATCAAACTTTCGAACCCACCCATACCGTCTTTTAGAAGGGCACTCGTTTGGAGGTTTATTTGGTACATATACGCTCATGGAGAAGCCGGGGATTTTTGATGCATTCATTATTCAATCCCCAGCTTTATGGTGGAATAAAGAAGAGATGACTGAAAAAGCTAAAGAATTTTTCCAATCAAATACTAACCTGGATAAATCGGTTTACTTTGGAATTGGCGGAGGTGATGGATGGGGAATGCGACAGGAATTGATCCGTTATGTGGATGTGATAAAACAGAATAATCCTAAAAACCTCCATTGGATGCATCAAGAGATTGGGGATGAAGGTCATGATGACGCCCGATTATTACTAAATTATTATGGATTGAAGTTTGTCTTTTCCGATTTAAAAGCATCGGAGAATTCTTTAAAAAATTATAGTGATGAAGTATTTCTGAAAAGTGAACAGCATCTGGCGGACAAGTATGGCAAAAACGTCCGAAGACCGGCCAGTGATTACTTTGACATAATCACTAAACTTCTAAACGACCAAAATGATTTAGGAGCCATTACAGTTCTAAAGAGAGCTTCAGAAGCATATCCGAACTACGCTATACTATCAAATAACTTAGGACAGTTGTATGAAAAAACAAATCAAATAGACAAAGCGATTGAAGCCTATGAGTCAGCGATTATAATTTCAAAAAAATTAAAATTAGGACAAGAGGTAGGTTATCAAAAAGAGATTGATAGAATGAAAAACTCTCAAGAATGAGGTTTAAAGACTAAGTCATCGTAGTTGAAAATGAATAGAAATTATCAAAAAAAAAGATTTGTAGTCAAACCATGGGCAATTGAAATACTACCTATTTCAAATTAGTTCAAAAGAAGGAAATGAAAGAATACAGAATATTTAAAATAGCATCCAATGATAGGAAATAAAATAAAGGGACTTGGAGAAATAATTCTGCGCGTGAATGATATGGAATTAATGAGGAAATTCTATATAGAAACCATAGGACTTGAACTAATACACGAATCCCAGTGTTATACCTTTTTTAAAGTTGCCGATGGTTATGCAGGACATCATCAAACAATTGCCATATTTGCCAAAAACAATAGGACTGCATTTGATGAAATACTGAGCACTATTGACGTAAAAAAATCAACCTTGCACCATTTTGCACTCGAAATTGATAAAGTGGATTATGATAATATCCTAACTTTCTGTAATCGACAGAAAATAGAACATGTTACAGAAGTTTTTGAATGGGTAAAATGGAAATCCATATTTATCAAAGATCCTGAATCAAATATCATCGAATTTGTCTGTTATGACGACAATATCTAAAAACAAAACAATTATAATATGGAATTAATAAAAAATCTTACTTGGCGATATGCCACAAAGCAATTTGACCCTTCAAAAAAGATCTCTCAAGAAAATTTGGATAAGTTAAAACGGGCGGTGCAGTTATCCGTTTCTTCTTATGGTCTACAACTGTACAAAATTTTAATAGTTGGGAATAATGAATTAAGGGGAAAACTAAAACCCGCATCTTGGGGGCAAAATCAAATAACGGATGCATCTCATTTATTTGTTTTTTGTAATTACACTAATGTAGAAAATAAGGAAATTGACGACTTTCTTGAATTATCTGCCAATACACAAAACATTAATATTGATGTTTTACAAGGTTATGGCGATTTTATGAAAGAAAAAATTAATGAAATGCCCATTAGTGAGCAAAATAATTGGACTAAAAGACAAACATATATTGCGCTTACAAATTTACTCATTGCATGTGCCGAATTAAAAATTGACGCCTGCCCCATGGAAGGTTTTGAAACTGAAAAATACAATGAAATTCTTGGGTTAACTGAAAAGGGCTTAAGTGCTGCTGTAATCGCTCCCATTGGCTATCGGTCTCAAAATGATGATGCACAGTATCGCAAAAAGGTTAGAAAACCACTTACTGAGTTATTTGAAGTGTTATGAACCAGTATTCTTTATCAATGCTTGCTATTCTTGGAGGAGTATTTTTAGCTGCGCAAGCTGGCTTAAACTCTAACTTAGGTTTCCTGTTAAAGAATCCACTACTCGCTTCAATAGTCGCTTTTATTAGTAGCGCGATTATAGCCTTTGCTTTTTTTGTCTTTATAGGAATAAGCGTACCCACAATGATTGAAATAAAACAGATTCCTGTTTATCTATGGTTTACCGGAGGCATATTTAGTGTTCTGGGAATTTGTCTTTATTATTATACTATTCCTAAGCTGGGATTATCTACAATGATTTCCTTAGGTTTATTCGGGCAATTAGCTTTTTCTCTAATAGCGGGCCATTTTGGATGGCTAAATTTACCTTCAGAGCCCATAACCATTAAACGTATATTTGGAATAATTGCCATGATATCAGGAATTCTATTAATCAATATAAAATGAACGAGGCTAATACGTTGATAAGTCTGAATATAGACAACCTCACTTCTCTTTGGAAGACAGTAAGTATGCCTTATCATTCCTATTTTTCTGAATCGCGCTTTGATTATTGCTTTATGAAGGACTTTGATTGGCCTAACAGACTTTGGTTTCATAAAGATTTAAGTCAAGAGATTATTTCTTCAACCAAAGAAAAAATAATTTCGATTTCCGCCACACTAACAATTCCTTATTGGGATATTTACGGTCACAAAATTTTAAAAAGCTTAGAATCTGAGGGGTATGTAAATCAGTTTGAACAAGTAGGAATGTCTTTAAAATTGGACAAACCGCTTAAAGTTGAAGACAATCTAAATATTCAACTTGTTACTAAAAAGTCTGATGCTATTCTGTGGTCACAATTATTCAAAAGTTCATTCGGATACAAAATACATCCGGAAATACTCATTAAATCGTTGAAGAAAATTGACTACTATATAGCATATTCTCAGGAGCATGTGGTGGGTACGGCTATTGCTTACAATACAAATAAAGTAATGGGCGTCCATTCTGTAGGTATCCCCCCAGCTATGAGAAGAAAAGGATACGCAGAGCAAATAATGAAGTTACTAATAAACTCGGCGGTTAAAAACGGAAGTCAATATATGACCCTACAAGCTTCGGATATGGGAAAGCACCTATATTTAAAGCTAGGATTTCAAGAAGATTTCGTAATTAAAAATTACAAACTTAGCTAGCATTAATTTGAAGAAAATTAATAAAGAAATAATTCCTGCATAAATGAATACGGATTTTAGAAATTATAAAATAATCGAATTTGACACAAAACAGTGCGGCCCCCTTTATGACTTAATCGATTCTAATCGGGAGCGCCTTGAAACATATTTTGCTGGTACGGTCAAAAACACAAAAACATTAGAAGACACGATTAGTTACTGTAAGCAAATCGATATGCGGGTAAAGAATAAGAGCTATTATATATATACCATCACTAATAAAGAGAACAACTCGCTCATTGGATTAATAGATGTTAAGAATATTGATTGGAATGTTCCAAAGGCAGAAATTGGTTATTTTATAGATTTTAACCATCAGGGAAAGGGAATTATTACTAATGCTGTTGCAATTTTAATTGAATACTTATTAAAAGAATACAATTTTAAAAAATTGCTTTGTCGTATAAATAGTGAAAATATTGGAAGCATCAAGGTTGCTTTAAATAATGGATTTAAACTTGAAGGTACTATTAGAAATGATTATAGAACAACCAGCAACGAAATAGTAGATTTAAATTATTATGGTAGGATATTTTGAAACAACTCTCTTTATAAGTTAATAAAAAGAAAATGAGATCTTTTCAATGTTCTGAGCGAACGGGATCTATGACAGTTGAATTAATGAGTGATCAAAAAATAAATATCCAAAGTACAGCAAGAATTGTTTTTGAAGGAAAATTAAGAGTATGAAATAATTGATGATAATGTAACAAATAATGATTCCATATTTCATTTTGACTTTAACAAGAGCTTTGAACTAATGACTTTTAGAAGCACTCTATGGGTCAAAACTGTTTGAAAATCGGAAAAATTTGGATGAACAAATATAACTTCAAATAGATTATTTTCTAATGAAGTTCACAAACGTCCCCATATTTTAGTAATTTAAGATCAGAGTTATGACAAGGGACATTATAGACATAAATGATTTTACCATTTTAGTGGAAGAAGCCACTGCAAATGAAGATACAAGAGATTCCTGTTTTTTTGATGAGCCCGTAATTGCTGTCGCTTTTTATGGAGAAGGAAATGTAGATTTAAGTGTGAAATTTGGTGATAAACAGAAAGAATTCAACTATACCAAAGGTTTAGCTCTTTCATTTTATGCCGATAAAGATGTTGAATTTGTACATACAGTATCGGCCTTAAAACCATTACAGTGTATCGTGATTGCCACCTCCACAAAAGCATTGGATAATTTACCTAATCATGAGGGCGAATTATTCAGTGAAATGTTGAATCAGTTAGTTAATCCCAAGGATCATTATGTAGAAGGCCCTTCCTTTTTCATGACTCCTGAAATGCAGACTATTATCGATTCTATTTTCAGTAATCAATATGAAGGCAAAACCAAAATGATGTTTTTTAGAAGTCAGATTACGGCCTTAATATCACATTTTTTTGGTCAATTAGCCATAGTTGGTACAGAAAAAATCAAAACCACGGAACGGGAGAAATTGGTGCAGGCAAAAACCATTTTATCACAAAACATGGAGAATCCGCCTTCTCTAAATGAACTTGCCAAACAAATAGGAATCAACACTTTTAAATTGAAAAAAAACTTTAAAGAAGTTTTTGGAGTGCCGGTTTTCAAATACCTTCAAAACGAACGCTTAACCTTGGCACATAAATTAATCCGTAATCGAGAAGCTACTGTACAAGAGGCTGCTTGGCAAGTGGGTTATGATAGTTTGAGTTCATTTTCAAATGCTTTTGACAAAAAATTTGGCTATAGACCCAGTCAAATAAAGTAACTCCTTTTCGAACAGATCTTTATCCTTTTAAGACAAACCTCTCTTTTGTCTTCATCATAGTTTTGTCTTGTAATCAAAAATTATATAGACATGAAAACCAAACGTGCAATTTTATTAGGTATAGCCATTTGGGTTATAGGCATACTTTTTTATTCATTATCCTTTTACACGCCCATATTAGAGAACGCGGAGACTCAAGCAAACCTTGTGCTATTTATTATAGTTATGCCATTAGTCTGGCTGGGGTGTTCTTACTATTACAAGAAAGATAACAAAACCCACGGCTACAAAGTTGGTCAGACTATGTTGTTAACTGCCGTTGCATTGGATGCACTAATAACAGTTCCGTTTTTTGTGATTCCGAATGGAGGAAACCATTACACCTTTTTCACTTCTCTAGGGTTTTGGATTATAGCTTTTGAATTTTTAGCGGTAGCCGTATTATACTGGTATACTCGAGTTTATCCTCACAAAACTCCATCAAAAAAATAAAATCATGGATTTCACTTTAGAAAACATAGCGCTTGTTACACTAGTATTATTGACAGGATTATCAGCTGGATTATGCTTTACATGGACTAATTCAGTAACACCTGGAATCGGAAGATTAAATGATTTTGGCTATTTACAATCTTTCCAACATATGAACAGGGCTATTTTAAACCCTGTATTCTTTGCCGTGTTTTTTGGTCCTTTTTTCTTGAATCTTATTAGTATATACTTATTCAAAAGCAACTCAAACCATTTCCTATGGTTATTAATAATAGCAGGAGTATTGTACTTTTTTGGAGTCCTAGTTGTAACCGTTTTTGGCAATGTACCGCTCAATGAGATGTTAAACAAAATAGATTTGGGTATTGCCAGTATTGATGAACTAAGGCAACTACGCGAAAAATTTGAAGTAAAATGGAACCGCTTGCATTCAATCAGGACATTAACTTCGATTATCTCATTTCTATTACTGATAATCAGCATATCACTAAACATTAAACAATAATATTAATATCATATAAAAAATGAAAAATACAAGTAACATTTTAGTAATTGGCGGAACCGGTAAAACCGGCCGCAAAGTAGCAAGTAAACTAATTCAATCTGGACATAACGTTAGAATTGGTTCGCGATCAGCTACCCCTGCTTTTGATTGGGACAATCCCGAAAGCTGGTCAAATGCATTGGAAGGAATGGATAAAGTATATATAACGTTTCAGCCAGACTTAGCAGTTCCAGGAGCGTTGGAAGCGATAGAAGAACTGACAAAGCAGGCTAAAAGATGTGGTGTTAAAAAATTGGTGTTACTTTCAGGAAAAGGAGAGCGAGAGGCCGAGTTGTGTGAACAAGTCGTGATTCACTCTGGATTAGATTATACAATTATCAGAGCTAGTTGGTTTAATCAAAACTTTAGTGAAAGTTTTTTCTTGGAACCCATTTTAGAAGGATTTGTGGCCTTACCACAAGCGGAAGCCAAAGTACCTTATGTAGACACCGACGATATTTCCGATGTGGCGATTGAAGCCTTATTGAATGATAAACACAATGGTGAAATTTATCAACTCACAGGCCCAAGACTACTTACATTCAAGGAAGTTATTCAAGAGATTTCTAAGGCCACAGGAAGAGAAATCGCCTTTACACCTATTGCTTTGCCAGCTTACACAAGCATAATGAAGCAACAAGGCGTACCAGAAGATTTTGTTTGGCTAATAGAGTATTTGTTCTCCGAAGTTCTAGTAAATCCAAGTAATTCTGAAATCACCCATGACATTGAAAAGGTATTGGGAAAAAAACCAAAAGACTTTTCAGAATACATAGAAGAAACTGTAGCAACAGGAATCTGGAATTAAAAACAATTAATTAAAAATAAAAAAATGTCAAAGTTGAATATAGAATCAAAAAAAGTTGAAAACGCCAAACCAATAGCAAGCGAAATCCTAAAGAACACAAATAAAACAATGGGGTTTATTCCTAATATGTACTCCGGAATGGCGAACAATCCTGCTCTCTTAGACGCCTATGTACATTCGTACAAAACATTTCGTCAAAATTCAGGGTTTAATTCTATCGAGCAAGAAATTATTTTCCTTTCAGTCGCATATGAGAACGAATGTGACTATTGCATGGCAGCTCATAGTTTTGTTGCTGACAAGGCCTCCAAAGTTCCTGCTGAAATAACAGAAGCCATAAGATCCAATGGAATCATAAATGACAAAAAATTAAAGGCTCTAAGTTCAATTGCTCGGTTAGTCACTAAAAATAGAGGCCATATTAGTCGAGAAGAAATCAATAGTTTTTTAGATTCAGGATATACAGAAAATCACGTATTAGGAGTAATAACCGGTGTTGGAGTCAAAACTTTTAGCAATTACTTTAATCACGTTGCGGAAACCAAACTTGACACTCCATTTAAATCTAGAGCTTGGTCCAAAACTATAAAATAGAAATTCCATTGGGTAATTAACAAAAGCCAGAACATTGAATTAAGAATAGTAGAAACTGGATTGCCAAAGGTTTAACAACCACTAAGCACATAAAACGAATAAATGGAAAAATTAGTTCTTTCTTAACTAAAATCAACAAAACATAGTAATATCTTGATTATCTATTAATCAAAATCGAACATTTAACATGAAACGTTTTATTCCAAGGATTTTTGCAATACTTATCATTATTCTTTTAACGCAATCTCAGGCATTTTCGCAATCGACTAAATTAGCCCTTAACGAGGAGTTATGGCTAGCAACGGAAACTACTAAAGTTTCTTTTGAAACCTTTGATGGACGAGAAGCCGTTATGCTGGAAGGGGATCTAGGCCTAAAGAATTCCAATTACATTGAAGGTGTCATGACAATGGATGTTTATTGTACCTCAAAGCGTTCATTCGCAGGAATGTTCTTTCATAAATCTGACGGAAACAAAGATGAGATCTACCTAAGGCAGCATAAATCCAATCAAGTAGATGCTATACAATATACACCCGTTTTCAATAATGAAGGTAACTGGCAACTTTATCACAAATTTCAAGCTAAAGCTAACTTCAAACTTAATGAGTGGAACAATCTCAAAGTCGAGTTTAATAAAACCCAAGCTAATGTTTATGTAAACGATGAATTACTGCTTACAATAAATGATCTTCAAGGAGTATCAGAAAGTGGCGAAATAGGCCTCTGGTCTTTGTTCCCAAGCTGGATATCCAATGTTTCATTTGAAGAAACCAAGGTTGACATCGAAAATGATTTGGCAATTGAACCCAAGTTGAATTCAAATTACATTACTAAATGGCAACTTTCTGAGAGCTATTCTTTTGAATCACTGAATGCCATTCTTGATGAGTCTAAAAATCTAGCTTTTAAAAATGTAACAGCAGATAATTCCGGACTTCTTCCAATCTCAAAATATGTGACCAAAAAAAGTGCCGGAAACTTTGAACGAAACGCTGAGGATATTGTAGTTGCTCAATTTAAAGTGTCCTCAGAGATAAAAGAGATTAAGAAAATGTATTTTGATTATAGTGATCGTTGTATTGTATTGCTAAATGGCAATGAACTGTTTAGCGGCAATAATTCTTTTAGACTCAAAGGACCACAATTCATGGGGCATTTGAACCCCGATGCCAACGCGTTAAACCTAAATTTAATGAAAGGTGAAAATACTGTTCAAATAATTCTTATTGAAAAAGCCAATGGCTGGGGATTATCCGCAAAGTTTGAAGATTTAGAACGTATCCAATTACATTAGTTTATAAACAAAAAACAGTGATTTATGCCACACTTCGTCCTAGAATGTTCAGAAAATGTTCTTGAAATAAAATCACCCCAAGAAATTATGCAAAAAGTATATGATTCAGCAGAATCAATCGGCCTATTTGCAAAAGGGGATATTAAGGTACGTATTAACCCCTACCAATACTACAAGGTAGGTGGCACGAACGATAAGTTCGTCCACGTTTTCGCAAACATAATGGAAGGACGTTCTACTGAACAGAAAAATAAATTATCAAATAGTATAGTTTCTGAACTAAATGAAATGTTACCAAATGTTCCGATAATATCAATTAATATTCGCGATTTCGAAAGAGCTACATATTGCAATAAATCAATGTTTTAAATATTAATAACAATAAAAATGATAGCCTACTTAAATCATAAACATATCACACTTCTTTTTTTAGGTATACTATTCTTTTCATGTAAAACTAAAACAGAAGACTACGTTTGCACACCATGTGATCTAAGTTGCGATGTATTAATGTTTACAGAACCAGGAATTTGCCCTCATTGTAATATGAAGCTTATTAAACAAAGTGATATAGAAAAAATGAACCAAACCTTGGTTCCGGGTGAATTAAAAATCAACTATGAGTTTTTAGATGAAGAATCGTTAGAAAAAGAAGCTGAGTTTACTGAAGTTATTACCAAATCATTCACTTTATACAAAGATTTATTTGGTGGGAATCCAAGAGATTCGTTAGGAGCTACATATACAGATTTCACAATCACGGTTAGTAAATCAAAAGACTCTGGGGGCGAGGCAGATCCTAAATCTATTCAGTTTAAATGGTCAGAAAACAAAACTCTTGGCAAGGGTTCATGGAAAACGGTACTAATGCACGAACTTTTTCATTTATGGAATGGTGAAACCATACGTTATAAAAATGGTGAAGAACACTGGTTTAATGAAGGTTTTTCAGAATTTTATTCGTTTCAGACAGCTGTTAGAATGGGAATTGTTTCGCCAGAAGAAATGTTAGCAACTTCAGCACTTTCTTTAGGTTATTATAGTGGTTCCAAAGGTTTAGGAAATATTTCAATGCGTGAAGCAGGAATTGATGATAAAACAAAGTTTGAAAACTTTTTTTTGGTATATCATGGTGGATGGATAACAGCTATGGTTTTAGATGTTGATATTCGTACTAAAACAGATAATGAAAAAAGTCTGGATGATTTGATGAAATGGCTGTATGCAAATTTCTTACGTACAGAAAATTTATATGATACAAACGATATTATTAATGGCATAATAATTACCACAGGTTTAGACTATACCGAGTTCTTTAATACATATATCTACAATTCTGAAGCGATACCGGTATCTAATTACTTGGACCCAGGAAAAGCAATATGGGATTATAAATGGAATGAAGAAGGTAAACCCAATCATAAGTATTTCTATAAAACTTTAGGGATTGACAGAGATATAAATATTCAAACTGGTTCTGGGTCATTTTTTATAGAAGGAGGAATAGACAGCGAAGAAAAAACGGTTAAAGTATATTATCATAGACCTGAAAATTTCACAATCGATTCTGAAATTCTATTGGTAATTCCTGGAGCTGGTAGAAATGGTGATAGTTATCGCAATGCGTGGATTGAAGAGTCAGAAAAATATGGTTTACTAATCCTTTCTCCCATGTACCCTGAAAATGAATATGGTTTTGATGATTATCATTTAGGCGGTTTAATTAAAGATTCGAACTTGCAAGAATGTATTGAACGTGTTGAAAATTCCAATAAAATAAAACTTGATGAGGACAAATTAACATTCAAGATGAATCTGATTACAGACGAATGGATTTTCAATGATTTCGATAGAATTTTTGACTTGGCAGTTGAAGCATTAAAATCTAATCAAAAATCCTATGATCTCTTTGGGCATTCTGCTGGAGGTCATATTTTACATAGGTTTGCACTCTTTCAAGAAAACTCCAAAGCCGGCAAAATATTAGCTTCAAATGCAAGCTTTTATACCCTACCAAAATTTAACGATTCATATCCTTTTGGATTAAAAGACACTCCAGTCGATGAAGTTTTGCTTAAAAATGCATTTAGGAAAAATCTAATTGTTCTTCTAGGTGAACTTGACAATGAGAATGAAACAGGAGGAAGTTTTTTAAGCTCTCCTACTGCTAATTTACAGGGGTTACATCGACTAGAACGCGGCAAGTACTTTTATGAAATGGCAAAAGCGAAAGCTCTTGAAATGAAAACGGAATTCAATTGGGAAATAAAAATAATACCTAATGTAGGACACAATCATCGCTTAATGGGCGCTGCTGCGGGAGATTATTTGTATAAATAAATCAAGCCTATAACCAAAGAAGAGCGGTAAAATATGTTAGCTACTAGCTAAGAATTGCATAGTAAAGTTGAAACCAGTTATTTGGCAAATCCAGTAACACAAAATGATGATGCATGGTTAGAAAAACTACGCCTCCTATTAGCAGCTATGGCACTTCATTTATTACAAACGTCTTTTAATCCAAAAGAAATCAAGCTAGATCGATTACGCGATAATTTACATGCTATTTTAACAATAGCAGATCTTAAAAAGGCAACCGATAAATTGAATCAAAAATGAATAATTATAATATCTAATCATGAAAATAAATCTCGCTTACATTATCCTTGTAATTCTATTTACTTTAGAAGCAAGCACTTTATCTGGACAGGAATCATTTAAACATACTGAGCTTAAAACTAAAATCAACACTTATTTAAACAATAGTGTAAGCAATGGATATTCAGGATCCGTACTAGTGGCCAAAAATGGAGAGATTATATTATCAAAAGGTTATGGTTGGTCAGATAGGATAAGAAAAATCAACAACACATCCTCAACAGTTTTCAATATAGGTTCAGTAACAAAACAATTTACTGCCGCTGCTATTCTAAAGTTAATTGAGCAAGAAAAAATTAAAACTTCGGACAACATTGGTCAGTTCTTTAAAAAAGCACCATTAGATAAAAAAGAGATAACCATTCATCAATTACTTACACATACATCAGGAATATCTCCAAAAACCGGTGGTTATAGATATGATGAAGCCAGTAAAGAACATTTCATTAATACTTTTTTTGAAGCTTCACTGCAATCAAAACCAGGTACAAAACATAAATATGCCAATGCAAACTATATTATGCTTTCGGCCATTATTGAATTGGTCTCCGAACAAGATTACACGACTTTCCTAAACGACAATTTTTGGAAACCACTCAAAATGTTTCATACTGGCTATAAAAGTATTTCTTTTAATAGTGAGCAACTTGCTCATGGATATTATTTCAATTATTCTGATGGCATTTGGAAAGATTGGGGAACAACTCAAGAACATTTACCTTATACTGATAATCATTGGTATAGCATAGGCAAAGGGGACATTCATTCCACCGTTGAGGACCTTTACAAATGGCATGTAGCACTAAATATCGGTCAAATACTAAATGCAAAATCCAAAGTATTGTTTGAAACCCCATATGTTGCAGAAGACGTAGCTGGAACTTCTCATTACGGATACGGATGGGCAATTTTCAGGAGTAAACAAAACACTAAAACTGTAACCCATAATGGTAGCAACGGCATTTATTTTGCAAACTTCATTAGGTATATTGATGACGATGTTGTTGTTATTGAATTATCAAATGCAATTCTAGGAAAGGAAACTGAAAGTGTTGCTTGGCGAATCAGTGATATAGTTTTTGATGAGAACTATATTCCAAAACCAATTTCAAAATCAGTATATGAACTTGTTTACGACTTTATGAAAACCAATGAAGTAGAAAACGTAAAACTGATATCTAGTTTTCTAGAAAAGAACATAGGGCAAAAATTTAATGATAGAGCGGTATTCAATAGAATAGGAAATAAACTACTGGAAAAAGAAAACAATCCAGGCTGGGGATTAGAACTACTCAAACTAAATGTAGAAATATTCTCAAATGACGGTAATCTTTTTGATTCACTTGGAGATGCATATTTCAAGTACAACCAAAGAGAAAATACAATTCAGGCTTTTACTAGAGCTTTGGAATTAAAACCAATAGATAATTGTCATTGGTGTAAAAACTCCAATAATAAGCTTAATTTACTTAAAAACCATTAATTACTAATCTAGTACAAATGAAAAAATACATCATCTCCTTTAGCATTGTTCTTTATGCATTTGCGGTTCCATTTTTGGAGTTGAACAATACTCACGTATTTAATCCAGATTGGACTCCACATGTTAGAATACACGAAGTTTGGCAACTTATCACCAATACAGGAATCGGTATACTTTGCCTTTGGCTGGTTTGGTTCAAAAATGAATTAAAAATTAGCGCCCTATTGAGTATGCTTATCACTGGTGGGTTTTTATTAGCCTACTTTATAAAAGACCTTTATGGTGGTTCAATGAAATATCTTGATGGAAGCGAAAAAACACTTCTAGGAATTAATATTGGTGTCCTAGGATTTGGAATAGCCTTTATACTCTTATTGGCCACAATAAAAACAAAAACCCCCAAGAATAATGGGGTTAATTTTTTTACAGTTACTCTTTGCTTCCTCTTTGCTTCAAGTACATTTTCACAATCCGTTGACCAATCACAATGGATAGAAGATATTGATTTGTATAAATCGCAATTAGAACAAAAGCATATTGATTTATATAATAAGATCAGCAAAGTTGAATTTGAAAATGAAATACATGAAATAAAAACTGATATACAGTCAAAAAATGACGTTGCCATTATCATAGATTTAATGCAATTAACCCATAAAATTGGCGATGGTCACACGGCATTCTCTTTGAGAGGAGTGGAAACACATTTATTCCCAATTGAAATATATAAGGTTAATGGGAAGTGGAGAGTAATAAAGGTCACCAAAGAGTATGAATATTTATTGGGCAAAATATTGGTGGGGATTGATGGAAAAAAATTTAATAGAATATGTAAGGAAGTTTCAAAAGTTGCGCAATACATTGAAAATAAGCAGTCTAAAATAATTAGAACAGGAGAATATTCAATGATATCAGAATTACTTCATGGACTAAATATTACAGATAGTGAATTTAAGGCAAGGTTTACGTTTCTAGATGATTCAACAGGAGAAAAAAACAATATTCTATTGCGAGCTATAAGTAATAAAGAGTATTACGGAAATACTGAATTTAGATTTTTTCAAACAACGATTCCCCAAGTTCAAAAACCAACCGATACTAAACACGATTATCTTTGGTTTAGCCCAATTAAAGACGCAAAAGGGGTTTATATAAAATTTGAGAGTTATCCGTCTTTCGAAGAAATGGAGGAGTTTGGAGAGTCCGTATTAGAATTCATAAATGAAAATGACACCGAAAATGTGGTTATTGATTTAAGAAATAACGGTGGAGGTGATTTTTTTGTCGGGACCTTTTTAGCCTACTATCTTAATTTAGCTGATAGTATTGATTGGAAATCTGGAGTATACGTGCTAACGGATAAGGTAACCTTTTCCGCAGCTACGAGTAATGCATCTCAATTTAGACAAATGCTCAATGCAAAAATTGTCGGGGAGCCAACAGGTTCAAATCCTACTGGATACCAAGATATGGGGCAGTTTACACTTCCAAATTCTGGAATAATTGTTACACATTCTAAAAGACTATTCAAGTTTCAAGACAAGTCAACAGAAGGAGTTCAGCCCGATGTATTTATAGAGTATGAATGGAAAAGTTACTCTAAGGGAATTGATAATATGATGCAATGGATAATAAGCGACATTAATAATTAGGCGAATAAATGTTATTTTAAGTTTACAGAAAACAAATAAAAAGATAGAGGCGTGAAGTTCAGAAAAGCAATCGAACAAGATATTAAGCACATAGTTGCAATGCTCGCCGATGATGAATTGGGCAAAAAAAGGGAAAATTACCGCATACCCTTGCCCGAAGAGTACATCAATGCTTTTAATAACATTAACAATGACCCAAACCAAGAACTTATTGTAGTTGAAAACGAAGATGGTGACATTGTGGGAACTTTACAAATATCATTCATTCAATATCTTACCTATTGTGGTGGCATAAGAGCACAAATTGAAGCTGTTCGAATACGAAAAGATAACAGAGGAACAGGGTTAGGTACTCAAATGTTCAAATGGGCCATTCAAAGGGCAAAAGATAAAAATGCTCATGTGCTACAATTAACAACTGACAAACAGCGACCAAATGCCCTCGATTTTTATCTAAACTTGGGCTTCACCGCTACGCATGAAGGAATGAAAATGCACTTCACAACAACCTAAACCGTTCTTTTAGTTTATCAAGAATATGTTCTATTACATTTTCAGGTACCTCTAGAATCTCTGATACGTCATGAATACTCTGATTACCAAAAGTGTACAACTCCAGTACCGATTTACTTCGCAGCGGTATATTGCTGTATAACGTACCAAATAGAGCCCTATGCTCAAATGATGGCAATAATTCATCCTGCATATCTAGCTTCTTAATCAACTGCTGTTCCAAACTTTCATCAAGAATAACTTTAGAAGAACGTTCTTTCGTCTGCTTATATGAAATATCATCCAATTCTGTGTTTAAAATCAAATCGCCGTCTGCTTGGGTAGTGAATGATTCATCCAACCTATTCAATTCTTGTTTCAATAATGATTCTGTACTCAGATAATCAGGGTTTTCCTGTTCGAGAATTTTTTTCTCCTCAATTTTTTGAACGGCCTTGGCAAATAAGATGGTCTTCAATTTTTCCTCATCAGAAAACTTTGAGAGGTCTTTAAATACTTCTAGATAAATCTCATCCAACATTCCTTCAGCATTATAAAAGCCCCGATCAATTGAACTTTGGGCCTCTGCCGCCATTAAACTTCGACTCATGAATTTTTTTAAATTGGGAGCAAAAGATGATATTTTACTGTAAAACTCATTAAAATCATTCTCCTCTTTATGTACGTGTAGTTGTTTTACTAGCATGGCATTCTATTTTGAAGTTAGCATTAATAATTCCTCCTTTAAAACTAAGTTCAAATACCTTCGATAAAAATGATATATATCAGTAAATCAATGATCGACCTATTCAAAATCGTAAATAATTGTTAACTGACCTACATCATTTGAAAAGCATAATCACTACTCTATTTTAGCTCTCAAATAATTGTTTAATCTAAAATCAATATCATGTCATTAGTAAAATTTAGAAAAAGAAGACCTTTTGGTAGTCTGGTAACCTCTGATTTTTTTGATATGGAGGATTTCTTTGACAACCGATTTTGGAACCAAGGACTGGTCAATGACAGTTTTTGGAATGGAAGAAAAGGGGAACCGGCCCTAAACATAAAAGAGAACGAAGCTAATTTTGAAATTGAATTGGCCGCTCCAGGTTTTGCAAAAAAAGATTTTGAAATCACGATTGACGATGGGTACTTGAATGTTTCTGCGAAGAAATCTACATCTGAAGAAGAAAAAGAAGATGATTTTACTCGTAGGGAGTTTAGCTACAAGTCATTTGAAAGATCACTGCAATTGCCTGAAAATGTGAAAGAAGAAGAAATTAAAGCTAAATACAAAGATGGCATTCTTAGTTTTAAGTTAGAAAAAATGGAAGAGGCCAAAAAGGCTAAACCAAAAGTAGTTGAGATTGCTTGAATCTCATTTGTTTATGAATGCCTTCTTATCTGATCTTAAAGCGTCCATGTATTGTAGGGGTTAGATTTGGGGGCATTCCCCTTTTGGTAAAATATTGCTAGAACAGATTAGGAATCACCCAAAAGAACTGACACCATATCTTCTGTCAAAGCCTCATTCGCCGCTTTATACCCTAAATCAAAAACAGCATCAATGTCCTTCACAGAGAAAGTACCATATTTCTTCAAATCTTTTGGACTTATTACCAAATTACAATCCTCGAATTTTTCAATAGATTCATGAGCCGTTTTGATTTTGTAGGCCCTATCCAAAATGCTAAAAGAATATTTAAGATCATTGATCCTAAGCACCTCAAATGGGTTTACATAAACTCCAACTATAGTATCGCAGGATGTTTTAATTAAATCTACAGGAAAGTTATTGAGCGTACCTCCATCTATATAATGTTCACCACCTATCTCAACAGGAGTGAAAACCCCTGGAAAGGCAGCGGATGCCAAAATTGGCCGAATCAATTCTCCCGCATCAAAAACCTTTAAAGTACCGGTTAGCAAGTTAGTGGTTGTAATGGCCAGCGGCATCTGTAAAGAGCTGAAATTGTCGTCTACCAGATAAGATTTAAAACTGTCATATAATTTTTCGGTATCTATGAAGCCCGGTTTATTGCGGGCAAACTTATTTAACTTGAAAATCTGTACCGACTTGAAAAAATCCAATATTTCTTCCCACGTATTCCCATTGGCGTATAATGCCCCTACAATGGCACCAGCACTGGCACCGGCAATATGGTTTGGGAAAATACCATGCTCTTCCAAAGCTTTGATGGCTCCAATATGAGCCACACCGCGAACACCGCCACCAGAAAGGACCAGGCCTATATTCATACTTGAAATTTAATATCAAAACTATGAATATTCCACATTCAGTCTAAAAAAAATATGGGAAGGTTTAAATTTTGTATAGTCGGGAATCAAAACATGGCGCAGACTAACCTGCCAATTGTTTTGCACTACGCATTTTTTTTAATTGCCTGAGCACGAGGGTCAAAAGGCTTTTTTGAAGAATGCCCTTATACCCGCCCAGTAAATGTGAAGGAGTTAAATCTGATTTACATCTATGTAGATTCAACTTGAAGCTTTCCAGATTTATTTCTCGGTGAAGGCTTAAGATTTTTAATTGCTTATCTATTTCGGAAAATGAGTTATAAGTTTTCATAATTAATCAAAATAATATTTTGAGAATTTCTTCAACAAAGGTGTGTCCATTTTTTTACGGAAAATATAGCATAGTATGGCAACTACAACATAAAATAGTCCCACTATCAGAAATCCGTGGTAGAACTCATTCATCGCATTACCTATGGCATACGCCGCGGTCAATGACAATAAGAATAAAGCCAAAAAGGCAATTGCCCCTATGACCAATACATGAGTTAAGGAAGTAATTCCTCTCATTGAGGTTTTGAATACTTTCAGTTTGTAGTATTCTTCACTATTCTCAAGATAGGATCTAATATCGACATCGGCCTCTATTAGATCCTTCTTTAATTCATCAAAAGCCATAAGAACCTATTTCTGTAGTTGCGTATTTTTCTTTTTCATTTCTTCCAATTTACGCTCCAAAGTTGCGATGATATCATCCGCTTTGTAACTCATTGTTGAAATGGTATCTTCTAACTTTTGCTCGAACTCAACTTTCTTTTCCTGAGCAGTTTTAGTAAGCTCTTCCTTGGCATGCGAGACACGCTCTGCTATTTCGTGCTTTGTCTCCATGGCTTTTTCCTTGATTTTTTTACGGGTTTTCGTCCCTTTGTCGGGTGCGTACAAAATACCTACCCCTGCCCCTATTGCAGCTCCTGTCAATAAGGCTAACATGATGTTTCCACTATCGTTTGACATGATTCTTGAATTTTATGGTTCATATTAAATTATACACCAAAGTAATTCAATGAGTCATCACTTGAAATGATTTAAATCATTTCAAAAAAAAGAGGGTTTCAAAACCATTCAATGGGTATTCTTATAACTGTAGTAAATCAGTTTTCAAGCAAATGAAATGCTTGCTTAGCTATTTCCAACTCTTCATTGGTTGGAATAACCAAAACCTTTACAATTGAATCTGAAGTATTAATCTCTCGGAGATGGGCTGATTTCCTGGAATTAAACAAATCATCTATTTCTATTTCTAAAAATTGCATTTCATTGCAGACCATTTTACGTATCAGTTCAGAGTTTTCCCCAATCCCAGCCGTAAAAATTAGGGCATCAAGACCATTCATAGCGGCCGCATAGGCTCCAATATATTTTTTAATTCGATACGCATTCATTTCCAAAGCCAACTTACAAGCGTGATTACCTCTCTCCGCTTCAGACTCAATATCCCTTAAATCACTATAACCGGTCAAACCCAACATACCGCTTTCTTTGTTCAACATATTATTCACCTCATCTAAAGAATAACCCAGTTCATTCACCAAATAAAAGACAATAGAATGGTCTATATCTCCACTTCTAGAACCCATGATCAGTCCGTTCGAAGGTGCGAACCCAAGACTATGATCTACACTTTTTCCATTCTTTACTGCACTTATACTGCAACCATTACCAAGATGGATTGTAATTAGCTTTGCATCCTCTCTACCTAAATAATCCGCGGCTCTTTCCGAAACATACTTATGACTAGTACCATGAAAACCATAGAGTTGGATTCCGTTTTCTTCATAGAACTTATTGGGAATGGCATATTTGCGCACCTTAGTAGGTATTGATTGATGAAATGCCGTATCAAAAACTGCAATCTGTTTTGAATTCGAGAATATTTGTTCCGCAATTTCAATTCCCAATAGATTATGTGGATTATGTAAAGGTGCTAGGCTGAAATTTTCCTTTATTATTCTTTTCACCTCTTTATTCACTAATGTTGTCTCGGAAAACGCATTCCCACCATGAACAACCCTATGGCCCACAGCTTCTATTTCCTCGGTACTTTTTAGAATCCCGTTTTCCACATCAAGTAAAACATTGGAAATCTTAATCAGACCTTCCTTGTGGTCATTTATCGGCAATTTTTTTTTATGCTTTTTCCCAGAAAGATTAAAAACCAAAACCGAATCACGAGATCCAATACGTTCGACCAAGCCACCACAGATCACTTTTTCCTCTGGCATTTCAATTAGTTGGAACTTAATTGAAGAACTGCCCGAATTTAATATCAATACCTTCATATAAGTTATTCTAAATCTTGTGCCTGAATTGCAGTAATAATCACAGCGTTAAAGATATCGTCCACATTACAACCTCGGCTTAGGTCATTCACAGGTTTGTTAAGCCCTTGTAAAATGGGACCGATTGCTATCGTTCCCGTCTCCCTTTGAACGGCTTTGTAGGTATTGTTCCCTGTGTTAAGATCTGGAAAAATAAAAACTGATGCCTCACCGGCCACTTGTGACCCTGGCATTTTGGTTTTGCCCACATTTATATCAACAGCTGCGTCATATTGTATTGGCCCCTCAACCTTTAGATCAGGTCGTTTCTCTTTTACCAATTTGGTTGCATTACGTACTCTCTCAACATCTTCGCCCACTCCTGAACTACCTGAGGAGTATGATAACATTGCGATTTTTGGGTCAATACCAAATGCTTGACTTGTTTCAGCTGAAGATATGGCAATCTCTGATAATTGTTCTGCATCTGGGTTCGGGTTTATGGCACAATCACCATAGAGTGTAACCCTATCTTCAAGACACATAAAAAAGACTGAAGAAACCACAGAAACATCTGGTCGTGTTTTTATAAAATGTAATGCAGGAAGAATGGTGTGTTTTGTAGTATGTATTGCACCCGATACCATGCCATCTGCATAACCTTTATGAACCATCATGGTAGCAAAATATGAAACATCTTCCATAAGATCACGGGCCATTGCCAAATTCACATTTTTATGCTTTCTCAATTCATATAGGGTTTCGGAGAATTCATCAAAATATTTAGATTCAGTTGGGTTCTCTATCTCAATACTATTAAGATCAAGATCTAAATCCATCAGTGATATTTTGTCTGCTATTTGTATTGGGTCACCTAGTAAGGTGATTTCAACGGCATTGGCATCTAGCAATTGCTTTGTTGCCTTTAATACACGTTCATCCAATCCTTCTGCAAGTACAATTCTTTTTTTATCTGCTTTTGCCCGCTTCAGTAAATTATATTGAAACATTCTAGGTGTAATTCCTTTAGACTTCGATGTTATCAATCTCTTGGCCAGCACTTCCTCAGGTATATATTTTGAAAAGTCCTGAATTGAGGTCATTATTTTATGAGTGTTCTCCGCATATATCTTCGGTCTGATCGCCCCAATTCGATTTGTTATTGAAAAAGTTCCTTCTTCTACAGAAATTATGGGCACAACGTCTGAAAGCCCCTCAATAAGCTTGGCAATAGGTTCTTCAGGAATTATTCCCCCGGTTAAAATCATCCCAGATACAGTAGGGTAATTAGCAGATAAATTTGCTTGTAAGGCTCCAAGAATAATATCGGCCCTATCACCAGGAGTAATTACAAGTCCATCTTTCTTTAAATGGGTGAGGTAATTGCGTAATTGCATGGCCCCTACGCCAAAATGCCCTGCTTGATTATTTAAATATTTTTCACCAAAGAGAACTTTACCTTCAAGAACATCAACAATTTCTTTTATGGTAGGGTTGCCCAAAACAGGATTCATTGGTATTGACCCTACCAATACCTCTTCAGGTATAACTTTTTGCAAACTCTCATTTACCAGCTCTAAATTTTTCTCTTGAACCTTATTGGCAACAACCATAAGAACCTCAACACCATGATCCTTAAATGAATCATAGGCCAAGTAGACATTATTTACCAACTCATCCAATGTTTTACCAACACCACTTGTCAATATGAGTGTTGGAATACCCAGGTTCTTTGCCATAAGTACATTGATATCCCATTCAATGATCGCTCCTTCTCCAGAAAAGTCCGTGCCTTCAACCAGCACAAAATCAAACTGATCTTCTATGCTCTTATATTTTTCTATAATCTTATCAAGAACCTCATCTTCTTTATTCTGATTATTCATCTGAATAACCTCGCTGCGTGTAAATGCGAACGCGTCTTCATAGGCAATTGGCAAATTAAAATAGGAAATAATGGTTTTTATGTGGTTATCTTTTGTACCATTCGTGTAGTCATCGATAATAGGTCTAAAATAGCCGACTTTAGCTGCTTTTCCCAATAACATTTGCATTAGACCCAGAGAAATTATTGATTTGCCACTGTTAGGTTCTGTTGTGGCAATATAAATGGCTTTGCTCATTAGCAATCAGTGTTTAATATGCAAATTTAAAATTTTAAGACCGTAAAAAACAATCTTATTGTAAGTATTGTTTATTGAAGAAAGTATATAACTTCCAACGTTAAAATAACATAATAAAACCCTAGATATTATATTAACTATACAATAATTTCAATTTGATATCAATGATTGAATTCCTGGTAAAATCAAGATTGGTATTTTGGTATGAAAAGCCATTTTTCTAATGACCGATTCTCTTGTTAATTTCTCCAAAAAAGTATGCGGATAGTTTATCAATACAATTAAATCAATATCCTCTTTTTTAGAAAAATCATTGACTGCATCAGCTACATTGTTCCACATTTCAACTCGGTGGAATTGATGGTCCAGGCCGTTTAATCGTTTTGACAATAATTCTTTGTTCTTCTTTTGCATTTCACTCAAAACATACTCCTCAGCAATCTGCAAAACATTTATTTTAGCATTCCAAATAGAAGCCATTTCAAGTATACTTTGTAAATCTTCTTCACCGATTACGTGGGTGAAATTAGTTGGAAAGACCACTGCATTCAACCTCTTAAAATCATGTTCATCAGGAACCGCCAAAATTGGGCAGAACCTTATTTTCTTGATCACCCTTACCGTATTACTTCCCATGAATACCTCTTTAGCCCCAGACGCACCTTTAGTGCCCATAACAATAAGATCTATTTCTCTTTCAAGGAGCAGCTGGTTGATTGCCTGATCTACATTGTTCGAAACCGAGACCAATTCAAATTCATGGTTTGTTCGTTTATGATTTTGAGAAAGATATTGTATTGACTTATCTAATTGAATATTTGAGTTCTCAGATAAGGAATCATAAATAACCCCTAACCTTTCCCTGCTTTTTTTTCCCAATAAATTTGTCATTTTTGGTTCGTAGGTGTTCAATAATATAAAATTGCAATCTACGTTCTCAAATATTTTTAAGGCCGTGAAAATCGCGTTCCACGCGTTATCGGAAAAATCCGTAGGTAAAATAATATTTTTCATTTCGGCTTTTATTTAGAAGAATTGGAATTATCAGGTACCACCAAAAATGGAACTTGTATGTGAAAACCAATTTGGTCGATGTTCTGTTTCGTCAATATCCGCTCAAAAAACGAATGGTTTCTGTTCATCATTACCAAAATATCAAAGTCATGTTCTTCTACATATTCAATGACGGCTTCTGGCATATAAGAACCCCTTTCTTCTTTAAATTCAAACTTAATCTGTGCAAGACAAAGTGCTAAGAAATCTTTATTCTCCTTCTGAACTTTACTTAGCTCATACTCCTCCTTTATATGTAGTACAGTAATCAAGGCATCAAATATTTTCGCTATTTCAATGGCAGTGTACAGTTCCTTCCTATGGTATTTTGACTTATAATCCGCAGCAAAAAGTATTTTTTCTATTCGCTTGTATACAAAACCGGCAGGAATCGCCAAAATTGGAACAGTAGCTTTTCGAATAACATGAACAGTGTTGGTTCCAAGAAATATTTCTTTTGCCCCAGAAGCTCCCTGCGTTCCCATGATAATTAAATCAACACTCTTGCTATGACTCAATTCGGTTATTTCATCGGTCAAAACATTGAATGCGGAGACGGTTTCATAAATGTGTTTAGGGTTATTGAAATTAGCCTTAACCTTCTGTAAGGTCATTTCCAGCCCAGACAAAGATGCGTCAACACCTTTATCAGCAATAGCACTGAATTCTGGACCTCCAAGCACATAATCCATACGATAAAAAGCAGGGGTATAGGTATGTAAAAAGTAGAATGTACAGCGTTCATTTTTTAAAAATTGCAGTGCAAACGAAATGGTATTCCAAGCATTTTCTGAAAAATCGGTGGGAATGAGGATTGTTTTCATGAGAAGCGGCTTTAGTAATACTTAAAATTATGGTCTTTCTAAAAAAAGAACCATGATTTAAATCAGTCGAGTCCTTGTTTATTTTAACTGACTATTATCATGAAAAATCTAAAGGTAGAATCGTATTTTTGAATTATATTCCTACTAGTTATTCCTAGTTAAATAATTTCCGATTCTATGCACATCCAAGATTATATTGACCATACCATACTTAAGCCCACAGCAACAATTGCCGATATTGAAAAACTATGTAACGAAGCTATTGCACATAAGTTCTTCGCTGTTTGTGTAAACGGCTGTTATGTTAAATCTGCCAAAGAATTATTATTGGACAGTTCGGTAAACCTAGCAGCGGTAATAGGCTTTCCTTTAGGGGCCATGAGCACGGAAGCCAAGATTTTTGAATCCAAGAATTGCGTTGCCAATGGCGCTGATGAAATTGACATGGTTATCAATGTTGGATGGTTAAAATCCGGTAAAACAGATTTAGTTGAACAAGAGATTTCCAACATAAAAAAAGCAATTGGAAAAAAGGTTTTGAAAGTAATCATAGAAACTTGCTATTTAACCCATGAAGAAAAAATAAAAGCATGCGAACTTGCTGTTGCAGCGGGTGCAGACTTTGTAAAGACCTCGACTGGTTTTGGTTCTGGGGGTGCAACCTTGGAAGATGTTAAACTTATGAAAGATGTAGTTGGGCACATGGCAAAAATAAAAGCTTCCGGTGGTATTAGAGATAGAGCCACAGCTCTTAAATACCTTGCCCTTGGGGTTTCACGAATAGGAACATCCGCAGGGATTACCATCTCATCAACCGAATAATTAGCGAAACTATGAGCGTACATATTGAAGCCAAAAAAGGAGAAATTGCAGAAACCGTATTAATGCCAGGAGATCCCCTACGTGCCAAGTGGATTGCAGAAACTTTTTTGAAAGATCCATTTTGTTATAACAAAGTACGTGGAATGTTGGGATACACTGGAACTTATAAAGGCAAAAAAATATCGGTTCAAGGCAGCGGAATGGGAATCCCATCCGCAATGATCTATTATCATGAATTGATAAATAATTATGGGGTTAAAAACCTAATCCGAGTAGGATCGGCCGGTTCTTTTCAAAAAAATATTAAAGTACGGGATATAGTTCTCGCCATGGCTGCCTCAACCACTTCAGGAATAAATAACTCACGTTTTATAAATTCTGACTATTCCCCAACTGCAAATTTTGATTTATTGTTGAACGCATCCTTATATGCAAAGAAAAATGGAATAAAGATTAAAGCAGGAAATGTTCTTTCTGCGGACGAGTTTTACGAAGATGACCCTGACGCATACAAACTATGGGCCAAGTATGGTGTTCTTTGTGTTGAAATGGAGGCATCTGGCCTATACACGATTGCCGCTAAATTCAACGTAAGGGCCTTGGCCATACTCACAATTTCTGATTCATTGGTCACCGGGGAAAAAACGTCATCAAAAGAAAGGGAGACCTCGTTTAATGAAATGGTCGAGATTGCTTTGAACATTACCTAATTCAAATACTCAATATTCTATATACACTTACCTTTCAACGACATACATGACCTAGGTCATTTCTTATTAAAGTTATTGTCGCCAACTTTAAGTTCAACTTAAAAGAGGATATTATGGCACTTAATTTTAATCAATACGCAACGGAAGGAAATACATTTATAAAAAATTATACCAAGGAAATGAATCTTGGTGAAGACAAAGACAAAGCGGGTAGAATTCTATCAGCCATTCTTCATGCACTTCGCGATATTATACCTACAGAAGAATCATTACAGCTTATCGCTCAATTCCCAATGTTCTTAAAGGCCGTCTACGTAAATGGCTGGACCATAAAAAGAGATAGGCCAAGAATAAAACAAATGGCAGAGTTCATTGATTTGGTAAGAAAACATGACGGACCATCTGCAATAAACGACTTTGAATATAGCGATGATGTTGCGGAGCAGTACATAGACACAACCTTTATTCTATTAAGAAAATATATTTCCTTGGGAGAACTGGAAGATATTAGAGATGGTTTACCCAAAGATTTAAAAAGCATGATTTACTCTAATATCATGTTTTAAAAAAATGAATAACATTATTTAAAAATACAGTCATGAAAAATACCATAACATTTCTATCGCTAATATTAATAATACCTGTATTGGCATTGGCACAAACAGTAAATACCGTTTTTGATGAAGTCGCTCCTTTTAGTGAAGGCCTCGCCGCAGTTCGTATAGAAAACCAATGGGGTTTTATAAATGAGAATGCGGAATTAGTCCTGGATTTTAGGGATGATTTAGTATGGAACAAAGATGCTGACACCAGTGTACCTGGGGTTTTAGGCATTCGCTATCCAGAATTTAAGAACGGCAGGTGTATGATACAAATTCTAAAGGAGGACAGTATCCCATATTATGGGTTTATAGACCAATCTGGTGAAATTATAATTCAGCCTGAGTATTTGAATATTACCCAATTCGACCACGAAAATGCCATAGGAATTTATGTGCGGAAAGCCTTTCAAGGAAATAATGAAATCAAATTAAAGGTTATAGACTACATTTTTACTGAAGTTGTAGTGAATATCAGTGGTGAAATAATTTGGCCAATTGCAGAACGGGAACATATTTTAACTGCCAAAAGACGTTATGAAACGCCCGAGTTAAAGGCTAAATTAATAGCAAAAGATCTTCTTGTATACAGAACCAAGGATGATAAGTGGGAGACCAAAAAATTGAATATTAGTCTATAAAAAACAGAATATGAATCGCTTAATAAATAAGGTCGCAATCATTACAGGAGGTGCAGGTGGAATAGGTTTTAGCACGGCTAAAATTTTCATACAAGAAGGAGCTAAAGTTATGTTGGTAGGCCGCACTGAAAGTACTCTTAGAAAAGCCACATCCGATTTAAATAGCCCCCATGTTCGTTATTGTACTGCTGATGTATCAAAAACAACGGATACCAAACTATATCTACAAGAAACATTGGACCAATTTGGCAAAATTGATATTCTATTTGCTAATGCAGGTATAGAAGGCCCTTTCAGTCCTATTGCGGATTACCCTGAAGAAATGTTCGATTCGGTAATTGCAATTAATTTAAAAGGGGTATGGTTAGGATGTAAATACGGTATTCCTAGACTGAATGATGGAGGAAGTGTGATAATCACATCTTCAGTTGCAGGTTTAAAAGGTTTTTCTGGCTTAGGGGCTTATACAACCAGTAAGCATGGTGTAATTGGTATCATGCGAGTTGCCGCCCTGGAATCTGCAGTCAGGAATGTCAGAGTGAATACGATTCATCCCGGGCCAGTGAATACCCGCATGATGAGGGACATTGAAAAGGACATATCACCCGATAATGCTCAAAAAGCGAAAAAAGGATTTGAAGCCGGAGTACCTTTTGGGCGTTATGCAGAGGCAGAGGAAATCGCCGATTTGGTGTTGTTCCTGGCCTCGGATGAAAGTAAATATATTACAGGTAGCACCTATGTCATCGATGGTGGCATGGTAGCTTCATAACCGGACTAATATTACTTACAAGATGATTGGGATTAAGTTGAAATCCAAATCCATTTTTTGATGAAAGCTTTTTTGTTTAAAGCGCAAGAATTTTAGTAGAACCAATACTATGGCTCAATTAAGAATAATAGAGGTAACACCCAAAAATGTTCAAGAAGAAACTCTCTTCTGCGTAAAGAATATTAAAAACTCTGGATTCAATTGTAAAAAGAGTTGGTTCGAAAAACAATATAAAAGAGGATTACACCTGAAAATCCTTAAAAATGGGGAAGACAAAATGATTGGATTCATCGAATATATCCCCGCAACAAATGCTTGGCGACCTATTGAAGCAGAAAAATTTATGTTTATTCATTGTATTGTAGTGTATTCAAAAAAAGACAGAAACAAAGGTTATGGGTCACTACTTATTCATGAAGTTGAAAAGGACGCTAAACAAGAAGGGCTGGCTGGTGTATGTGTTATGACCAGCAAAGGCACTTGGATTGCCTCTAAAGAAATTTTTGAGAATAGTGGCTATGCACAAATTGACAAAAAAGGAAGGTTCGAGCTGCTTACGAAGCAATGGGATCCCAAAGCAAATTCACCCAAGTTTATTGACTGGAACGCACAGCAATCTAAACATCAGGGTTGGAATTTGATTTATGCAAATCAATGCCCCTGGCATGAAAAATCTGTAGCAGCGCTATTGAATACAGCCATGGACTATGACATAGATTTAAAAGTAACTGAACTTAAAACAGCACGGGAAGCGCAAAATGCGCCCTCTGGATATGGAGTATTCGGTCTCATTCATGATGGAAAACTACTAGAGGATCACTATCTAAGTGCTACCCGCTTCAGGAATATTTTAAAAAAAGAACTCAAAATTAAATAGCATCAAGCGTTACGAAACTCACATTACAACCCTACTCTTCCCCTTTTTTATTTCTTGGCAAAACTTCCTCAGGGAATGGGAATAGAATTGTAGAATTCTTTTCTGCGGCTATATTAGATAATGTTTGATATAACCTTAGCTTTATCGCAGATGGAGATTTATCTATTTGAAGGCCGGCCTCCAGCAGCTTTGCTGCAGCTTGTTCCTCAGCTTCCGCCAGAATTATTCTGGCTCTTCTTGACCTCTCGGCTTCAGCTTGATTGGCCATCATTCTTCTCATGTTTTCAGGAAGTTGAATATCCTTGATCTTTACATCAATAATCTCAATGCCCCAATGATGGGTTTCAGTCTCCACAATACTTTTGATATTCTTGCCCATTTCTTCCCGTTTGGATAAAATGGTATCAAGTTCTACTTTACCACAAACATCTCTAAGGGCTGCTTGTGAGAGTTGGGTAATGGCGAAGGAAAACTCTTCTACCTCCAAAACGGCCTTTTCTGGATCACTTATCTTAAAAAATACAACACCATCAATACTACAAGGCACATTATCTTCGGTCATAACTTCTTGTGAAACCACATTAATGGTTATAACACGAATATCTACCACCTGGATGGTTTCAACAAAGGGGATAATCCATCGGAAACCTGGTTGTAATGTTTTCACATACTTGCCGAAACGAAATTTCAAGGCTCTTTTATATTCAAAGACAATTCTAATTCCCGCCGCAATGAATAAAATGAAAATAATGGAGAACAATACTAATGGATTCATAATGTAGAATTTATGTGATGTTTTGTACCGTTTTGGACAATCCAACGGTATCAATAATATGCAAATCATAATGAAATTTGGCTAAGAACTGATAAAACCCAACAAAACCAGAAGTATGCTTTTAACTTATGTTAGCCAATTAACCATTCTTTTAAAGTTACGAAAAAAACACGGTATAAGAGCTATCACAACACCTCTATTTCAAGCCTTTTCCTACTTGTTTGCATGATCCGTTAGCAATTTTTTATAAAAAGCTAAATCCAATGATACAAACCAAATGATACAGCTTATGAAAGTTATTTTCTGGATTACTGGAAGGGCATTAAGAAATATTCCTGTTTCATAGATATAGTAGTTGGTCAAAAAAATTAGAAGGCATATACCCCCATAGATAACAAGTTTAAAATACTTCTCCATATATAATTCCATAAAACATGTAATAAAAGCAATAACCCCAAAAACACCAGCAATCCGGACCGTAACATCGTGAGTTCCCGAGGACAGAAACGCAGTAACAATCAAGGACACAATTCCTGATAGCCACATAATATTCTGATTAAAATTCTCCCCGCTAAATAGATTAGGTAAGTAATACCATAGTAACGCAAGGCTAAAGCAAAGTAACGTCAATGAGGCTATAGCATAATAACGGGCAGGATTAAATTCGCCGTTAATAGCATTTTCATCTAATAGGTCACATAAATAATTGTTCCAAAAACTAAAACCATTTTGATCGGGCATTAACCATGAACCACCCGGATAGTCCAGGGCGGCCAAAATGTAGAGAATGACAAAGAGCAACATACCAATTAATGGTAATAACAAAATCTTGGGCTTAGGAGCTTTAGGCGTGATTTTCATGAACTCTTTGTTCAGTGTCCAAATTTTTATAAACTGAAACCAGTGGTAGCCGTTATGATTCGTTTCAATTCTTTAGTTGTTGTTGAATCAATTAAATTCAAGCTTTTAACCTTGCAAAGTTGCTCAACCAATCTTTTGCCTCCCAAAGTATTACTTGCAACACCGGTTACAATATTTGGGACAATATCAAAAGCTTTCATCAATCCGTAAACAGCATAGGGGTCAGAGGCACTAAGAACTATACATTTAATATGCTCTCGAAGCCTTTCAATGGCTACATCCCCGTTATACGGTTCCAAAGGTGAGGCACCTATTTCAACAATAGCAATATCCGCTTTATGCAGTTCAATTCTACTCAATAATTGATTTAATTTTTTCTGGAATTTCTCCTGTGGACAAATAGATGAAGGCAATCCTACATCAACAAAATCATAAATAGCGTCAGCACCAACATCCTTTATCGCCAGAATGTCCTTGTACCTTCCTGCCCCGCTAAGTTTGGCCCCAACTACCTTATGACCTGCCTGTTTGAATAAATTTGTAACAATTCTAGCCGAAGTGGTTTTACCTGCTGACATTGACGTGCCAACAAACAGCACCACAGGTGTTTTGTATGGAAGAGTGAGTATTGGCTTAACAAAACTTTCCATGGTCAGTTTTTTTGCCCCCCTAAAGGCATGTCCTAAATAAATCACTTGCATCATTTGAGGTATAAAAACTGACTTTGATGTCATTTTACCCAATAATCCAGCTCCTGTCAATACGGTCATTTTAAGGTCATCTTCAACGTTTCTCCAGGTCCCGGTGGCTTCCAAAGTTGCAAAACGGTCACCTAGGGCTCCAACAATAGTCTCTCCCCCGATTATCCCACGCATTCTTCCATTTGGCAACTCCAACTTCAAAGTTTCACTTCCTGCATTCACTATTTTACATACCACATAATCCCCAGTTTCCCATTGTTTCTTTGGTAGTTCTTTCAATTGAAATTCTTTTTCTGCCAAATCAGAAATTCGTGTCAAGGATGTAAATATGTATTTATAGTTCATAATTGAGCTTCTTTAATTCTCCAATGAATCTGACAATAGTAATAATGTTAGCAAGGCTGCTCTTTCTGGTAACTGGTCTAAAAATATAAACTCGTGTAGTGCATGTGCGCCATCTCCCGTTGTGCCTAGACCATCCAGAGTAGCGGTATATGTACTCGTAGTATTACCATCTGAACCTCCACCGGCAGTAGCTTGTTGCAGTTCTAAACCCAATAATAAGGCTTTGGTTTTAGCGAGTTGCCATAGTTTCTGGTTTCGAGTTGTACGCTCCATAGGCGGTCGGCCAATTCCTCCCTCAATCTTAATTACCACATCAGGAATGCTCGGTTCTAACCCATAAATCTGTTTCGTTATTAATTCTCCGTCTTCTTTATTTTGTACTCTAACATCGATCACAGCCTTACTCTCAGGTGCCACCACATTCGGAGAAATACCTCCTTGAATGGTTCCAACATTTACTGTTATCCCCTTATCAAAATCGTTCATGGCAAACAATTTTTGTACCTGGTGTGAAAGTTCTACAATTGCATTTATCCCCTTTCCAGGATCTAAACCAGCATGGGCGGCCTTTCCATTAACCGTTATTGTGAATCGTCCTAATCCTTTACGGGCGGTTTTCAATTTTCCTTCAAGACCTAAAGGAGGTTCCATAACAAATGTACGTTCGGAAATAATTGATAGTCTCTTGATAATATGCCATGATTCCCTGCTGCCAATTTCCTCATCAGAATTGATTAGGACTACGGGAGTGAGATGGGATTGCAAAGACATCTCATGAATTGCCTTTAGCGAAAATAATATTTGGGTCAATCCTGCCTTCATGTCATAAACTCCAGGACCGGTCATCTTACCGTTATTTTCTGAAATAGGCATCTTTAGCAATGTATTCTTTGTCCATACAGTATCACAATGACCTAATAATAATTGTAAGTTTTTTTTTCTATCCCTATTTTGCGGTCTGGCATATAAAAATCCGCCAGTATTTTTTCCAGGAACAAAAAGCGTAAAATATCCAAGAGAGTTCAGTTTACTTTCCAAGAATTCTAGTATTGGTTTTTGTGAATTTGGGTCATCAGATGGGGACTCATATTGGACTAATTTTTCAAGGAAACCGATCATTTTATCTTTATTTGCCTTGAAATATGCTAAAATCTCCGCTGCTATATTTATGGTCATCGCAATCATCTTTTAAAGTCCTTAGGAAATGGAAAACTGTAGGTATCAGAAATTTTTGCAAAACGACCTGAAGCTATATAAGCCAGCAATGGATTTTCATGCAGCTGTTCCTGTTCGTCTTTTTCGAATACCCTAAGATAATTCTTATGCACATGTGCTGCTTTTATCGTGCCAGAAATGATACAATAATCATCAAAACCGTCGATTATTTTGAATAGTTCACATTCAAAGAACAAATAAGCATCTTTAATCATTGGCACATCCATTGTGGTTGCCTTGACAATTGGCAATACCTCAATAATTGCATGCGATTTAGAAATCTGTTCAGAACGGGGGGATGAGGTTAAAGAGGTGGTTACTATCTGATCTGGTCTCGGAAAACTGACCGAAAATTCCTTGTTTGTCTTCACATTTTGATATGTACCATGCCTAGGTGTACAAACGAAACCAAAATAATTGCCAAACCCTAAAGGTGTGGCCATGTGTTTTGGCGCAAGATCATACCCCTCTTTTTCCTTAGTGCCAATGACAACTAAAGGAGCGACAGTAAAAAAGTGTTCCCAGATAGGCAACCTAACATCCAACGAGATTATATTATCTTTTTGAAGAACATCCATGATGTATTACAATTGTATTCCACTATCAATAAAAATACAATTCAATACAAAAGGAGGTAATGATTTTGGTCAGCTGGTGACCAACGATAATGGAACCAAACAACTAATTATGATTAATTGTGTGCCCTACAAATTATCAACTGCTTTTTTTAACTTATTTCTAACCTCATTAGCTATTTCACCAAGGTCTTTATTCTTTATACCCATCATAGATACAATAGGGTCTACGGCAGCAACTTCAATACTGCCATTTTCAGTTTCGCGGACAATTACATTACAGGGCAACATCGTTCCAATTTTGTTTTCGGCCAGTAAGGCTTTATGTGCAAAGGGTGGATTACAAGCACCCAGGATTTTATAATTAGGGAAGTTGATATCCAATTTATTTTTCAATGTCGTTTTAATATCTATTTCGGTGAGTATACCAAAACCCTCTTCCTTTAAGGCTAGCGTTGTTTTGTCAACTACTTCGTCGAAAGACAAATTAGTAAGTGTTTTGTTGAAATAATAATCCATTTTATTTTATTAAGGTAATCTGTGATACGACCCAAAGCAGAAACAGGCACGCTACGCGTGCCCGTTTCCTATTAGGAAATCATATTCATCAAAACAATCAAACAATTCTTTAAATCACGTTATTACTAAAACAACTTAACCAATTGATTTTTTTGCAAATGACTACATTGACTTCCCAACTATGATCTATACGGTCTTGCGACAATAAAAATCAATGTCATTAATTTTTTAAAAGAAACCGGAACACCTCGTGTCCCGGTTTCCAGAAGATATAAATTCTGCCTAATAAACACTTGTTGGCAGTTTATTCTCCGAACTTGTTGCCAAGCCATTACAAAAAAACGCCCAGTGCAATGGTATCTTTTATATCTTCATATACAAACCCTTATTACTCCCCATGAATAACAAGTATGTTTTTCGAATGTCAAATGAACTTTTACTATAACAATTAGCCAAATATATAATCTGATTTTCTCAAATGAAATGATATAGATCAGTTCAGGTAATTTTTTTCCATTAGAGCAATTATACATTCCAGACAGGTATAAAAATAAATTAATATAGGTCCTAAATCATTGAATACAAGAAAGTTAAAATACTCATTAATCTACTTGACTTTTCTCTTTTCTTTTCTCTATTTTTTTAAAATATCTTCTGGTAAGAAAATTATGCTTCAATGCCTCCATATTTTCATTAAAGCGACCTGAACCCTCTTCTATATTCCTAATAGTATTCTTTAAGCTTTTTACCAAGACAGTGTCCATAACCAAATAATTCATAGCTCCCTTACCATTTGTCATATCATCTACAACAACATTCAAGTTTTTGGTTAGTTCATTAATATCGATACTGGATTTTTCCATATTGGAAAGTATGTTTTTCATTTTCACCCCGTTTAGCGAATCGTTTAACAATACTGCAAAGACACTATCTTCATTGTTGATTTTACTTATCGTTAGGTTTAGTTTCTTAATCATATTGTTAGCTTCATGACTGGCATTTTTTAAATTTTCAAGAGTTGCTTTTAAGTCACCTGCCATTAAAGTATCATTCAATAATCTACCCATGGTTCCCCGTCCCTTCGTCATGGCTTGTGTCACTTTTAACAAATTGGCAGTCAAAATTGCTGCATTTTCATTGGTGGTATTCAAAGTACTCAACATGTCCTGAGTCGCAATTCTACTGTAGGATTGCAGCTTATCACCCTCAACTATTAAAGGTGACGACCCCTCACCCGGGATTATATTAAGAATCATACTCCCCACCAGACCGTCCGATCCAATAGTTGCTATGGCGTCTTTTCGAATATGGTTCAACATCTTTTTTTCAATTATCATTGAAACTCTTATAGTAGTGTCATTAACCATATCTATAGCTTTTACGGTTCCCACATTAATACCAGAGAAACGAACATTATTTCCGTTTTGGAGTCCGTTTGCATTATTGAACACTGCACTGATTGTAAAGGTTTGTCCAAACATGTTCTGTCTGTTACCAATCAAATAAGCAACGGTTACCAACAGAATGGTTCCGAATACTACAAATACTCCCAATTTCAAGTTTTCTAAAGATGTTTTAGCCATAATTTTATTTTTTAAAAAATGCCTCGACTTTTGGGTCGGTAGATTTTGATAATTCACTATACGTACCTTCCGCATAATTAATACCATCAACCAGTAAGACCATACGTTCCGAGATAACCCGAGCACAATCAACATCGTGGGTAATTATCAATGAGGAGGTTCCGTACTTTTTTTGAATACTTCGCATGAGTTCTATTATTTCCTTTGCCGTAATTGGGTCCAAACCACTTGTTGGTTCATCATACAAAATAATTTTAGGCTTTAAAATCAAAGTCCTGGCCAGTGCTACACGCCTCTTCATGCCACCTGACAGCTCAGATGGCATTAGATCCATAGTGTCTGCCAGACCAACATTTTCAAGTGCCTCCAATACCAATGGCGTCGTATCTACCACACTTCCTAATTTCTCTTTATGTCTTCGCATAGGAAACTCAAGGTTTTCACGAACTGTCATAGAATCATAAAGGGCACTCCCTTGAAATAAAAAACCAATATCTGAACGTAATTCGTCCAAAGTTTTTCTGTCTAGAGTTTTAATCTCCTTACCCATTACCGAGAGGTAACCACTATCTGCTTGCATAAGGCCTACCAGGCATTTAATCATCACAGATTTACCAGAACCGGATTTACCCATGACCACAAGGTTTTCACCCTCATGAAGCTTCAAGGAAAAACCATTTAGAACCTTATTATTTCCAAAGCTTTTCCTTAGATCACGAATGTCTATAACTGGTTTATTCCCAATTACCACGGATGTTTTTTTCAATATTTTCTCTTTTTCCAGCATATCACAAATCATAAAAAATATCAGATACAAAAACTGCTATAAAATCCACAAAAAACAACAGCAGTGATGCCAATACCACGGCGGTATTAGCGGCAACCCCTACACCTGCTGTTCCTTTTTTGCTATAATATCCCTTATAACAACCAACTAAACCAATGGTGAATCCGAAGAAAAAGGATTTTATGGTAGCGGGTATTAAATCTCCAAATTCAAGGGCATCAAAAACGGTATTGAAATAAAGCTGAAATGAAACATTCCCTTTTAAATTTTCAACCAGGGCCGATCCATATAGCGCAACTAAATCACCAAAAATCACCAATAAAGGGAGCATAAGAGTTGTTGCCATTATTCGTGTAACTACCAAATATTTAAAAGGATTGGTGCCAGAGACTTCCATAGCATCTATTTGTTCAGTTACCCTCATAGAACCCAGTTCTGCCCCTATCCCAGAAGCTATTCTCCCGGCACAAATCAATGCAGTTATTACCGGTCCAATTTCCCGCACAATAGAGATACCCACCATATTGGGCATCCATGAAACAGCCCCAAACTCAATAAGTGTGGGTCTCGACTGCAAAGTGAGTACTAAACCAATAATAAAGCCAGTTACCCCAACTAAAACTAGTGATCTATTACCCATATTATAGCACTGGCGTAATAGCTCTTTGAACTCATAAGGGGGTTTCAATGCTTCTTTAAAAAAACGCATAGCAAAATTGGAAAGTTCCCCTATTTCAACAAAGAACTGCCTTAACTTTTGGACGGATTGAATTGTGTATGCCATCTTCAAATACATTTGAAAAGGAATCAATCAAATATAGTTTCAACATAGTTTTTACTAAATGATTTGGATCACCTTCCATGATGTCATTCAATGTTAATATGACCTTGCTCATTTCGTACGTTCTAATGATCAAATAAATTAGTGCAAAGATCAAAACATCATGAAAACAACTTTTGAAGTACAACAGGCCATTTCCCCTTTGGATGAAAAAGTGATTTTAGAACGATTTCAATTTGGAATGAATATTTGGAATGCCAGCGTGAATCCAGAGAATCGACTTATATCTTTTGAGTATTTAAACAGAAATGTACTTGAGACGGTCCGCAGGGAACTTGGTGAAATGGGATATCATGTTATCAACAACACCCATGAGTTAGATAAAAACCGTAAGCCTTGAAATAATCAAATTATTGACCAAATGTCTAAAAGACTTCGATATACATTGACTTTGCTTCTGCTACTTTTGATTACAATTACGATTTCTAAACTGTTGGAAATAAGAAGAGAGAAGAACGCCATCGAACCTATTCTAGATCCAGTTGTAATAGAAAAAACCATATCTAAAAAGTATGTAACTATCAATGACACCATTCCCATTGCTCGGTATTTTGATTTCATGGATTCATTGGTCGCAGTTCACGAATCAAAAACCCCTTACCAACTCTCAGAACATATACTGGTAAAGTCAAATTCTTGGATAATAGATACCTTGGCACACACTGATTATTATAATATGATGCAAAGGGATTCTTTTGTTTACAATCAGCAAAGAATGATTGTCTTTCAACCAAGAGATAGCATAATTATTCCCGACTCATTGGAAGCGTGTACCATCTCAGAGCATTTTGACAAGATTAGAATAGATATAAACTTGCCCGAATACAAGCTACGCGTTTACAAAGACTCACTTCTTTTATCTACATACCCAATAAGAATAGGCCAGAATAGAATAAAATACTTAAAAATGGGTGACAGGTTCACCGATCTTAGAACAAAACAAGGTAATGGGATGGTAATCGAATATAGGAGAAATCCCGATTTTTATAATCCAGTAACAGGTACACAATTCTTTAGAACACGTAGGGATGATGGCAAAACAACTTTAATGCCGCAAATACCATGGATAGTTACAGAAATCAATGGTATTAGGAATGGACAGCTTATTCACCCCACCACAAACCCTAAATCGCTTGGTAAGGCATATTCAAACGGCTGTATTGGTGTCAAAGAATCAGATGCATGGCGAATTTATTATCAATGCCCGATCGGGACTGAAATTGTTATTCGATACAATTTAAAAGTTATCGATGACAATGGTGCCGAAGTGCTCTTGAAAGACATTTATCAAATAAGCCCATGAACTTAAGTTTCCACTAAAATAAAAACAAACAATAAGTTTTATCTTCAATTACACCTTCCTATATTTGCAGACCAAAATTCATGCGCACGTGGCGGAATTGGTAGACGCGCTAGCTTGAGGGGCTAGTGACCATTAGGTCGTGGAAGTTCGAGTCTTCTCGTGCGCACTAAGCACCCGTAAATCACAAATGTTTATGGGGTACTAATTTTCCAAAAAAAGAAAAGTGTTTCAAAGCAAATTTCTAAGTGGTTTTGACCAATTGTCATCTAAGTTGCTTGTTGATTAAGGAAGTTCAACAAGCTATCATAATGATTCAAAACACTTGACATCAAAATCATTGATGTACTTTTCCAAATCACTCCCATCACAAAAAGGCTTGCTCGATATTGGATTATTAGATAAAGGGTCAGAAACGACCTCGACAAAAAAGCTATGCAGTGAATAGAGGGAATAATTGCACATGGGGGTCTGGATAGTGATCAAGAATCTCCCATACCCAAAAACCTCGAACCATTGTTCGGGAATCGAAAGTGTTTTGTAATCCTCTATCACCATAACAGCAAATAAAAATCAGCATCTTAGTATAAAATTACACACACAATTCTGCGGTAAATATGACAAGTATCATAATTAAAATGATAATTACTTTCTTATAAGTTCATCTAAAAGTTTTCTGATCTTATTACTATTCCAATCTGCTACGCCTGTCTCTGCTACAACAATTCTACCCTCTTTATCCAACACATAGGTAGTTGGTATTGTTTTCGATGTCAACAAACTCGGGGCCTCATCCTTTGAATAATAAACCGGTAAATTATAATCTTTCTTTATCATAAAGGCTGATACTTTTTCAGCTTTATCTTTGGCCACGAACATAAAATCAACCTTATCGCTATAGTCATCATACAAATTCTGAAAACTTGGCATTTCTGCTATACAGGGTGGACACCATGTAGCCCAAAAGTTAATTACAACAACTTTGTTTTTGGTACTTTTGAAATTGAAGTTCTGACCTTTGTCATTAACCAATTGCCAATCATAATTTTCTATAGGCATTTGTAGTTCTGGCTTTATAACCGAGGCGCTAGTCGAAAGTAACCTCCCAACAAACACGCGAGCATGAAAGCCCACTGGGGTAAAAAGAAACAAACCTACCCCAATGAGTAAAGCGATATTAAGCCATTGTTTTTTACCTAATTTCATAATGCCCTTATTTGATCAAATTATCCAATAACTCCCTAATTTTACCTGTGTCCCAACTAGCAATATCCTTTTCTTTAACAACAATAAATCCATTTTTGTCAATAATATAAGATGCAGGTGGTTCTAAAATTTCAAAAGGTGCTGGTTCTCCAATAATCAAATAAGTAAGAGGAAAATCAAATTTCTTCAATCTCATAAACTCCTCCACAGGCGCCTTTTCTTCATTGGTAATGATGTAAAAATCCACTTTATCACCATAATCATTATATAATTTCTGTATTCCTTTTAATTCTGCTTCGCAGGGCAATCTCCAAGATGCCCAAAAATTAACGAACAACACTTTTCCTTTTGATCGATCTAGATTAAAATAATCCCAGTTGGGATCTTTTAATTTCCAATTGTAAGATTGCAACTGCTGTCTGGATGATTCTTCAATTATTACAGGAGTACCAGCAAAAATTTGATTGAGAAAAACCTTTCCAAAATGACCCAAAGGTGTCACAAAAAAAGCCAAAACAAACGCAATAAGCAGAATATTAAGAAGTGTTTTTTTGCTTATTATCATCATATGGGGTTTTATCCAAAACTAAAAAACTCCCGATAAAAATCGAGAGTTTTTATTATTAAAAAGTATATTATTTACACTTAGGCAATTCTAAACCATTGCTTAAGCTGCGTTTTCTCTTTTAATTACGTTCAAAGCTGAACCTTGTTTGAACCAGCCAATCTGTGACTCATTATACGTATGATTTGCAATAATGGTATCTTTAGTACCATCAGCATGAACAACCTCCAATGTCAAAGGTTTTCCTGGAGAAAAATCAGCAATATCAACAAAGTTGAAAGTATCATCTTCTTGTATTAAATCATAATCCGCTTCGTTTGCAAAAGTCAAACCTAACATACCTTGTTTCTTAAGGTTTGTCTCATGAATTCGAGCAAATGACTTAACCAGTACTGCAGCTACACCAAGTTGTCTTGGTTGCATTGCTGCATGTTCTCTAGACGAACCCTCACCATAATTATGGTCACCTACGACAATCGACTTTATATTCTCCGCTTTGTAAGCTCTTTGCGTATCAGGAACACCACCATATTCACCAGTCAATTGATTCTTGACGAAATTGGTTTTCTTATTAAAAGCATTAACCGCACCAATCAAAGTGTTATTGGCAATATTATCTAGATGTCCACGAAAACGTAACCAAGGTCCTGCCATAGAAATATGGTCTGTAGTACATTTTCCAAAAGCTTTTATCAGTAATTTAACTCCTTGTAATTGCTCAGGCTTAATTGGCATAAAAGGTTCTAGTAATTGTAGTCGCTCTGATGTAGGACTAACCTTAACTTCAACTCCTGATCCATCTTCATCCGGAGCCAAATAACCTGCATCTTCAACAGCGAATCCTTGTGGCGGAAGTTCTATACCCATTGGCTCATCCAATTTTACCTCTTCACCATCTTCATTGATCAATGTGTCATTCATTGGGTCAAAATCCAACCTACCTGAAATTGCGATTGCCGCTACCATTTCTGGTGAACCGACAAATGCGTGGGTATTAGGGTTACCGTCAGCTCTTTTAGAAAAGTTACGGTTGAAAGAATGCACAATAGTGTTCTTTTCATCACCTTTTAAGTCACTTCTATCCCATTGTCCAATACAAGGCCCACAAGCATTCGTAAACACCGTTGCTCCTAAATTTTCAAAAGTTTCCAAAAGCCCATCGCGTTGTGCAGTAAATCTAATCTGCTCGGAGCCAGGGTTGATTCCAAAATCCGATTTCGGTTTTATCTTTTTAGCAACAGCCTGTTTGGCGATAGAAGCCGCACGAGATAAATCCTCATAGGAAGAGTTCGTACAAGAACCTATCAATCCCCAATCAACTTGAATAGGCCATCCATTTTCTCTAGCCTTAGCTCCCAATTCACCAATTGGAGTTGCCAAATCTGGAGTAAAAGGGCCATTCAAATGAGGTCTTAATTCATCTAAATTTATTTCTAATACTTCATCAAAATACTGCTCAGGATTGGCATAAACCTCATCATCCGCTGTCAAATATTCTTTGACGGCATTAGCGGCATCAGCAACTCCATTTCTATCCGTAGCTCTTAAATAACGCTCCATAGATTCGTCGTAACCAAAAGTGGAAGTGGTAGCACCAACTTCTGCTCCCATGTTACAGATTGTTCCTTTACCAGTACAGGAAAGGTTTTTAGCACCTTCTCCAAAATATTCTATGATGGCACCTGTTCCTCCTTTTACCGTAAGAATCCCAGCAACCTTTAAAATAACATCTTTAGCAGAGGTCCATCCAGATATGTTACCTGTCAACTTAACCCCAATCAATTTAGGAAATTTCAGTTCCCAAGCCATTCCTGCCATAACATCAACTGCATCTGCCCCACCAACTCCAATGGCAACCATCCCGAGGCCACCTGCGTTAACGGTATGCGAATCAGTTCCAATCATCATTCCTCCTGGGAAAGCATAATTTTCCAATACTACTTGATGAATAATACCTGCACCTGGTTTCCAAAAACCAATACCGTATTTATTGGAAACAGATTCCAAGAAATCAAAAACTTCAGCACTAGTAGTGTTTGCTACTTTTAGATCAGCTGCAGCTCCCGTCTTTGCCTGAATCAAATGATCACAATGTACTGTGGTTGGCACTGCTACTTTAGGCTTTCCTGCTTGCATAAATTGCAATAGGGCCATTTGCGCGGTAGCATCTTGACAGGCTATACGGTCCGGAGCAAAGTCTACATAGTCTTTACCTCTAACAAATGCCTTTGAAGGGGTACCTTCCCACAGATGGGAATATAAAATTTTCTCAGATAGGGTAAGTGGTTTACCAACTATGTCACGAGCCTTATCAACCCGGCTAGCCATTTTCGCGTAAACACTTTTAATCATCTCGATATCAAATGCCATATGATGAAATATTTTGGTTTAAGTAATTCAGCGAATTTAGTAAAATCCAAGGGGCAAATAAAATTTTTACACCAGGATTACTGCCATTTTGATAATTTGACAAATACCAGCCTATACTTTTGTAAAAATCTTGAAATTACCTTAGATAAACGGTTCAGTTTACATTGAGGTTCTAGAACAATTTATAAACAATATCCTCTTCAGTAACACCCTCTGCCTCAGCCTTGTAGTTCTTAATGATTCGATGTCTAAGAATTCCCATTGCCACGGCTCGAACGTCTTCTATGTCCGGAGAGAATTTTCCATTTATGGCTGCATGCGCCTTCGCTCCCAATATCAAGTTTTGTGAAGCTCGCGGTCCTGCTCCCCAATCCAAATACTCTTTAACAAAATCTGGAGATGATTCGAGGTTTGGTCTAGTGTTGTTCACTAAAGTAACAGCGTAGTTGACAACATTATCCGGCACTGGTATGCGACGAATCAAATGTTGAACTTCTAATATTTCTTCAGCATTGAATAGGCTATTGAGTTTGACCGTATCATCTGATGTTGTTGCTTTAACAACCGCAATTTCCTCTTCAACAGAAGGGTATTTGAGTTCTATGGCAAACATAAAACGGTCTAACTGTGCTTCTGGCAAAGGATAAGTACCTTCTTGCTCTATGGGGTTTTGTGTGGCCAACACAAAATAAGGTAGTTCTAGTTTATGCTGCTTACCGGCAATGGTCACTGCCCGTTCCTGCATTGCCTCAAGCAAAGCCGCTTGGGTTTTAGGTGGGGTTCTGTTTATTTCATCTGCTAAAATGATATTGGAAAAGACGGGGCCTTTAATAAACTTGAAATTTCGATTTTGGTCTAAAATTTCGCTTCCTAAAATATCACTGGGCATTAAATCTGGAGTGAACTGTATCCTCTTAAAATCGAGTCCCAAAGTTTGTGCTATGGTATTCACCATCAAAGTCTTTGCCAATCCTGGAACACCTATCAACAATGAATGCCCGCCTGTGTAAATAGATAATAAAATAAGATCAATAACGTCTTTTTGACCAATTATGACTTTGGCAATCTCTTGCTTTAAGGCAACATGTTTTTTAACAAGGTCATTTATGGCGGCTACATCTGACATTTCTATTCTTTTACCCAATTATTGGCAAAATCACAGCCCTTATTCGATTCATTTACGCTAATGTAAGTTTCATCAATATGCTCACTCATCCACTTTTTTATCGCATTATATTGCTTTTCGGTAAGTGCCAACTGTTGAATTTTTGTATAGTCTTTCGCAAAGTCGGCCACATGCTCATCGTACCTATTGGTAATATTGAGCAATTTGTATTTTGGGCCGCCACCCCTTGGATCCTGCTCTAGTATCGGATGGGAAATCTCATTATCTTTAAGGGTCCTTACTTGATTATAAAGCGCTGGGTCCATTTTGGTCAACTCAAATCTTGAATCATAAGTAATAGGATTTCTTAAAAGTCCACCATCAAATTTGGTTTCTTTTTCATCAGAAAAATTTCGTGCAGCATCGGCAAAAGAATACTTGCCTTCTTCAATATGTTTACGTATTGAATCCAATTCGGTTTTTGCCTCGTCCAATGATTCCTGTGAAATCTCTGGGGTAATCAAAATATGGCGTAAGTCAAGTTCTTGCCCCCTGATTTTTTCGATATAAATAAGATGGAAACCGAACATGGTTTCAAAAGGTTCTGAAACCGCGCCTTCTTGCATGCTAAATGCAACATCTTTAAAAGTTTTGTCAAAACCTGTATCCTTGGTAATACTATAAAAACCACCTTTTGACTTTGAACCAGGGTCTTGTGAATATAGTATTGCCTTTACGCTAAACTTTGCATCGTTATCCTCAACATCTGCTTTTATTGCACTCAACTTATCAATAACCTTCTGTTTTTCAATTTCCGTTGCTTTGGGTTGCTTTACAATTTGTGAAATCTCCATTTCAGCCCCAAAAACAGGCCGCTCATCCTCTGGGATTTTATTGAAAAACTGACGCACTTCTTCTGGTGTAATCTCAATTTCGGAAACAATACTACTCTGCATTTTTTCCGAAAGCATCCTTAACTTATTAATTTTATTAATGTCCTCTCTTAAGCTAGCTTCATTTTCTTTTTTATAAAACTTCAGCAATTTAGCCATAGAACCCATCTGTGCAACGAAAGATTGTATTTGTCTCTCAGTGGTCAAACTTACCTCATCATCTGAAACCAAAAGACTATCTTGAACTGCTTGATGTGCATAAAGGCGATCTTCCATCAATTTACCCAAAAGCCCACACCTAGTTATGTCTTCGGTCATTGCTCCTTGGCTTTTGAGATCAATGAGCGTTTTTTCAATATCAGATTCCAAAATAACATAGTCCCCTACTACAGCAGCGATACCATCCAATTTTAATTTTTTGAAATTACTCACGGAGTCTTTCTTGATACCCATATCGGCCTGAAGTTCTGGCTCTGGTGGTTCAATTTGTGTATCTGGGATTTGCTCAGTCACCTGGGAAACCACTACACTAGTAATAAATAGAAATGATAATAATGCTTTAATCTTTTTTGTCTTGTACATAGACTTCGAATTCTTTTTCTTTAATAGCTTCATCTATAATCTCGGTTTCCAACCTTCGAATATAGTCCAACTTTCTGCGGTTTAGTAGTACCTGCTTAATAGAGGGTTCAATATATGACAACGGAGCAATATCGTTGATTTCGAGTACCCCGGTAATCTTTGCCAAATATACCCCTAATGAATCCTGCAATTCAAAAAATTGTGATTTTTTTAAGTATCTATTCTGATTTTCAAGGGTCAACGGTGGGATTTCCTCTCGAACCCGCGAAGCACTCACCCATATTGAATCGTTAAAATTGAGCTTTTTAAATTGTACGCCAATAGAATCCAAATAGGTAACATCATCATCATCAAATTTTTTGAGTTTACTTATGACAGTTTCCTTATTCAGAAATTGCAATGGTAATTCTATAAACCGTAGGCTTATTATCTTTTCTTTTAACTTAAAGTTCTCTTTTTCTTTTTTATAAAACCCTTCCATTTGAGATTGGCTAACAACAGTGTCACTGCCCTGTTGAACAAGCGCTTCTTTATAGGCTCTAGTGTACAAGTCAGTTCTGTAAGTATTAACCAAAGCATCAAATTCGGCAAGCTTATCTTCAGATAGATTGATTTTGGACTTAGAAAGTAATAACTGTTTTGAGGCCCAATTATTAATATAACCAGTAACCAAAGAGGTACTGTCTTCTTTGGTCATGCCCTCGGTTAAAAAAGGAACAACATCTTCTTTATACAAATAGCTTTCCCCTACTCTGGCGATTGGGCCTTCACCTGAATTATCTTTCCAGACGGAATTGCATGCCACAAAGAAAAATGCCATGAACACCCATGAAAATTTATTGAATAGTGACTTTTTTAACCTAAAAAACATCCCGCAAAAATAACAATTACTTCATGTTAAACAAGTTATATATGCTTTCATTAACACATTTTTGGCGACCGCAAACAATATTTATTACATTAGTATTGCAAAGTTTGAAAAGATGAAATACACCACCGAAATTTTGATTGATTTGCCCTTGAACGAATTCATAAAAAAATTGGATAATCCTGACAACATGAAACATTGGCAAAAAGGTCTCGTAAAATACAACATCATTTCTGGAGCACCTGGTCAAGAAGGAGGGAAAATGGAGTTACGATATCAAATGGGCAAGCGAAAGATTGTAATGGTGGAAACCATACTTAAAAGAAATCTGCCCTATGAATTTCATACCACTTATGATACCAAGGGGGTTCATAATGTTCAAAAGAACTATTTCAAGGAGATTAGTGCCAGCCAAACTAAATGGATTTCAGAAGCTGAGTTTCAATTTTCAGGCTTTATGATGAAATTAATGGCATTTTTTATGCCAGGTGCTTTTAAAAAGCAATCTTTGAAATACCTAAAGGATTTTAAAGCATTTGCCGAAAAAGGTGTTTCCGTCGCTAATTCATAATTCAATAGACCATTATCTGTGCATAGAAAAATCAAGCTTATTTGGGACTTTAGAGGTCCTGCCGCAAGTAAAACTGCGGAACACCATGAGAAACACTTGAAAGAATACATTGCCATTGAAAAACTGACTTTGGATATAACAGGGTTTCAAGACATTAATGAAATGTATAGTATAGCCTTTATGGTTGTTGAGGAGGCTGACATGATTGCAGTTCGCGATGCATTAAAACCCCATCGCGGAGAAGTATATAGCGATCAATAGAATTGATAAAACCCTTTATGATCAAAAATCAACTTACAATATTTCTGGTTTTTTGCATAACAATTTCTTGCGCTGAGAAAAGTGTGATAAAAAACCCTATTGAATATGCCCTTACCTCTGAAAACATAAATATTAAAAGGGTCGTGGACAGTTTGGAACAATACGAGGTTCAAATTAAGCTATCCCAAATCAACCGTGTAAAGGATAGTATCATCTTTAAAGATTATGATTTTCAGGTTGATGAAAGCAATTATTTTTATCCTGCCAGTACGGTGAAATTCCCAATCGCCGTTTTGGCAATGGAAAAATTAAATAAATTGGATTCAATTGACATGAATACCAGATTTTATGTGGAAGGAGATTCCATTGAAACCACATTCGCAAATGATGTTTCTAAAATTTTTGCCGTAAGTGATAATCTAGCAAACAACAGATTATTGGAATTTATAGGTCAAGATGCAATTAATAAGAATTTAGAGTTAAAAGGAATTACTCCGGTAAGGATTGCTCATAGGCTTTCTACCGAAAATGCTGATGAGATCACTACTAAACCTTTAATCGTTTATTTAAATGATAGCACAACAGCCTCGATAAATGGTACAATCAATACATCAGCTAAACCACTTGAAATAAAAAGAACCGAAAAAGGTATAGGCTATTATGCCGAAGACTCTCTAATGACAGGCCCTTTCAGTTTTGCATTAAAAAACTATTATCCCATCAATGCACAACATTCGGTTCTCAAACGAATGATTTTTCCGGAAGTCTTTAATGAAAATGAACGATTCAATTTAAATGATGAACAGCGTGAATTCATCCTTGAAGCCATGCATACTTTACCCAAGAACGTTGGTTATGACCCTATAGAATATTACGACAGTTATGTTAAGTTTTTAATGTTTGGTGATAGTAGGGAAAATATGCCGGAAAATATTAAGGTTTATAATAAGGTGGGATATGCATATGGAACCTTGACTGATTGTGCCTATATTCTTGACGCCAAGAACAATATAGAATTTATGCTCACCACTACTATTTTAGTAAATAAGGACGGCATTTTCAACGATAATGTTTATGAGTACGAGGACGTTGGTATTCCATTCCTTGCCGAATTAGGAAGGGTTATTTACAAATACGAACTCAAAAGAAAGAAAAAATAGGCGGATCTGATGACACAAAAAGAGACAAGAATAAACAAATATTTAAGTGAAGTAGGCTACTGTTCCCGGCGGGCAGCTGACAAACTAATTGATCAGGGAAGAGTTACCATAAATGGTAAAGTACCTGAAATGGGCACTAAAATTATATCGGGCGATGAGGTTCGCGTAGATGGTGAGTTGATTTCAGAACCAAAAGAGAAACCTGTTTACCTTGCGTTCAATAAACCCATCGGAATTGTATGTACTACAGACACAAGGGTTGAAAAAGACAATATCATTGATTTTATTAATTATCCGAAACGTATCTTCCCTATTGGCCGTTTAGACAAGCCTAGTCAAGGGCTGATTTTTTTAACAAATGATGGGGATATAGTAAACAAGATTCTACGTGCCCGAAACCATCATGAAAAGGAGTACTTAGTAACTGTAGACAAACCCATCAATAAAAAATTTTTGGATCAAATGGCAAGTGGTGTTCCCATTTTAGACACTGTTACAAGAAAGTGCGAAATTACCGAAGTGAATAAATACCAGTTCAAAATTATTCTTACCCAAGGTTTAAATAGACAAATTCGTCGCATGTGTGAATACCTAGGTTACAATGTGAAAAAGTTGAAACGAATTCGTATAATGAATGTAAAACTGGACATGCCAATAGGAAAATGGCGTAATCTGACCAATTCAGAATTACAAGAAATTAATCGATTGGTTTCAGGTTCATCCAAAACCCACAACAAGATTAAATAAATATCATAACCAAATTGACAAGAAATTCACTTCTAAACGACAAATTAAAAAGATGTTTAGAAGGTATCATGATATTAGTCATTGCCGATTAGAAAATTGTTATCAATCTTTGCACGAAATTGGTGCATTCCGTTTCAAAAACTAGGTCTGCGCCAACATTTTATAAGCTATTTTTTAACAGCTTATGTCGCTAATTATCATTAACTTAGATAAAATCAATATTAAAGATTCAATATTAAAATTATCAATCATGACGAATAAACTCTTTCAAGGAACCAATAAGATGTATTCTGCAATTATTCTTGCGATACTATTTATTGGAATGGCCGGTATTCCCAATGCATCGGCTTTTTTTCAAGATGAACAGGAACAAGAAATAAACTTTAAACAGTATAAGGGTGAAATAAGAGATGCAGACAATAAAAAACCCTTGGTGTTCGCTACCTTAACGGTTGAAGGGACCAATATCAGTACTATTTCCAATACAGAGGGAGAATTCGCCCTGAAAGTTCCAAAAGATATGAGTGAAGGGAACGTCTTGATATCTTTTTTAGGATATAAAACCAAGTTGTTACCATTGGCACAGTTTAAAGATGGTAACAATAAAATTTATATGGACATCTCAATTGTTGAATTGTCTGAAGTAAGTCTGAGTATCCCTACCAATGCGGAGGGCCTGGTGAGAGAAACTTTAAAGAAAAGAGGGCAAAATTATTTTGATGACCCAACATTAATGACCGCCTTTTACAGAGAGACCATTAAAAAAAGGAAAAGGAATGTCTCACTTTCCGAAGCAGTAGTAAATATATATAAGACCCCTTACACATCGAGCAGAAAAGATGCCGTACAGTTATATAAAGCTCGAAAAAGTACGGATTACAGCAAATTGGATACAATTGCCCTTAAACTTCAAGGAGGTCCTTTTAATGCCCTATTTGTAGACATAATGAAGTATCCTGAATATATTTTCGCAGATAATTCATTGAACAAGTATGATTTTAGTTTTGACCGTTCTACTAAAGTAAAGGACAGGCAAATTTTTGTTGTTAATTTTATTCAAAAACCATCTGTTCACGAGCAATTATATAAAGGTAAATTATATATAGATGCTGAAAACAAGATATTGACCAGTGCCATTTACGCTTTGAACATTACAAATAAACATGAAGCTTCTAAGCTATTCGTGAGAAGAAAACCAAGAAATGCCAAAGTATGGCCAAACGAGGTTGCTTATAGGGTTGATTATCGAGAGAAAAACGGAAGATGGTATTACGGCTATAGCAATGTACTCTTGGAGTTTAAAATTGATTGGGATAAAAAGTTATTTAATTCTGTATATAGCATGACCTGTGAAATGGCTGTAACCGATTGGGAAAAGAATCTATCTAACGAAATGCCAAAATCCAAAGAGCGAATAAAAACTTCTATTATTTTAGGTGATGAAGCCATAGGTTTTGCGGATCCTGATTTTTGGGGTGAATATAATATTATTGAACCTGAAAAATCTATAGAATCAGCGATTAAGAAAATTCAACGACAACTTAAAAAATCTAAAACTCGTGGAGGCACTTCTGCTCCTTAAAAAGGATTTCGTCTAAATGAAAAAAGCGTCCTGATTTTACAATCAGGACGCTTTTCATTTATACCAATGAGTAAATTAGTTTGCCACCTCACTAATAAACTTTAATCTATAAAGTCTTAAATCTTCGTATTCGTATTCGCCATCAAACTCTTCCATTGCCTCTTCTAAATCATCTGTTTCGGCTTCCAAGAAATAATCATGAATTTCTTCTTGCTGGTCTTCATCCAAAACCTCATCAAGATAATAACCAATATTCAATTTTGTTCCGCTATAGACTATTTGTTCCATCTCTTTGATTAGTTCTGGAATCTCGAGTCCTTTGGCAGAGGCTATATCCTCCAGGTTCAATTTTCTATCAACATTTTGAATTATATAGAGTTTCAAACCTGAATTGGCTCCAGTACTTTTTACGACCAAATCGTCCGGGCGTAAAATATCATTCTCCTCAACATAGACGACAATGGCATCAACAAAAGGTTTGCCATATTTTTTTGCCTTGCCTTCCCCTACCCCATAAATATTTAACATTTCCTCCATGGTAATAGGATATTTCAATGCCATATCATCCAATGATGGATCCTGGAATACAACAAAAGGGGGAACACTAAGTTTATCTGCTTGGGATTTACGAAGAGATTTCAAAATCTTCAATAGTTTAACATCGGAAACCCCTCCTTTGGATGCACTCACAATTGCTTCATCTCTTTCCTTACTATACTCATGATCTTTGGTCATCATAAAGGAAGTTGGATTTGATAAAAACTCTTTTCCTTTTTCTGTAATATGTAGAATTCCGTACTGTTCTATTTCCTTTTTAAGAAGCCCGGCAACCAAAACTTGTCTAATTAGGGCCATCCAATGATTCTCGGTCTGATTTGAACCGATACCGAATACAGATTTTTCATTAGCCTTATGTGAAGAAACCAGGGCATTCACCTGTCCTGTAATTGTTTTTACAATTTCTTTGGATTTGAATTTTTCGCTTGTCTCTTCAACAGTTCGTAAAAGCTTTAAAACTTCATCCTTCGCTTCTTGCTTTTCTTTTGGGTTGCGGGTATTATCATCCATAGCTGCCCCATCTCCATTGACCTCATCAAATTCTTCCCCAAAATAATGGAGCATAAATTTTCTTCTTGACATCGAGGTTTCTGCATAGGCCACAACTTCTTGAAGTAAGGCATTTCCAATTTCCTGTTCCGCAACAGGTTTACCCGACATGAATTTTTCAAGTTTTTCAATATCCTTATAAGAATAAAAGGCCAAACAATGCCCTTCACCACCATCACGACCTGCACGACCGGTCTCTTGATAGTAACTCTCAATACTTTTGGGAATATCATGGTGAATCACAAAACGAACGTCTGGTTTATCTATTCCCATTCCAAAGGCAATGGTAGCAACAACCACATCTACATCCTCCATCAAAAACATGTCTTGATATTTTGAACGGGTCTTGGCGTCGAAACCAGCGTGATAAGGAACAGCACTTACTCCATTTACTTGTAAAACCTGAGCCAATTCTTCAACGCGCTTTCTACTAAGACAATAAACAATTCCAGATTTACCAGAATTCTGTTTCACGAAGCGAATAATATCTGAATCTACATTCGCTGTTTTGGTCCGAACCTCATAAAACAAATTGGCTCTATTAAATGAGGCCTTAAAAACCTTAGCATCAGTAATACCCAGATTTTTAATGATATCCTCTTGTACTTTAGGAGTAGCAGTTGCAGTAAGACCAATTATTGGGATGCTATCACCCAAACGAGCAACGATAGTTCTTAAATTTCTATACTCTGGCCTAAAATCGTGGCCCCACTCAGAAATACAGTGGGCTTCGTCAACGGCCACAAAAGAAATTCCAGCCGACTTTAAAAACTCAATATACACCTCTTTAGTCAAAGATTCCGGAGCAACGTATAACAATTTGGTAATCCCATTTGTTATATCCTCTTTTACCTGTTTCACCTCAGTCTTATTCAAAGAAGAATTCAATACATGGGCAATACCGTACTCTGAAGATATTCCTCGAATGGCATCGACCTGATTTTTCATTAAAGCAATTAAAGGAGATACGATAATCGCCGTCCCATTTTGCATCAAAGCAGGTAATTGATAACAGAGTGATTTTCCACCTCCTGTTGGCATTATCACAAAGGTATTCTTACCCTGGACAATGTTCTTGACGACTTCTTCCTGAAGCCCCTTGAATTGGGAAAAACCAAAATACTTTTTTAACGAGGCATGCAAATCAATTTCGTTAAGCCCCATTCCATGTTTCACCATTTATTTTCTTAAATCAATGACTATGAGTCATCTACCAATTATTTATATAAGTTAAGGCGTTTTATCCAAGCACACAAATAGTTCTTAAATATCCTTAAAAAACTTAAACTATTCTATAAAGTTAAGTTTATGTAATTTTGTAAACTTAAATATAATACAATCTTTTAGGATTACAATTCTTAACAATAATTATACATTGAACAATTCCGAAACGATTCTTAATCTAGCCAAAAAAACTATAGAGACCGAAAGTCAAGCTATTGGCAATCTGGCAAGTTTACTTGATGGCAATTTCTCCAAAACGGTGGAAAGTATATTAAATTCAAAAGGTAGGGTTGTCATAACCGGAATTGGTAAAAGTGCAATTATTGCAACCAAGATTGTAGCGACTTTGAATTCAACAGGCACACCTGCGATTTTCATGCATGCTGGTGATGCCATTCACGGAGATTTAGGAACCATACAAGAAGATGATGTGGTCATTTGTATTTCCAAAAGTGGTAATACACCCGAAATAAAAATGTTGGTCCCCTTAATTAAAAGAGGGAGTAATATATTGATTGGAATGACGGGTAATATAAGTTCATTTTTAGCACAACAAGCTCATTTTAATTTAAACACCTTTGTTGAAAAAGAGGCCTGTCCAAACAATCTAGCTCCGACCACCAGTACCAGCGCACAATTGGTAATGGGTGACGCATTGGCCATTTGTTTGTTAGAACTAAAAGGATTCAGTAGTAAAGATTTTGCAAAATATCACCCTGGAGGTGCTCTTGGCAAACGCCTCTACCTTACGGTTGATGACATTGTACAAATCAACGCTAAGCCACAAGTTAGTCTGGACACCGACGTTCGAAAAGTCATCGTTGAGATTTCTGAAAAAATGTTGGGTGTTTCTGCCGTTATACATGAAAATAAAATTGTTGGAGTGGTCACCGACGGAGATATTCGCCGTATGTTGAATAAGTATGACAGTATAAATGGATTGACGGCAAAAGACATCATGACTTCAAACCCAAAAACTGTTGATGTTAGCAAACTTGCCGTTGTGGCACTTGAATTAATGCAGGATAAAGGAATTTCACAACTACTGGCCGTTAAGGATGACGAATATAAGGGTGTGGTACATTTACATAATCTAATAAACGAGGGCATATTATAATGGCGAAAAAGAAGAATACGAAGCCTCATAACGAAATGTCGTTTTTGGATCATTTGGAAGAACTCCGCTGGCATTTAATACGCTCAGTTTTTGTTGTTGTTATAATAGGGTGTATTGCTTTTGTCATGCGCGAATTCATTTTCGACACGATATTATTTGGCCCTAAGAAAATGGATTTCCCTACTTATCGCTTTTTTTGCAAAGCTGCCACCTTTTTGGGTTTTGATTCTGCTTTCTGCGCCGACAAACTACCATTTACAATACAAAGTCGTCTAATGGCTGGGCAATTCTCTGCCCATATTTGGACCTCGATTTGGGCAGGATTCATCATAGGTTTTCCATATGTATTATATGAGATGTGGAAATTTATTAGTCCAGGACTGTATGAAAAAGAGCGAAAAAATTCGAGAGGTTTTATTCTTATTGCATCCTTTCTTTTCTTTTTAGGTGTCTTGTTCGGTTACTATGTTGTTGCGCCATTGTCCATAAACTTTTTAGGGACCTATCAAGTCAGTGCAGAGGTTACGAATGAATTCGATTTGGCTTCTTACGTGGCCACTGTTAGGTCTGCTGTTATCGCTTGTGGAGTTTTGTTTGAACTACCTATAATAATATTCTTCTTGACAAAAGTCGGATTGATTACTCCCGAAATAATGAAAAAGTATCGTAAGATTGCTCTTGTCATTGTTCTGATTTTATCAGCGGTAATTACTCCTCCAGATGTGGCAAGTCAGATAATCGTTGCAGTACCGGTATTAATTCTTTACCAAATAAGTATTTACATTTCTAAAATGGTGCTAAAACGTGAAGCCAAAAAAGAGGCTAAACTTAAAAAAGGTTAAAAAACCGTGAATAAGAATCCATTGCCCAGTTATTAGATCTAGATTTGAGGTAATAATTATTGGGTAATATACGGATCCGAGTATGAAGCTAAGAGCAGAAAACATTATGAAAGCCTATAGAGGGCGCCAAGTAGTGAAGGGCATTTCTTTGGAAGTGAACCAAGGCGAGATTGTAGGGCTATTAGGTCCAAACGGTGCCGGTAAAACTACTTCATTCTACATGATTGTGGGTCTCATAAAACCCAATAGCGGAAATATTTTCTTGGATGATATGGAAATCACAAAATTTCCGATGTATAAACGAGCTCAAAATGGTATTGGTTATTTGGCACAGGAAGCATCGGTTTTCCGGAAACTTAGCATTGAAAAAAATATATTGAGTGTATTGCAATTGACCAACCTAAGTAAGAAAGAGCAGCTCATGAAAATGGAGTCTCTTATCGAGGAATTTGGTTTAGGTCATATTCGAAAAAATAGAGGAGATTTACTTTCAGGTGGTGAACGACGTAGAACTGAGATTGCTCGTGCACTTGCCACTGACCCAAAATTTATTTTACTTGATGAACCCTTTGCTGGTGTGGATCCTGTGGCCGTCGAAGACATTCAGCGTATTGTCGCCCACCTTAAAGACAAAAATATTGGTATTCTCATAACAGACCATAATGTTCAGGAAACATTGGCGATTACCGAACGATCGTACTTAATGTTCGAAGGAGGGATTTTGAAATCTGGTGTACCTGAAGATTTAGCCGCGGATGAAATGGTACGCAAGGTATATCTTGGGCAGAATTTTGAGCTACGTAAGAAGAAGTTGGATTTTTAATTCATCAATTGTTTTTCACTCCCATTGTACCGACTAAAGAACTTAAAACATAAAAAGTGATTATCGCAGGCACTGCCAAGAACTTCATGGTCATAAGAAGTACCAAACTCACTATTATAAAAATGTAACGTTGAGAGTTTTCCTTGAAACTCCAATTCTTGAATTTCAAAGAAAACAACTCAATCTTCGAATTCAATAAATAGGCACTTAAAATAGTTACCCCAATAAGAAACCATTGGTTCAAAATAATTCCGTTCAACAAATCATTACTGTGATACAAAAGAATCAAAGGCAAAGAAAGAATCAATAAGGCATTTGCCGGTGTCGGTAAACCAATGAAAGAACTGACTTGATTTTCATCTATGTTGAACTTGGCCAAACGATATGCCGAGGCTAAAGTGATTAAAAACCCAAAAAATGGTAGTGGCGCAACTTTAAGCCCTACCCAAAAAGTATCATTCGCTGCCTGCGAAGACAAATCCACATTCCATCCACCGGTCATAGACATTCCCAATAGTTGGAACATTACAATTCCAGGAACAAGTCCACTCGTCACCATATCTGCCAACGAATCCAATTGTAAGCCTAAATCGCTCTTTACATTGAGCAATCTTGCAGCCAATCCGTCAAAAAAATCAAAAATAATTCCAAGAAGAACGAAAAATGCGGCAAGCTCTAATTGATTAAGTACCGCAAACACCGCAGCAATACTTCCGCATAACAAATTCATTAAAGTAATCAGATTGGGAATATGGCGTTTCATTGGTAGTCGTTTATGTAAAAATAAGACAAATTTCCATGAATTGTTTTCGTCCCACAATTTATTCAGATATTTGCGAGTGAACATTATTGACAAGGAATTATGTGGTTAAAAAAGTTATTTTTCTTCTTTACGTTTTTGTTTTCACTTGCGATTTACTCACAAATACCTGAGCTGTCGCCATTGTCAAAAATAAGTGTGCTTACCTGTGGGTCAGGCGATCAGTTATATTCTACGTTTGGCCATAGTGCATTTCGGGTTCAAGACAAGGCGGTCGGAATTGATGTAGTATATAATTATGGAGTTTTTGACTTTAGATCAAAAAACTTTTATGGGAAGTTTGCGAAGGGAAAGTTAGATTACACCTTGGCCAGACAACAGTATTCAAATTTCATTCGTGAATATAAATATGATCAACGCTGGGTGAATGAACAGCAACTTGAACTAACGCAATTGGAACGAAATGAGTTGTTTAAATTTTTAGAGAACAACTATCTCCCAGAAAACAGGGCCTATCAATATGATTTTTTCTATAATAACTGTTCAACCAAAATTTGGGATGTTTTAAAGAATGTATTCGGAAATAGATTATCAATAGACGAAAATTACCTGCAAAAACAGTTTACCCATCGAGAGCTCATACACCAGAACATGCCAACAAATTCATGGTCTGCTTTTGGTATTGATTTGGCCTTAGGGGCAGTAATCGATGATATGGCAACACCAAAGGAACATATGTTCTTGCCTTCATACATAATGCAGCAATTGAATACTTCTTTATTGGACTCTGAAGCCATAGCACCTCAGCAAATAGCTATTTATAAACCTACGCCAATAGAGAATACAAACAACTTTTTTCTAACACCGCTTTTTTGGTCATTGGTTTTAATGACAATCGTTTTTGTTGTCACTTACTTCGATTTCAAGAAAGCAAAAAGAAGCGGGTGGCTGGACTTTAGTCTATTATTATTCACTGGAGTTGCAGGAGTAATTATCTTTTTTCTTTGGTTCTTAACCGATCATACGGCAACTGCAAGCAACTATAATATATTATGGGCCTTCCCTCTAAATTTAAATCTTGCCTTTTTTGTTTGGCGAGTTAAACCTTTTTCAAAGTTGATTGAGTGGTATATTCTAATCCTCCTCTTCTTTTTAGTGGTGACAGCAATAATATGGTTACTAGGAATCCAAATATTTTCACCTGTAATTATTCCAATTCTACTGGCACTTGTAGCTAGGTATACATTTTTATATTTCAGCAATAGAAATCAAAATTCCCAAAAATCTAAATGAATCTACTTTCAGTTGAAAACATAGCAAAATCTTATGGCGAACTTGTACTTTTTGACAATCTTTCTTTCGGGGTCAACAAAGACCAGAAAATAGCCCTGATTGCAAAAAATGGAGATGGAAAAACATCTATCCTCAATATTCTTTCTGGCAAGGACACCCCAGATTCTGGTCTAGTTAATTACAGGAAAGGTGTTCGAGTGTCTTTTTTGGAACAGGAACCGGCTATGAATCCAGACTTAACAGTTGAAGAAACCATTTTTGCTTCAGACAATGATGTTCTCAAGGTTATTCTTGCATATGAGAGAGCTTTGGAAAACCCAGAGGATGAAGAAGTCTATCAAAAGGCTTTCGAAGCCATGGACCGCTTTGATGCTTGGGACTTTGAGACCCAATACAAACAAATCCTGTTTAAACTAAAACTAGAAGATATCCATGCAAAGGTAGGGTTGCTTTCAGGTGGTCAAAAAAAGCGTCTGGCCCTGGCAAATGCGCTCATAAATAGACCTGATTTATTGATTTTGGATGAACCCACCAACCATCTTGATTTAGAAATGATCGAATGGTTGGAGCATTATTTTGCTAAAGAAAACATGACCTTGTTCATGGTTACCCATGACCGTTATTTCTTAGAACGCGTATGTAACGAAATCATTGAACTTGATGGCGGCAAATTATACCCATACAAAGGCAATTATTCATATTATCTTGAAAAGAAAGAAGCCCGAATTGAACAAGAAAATGTTGAACAGCATAAATCCAAGTTACTATTCAAAAAGGAATTGGCTTGGATGCGTAGACAACCTAAAGCCAGAACTACAAAATCAAAATCCAGAATCGATGATTTTAAGGTAATCAAAGAGAAAGCCCATCAACGACGAAAAACACATGAGGTTCAGCTGGAAATTAATATGGAACGTATTGGGAGTAAAATCCTGGAGTTACATAAGATATCAAAATCATATCCCGATAAACCCATTTTAAATCAGTTTGAATATACCTTCACCAAAGGTGAACGTATTGGTATTATTGGGAAAAACGGAACTGGCAAATCAACTTTCCTGAATATACTATCTGGAAATGATCAACCCGATGGTGGTAAAGTTGTTGTTGGTGACACAATAAAATTCGGTTACTATACACAGAAGGGAATTACCATAAAGCAAGGGCAGAAAGTCATAGATGTTATACGCGAGTTCGGAGACTATATTCCGTTAAAGAAAGGACGGCAAATATCCGCGCAACAACTTTTGGAACGTTTTCTCTTCGATAGAAAAAAACAATATGATTTCGTAGAAAAGTTAAGCGGTGGTGAGCGTAAACGGTTGTATTTATGCACTGTCTTAATCCAGAATCCAAATTTTTTGATTTTGGATGAACCAACAAACGATCTTGATATTGTCACCTTAAATGTTTTGGAAAGTTTTCTATTGGATTTTCCTGGTTGTCTTCTTGTTGTTTCCCATGATCGTTATTTTATGGATAAGATTGTTGACCATCTCTTTGTTTTTAGAGGAAATGCCGTGATTGAAGATTTTCCTGGCAATTATTCTGATTTTAGGGCGTATGAGGATAGCAAGGTGTTAGAAAACAGAGCAGATAAAGGTAAAACCTCAGAGAATAATTTAGCAAAAAGTCCTTGGAAAGAAACCGATAGTTCCGCAAAGCTTTCCTATCTAGAACAAAAAGAGTACAAATCACTGGAAAAAGAAATTCAAAAATTAGAGAAAAAAAAAGAGGAAGTTCAAAACAATTTTACAAAAGATGGTCTTACAGGTGAAGATATAGATGCTTTGTCAATTGAGCTTAAAGAAATAGCTGAAGCCATTGAAACAAAAACCGAGCGCTGGTTCGAATTATCGGCTATAATGGAAGGATAATAATAAATCCAAAATGCTCTACAAAATCTTCTCATATTTAAAATTTATTTTCACGGCGACCAACCAGCACGGAGTTCATTCTCCGTTCATTTACAATTTCGTTACGAAATGTCTGTATAAAAAATCTAAATTCAAACACCCCAAAACTTTTAGGGTTTTACTTGAAAGTTGCTCATATTTCAATGTGAAGAAAATAAGTATCATCCCAAAAAATATGCATGTTCAAAGTTTGATAAAAAATACATACCCTCAAATAGATTTTAATGAGCAACCATATGATATCATTTATATGGATTTGCCAAATACCAAAATGTTCAACGGTATACTCAAAAATAGATTATACCATAATAATAGTATGCTATTGGTTAAAAACATATACCAAAGTAAAGACAGTTCGCAATCTTGGGAATTAATTAAGAGTAATGTCGAAATCACGGCTTCTATAGATATGTTTCATTGCGGGGCTTTATTCTTTAGACAAGAACAAACAAAAGAACATTTTAAGATTAGAATATAAACTCTTAACTTTAGTTACTGAACTCGTCTAAGATTATTCATTAAATTAAATAACATGGAATATCCCATATATACGGTTCTCGGTGTACTTTTTGTAATATATCTTTTTATTACGATTTACAATAGAAAAAAATCCAAAAGAAGAAGATCAAAAAAATTCATGGATGGATACGAACGTCAAGATCGAAAATCCAACAATGAATAAAAAACCGTAGAAAATAGAATGAAGATATATACAAAAACTGGAGATAAAGGCACAACCGCACTCTTTGGTGGAACAAGGGTTTCTAAACATCATATTAGAATTGATAGTTATGGCACCATCGATGAGTTAAATGCTTGGCTAGGATTAATTCGGGACCAAGAAATCGATGAGCGTTCCAAGAATACGCTTGCCATCACCCAAGACAAACTCTTTACGGTTGGGGCAGTTTTGGCAACCGATCCTGAAAAAGCAGTTCTAAAAAGTGGAAAAGAACGCCTTAACATACCCAAAATAGACAATACTGACATTGAATTATTGGAAAAGGAAATGGATGCGATGAACAAGTCATTACCTCCCATGACCCATTTTATTCTTCCTGGAGGTCACACTACTGTGTCATACTGTCATATTGCCCGCACAGTTTGTCGAAGAGGCGAGCGCATGGCCACCCAACTTTTCGAGAAAGAACCTTTTGATGACAATGTATTATCTTACATCAATAGACTTTCGGACTACCTATTTGTCTTGGCACGAAAATTGTCTAAAGATTTAAAAGCAGAAGAAATCAAGTGGATTCCTGAAAAAAAAGGCTAATAAATACCGATTTTCTTCGTTATCAAACTATTAAAGCAGAAATAATAGAAAAATATCTTGGGTATATCAGGATAAAAATTACTTTTGCAAAAATTATAAATATATTTTATTACCATGTATTGGACATTAGAACTAGCATCTTATTTAAGCGATGCACCTTGGCCAGCTACCAAAGACGAGTTAATCGATTATTGTATTAGAACCGGAGCCCCTTTAGAGGTTGTGGAAAATTTACAGGCAATGGAAGAAGAAGGTGGAGAAATTTATGAGTCCATCGAAGAGATTTGGCCCGATTACCCAACAGAAGAAGATTACCTCTGGAATGAGGATGAATATTAATAACAGTATCAAAAAAACAAAAAGTCTCCTCGGAGGCTTTTTTTTATGATTTTATTACCACTGCCTACCCAAGAAAAAAGAAGAAAATAGTATTCAAAATGTTAACTTCGCAGGGAAAAGAAAAACCAAGGGTAAGTTCTCGGTAATTTTGGCAGTTAAATAAGTCATTTCCCAATAATTCATAGTATGGAATGCCTTTTGCTCTACCCAGGCATTGACCTTGCAAAAAAATATAAAAGTCTTTAAAGTTCAAAGAACCATGTTCGGGTAACTTTCAATATAATATTAGAAAATATGAGTTTCTTAAATTCAGTACTAAAGGCGTTTGTCGGTGACAAATCGAAAAAAGATGTAAAGGAATTACAACCAATTCTCAATCAAATAAAATCATTTGAAACAGCTTTGGAGAATTTGAGCATAGATGAATTACGTGCCAAAACTTCCGAATTCAAGGCAAGACTAAAAAATGACAGCCAAGATCTCGATGACAAAATTGCTGAGTTGAATGATAAAGTCCATGCGTCAACAGATATTGACAAGAATGAGGAAATTTATGCTGAAATAGATAACCTTAAAGAAGAGTCATATAAAATATCTGAAGATACATTAAACGATATCTTACCTGAGGCATTTGCTGTAGTTAAGGAAACAGCGAAAAGGTTCGTCGCCAATGAAACACTTGAAGTTACAGCTTCAGAATTCGACAGAAAAATATCTGGCGCTAAAGATTACGTGACCTTAGATGGTGATAAGGCCGTATGGAAAAATTCATGGGATGCTGCGGGGAAAGAAGTAACATGGGACATGGTACACTACGACGTACAGTTGATAGGTGGTATTGCGTTGCATCAAGGTAAAATTGCCGAAATGCAAACAGGAGAGGGTAAAACCTTGGTCGCTACCCTGCCAATGTATCTAAATGCGCTTTCAGGCCATGGAGCCCACTTGGTAACCGTTAATGATTATTTGGCAAAAAGGGATAGTGCTTGGATGGCCCCAATTTTTGAATTCCACGGACTGTCGGTAGATTGCATAGACCACCATAAACCTAATTCTGAAGGGCGTAGGGCAGCTTACAATGCCGATATCACTTATGGTACAAATAATGAATTTGGATTTGACTATTTGCGTGACAATATGGCCCATACACCAAAAGATTTGGTTCAAAGGCCCCACCATTATTCCATTGTTGATGAGGTGGATTCTGTTTTAGTCGATGATGCACGTACACCACTAATTATTTCAGGACCCGTTCCCGAAGGTGATCGTCATGAATTTAATGAACTCAAGCCTAAAGTTGGTGATATCGTTCAAAAACAAAGGCAACATTTAACCGGGGTTTTAGCTGAGGCGAAAAAGGCCATTGCTGCCGATGACGCAAAGGAAGGTGGTTTTTTATTGCTCCGTGTTTACAGAGGTTTACCTAAAAACAAAGCACTTATCAAATATTTAAGTGAAGAAGGGGTGAAACAACTGTTACAGAAGACCGAGAACTTCTATATGCAAGACAACAACCGCGAGATGCCTAAAGTAGATGAGGATCTTTTATTCGTTATTGATGAAAAAAACAATCAGATTGAACTTACGGATAAAGGTGTAGACTATATTTCTGGAGAGCAAAATAGAGATTTCTTTGTGATGCCCGATATTGGTGGGGAAATAGCCAAAATTGAAAATCAAGGTCTTGAAATTGAAAAGGAGGCTGAGCTAAAGGAAGAACTTTTTAAAGATTTTACAGTAAAAAGTGAGCGCATTCATACCATGAGCCAATTGTTGAAGGCATATACTCTTTTTGAAAAAGATGTAGAGTATGTGGTTATGGATAACAAAGTAATGATCGTTGATGAACAGACAGGCCGTATTATGGATGGTCGTCGTTATTCAGACGGTTTACACCAAGCTATCGAAGCTAAAGAAAATGTAAAGATCGAGGCGCTGACTCAAACCTTCGCCACAGTTACTTTACAGAACTACTTTAGAATGTACAAAAAATTGTCTGGTATGACAGGTACTGCGATTACTGAAGCTGGGGAATTTTGGGAAATCTACAAGTTGGATGTAATGGAAATTCCAACAAACCGGCCTATCGCCAGAGATGATAGAAACGATTTGATCTATAAGACCAAGCGTGAAAAATATAATGCAGTTATAGACGAAGTAACGAAGTTATCACATGCCGGAAGACCCGTACTAATAGGTACCACTTCAGTTGAAATATCGGAGTTATTATCGCGGATGCTGAACATTCGAAAGGTACCTCATAATGTACTTAATGCCAAGTTACATAAAAAAGAAGCAGACGTAGTAGCTGAGGCAGGTTATGCCGGCATTGTTACTATAGCAACGAATATGGCTGGTCGTGGTACTGATATTAAACTTTCCGATGAAGTTAAAAAAGCAGGCGGTTTGGCCATTGTCGGTACAGAACGACATGATTCTAGACGTGTAGACAGGCAGCTAAGAGGTCGTTCGGGTCGTCAAGGTGATCCTGGAAGTTCACAATTCTATGTGTCCTTAGAAGATAACCTTATGCGTTTATTCGGTTCTGACCGTGTAGCTAAAATGATGGATAAAATGGGCTTGGAAGATGGAGAGGTGATCCAGCATTCCATGATGACCAAATCAATAGAACGTGCTCAGAAAAAAGTTGAGGAAAACAACTTTGGGGTACGTAAACGATTACTGGAATATGATGATGTTATGAATGCCCAACGTGAGGTTGTTTACAAAAGAAGACGTCACGCCTTGCAAGGAGAACGTTTAAAGGTAGATATTGCCAATATGGTCTATGATACTTGTGAGGTCATCACAGATACCAACAAAGCGGCCACTGATTATAAAAACTTTGAATTTGAATTGATTAAGTATTTCTCAATTACCTCTCCAATAACTGAAAAAGAATTTGAGAAACTGCCAGTTAAGGAAATTTCAAATACCATTTACAAAACCGCGTATGAATATTATCAGGAAAAGATGGAGCGCAATGCGGCCACTGCCTTTCCGGTAATCAAAAAAGTATATGAAGATAACTCGAATAAGTTTGAGCGAATCGTTGTTCCGTTTACCGATGGTATAAAGAGTTTGAATGTTGTAACCAATCTAAAGGATGCTTATGATTCTGACGGAAAACAATTAGTGACCGATTTTGAAAAGAACATAACACTTGCAATAATTGACGATGCTTGGAAAACCCATTTGCGTAAAATGGATGAATTGAAGCAATCTGTTCAGTTGGCCGTGCATGAGCAAAAAGACCCCCTTTTAATCTATAAATTCGAAGCTTTTGAACTATTCAAGGGCATGATAGATAAAGTGAACAAAGAAGTTGTCTCTTTCCTTTTCAAGGGAGAATTACCAACTGAAAATCCGAATGAAATCCAAAATGCAGGTAATGTCAGAAGGCCAAAGGAAAACTTACAGACCAGTAAAGAGGAAATTCCCAATAGTGATGAGTTGGCGGCACAAAATAGAGCTGCAGGTCAAACACAAGGACAAAGGCCTGCCGTTACTGAAACTATTGTAAGAGAAAGACCAAAAATTGGTCGAAACGAACGTGTGACTATCAAAAATGTTATGTCTGGTGAAAGTAAGACAGTCAAATACAAACAAGCTGAACCTTTAATTGATAAAGGGGAATGGGTTTTGACTGAAGATTAATAATCTCTGTTACGAGTTCTTTATATGGCGACCAAATGGTCGCCATTTTTTTGATTAAAATTCAATATCTTTAGAAGAATCAAACTTTTCAAGATGAATACCACTAGACGTAAGTTCCTTTCCTCAATAAGTATGCTGGCGGCCTCAACCGCAATTCCTTTGCACGCTTTCAATTTCGGAAAATCAAAAAAGCTTAAAATAGCGCTCATAGGAACGGGAATCCGAGGTACATCCTTCTGGGGTAAACGACTTGTTGATGAGTATTCTGATATTTTAGAGTTTGTTGGACTTTGTGACATCAATCCAGGGCGATTGGCGTATGGAAAAAAATACATAGGGGCCTCCTGCCCTACTTTTACAGACTTTGAGAAAATGGTACATGACACCAAACCAGACTTGGTAATAGTTACCACCAAGGATTCGACCCATCATGAATTTATCATCAAAGGTTTGGAAATGGGATGTGATGTACTTACAGAAAAACCTTTGACAACAGATGAAAACAAATGCCAGGCAATCTTGGATGCTGAAAAAAAATCAAACAAAAACCTGATTGTTGGTTTCAATTATCGATGGAGTCCCTACGCCACAAAAATCAAAGAATTATTGGCGAACAAATCTATTGGAAAACTAGTTTCTGTTGATTTTCATTGGTATTTAAATACGTATCATGGTGCTTCATATTTTAGACGTTGGCATGGGCAAATGAACAGTGGAGGTTCATTATGGGTTCATAAAGCCACACATCATTTTGATCTTTTGAATTGGTGGATCAACTCTGAACCCAATGAGGTTTTTGCCTATGGTGATTTGGAGTTCTATGGGAAAAATGGAGATTTTCGAGGTGAAAATTGTCGTAATTGCAATCATAAAAAAAACTGTGATTTCCACTGGGACATTACCAAAGACAAAAGGTCAATGCAATTATATGTAGACCATGAGGAACATGATGGTTATATTAGAGACAATTGTCTTTTTCGAAATGAAATAGATATTTATGATAAAATGTCTGCTCAAGTAAAATATACCAACAACACTGTTCTTAATTATTCACTTACCACATATTCGCCCTTTGAAGGGTGGCGTGTTTCTTTTAATGGCACTGAAGGTAGAATTGAAGCCTGGCAAGACATCCCATATAACAAACAAATGACCATTAGTGAAGCTGAAAAGCATACCAAGGAAATGGAACAAACCAATTCTGAGGAAAAGCAATATGAACCATTGATTTTGCATAAACTATGGTCAAAACATGAGACAATTAAGGTGGGCATGGAGAAAAGTGGCCATGGTGGTGGTGATAAAAGACTTCATGACAAAATTTTTGTAAATCCAGACATGGCTGATGCTTACGGAAGAACTGCCGGAGTTAGGGATGGAGCTATGTCGATACTCATTGGTGTAGCCGCTCGACGAAGTATTGAAAAAGGATCTCCTATAAAAATTAGTGACCTAACCGATCTTGAACCAAGAATCAGTAGAGGGTAGCATCTTTTGTGGACTTTCATAACCAGATAATACCTAATTTTATTAAAGAGTTTAACTTTCCCATCATTTTATCGACATCCATTTGGATTTAACCGTAAAACATAACTAGTTTTACGGTACCGAGCATAGTTTTTATTAAAACAATATTTTGTAGGATGTTGTTTTATTTAAATGAGGCTAAATAATTAACCTAAAGTATGTCTGAAACCGCGATTAATCAAGAGCGATTGAATGATAAAATTAAATTGGTCTTAAAGGTCAATTATTTTAGTTCTGCACTTGCTTTATGTTTTGGGATAGCTTGTTACTTTTTATTAGGTATTACGGAGATAATACCTTACGCATTTATAGCTTTTGGTATAGCTAATTTGATTAATACCTTTTTATTTCAAAAGCATAAATCCTTAACAACAACATATAACATCACCTCTGTACTTGCACTTATCAGCACTTTGATCATAACATTATACAGTGGGGGTATTTCCAGTCCATTTATTTTCATTTTGGCACTTATTGTATTTGCAGGTTATGTAACTACCAGAAAATACGGGCAGATTTATTTAAACTTAATTTTCTTTCTGATAATATTGGTTTATTCACAAAGCCTTCCCGAATTTAGTTTTACACACAATGTTATTCCTTCAGAATCGCTAGATGTTTTTGGCTTGTGCAGTGTGCTTTTTGCTGTTTATCTTCTTGGCCATGTTTTTGGAAAAAACCTCTTGCGCACGCACCATGCCCTATATAGATCAAAAAACCAATTGCAAAAAAGAATTAATGAAAAGGAGACACTTTTGAAGGAAGTGCACCATCGTGTAAAAAACAATCTTCAGACCGTATCTAGTTTGTTAAGCCTACAAACGAGGAGTATAGAGGATGATAAAATGAAAAATATCATTAAAAGTAGTCAGAACAGGGTCATTTCCATGGCAATGGTTCATGAGATGCTATATATGCGGGATGATTTATCTAAGATTGAGTATAAAACATATGTAAAAGAACTAAGCGAATATCTGATACGCTCATTAAAAGGAGCGGAGAACAACATAACGCTTAACATAGATATTGCTGATATAAAATTGGGGATTGATACTGCAATTCCCTTAGGTTTATTAATCAATGAAGCTATTACAAACGCTCTTAAGTATGGAATTGTTGACGATAATGAAGGTGAAATAAATATCGCTATTAAAAAAGAACCCAATAACGAATACGTATTGAATATTGGTGATAACGGTATTGGATTCGATGATACAATAGATCATAAAACCACAAAGTCATTAGGATTAAAACTAATACACAACTTGGCACGCCAATTAAAAGGTTCTATAAGCAAGGACCATTCCAAAAAAGGCACGAATTACATTGTAAAATTTACTGAAGTTGGGCAAGAATTTCGCTCAATCGTTTAAGCTGATAATTAATCAACATCACCTTCAACATTCGACATGAAAAGCGAATGGGGTTTTGGTTATATTCCCTATATTTAAACGACTAATTCAAAATACCCATCCATGTTTAAGAGATTACTCCTTTTGTTGCTGTTTTGTGGCTCTACACTTTACGGCCAAGATTATTTTTTTAAAAAATTCCATCCTTTTAGCTCAGAAATTCCATCTCCGGAGCAATTTTTGGGTTATGGTATTGGTGAACATCATACGCGACATGACTTAATAGTGGCCTATTTAGAAAAGCTAGCAGAAGTTTCCGATAGGGCATCTATTCATTACTACGGAAAGACACACGAAGGTCGAAAATTGGTGATTCTTACAATCACAAGTCCTGACAACTTATCAAACCTCGACAATCTAAAACAACAACATTTGGCATTTACCAATCCCAATGACAATGTCTCTAATTATGATGACATCCCAATTTTTATCAATCTTGCTTATAATGTGCATGGTAATGAGCCTTCAAGTTCAGAAGCAGCCTTATTAACGGCTTATACATTCGCTGCATCAAACAATCCAGAAATTTTAAACTATTTGAATAATGCTGTGATTTTTGTTGATCCTACGATAAATCCTGATGGTCGAGATAGACATACGCAATGGGCAAACACCTACCAAGGTAATCCTAATGTTGCGGATCCACAGGATGCCGAACATAATGAATATTGGCCTGGAGGGCGTACGAACCACTATTGGTTCGATTTAAACCGCGACTGGCTTTTAGGTATAAATCCCGAAAGTAGAGGTAAATTGACTTGGTACCATGAGTGGTATCCGAACGTTGTTACCGATTTTCATGAAATGGGAACCCAAAGCTCTTATTTCTTTGAGCCTATGAAAGAAAATGGTTCATTGAACCCAATCATGCCCAAAGAAAATTATAGAGATTTAAATGATATGTTCGGAGCACAATTTGCGAAAGCCTTGGACAGTATAGGCTCTTTTTATTTTACAAAAGAAGTTTTTGACGGTACTTACCCTGGCTATGGCTCTTCATACCCAGACTTGCAAGGGGGATTGGGGTTGTTGTTTGAACAGGCCAGCTCTAGAGGACATAAGCAAACAACGGCTTTCGGGGAAATCACTTTTCCGTTCACGATACGTAATCAATACACCTCAAGTATCACAACGGTAAAAACAGCTGTCAAGAACAAGGCGTATATGCGAAAGTATCAACAAGAATTTTTTAAAAGTGCAATTACCAAATCTTCTAAGAGTAAGATAAAGGGATACACTTTTGGTGATGCCCATGATCAAAATAGAAATAAGGCTTTCATTGATAAATTGCTCTTACATAAGATAGATGTGTATAAATCGGGGAATAAATTCGTGGTACCGACGAAGCAACCACAATACAGAATGGTACAGACCATGTTCGAAACCTATTCTAAATATAGAGACAGTGTTTATTATGATGCTTCCGCCTGGTCTGTAGGTAACTTTTACAACATGAAGTACCGACCAGTCACATCATTGAACATAGGAGACAAAATCACAACAACCGATAACCTTGTGAAGGTTTCCCCAATCCAAAAATCCAATTATGCCTATATAGTTGACTGGGATGATTACAATGCTCCTGCAGCACTCAATTACCTTCAAACAAATGGTTTAACAGTTTCCTCCTCATTTAAGCCATTCACTGCAAAAGTTGGTTCAAACTCAAAATCTTTTAACTATGGGGCGTTGGTAATACCGGTAAGTCTTCAAAAGAAGGATGCAAACACCGTATTTCAGCTTGTTCAAAAAGTGCAAAAAAAATACCAAGTCCCGGTCTTTGGCGTGAATTCTGGGTATAGCTTAAAAGGCATTGACCTTGGAAGTAGTTATGTTTCCCCGCTTAAAAAACCAAAAGCAGCCATGCTCATTGGTGAGGGAGTTCGCTCTTATGAAGCTGGTGAAGTATGGCATTTACTGGATACTCGAGTTCATATGCCAATTACAAAAATCCCAATGCGAAATTTTAACAAAGCCAGTTTGGACAAATACAAGACCTTGGTAATGGTATCTGGTAGGTATAGTTTTACAGAAAAACAATTGGCCAAAATCAAATCTTGGGTGAGCAAAGGCAACACATTGATTACAATTGGCACAGCCACCAAATGGGCAGTGGACAAGAAATTGGTAAAAGAAGAATTAACTAAAAAAGAAAAAGACACCACAGCAATAGCTGTTCGAAAACCCTATGTTGATGCTCGTGAAAATCTAGGCAAAGAAAGTGTTGGGGGTATTATTCTCAAAGTGGATATAGACACCACCCATCCCCTGGCCTTCGGATATCATGACTCTTCTATTCCTGTTTATAAGAATAATACAGTATGGTTGGCGCCTAGCAAAAATGAATATGCCACTATTGGTAAATATTCGAGTAATCCTCATATAGACGGGTTTGTCACGAAGAAAAACATGGAAGAAAACCTAAAACCATCCGCCTCATTGGTGGTGAGCAAAGTTGGGGGTGGTAGAGTTGTTTTATTTGCGGACAATCCTAATTTTAGAGGGTCGTGGTATGGCACAAATCGACTATTCTTAAATGCTTTGTTTCTAGGTGATAAAATAAGAATTCCGTCAAGAGATTAATCAAACCATTTCTAATACTAAATACAACCAATACAAATGAAAAATGTAAGATTTATATTAGCTGTAATATTTTTGTGGTGTATGAACATTACTGCACAAAGCGCTGCAGGAGATGGTCCTCACACCCAACTGATTATTAGAGGAGTAATGCTTATTAATGGAAATGGTGCACCGCCACAGGGACCCATAGACATTGTGGTCGAGAATAACATAATAAAAAAAATTCAGGTCGTGGGTTATCCTGGCGTGGCCATTAAGGATTCTAGCAGGCCAAAATTGAAAGCCGGTGGAAAAGAACTTGATTGTACTGGCATGTATTTATTGCCTGGATTTGTTGATATGCACGGGCACATTGGCGGAACCTCACAAGGCGCTGATTCTGAGTACGTATTTAGATTATGGATGAGTCATGGTATTACCACTGTTCGTGAGCCTAGCGGCCGTGGAGTTGATTACACATTGGATTTAAAGCGAAAAAGTGCTAAGAACGAAATTGTAGCGCCACGCATATTGGCTTATACAGGATTTGGTCAAGGAAACGGCGGTCCAATTACAACTGCTGAGATGGCACGCGAATGGGTACGTGATAATGCAAAAAAAGGCGCAGATGGTATAAAGTTTTTTGGGGCTGAACCAGAAATTATGGATGCGGCTCTGCGAGAAAATAAAAAGTTAGGACTCCGTTCTGCTTGTCACCATGCACAACTGAATGTTGCCCGTTGGAATGTTTTACATTCTGCAAGAGCAGGATTAACTAGTATGGAGCACTGGTACGGTTTGCCAGAGGCTTTATTTGAAGATAGGACCATTCAGAACTATCCGTTGGACTATAATTATAACAATGAGCAGCACAGATTTGAAGAAGCCGGTCGTTTATGGAAACAGGCTGCTAAACCATATTCCGAGCATTGGAATGCTGTTATGGATGAGCTTTTGGCCTTAGATTTCACCTTAGACCCTACCTTTAATATTTATGAGGCCAGTCGCGATCTACAACGTGCTAGAAGGGCTGAATGGCATGAAGAGTATACCCTGCCATCGCTCTGGGAGTTTTATCAACCAAGTAAAATTTCACACGGATCTTACTGGCACGATTGGGGTACAGAGCAAGAAGTGGCTTGGAAAGAGAACTATAGATTGTGGATGACCTTTGTAAATGAGTATAAAAATCGCGGTGGTCGTGTAACTGCAGGATCTGATTCTGGATTTATTTTTCAACTGTATGGCTTTGCCTATGTGCGCGAATTGGAACTATTACGTGAGGCAGGTTTCCATCCCTTGGAGATTATTCGTTCAGCAACACTTAATGGTGCAGAAGCTTTGGGTATGGGAGATAAAATAGGAAGTGTTACAGTTGGTAAGTTTGCAGATTTTGTTGTGGTTGAAGAGAACCCGCTAAAGAACTTAAAAGTGTTATATGGAACAGGCGCAGTTAAACTGACTGAAGATAACGAAGTAGTACGTGTAGGTGGTGTTAAATACACTATTAAGGACGGTATAGTTTATGATGCCAAGGCTTTGTTAAAAGAAGTTAAAGAAATGGTCGATACCGAAAAGAAAAATAAACACTATAAGATTTTACAACCAGGTATCAAGGAGTAGAGTATCAAAGGACAATTGAAAAAATCAACACCCTTTCACAAATTTGTGAAAGGGTGTTTTAGTTATTATAAAAACTTATCTCTGTGATGGAACTTTTATTGGCTGTAAAAAACCTTTTGTTTTTGGAAAAACAATACCATTCACAATAAATAAAGCTATAGGAATCAATAAAATAAAAAGTATCATAATAAGTAGGTTTTAGGGAGCGCCTATTAATAGGCAATGATTAATTTTTTTATGTCAATTTTGGTCTGTCTTTTTTTGTAGTGAACGCCAAAGCTTTCTTTACACGCGAGTTTTTGAATTTGTATAAACGTGCAACACTTTTTTCAGAACCAATCTTAATTTCTTTAGTATTGTTAATAGTGATAACCCCACTATCCAAAACAACATCCATTTTAATAGGCTCCAATGTATCATTTGTTTCAGTGTTTTGTGCGAATGCCGTTAGGCCGAAAAAAAGAATAAAGATTAAAGTGAAAATAGCTTTCATTACATCGATTTGGGTTACATAAATTTAACGCCAATCGATGCTTTGGAGAGCTCGTAAAACGGTGAAAAGCCCCTATTTTTCGGTTATCGGGAAAAATTTGGATTAAGTGCAGAAAAAGCTCGACAAACGTTTTGAACTTCCAAAACCACTTGCCGAGACTATATGTAGTTAATCGGTATTTGTAAGTGTATTTTTACAGTGTTGTGGTTATATAATGTACGTAACTGCACGGTTACAAAACAATATTGCACAGTTTTGAAATAGTATTATTCTTAACCATAATTTGTACCGAAAAAAATAGAGATAAATGTAGAGAGGAGCATGTATTTTAAACAGTGCTTTTGATTACTCCAAAAGTTTTAAAAATAATTACAATAAAATTAAGCCAATTTTGGTCTATCCCTTCTTGTAGTAAAAGAAAGGGCTCTTTTGATTTTGGTATTCCGGTATTTATAAATACTTGCCATTTTATCTCTTGGCTGCCTAAATCTATGGGGCAAAAAATCTTGTTGTGCAGTAATAGTTACATTAGCTAATGCGAAACCCTTTTCTGTTGTACTTATTTTACCCGCTGGACGATTGTTGTGGGCATGGGTCACAAGGACCATACATAAAAATAGGGGTACAAAGAAAAGGGTTCGCATAGTTAATAGTTGGTTTGATTCATAGTGATAACTTACAACTTCTACTTCACCTATCTTTTATTTCGATAAAAGGTTCTATTTTTACGATAAAGTGCTATTTTATCGACGAAATACATGTTTTAATCGAAGAAATCCACTTTTTATTAACACACTTTATCGATGTTTTTAATCCTTTCATCGGTTTTAAATGTAGAATCAAAAACCAATAAATGGTTTTTTCTACCTATTAAGGTTCAATTTTCCTACAACCATCAACCTAAATAATCGTTCTTTAACCAAAAAATTTTAATGAGAGTAATGCTTTTTTGAGTTTTGCATTTACCAATCCCAAATTGTTGACCAATGAAACCTACAATAACTGTATTCCTATTATTTTTAGGCCTTAGTTTATTGCAAGCGCAAAAGAATTCAGGTAAAATATGTTTTAAAGATGGTCGTTGCCTAAGTGGCCTTATCCAAATAAAAGGGAACAAAGTATTATTTCGCACTTCCAAAAGTGATCCTAAAAAGGTTTTCAATTTCGAAAAAGTGCACTCATTTAATTACAGTAATCGTAAAAGGGCTTCTTTTTCATTTGAATATGTTCCCATAAAGAAACAGGGAAAACCACAGATCTTACAAGTTATCGTGAGCGGTACCGTAAAACTATACAAGCAAAACAATGCTAGCTTTAGTATGAATGACGGTATTGGCAACTATAAAGACACCTCGACCTATTATCTTAAAAAAGGCAATGAGCAAACCGCCACGTTATATGTGGCTTTTGGTTATATTCCTAAGACGAATTTTAAAAAAGTTTCCTTTCTATACTTTAAAGATTGTTTAGACCTTGTCAACCGAATAGATCGAAATGAATTTAAAAAAGAAGATTACAAAGAGATTATAGAATTCTATAATACCAATTGTGGAGAAATCAGTCTTTAAAATTCTTATTTTTAGCGGAAGACAAATCAGCCAAGATGAGATTTAGCCCAACACATTTATTCTTACTTGTTTTATCCATTGTTTTTCTTTGGTCCTGTGGTGATAAAAGAATTCGAAAGCCGAATATTGTTCTTATAAATATTGATGACCTAGGGTATAAAGATGTGGGTTTTATGGGTAGTGAGTATTATGAAACTCCAAATATTGATATCCTTGCAAAGGCTGGAATGATTTTTACCAATGGTTATGCAGCCGCATCAAACTGCGCACCGAGCAGGGCATCATTAATGACGGGTAAATGGACACCAAGACATGGGATATATACAGTGAATTCATCTGAACGGGGAAAATCAAAAGACCGAAAAATTATTCCCAGCACCAATACCAGCACCTTATCAAAAGAAAGCATGGTCCTTCCAGAGGTTTTACAATTAAACAACTATAAAACGATTCATGCCGGTAAGTGGCACTTGAGTGAATCTCCTCTAGACTATGGCTTTGATATAAATATTGGAGGCGGACACAACGGGCATCCAAAAAGCTACTACCCACCCTATGGTAATGTAAAACTAAGAAGCCCAAATAAGGAATACCTCACGGATTTGATTGCACGACAAACAATTGAAGTGTTGAACAAAACGATTGAACCCTTTTTTCTAAATTATGCACCTTATGCCGTACATACGCCGATTCAACCTGTAGATAGTATACTATCAAAATACAATAGAAAAACAGCTTGGAAAGGTCAAAACAATGCCAAATATGCCACCATGGTTGAGAACCTTGATCGCAATATCGGTCTTCTTATAGCTGCATTGAAAGATAATGGGCACTATAAAAACACCTTGATTATTTTCACGTCAGATAACGGAGGATTATATGGCATCACCAAACAGCAACCGCTTAGAGCAGGAAAAGGAAGTTATTATGAAGGTGGCATTCGAGAGCCTTTTTTCTTCATGTGGAATGACAAAATCAAATCTAACACTAAAAGCAATGTACCTATTTCACATTTAGATCTTTTTCCAAGCATTGTTGAAGCCGCAGGGATAAGTTATAATGAGACGTCTTTAGATGGGAATAGTCTACTACCCATACTAAAACAAGAATCCACTAAACTAAAACGACCATTATTTTGGCATTTTCCTATTTATTTGGAGGCCTACAACCAAAATGACAATGAAAATCGGGATTCGCTATTTAGAACACGTCCTGGATCTGTCATACGGGAAGGCGATTGGAAATTGCACTATTATTTTGAAAATAATGAAATGGAACTGTATAACCTGACGTACGATGTTGGTGAACGCAATAATCTAATAAACACGCATCCCAAAAAAGCCAAAGTACTGCTACAACAGTTAAAAGCTTGGTGGAAAGAGACTTCAGCACCAATACCCGAACAATTGAATCCAGAATACGCTAGCTTATCTGAAGATTAAGAACCAACTCAATCAATTAACGCTTTATGACAACCGCCAAGGAGGATTTTTCCTATTCTCCCCACCATAAAAAAGAATCAGGTTATTGCCATCCAAGTCCTTTAAACGAGCTTCTCGCCAAAGCCACCTTCTGTCTGAGGGCATTTCCTTAAATTCGATTCCATTTACACGTAATTCATCCACCTGAGCATCTAAATCATTACATTCAAAATAAATGTAAACGCCATCACCTTTTGGTAATTCTTTAACTAAATGAATAGAAAAGGTCGAATCCCCGTCTGGGCATTCAAATCGTGCATAATGTGGTAAGGCCTCAACAATTAACTTTAACCCTAATTTCTTATAGAAAGGAATTGATTTTTCCAAGTCTAAAGAGGGTACAGTTACCTGATTAAGGTTCATTTTTTAACCTTATCCAAAATTTTTCCTTTACTTATTTCGCCAATAACGACAACATCTTTAGATGCTTCATATTCTTTAATGGCCATAAGCATTTGTTCCTTAGTGTCTCTTCGTATTTTAACACCAGCCTTGGAACCTCTATTTCTAATTTCTATATAAAATCCGTCTCTTAATTCAGTCGGTTTTGTTGCGGGTCTACCCATAATAATAATTATAATCTATGTTAATGATTGTGTTTTCTTTTTCATCAATTATCACGCCACATCTCAGTAGTCGTAAAAATATATGTGAAACATACAGTAAAACCTATATAAAACATAACAATTTCTGAATTAGTTATTAAGTTTTCATGAACAAACGCCCTATTTATGCTAATTTTAAGATAGTTATAACATAAATGAAACCTATTAAGTAGAAATTCAGCTTTGATTTAGTACAACTGCAAAACATTTCTATAACTTCTTGACTGAATTTCCGTTTATTAAAAACGCTTATGGTTATTAAAGAAAAAATATTTTACAAGGACGCCTCTTATAATGAATTTGAGGGGGTCATAGTTTGGGATGATTCAAATAAAAATGTCAGACCTGGTATTTTGATTTCGCATATGTGGAGTGGGCAAACTGACTTTGAAATTGAAAAAGCAGTGGAATTGGCCAAATTGGGATATGTAGGATTTGCCATCGATAATTACGGAAAAGGACGAAGAGCCAATGGCCCTGAAGAAGCTCAAAAACTGATGGATGAATTAGATGGTAAAAGGCCCATAATACAGGAAAGAATGTTAATGGCGGTAGATACTCTGAAAAACCATAAAGCCGTGGACGCTTCTCGAATTGGAGCTATAGGTTTTTGCTTTGGTGGCAAATGTGTGTTAGATCTTGCCAGATCGGGAACGGACGTTTCCGGTGTTGTTAGCTTTCATGGACTTCTAGACCCACCTCCCTCCCATCCAGAAAAGAAAATAAAAAGCTCCGTACTCGTTTTACATGGTTGGGAAGACCCAATGGCATTGCCAGATGACATGGTTAAACTTTCTCATGAATTAAACAAATACCAAGCTGACTGGAATATTCATGTATATGGTCATACGGGACATGCTTTTACCAATCCCAAAGCAAAATTCCCAGAAAAAGGATTGTTTTTTGAGCCAAAATCCAATAAACGCTCATGGAATGCAATGAAGTATTTTTTTAATGAGATTTTTAAAAATTAACCTAAAAAAATATTAACACATTTTAACGAAAATGGCAGTAAGTAAATTCAAGAATCATCAACAAAGCTTAAAACTTAAATCAAGTATGTATAAAATCACCCTTTTGGCTTTTGCCATTTTGTTTTCGATTAGTTGTGAATCCAAAGTAAAAAACAGCATTAAAGATACCGCTAAAAGCAATGTTGAAAAACCTGTAAAACTTTCATTAAACGATTTACAAGAATATGAAGTCGCTTATTTTGCGAGTGGATGTTTTTGGTGTGTTGAAGCAATTTATGAAGACGTAATTGGTGTGAAAGAAGTTATCTCTGGCTATTCTGGAGGTACTGAGTCCAATCCCACATATGAGCAAGTTGGTCGTGGATTAACGAGTCATGCAGAAGCAGTCAAAGTATTTTACAACCCAAAAGAGATCGATTTCAAAACTTTGGTTAAAGTGTTCTTTGGCTCTCACGACCCTACAACCTTAAATCGTCAAGGTCCTGACCACGGACCGCAATACCGCTCTATTGCTTTTTATTCCAATGAATCTGAGAAAAAAATCATTGAAGAATATATAGCTCAATTAAAGAATGAGGAGGTATACAGCAGTCCAATAGTAACGCAAGTCGAAAAATTCGTAAAGTTCTATGATGCGGAAGATTATCATCAAGATTATGAAAGACTGAATCCAAACAATCCGTATATAATTAATATTTCTATTCCCAGATATAAAAGGTTTCAGGCAAAATACCCTGAGTTAATGAAAAAATCAGGACATTAGATGCCCCTGACTTTATAACAAAATCTTCAAAAGCGACATTATTTGGTCGCTTTTTTTTATTTATGGACTTAAGCCTTTATCTTTAATAGCTTAATCCATCACTTAAAAATGAAACTACCAAAAATCTATCGCTTTAATCTTCTTTACCTATTAATCGGATTTTTACTTTTCAGTTGCTCACAAACCAAAAAAGACAACACGCCTTGGGTAGAAATCTTTGATGGAGAAACATTAAATGGGTGGACCCAAAAAGGTGGAGAGGCCAATTACACCGTTCGAGAGGGATCTATTGTTGGAAGTACCATTCATGATACACCCAACTCATTTATGACCTCTGACAAAATGTATGGCGATTTTATTTTGGAACTGGAGTATTTGGTTGATTCCACTATGAATTCAGGCATTCAAATACGTAGCAACAGCTACCCTCACTATATGCATGGCAGGGTGCACGGCTATCAAATAGAAATAGACCCATCAGACCGCGCCTGGAGTGCAGGCATCTATGATGAGGGAAGAAGAGGTTGGTTGAACAACCTTATTGATAATCCTGATGCGCAAAAAGGTTTCAAGCAAAATGATTGGAACCATTATCGTATCGAAGCTATTGGTGATACTCTAAAAACGTGGATCAACGGGATTCCCGCAGCTCATTTGATAGACGATAAAACAGCAAGCGGCTTTATTGGATTACAAGTTCACAGCATTGGAAAAGATAAAAAAGAAGGAACCGAAATTATCTGGAAAAACATCAAAATACTTACAGATAGCTTGTCAAAATACTCCAAAACAACACCATTAGAACCGATAATAACAACAAACAAAGTTGCTGTTGACGAAATAAAAAACGGATGGCAAATGCTTTGGGATGGAAAAACCACAAATGGATGGAGGGGTGCTCGCCTAGATGAGTTTCCAGAGAACGGTTGGGAAATAACCAATGGCATATTGACCGTTCTTCCTTCTGGAGGAGAAGAATCTGCAGCAGGAGGAGATATTGTAACTAAAGAAGTTTATGGTGATTTTGAACTCAAGGTGGATTTTAAAATCACTGAGGGCGCCAATAGCGGAATAAAGTATTATGTAGATACTGATTTGAACAAGGGACCAGGTTCTTCAATCGGATTAGAATATCAAATTTTGGATGATGCTCGTCACCCAGATGCTAAAAAGGGAAATCATGAGGGTAGTCGTACAGTAGCATCTCTTTATGATTTAATACAGGCCGCAACAGATAAACCTGTCAATCCTATTGGGGAATGGAATACTGCCCATATTATTTCGAAAGACAACCAAGTCGAACACAGGCTTAACGGAATGACAGTTTTAAAATATGAACGTAAAAGCGATTCCTATAAAAAATTGGTGTCTGAAAGTAAGTATGTGAAATGGCCCAATTTTGGAGAAGTTGAAAAAGGACACATTTTATTGCAAGACCATGGGGATCGAGTAAGTTTCAAGAATATCAAAATAAAACCAATCATTAAAAAATAACCAATGACCACACGAAGAGATTTTATCAAGAAAACCACTGCAGGGTCTGCGGCGGTAACCTTAGGCGGACTGGTTTTGCCCAATATGAGCTATGGCAATGTATTAGGCGCCAATGACCATTTAAACTGTGCCGTTATTGGTATACGTAGTAGAGGAAAAGCACATGTAAAAGCTATTCATGCTGACCGCAATGCCAAAGTGCTATATAGTTGCGATGTTGATGACGTAATTCTTGAAGAGCATAATGCATGGTGCCAAGCAAATATTGGTTACGTTCCAAAGGTTGAGAAAGATTTTAGAAAGATTCTGGATGATAAGGAAGTTGATGTAGTATTCATTGCAACCCCTGAACATTGGCATGCGCCAATGGCCATTATGGCCTTACAGGCTGGTAAGCATGTTTATGTTGAAAAGCCTTGTAGCCATAACCCATATGAAAACATTCTTTTAGTGGCCGCACAAAATAAGTATGGGAAAAAAGTACAAATGGGCAATCAACAACGTTCAGCCCAGACCTCAATAAGAGCAATTGAAGAGATAAATGCTGGGGTCATAGGTGAAGTATATAAGGGAGAGGCATACTACTCAAACAATCGTGGTTCGATTGGAATTGGAAAAAAGACTGAGGTACCAAAAACCTTAGATTGGAATTTATGGCAGGGACCTGCTCCCAAAACAGATTACAAAGACAATATTCATCCCTATAATTGGCATTGGTTCAGAAATTGGGGAACAGGGGAAATTCACAATAACGGAACACATGAAATTGATATTTGTCGTTGGGCGCTTGGGGTTGATTTACCAGAAAGTGTAACTTCTTTTGGTGGTAAATATACTTATCAGGATGACTGGGAATTTGTGGATAATCAGCAGGTAACCTATCAATTTAAAGATAATAAATTCATAACATGGACTGGACATAGTAGAGGAATCATGAAACCAGAAAGACCAGGTAGAGGTATAACCATTTATGGAAGCAAAGGTTCTATTGAACTGAGCAGAAATTTCTATAAATTATATGGTTTGGATGGTAAACCAATCAAGTTGGAATACGAACAAAATAAAAGCGCAACTACCAATACCAGAGGAGAAGGAGGTTTAGATGTAAACCACGTCGGAAATCTCTTCGATGCCATCCGCAAAGGCACATCATTACAATCAGACATAAATGATGCGAGTATTTCGACCATGCTCTGTCATTTAGGGAATATGGCTCAAGATGCCGGTGAAACTTTAAAAATAGACTCGACCACTGGAAAAGTATTGAACAACGAAAAGGCAATGAAAAGTTGGAAAAGAGAATACCAAAAAGGTTGGGAACCAAAATTATAGTAAATGAAACGTAGAGATTTTGTTGTAAAAAGTAGTTTAGCGACCGCTGCGGTTGCAACCTCAACATCGGTTTTAGGAAATATCAATACTTTCAAAGGCGCCAATGACACAGTAAATATTGGCGTTATAGGAACTGGGGACCGGGGATCGGGTCTCACGCCTTTTATTAACCAATTGGATAAATTCAAGGTAGTCGCATGTTGTGACACTTTGCCATTTCGTTTACAAAACGGATTGAGCAAGGTTAAAGGAAAAGCGCAAGGATATAAAGATTACCGAAAGCTTCTTGATAACCCAGATATTGATGCTGTATTGATTTCAACCCCGTTGAACACCCACTCTAAAATAGCGATGGATGCTTTGGATGCTGGCAAACATGTGTATTGTGAAAAAACTATGGCTAAGGGTTATGATGGTATTCAACATCTTGCTGGCAAAGTAAAAGCCTCCAATAAAATATTCCAAACAGGACATCAATATCACAGCTCAAGGCTGTATTCACATTTGGTCAAAATGATAAAAGGAGGCACTGTTGGTAAAATAAGTGCTTTTGAGTGTTATTGGAACCGAAATGGAAACTGGCGTAGACCTGTTCCTAGTCCAGAATTGGAACGAGCAATTAATTGGCGTATGTATCGGGAGTTTTCAGGTGGTCTCGTTGCAGAATTATGTTCACACCAACTTGATTTTGTGAATTGGGTCACCGACTCAACTCCTGAGAAGGTTGCTGGTTTTGGAGGAGTTGATTATTGGAAAGACGGAAGAGAGACATTTGACAATGTTCACTTATTGTATAGTTACCCAAATGGTGTAAAAGCCAAATTCACAAGCCTTACCAGTAATGCAATGGAGGGGTATAAGATTAAGGTCATGGGTGATAAGGGAAGTGTTATACTTGATGCATCTAATGCATGGTTCTACCCTGAAGGAAAGAAAAACAAGCAAATGGGTGAGGTAGATGGAGTTGCCGGAGCTACAGTAAAGTGGGATGAAGGCAAAGGTTATCCTTTGAATATTGACCATGAAAACCCTAGTAAACAGGCATTAACAGACTTTAGAGACAGTATTGTGAACAATACTCAACCAATTTCAAATATTACAACTGGAGCAAAAACCGCAATTTGCGTTCAAATGGGCTTGGACGCAATGTACAATGACGAAATAATACATTGGAAAACAATTCCAAATGTGTAAAAATATTGTAAAAGATGAATGATGCTAGGAATTGAATATACTAAGGAAAGATAATCGTAGGTAAGGGGAAGGACTTGAAACTTTTAAATAATCAACTACTACTCTTTCAAAACCACCTCGCTATATTTTGAGTTGATCACGACTGACTTATCACTTTTACTGTTTTTATTATAGCCAGTATGTATTGTGGTATTGTTGTGTTTGGTTCTATCAAGCTTTAAACTCGCCGGTGCGGTCAATTTGGACAGCGTGCCATTTACCTCAATCACAAAATCTGTTTTAGGCAAAGGGCAAGTCATCTCTGCATTTTGAAGGGACACATCCATCTCTTTAAAGCTACTTGAAATTGAATTAATAGTGAGCGGTCCCATTTTATTATTAATAATCACACTTTCTAAAAGCCTGTTTATGGTAACATCCGAAGATGTGGTGCTCAACCGTAAGTTGAGCACCTCATTTAAATCAACATTTTCTGAATAATCTGCTTGTAACAAGCCGTAATTCCATTTTTGGACACTTACAGGTGAATATGATGTTTTTATAATGGTTTCATCACCATCTATAGTCGCCGCCAATAAAGTGGAATATGATAACCTTGCGTTTATATTTTTGGTGTTTCCTGCCAATTTAACCTCACCATGCCTCACATTCATCTTGATTTTCGTGCCTTTCGGCATCTTTATTTTAATAGTTTTTTTAACCTCGTATTTTTTGTTTTCGCCTTCTGATGAATAATAAAAGATATTGGAATCAGTTTCATTGTTTCTACGTTCTTCAAACAATTTCTCTCTTTTCTTCTCCATTTCCACAGCTCGTTTCTCCATCGCCTCAGCTCTTTTTTCCATCGCTTCGGCCTGTTCCTCCATTCTTCTTTCTTGCGCCTCCAATCTCTTTTGCATACGTTTCTCATGCTTTTGCTCGAGTTCTTCCCTTCGCTCTTCCATGACTTTCCTCTTAATATCCATTTTAGCACTCCATGCCTCCATTTTCTTTTGATATTCCTTATCAAAACCCTTGTCAAATTTCTTCTGCCACTTTCTTAAATACTTCTCCCCATCCTTTTTATATGCCTCATAATCAAACTCTACCGCCGGTACAGGTGGCATAGGCATATCGGATAAATCTATATGAAAATCCTCCATATGAAATTCGGGCATTTCCGCCATTTCTGGCATCTCTGGTAACTCTGGCATTTCAAAATGAAAATTTGGTATATCAATATTCAAATTATGTAGCCCCTCGGTTGAGTGATTAAAAAGCCAAGAATTTTCAGTCCCAGTAATTATTTTAATCTTCTTACTGTTACCAATAATCTCAATTCCGCCATTTTTAAAATAATCTGCAGCTTCTTCAGCACTGGCTCCCTCAAGTTCAATGATTGCCTCAATGGCAATTTGATTTTTATCCCAAGTTTCAAATTCAATGTCCGCGTTACTGGTGTTGATGTCCAAAACCGTTTCTGCATTTACATTAAATACTTCATTAAAGGTTTTACTTTGTTTTTGACCATAAACCCCTACTGTAATTAGGGTTACGATCATAGTGATTAATTTAAACCGCATTAGTTTCATACTGCTCGTTTTTTGATGATTGTACTTCGTTTAACTTCTCTTTTAATTTCTGTAATAACTGCAACCGCAATTGCAAGTTCTTTATTAGGGCAGATATGGTCTGATCATTAGGCCCAACCTGATTGAGTTCTTCATTCAACTTTCTGTATTCAATATCCAGCTCGGTCAAACGCTCCATATAACTATCCACCATTTCCTTATTCTCTCCGGAAACATTCAATTTTGATAGTTCTAGATTGATATTAGCCACATAATAATTCTCAACTTTTCTTAAATCTGGCGAAAGATCCCCTAGAGAGATACCTGTTTTTGATTCAATTCCCGGGTCTTTGTCAACAATAGTGGTCTTTATTCCTGCTTCTTCCCTATTCATATAAAAAGCTGCACCGATACTGAATAAAACTAGAACTGCAGCTGCTATCTTCAACATGAAGAAAGTTGACTTCTTTTTTTCTGGCAATTCTTTGTCCAAGAGATCCATGAAGCGTTTTTCATGACCTTCGTTCATAACGAAGTGCTCGCTTTTTTGATCTTCTTCAAATAATTTTCTAAGATCCCGTGCCATATGCTTTCTCTTTTAACAATTCTTTTAAATAACTTTTTCCTCTTAACAACCTAGTTCTACTTGTGGTTTCGGTCAATCCCAACACTTCTGATATTTCTCTATGGTCAAAACCTTCAATCAAAAACATCATTACCACATATTTGTACTTATCAGGTAACTGACCTATAGCCAATTTTACCTGATCTATTGATATATCGTTTTCCACAGTCCAATCTTCATCATCTGTCAACTGCAAATAGTTTTCATCTAATTCTACCAACCTTTGTTTTCTTGCCTTCAAAAAGTCGATACTTTTATTTATTACTATTCTTTTTAACCAAGCTCCAAAAGTAACTTCCCCTTTAAACTGATGTATTCTCTGAAATGCCTTTATGAACGATTCTTGAACCACATCTTCAGCATCATTGGAATTTTGAACATATCGCATAGCAACATAGAACATACCCTCACAGTACTGCTTGTAAAGCTGCATTTGGGCCATACGGTCATTGGCCTTGCATTGTTCTACGACATTAATTTGAAACATTAGTCAGTTTCGGTGTTGGTTTTAGTTGTTTTGTTTTTCTAAGGACGATATTAATATGTCAATGTTGCAAAAAACGACTAATTTTATGCAGAATTAATTCAATATCCTTGAAACAAGTTACAATAAGCAACCCATTCATTACATTGATTGTATTGGATTATGGGGCGATTATCCAAAAATTATTAGTGAAAGACAATGAAGGTAGGTATACCAATGTTGTCGTTGGTTACGATTACCCAAGTGAATATCCTTCAGATACGGCAAGTTTAGGTGCATGTGTAGGACGGTATGCTGGTCGTATTTCTAATGGTGGTTTTACTTTGGACAGAACCAATTATTCATTACACACCGATGGCGGTATTCATTTGCATGGTGGAAAAGAAGGCTTTGGAAAAAAATATTGGACCATAGAAGAAGTAAACCATGGGGATGAACCTTTTGTTCGACTCTCCTATTATAGCAAACACTTGGAAGAAGGCTACCCAGGAAATCTTAAAGCTACTGTCACCTATAAAATCAGTAACAATGAGCTTCATATAATTCATGAGGCAATCACCGATTTGACCACTGTTGTTAATCTGACCAACCATTCTTATTTTAAATTGGATGAAGAAAATATAATTGACCATTATTATCTAAAATTAAATTGTCCTGAAATTGTTGAAACCAAGAAAAACCTTTTACCAACGGGGAAATTAACACCTGTGACAGGCACCAAATATGACTTCCTCTCTGAACAACAAATAGGACTTACGCGTTTGGATACACCTTTTGCCACGGATAACCACAGTAGTTTTGCGGCCATGGTTTCTTCAAAAAAATCAGGAATTTCAATGGAAGTAAGCACCAACCAAAGAGGGATGGTAGTTTATACCCCTCTTGGTTTTCCCGCAATATGTTTCGAAACACAGAATTTTCCTGATGCCCCTAACCATAAACATTTTCCCAGTTGTGTGCTTAGACCTAAGGAGACCTACCGGAATGCATCTATCTTTAAATTTGATTTAGTAACTTAGGGCGAACAACCTAAACAACTCTTATAATGAAAAAATTAAAATGGATTTTGCTCGTATTGATTGCTATAATCGCTTTGATTATGTTCGTGGGTTGGCCCTATATGAAAGAGCAAACCAAAAAACATAGCCCACAAGTAACAAATACCTACAATAAAAACGGTTTGGATCTTTCTATCAATTATTCAAGTCCTTCAAAGAAGGATAGAGTTATTTTCGGTGATTTGGTGCCTTATGACGTAGTTTGGCGAACAGGGGCAAATGAACCAACAACTTTCACTACGGCCACCAACATAAAAATCATAGATAAATCTCTTCCTGCAGGAACTTATTCTTTTTGGACAAAACCGGGCAAGGAAAGCTGGGAAGTAATGTTCAACTCAGAAATTGATGATTGGGGAGTAACCATTTTGAGCGGCGGCAAAGAGACCACCAGAAACCCGGATACTGATGTAGTAAATATTAAAGTGCCTTCGAATATAAATTCAAATACCCAAGAACGATTAACGATTGATTTTGAAGATGGAGAGCAGTTACACCTTACACTTTCTTGGGATCAAACCAGTATAAAAATCCCTATAACTAAATAAAATTATTTGTGTTGGATTTATTAAATGGATGCCTTTTCCAATGAGGCAAGTATATCAATAAAAAATATACCTTTGCCGAACCTAAAAAAGCTGAATGCAACCTATTACAGATGCCTTACTTTCAATAGTCGTCCCTTTTTACAACGAGGAGGATAACGCAGAATTACTAACCCAAAAAATTCATGAAAGTCTCGTAGGATATAATTATCAGATCATTTATGTTGACGACTTCTCTACAGATAACACCCGTAAAGTGGTCAAAAACATGGATGATGACAAAGTGCATCTGATAGAGCTAAAGAAAAATTACGGGCAGAGTTTGGCCCTTGCAGCAGGTATTGACTATGCTGAAGGGGAATTCATTATTACCATGGATGGCGATTTGCAGAACGACCCAAGTGACATACCACAAATGTTGGAATATGCTGTAAATGATGAGTTTGATGTTGTGACCGGTATTCGTCAAAAAAGAAAAGATTCTTTAGTAAAAAAGATACCTTCGAAAATTGCCAACTTTTTGGTTCGCAGAGTAACCAAATTGAATATAAAAGACAATGGTTGTGCTTTAAAAGTCTTCACCAGGGATATAGCCAAAGAATTGAATCTTTATGGAGAAATGCATCGATTCATAACTCTTTTGGCACACCTTGAAGGCGCACAGATAAAACAGGTTCCGGTTAAACACCATGCAAGAAATGCCGGCGTTTCCAAATACGGATTGGAACGCGTTTTCAAAGTAGTGGCAGATATGATGCTCTTATTGTTCATTCGTAAATACTTTCAGCGGCCAATTCATTTATTTGGTATCGTAGGGTTTCTAATGATTATGTTGGGCTTATTGATCAATGTGTACCTCTTGATCATAAAACTAGGATTCGGAGAGGATATTGGCACAAGACCGCTATTGATTTTCGGGTTAATGTTCATATTGGCAGGGATTCAGTTATTCACTATTGGAATTGTTATGGAACTACTTATTAGAACCTATTACGAATCGCAAAAGAAGAGACCATACCGAATTAAAAAAGTGACCATTGGGGACGGCGTCGCGTAAAAAACTGATTACAGTAGTCAAAATTGCCATTAGTGCAATTCTTATCTATTTTATATTTACCAAAGTTGATTTTGAACAAGTTGTCGGCACCTTAAAAAAGACTAACCCGCTATATTTAATACTAGCGATTTTGCTGTTCATTGCATCCAAAGTACTCGCATCAATTAGATTGAATCTCTATTTTCATGAACTCAATGTTTGCTTGTCACAACTGAGCAATTTAAAACTCTATTTACTCGGAATGTTCTATAACCTTTTTCTACCTGGAGGAATTGGAGGCGATGCTTACAAAGGCTATTTAATCAAGAAAAACTTTGAGGTTGACACCAAAAAAGTCGTTTCGGTTCTTATTTTAGACCGCTTAAGTGGATTGCTCCTGCTATTTATATATGCCTGTATTCTAGCAATTTTATTAGACAATACCCTGTTGGCTAAATATGAATTGGTCATTTGGGTTTTAGGCATATTGTCCGTAGTAGTTTTTTGGTTCTTGATCAAACGGTTTTTTAACTATGTCTTGCCAGTTTTTTGGAGGTCTTTTTTACTTTCAGCCTTGGTACAATTGGCGCAGTTGATTTGTGTTTATTTTATACTTCAATCCTTGTCAATTCAACTTGATACGATTGCATATCTCTTCATATTCCTATTGTCCTCAATTGTTTCTGTATTGCCGCTTACCATTGGTGGGATTGGAAGTAGAGAAGTAACTTTTTTCTATGGGGCAACACTATTGGCCCTAGATGAGAACACTTCAATCAGCATAAGTATGGTGTTCTTTTTGATAACGGCATTAGTATCATTCTTTGGTCTCATTTACCATTTTAAAAAGGTACTGCTAAAAACCACTGATTAACGAATATGAATCAAGTGCATTTTATTAAGCACTTTTTTACGTGTAGAGGGATCTAAAAACTTAGCCTGTAATCTTGTAATCCTAAATTGTTTTTCAGATAGTTGTTTATCCCAATCCAAACCCTCTTTTTTCATAGAGATCAATTCCTTATCATTGGCATATACCCATAAACCTTGTTGTTGTTTCAAATCTTCTATACTGGTAATCTTTACAGGATGTTGATTGTAAAAATCCAAACCCCAAGTATGGTTCCCTGATATCTTGTAAATATTATCAACAGGAATGTTTTGCTCTTTAATAGTTTTAGACATAGTTGAACCAGCCTGATATTCCAATAAAGTTGGATAAAAATGCGTATTTAAAACTCCGTTTAACAAAACTGAACTCATCACTCCAACAGTTATGATTCTAAAGTAATAATCTTCTCGTTTAAGGCAATAATAAACAATCAAAACGGCTAGTACTCCTTTCCAAATAAAGTTATAATAGGAATCTGCTTTAAATACGAAGAAGCAGATAAAGACAGTGGCAATAAAAATAACTGCAAGCACAAGATATTGAAATCCCAAAAGTACCTTTTTTAATGGCTGGTCACCTTCTTTATAGAGTTTATATAGGTAGGACGCAGATAGCACTGCAAACAATGGCATGACAATATTTAGGTAATGTGGTAATTTAAATTGGGCAAAACTAATGATGATGAAAATCAAAGTAATTCCCCCTAAAGTCAGGACCTCGTTTTCAGAGTTGAACCTGAACTTAGTTCTAATCATGTTTTTTACCTTATTCCAGTAGGCAAGTAACCCCACTACAGTCCATGGTAAAAAGACCCATAAAAAAGTATGAAAAAAGAAGAAGTAATCACTACTATTCTTCCCTACCCCTTCTCCACTTAGGCGCTCAAAACTCTGTTCCCAAAAAATAAAGAATATCCCGCTCCGATTCCCTTTTCCACGTATGATCTTCTCGGGGTGCAGATCAAATTGATGGTAATAGGCATAAAGCATCGGGGTAATCACTAGAGCGAAAACAATCAGCCCTACTAACACTCGCCAATTGAGGAACATCTTCCACTGCCGGGTATATCCCAAATGGCATAGAATAGGTAGTCCAATGACCAAAAGTGCAATCTGTCCTTTTGTTGAAAAAGCTATACCGGCACCAATAGTACCCAATATCATATGCTTGAGTGAATTCTTTTCTATATAAACAGCCAAATGCCATATAGAAAAAACAGCAAATCCAGTAAGTACGGCATCGGTACGAACGTCGATTACTCCCAAAACAATGGTTTGTGATGTCATGAAAATCAAAGCCGCAAGTTTGCCAACATTTTGATTGTAAAGTAACTTACCCAACCCAAAACAACTATATGCTCCTAACAAGGTTGCTAGAATAGCAGGAATGCGATATGCCCATTCAAACAACCCAAATATCTTGAACGAAAGTGCAGCCAACCAATAATGCATATGTGGCTTATCCAAATACTCCCCGGGTCCTTTAAACAGGCTAAGAAAATCATTCTCTTGAACCATGCGCATTGCCATGACCGCAAATTGGGCAGAATCATTTTCGAAGAGTGTGACGAACATTCCAGCGATATAAACTAGAACAATCATTGCCATTAAAAACCAATACCTGGTGTTCGAAATCATAGTTGGTATTTGTGAAGTGCAAATATATACAACTTGGAAAAGAGCCAACTAAGCCCTAATCCAATACAGATTCCTGTTAATACGTCCAGCGGAAAATGTACTCCTATATAAATTCTGCTATAGGCTACCATAAGTGCCCATAAGAAAAGTAAAGTACCAATAAACCTATATTTGGATTTTAATAAAAAGGTGAAGAAAGAAGCTACTGCAAAAGAATTCGCCGCATGGGCCGAAAAATAACCAAACCTACCACCACAAGAGTTCTTCACCAAACGCATAATTTCATTAACATCTTGATCATAACAAGGTCTTAAGCGCTCAACCCCATATTTAAAAAAATTGGCCAATTGATCCGTAACGAGAATCAATAACCCTATTGTAAGAAGTACAATGAAGGTTTTTCTTAGCCCTAGGTGCTTATAGATTAGAGTCAACAAAAGAAGATATACAGGAATTGAACTCAACTTATTGGTAACGAACATCCAAAAGCCATCCCAGATGGGGTTACCTAAATTATTAAGAAATAAGAATACCTCTTTATCAAGTTGAATGAGCTCTTCCAACATATTGTTTAGTCTTCGTAACGGGACACCTCTCTATCGTAGAAAGCTGTGGCTTGTTCTATGGCATATTCAGTTTCTGCCTCCAATTCTTTTTCATCTTCCTTAGAAAACTCCTCAAACCATTCTACCTCATCATTCTCAAGGTTAATAATGAACCTTGGATACTCCGTGTGTATCACAAAAATCGCATTTGGTAAATCTGTGTTATCTCCTAGAATAAATTTTGGAAGCTCCATATAAAATATTTAAAATCAGATATTATAATTACACCCTTCAACAAACTTGGGTCAACTAAAAAGGAAATTAGCCAATCAATTTTTTTGTCAAATAATTAAATCGAATATACAACATAATCGCCGATGCCGTTAAGCCAGTCAATAGACCAATCCAGATTCCTGTACTTTTTAAATCGGTATGTAATCCCAGGTAGTATGAAATAGGAAAACCTATCAACCAATATGCAACAAATGTTATTGCCGTCGGAATTTTGACATCCTGTAAACCTCTGAGTGCACCAAGAACAACAACCTGAATACCATCCGAGATTTGGAAAAAAGCAGCCACAAACAACAACTGACTTGCCAAAATTATCACTTCGGTATTATCTGCCATATTCTTGACATCGTTCACATCTAAATAAATGGTCGGGAACCAATTTCTTCCCAATAAGAACAAAAGCGCAAAAACGATCTCAACCAAAAAGGTTAAAAAGAAAATTGATATTGCCAACCTTCTTAATTCTTTAAAGTTTTGCAACCCTTTTTGATTACCAACCCTTATCATTGCAGCAACACCAAGTCCCATACCGAACATAAAGGTCATACTACTTAAGTTCAAAGCAATTTGGTTGGCTGCCTGGGCATTTTTACCTAATACACCACTTAACCAAATAGCTCCGGTAAAAATGGCAACTTCAAAAAACATCTGCAGTGCAGAAGGAAAACCAAGACCCACAATTTTATTCATTACCCTATTCTCTATTTTCCTAAAATTGAAGCCTGTTACATAATCATGGAATTTCTTTTTCCCTCTTAACAAGAACCAGATATAGAAAACCATTATAAAACGGGAAGTAAGTGTTCCTATGGCGGCACCAACAATCCCCAATTTTGGAAATCCAAATGAACCAAAAATCAATAAATAGTTTAGCACAATGTTTACAATATTGGCAATTATGGTCGCATACATTGGGTATTTTGTCTGTGAAAGACCTTCAGAAAACTGTTTAAAAGCCTGGAAAATTATCAATGGCACTAACGAAAAAGCAACCAAATCAAGGTAAGGCATTGCCAATTCAACCACCTCAGGTGGCTGTTTCATTAAATGCATCAGGGGTTTCAACAGCAAAATAAGACCAAATAGGGCAAGACCTAAAGTTGTGCATAATACCAATCCGTGTTTTAAGGCGCTTTTTGCGTTCACCTTGTTCCCTGCGCCATCAGCTTCGGCCACCAAGGGTGTTATTGCAGTTGAAAATCCAATTCCCAATGACATGGCGATAAAGACAAAACTATTTCCCAGAGATACAGCAGCAAGTTCCGCAGTACCCAATTGCCCAACCATAATGTTATCAGCAAAGGCAACAAAAGTATGTCCTAGCATCCCCATTATTACGGGAACAGATAACTTGATGTTATATTTAAATTCTTTGGTGTATTGCTTGAACAAATTCGAACTATTTTGCGAAGGCAAATATAGTTCCTTCCTAATTATTTACCGTTGTAAAAACACTAATGAATTATTGATTTTGTAAATAGTTAAATAGATTTAGCTTCTTCCCAGTAGATATCCATTTCGGCCAGGGTCATATCTTTTAAACTCTTACCTGTTTCTTTTGCTTTTGTTTCCAAATATTGAAACCTACTTATGAATTTCTTATTGGTGCGCTCCAAGGCATTGTCTGGATTTACGTTCAAAAAACGTGCATAGTTGATCATGGAAAAAAGTACGTCGCCAAACTCTGCTTCAACTTTATCAGGATTACCGGATTTAATTTCAGTTTGAAGTTCTGATAGTTCTTCTTGCACCTTTTCGAATACTTGTTCGGGCTTTTCCCAATCAAAACCAACCCCTGCTACTTTGTCCTGAATGCGATTAGCCTTAACTAGGGCTGGCAACCCATTTGGAACTCCCTCTAAAACACTTTTTTTACCCTCTTTTAGTTTTATGCTTTCCCAATTCTGTTTAACCTCATCCTCATTTGCCACTTCTACATCGCCATAAATATGTGGGTGCCTGTTGATGAGTTTTTCGCATATACTGTTGCATACATCAGCTACGTCAAAATCATTAGTTTCCGAACCAATCTTCGAATAGAACACAATGTGCAACAAAAGGTCTCCCAACTCATTTTTGACCTCCTCCAAGTCATTTTTCAAAATAGCATCTCCAAGCTCATAGGTCTCTTCAATTGTCAGGTGCCGCAAGGTCTGCATGGTCTGCTTTTTATCCCACGGACATTGCTCCCGAAGTTCATCCATTATAGTCAATAAACGATCAAATGCCTTTAGTTGCGATGCTCTAGAATTCATAATTTATATTTTGCCCAAAAGTAAATACAAATAGATTAATGCAATGGGAAATACCAACATTTTTAGCTACCTTAAATGATTAAATTTCAATTCAATGAAAAGAAATAAAACGCTACGTATTTCTATCGCATATATGGTGATTTTCATACTATGTTTAGGTGTGAGCAACGCCCAAAAAAGCATTGGCATTTTTGAAAAGAATTCTGACATCGGAAATGTAAAACATAAAGGCTCATTGGAATTCAATATATCAGACAGCACATATACAATTTCTGGCAGCGGCACCAATATGTGGTTCGATACTGATGAATTTCATTTCGTTTGGAAAAAAATGTCAGGTGATGTTTCACTGGCCGCAAGTATTGAGATGCTTGGAGAGGGCGTTGACCTCCACAGAAAAGCTTGTTTGATGATTCGTCAAAATCTTGAACCCGATGCACCTTATGTTGATATTGCAATACACGGGGACGGACTCACATCAATGCAGTACAGGAAAACGAAAGGAGGGATGACACATGATATAATATCGAATTTTACTGCCCCTCGTAGTGTACAACTGAAAAAAAATGATGGTTACTTTTCTATCTATGCAGCCTCGGACAAAGAAGAATTAAGTAATGCAGGTGGTTCTTTGCGATTAAAATTTACTGAACCATTTTATGTTGGCCTTGGCGTTTGTTCGCACAATAGTGATGTCATTGAGACAATTAAATTCTCTAAAGTGTCAATCGATGAAATAACAGAAAAAATAAACCCGCTTATGAAAATTGAAAGTACTTTGGAAATAATTGATATTGCCACCTTAAACAGAAAGGTTGTTCACCAACCAAAAGAGCATATAGAAGCGCCTAATTGGACGCCCGATGGTAAAACCTTGATTTATAACAGCCAAGGATTACTCTATAAAATTTATGTTGAAGGTGGTGTACCAGAAATGATTCCTACTGATTTTGCGAACAAAATCAACAATGACCATGGTATTTCACCTGATGGAACCCAAATGGTCATTAGTGACCAAACCGAGACAGGTCAATCAATGATTTATTCCATACCAATAGAAGGTGGAGTCCCTAAAAAAATAACACCTCTTGCATCATCGTATTGGCACGGTTGGTCACCTGATGGAAAAACGCTCGCCTACTGCGCTGAGCGCAACGATAATTATGACATTTACACCATTCCTATTAAAGGTGGGGAAGAGACTCGACTTACCTCAACAGAAGGACTGGATGATGGTCCTGATTATTCCCCTGACGGAAAATATATTTATTTTAATTCCACCAGAACAGGAACAATGCAAATTTGGCGAATGAAAACTGATGGTTCTGAACAAGAACAAATTACCACAGATAAGTATAATGATTGGTTTGCACACCCTTCTCCAGATGGTAAATGGTTGGCATATGTCACCTTTAATACTGATGTGCCTGCCGGCGATCACCCGCCCAATAAGGATGTTATGTTGCGGCTTATGAATATAGAAACCAGAGAAGTTACCGTTCTGGCAAAAATATTTGGAGGACAGGGAACTATTAATGTACCATCCTGGTCGCCAGACAGTGGTAGAATTGCATTTGTAAGTTATACCCAATGTAAGTCATGAATAGACTTATTATACTTCGGTTTTCATTGTTCATACTTTTAATTGGGTTACTATCTTGTTGTAGACCCCAGAAAGATTTAATTATTGCTTCTGGAGCTGAACCCGTTTTAATATCATCGCACTATGATTTTACCGAGGGGCCTGCAGTCGATGAATGGGGCAATGTCTTTTTTACTGATCAACCCAACGACCAGATTCTTAAATGGTCGGAAGAAGATAACAAAGTCTCCGTTTTTATGAAGCCCTCAGGACGATCAAACGGACTTTATTTTGATAATGACGGAAATCTTCTTTCCTGTGCCGATGAAAAGAACGAATTATGGCGAATTGATAAGTACAAAAATGTTTCCGTTTTGGTTGATGCATTTAATGGTAAAAAACTCAACGGCCCCAATGACCTTTGGGTTGACAACAAAGGAGGAATTTATATTACTGATCCTTTTTACAAAAGACCATGGTGGGACCATGAAGAGCCTCAACTCAAAGCACAGCGTGTTTACTATTTAGCTCCAGGTCAAAATGAACTTTGTATAGCTGCAGAGGGCTTTGTTCGACCTAATGGTATTATCGGCACTCCTGACGGAAACATCCTCTATATTGCTGATATTGGGGATAAAAAGACTTATTCTTATAATATTGAAAAGGATGGAACTCTCACAAATAGAAAACTGTTTGTTGAAATGGGTTCTGACGGGATGACCTTGGATAATAAAGACAATGTGTATATCACTGGTGATGGAGTAACCGTTTTCAATAAGAAAGGTGTGAAAATCCAACACATCCCCATTGACCAAAAATGGACTGCAAACGTTACCTTTGGTGGTAAGAATCAAAAGAAACTATTCATCACAGCAATGAGTTCTGTCTATGTATTGGATATGAATGTAAAAGGGGTCAGATAATGAATACGATAAAACAAGTCCTTTTTTATGAAATATTACACCATATTGATTTTTCAATTCTTTTTACTTCAAACTGTATACGGGCAGCTATGGCTTGTTGATCCTTTAGAAGCAATATATCCAGACCATAATCATCTAAAACATTTCAATAATATTTGGGAAGCGGATTTTCCATTGGGAACGGATGCTGATGTGCATGTTCTGGTTAAAATTCCTAAAGAGTCTACTTTCAAAATAATCACGAGTAAAAATGGAACACCGCTGAATATCGAAGTTTGGAGTCAACTTATTGACGTACCTGTGGAACAAAACACCGGACTCGATAGTAGAACGGAACAATTTATGAATAAAAAAAATCCGCATGTAGTGCGGAGAGCACCTTTTAGAATCTTTGAGGTATTACAACCTCTTAAGGACAATGCTATTGTTAGTAAAACCAAATTTTCTGCATTTAGACTTGCCATACCTCCAGAATTAATCAATCAACCGGGACAACACAAAATAAAAATTGAAATACGAAGTGATGGCTTTAAAGCTGATGGAATTTTCAAAATCAATGTACACCCTGTGAAACTTCCTGAACTTGCCCAAAGCAATTTCTTTTACACTAATTGGTTCAGTTTGACCAACATAGAAAAGTACCACGGACTTGAAAGGTGGTCAAAACCTTGGTTTAAAATGATGAACAAATACGCTCGTCTTATGGCCCACGGTAGGCAAAATTCAGTAACCATCCCAGGAGAGCTTATTCGTTTCGAAAATGATTCTGTTATCCTTGATCAAGAAAAAATGTTGGCTTTCATTGATATCTTTAGGAAATATGGATTTAAATATTATGAAGCTCCACATTTAATGTTCCGTGGGGAAAATGACGATTGGGGTGACCCCGAATTGAAAGTTACGTTGACCGGTAGAAGATACTACAAGGAAAACGGTAAGGACGATATCGCTAAATTGATGCAATCAATAAAACAGTTTTGTGTTAAAAATAATCTCACGGAAAATTGGCTACAACATATTTCTGATGAACCTACTAGTGTAAATTCCGCCTGTTATAAAGACATCGTTAAACAAGTCAAAGAAATATTTCCGCAAGTAAAGATTATGGAAGCCACAAATGATAAAGAGGGTATCTTAGGTGCCATTGATATTTGGTGTCCATTGATAAATGATTTTCAAGAAAATGAACTATTCTTCAGGGAACGGCAAAATAAAGGAGAGAAAGTATTGGTGTACACATGCCTTATTCCAGGAGGAAAATGGTTGAACCGAACTTTGGATATGGAAAAAATACGTCAAGTATATTTTGGTTGGGGAGCATCGTATTACAATACTGGTGGTTATCTTCATTGGGGCCTTAACCAATACAAAGAAGACCCGTTTGAAAATAGTGTTGTAAAACACCCCTCACCGGCTGCAAGTGCCAATAATTACCTTCCGGCTGGTGATACACATATTGTATATCCTGGTAGTGATGGGCCTCTTTCCTCCATTCGTTTTGAAGCACATAGAATCGGTTGTGAAGATTATGAGTTACTGCAGACCTTAGGGCTTAACAAAAAACAAAAACAACAAAGGTTAATTAAAAATCTCTTTAGAAGTTATACAGACTATAATCTAAATCTTACTACCTACCGAAGCACAAGAAAAAAGTTGTTGAAGTCCCTTTCAAAAATTGGCAGTAAATAAATTTATGGGGAGGTGAAAAAAATACTCATTTTACAAATGCGGCCTGAAGATGAAGCAGCTAATAGCGAGTTCGAGGCTATATTGCGCGTCGGGGAAATCAATAGTAATAGCGTTCACCGCATTCGTTTGGAACAAAATATTCCAACTATCAATCTAAACGATTATATGGCGATAATTGCGGGTGGAAGTCCGTTTGATGTGAGCATGCAAAAAGAAAAAAAGGGCCAAATTCAATTAGATATTGAAACATTTTTCCACAACCTATTTAATCGTATAGTTCCTATAGATTTTCCTTTTCTAGGTTGTTGTTCTGGAAACGGTTTATTAGGTCAGTATTGTGGGGTCAAAATTTCCACAAAATACCCTGAGCCCATTGGGAGTGTTGAAATATCTGTAACCAATGAAGGTTCCAAAGACCCCTTGTTAAAAGGATTACCACTAAGATTTTCGGCACTTGTTGGTCATAAAGAAGCTTGCGAAGATATTCCAGAGGGAGCTGTACTATTGGGGACTTCCAAACCTTGTCCTGTTCAAATGTTTCGCTTGAAAAAGAATATCTACGCCACTCAATTCCATCCTGAGGCCGATGCCAATGAATTTATTCTGCGTATAAAAACCTATAACAACCATGGGTATTTTGCTCCAGAAGAAGCCCAAGATTTAATTACCAAAGTTAGCAGAACAAACACCCCTGTTCCCAAGGAAATTTTGAAGCGTTTTGTTCGAAAATATACTTCACATTCAATAAGTTAAAATCGATTTTTCGGAAATTGTTTAATTTGTAATTTTAATCAATCTAAAAACGAAAATCATGAGCTGGAAAAATCTATTCGACGAAAAAGGCCTTCAAGAAACCTTAGACCGAATTAATAGTCTTAATAACGAAACCCAAAATCAATGGGGAAAGATGAGTATTGCCCAAATGTTGGCTCATTGCAATGTAGCCTATGACCTTACCTATACTGATAAATTTCCGAAGCCCAAGGGATTTAAAAAATTCATGATTAAACTTTTGGCAAAGAACGTTGTGGTAGGGCCCAAACCTTATAAAAAGAATAGTAGGACCGCACCGGTTTTCATCATAAGTGATCAACGAGAATTTGAAATAGAAAAGAAACGTCTAATTGAGTATTTAGAAAAAACCCAAAAATTAGGTCATACACATTTTGAGGGAAAAGAATCACATGCATTTGGCGCATTGACGGCAAAGGAATGGAATAATCTTTTTTCAAAACACTTAGATCATCACTTAAATCAATTTGGTGTATAAACCTTTAATTGGTACCAGAGTATAAATTCTGAAATTTTATATTCCTAAACCTAATCTCACCTGTTTCAGCAGCCTGGAGAGCAATCATACCTTCTGAAAGATCATTATCATGTAAGTCAGTGATCAATTCCCCATTGACCCAAGTCTGTAGATGGTTCTTTTCGATTTTTATTTTATAGGTGTTCCATTTATCAAGGGTATTGACATAAATCAAAGGTTTGGAGCGGTTTACCACAGCACCTGTTCTATTTTCCTGATTAGGGTGCAAATCCCAAATATTGTTTTCATAACAATCCACCATTGATAACTCTTTGTTTTTGCATCGAATGAAAATTCCTGAGTTGACTGTACTGTCAGGTTTAAACTCCAATTCCAAAATAAAATTTTTGTATGATTTTTTAGTCATGATGAATCCCGAGGCGCCTTTAGCAATACCCACAATTTCATTATCAATAAAATTCCAAGTAGCATCACCAGAGATAAAACACTCTTTGCTGTTTTTTTTGAATAATTCAGCTGGCTTGGCATTATTAAAAAAACAGGAAGTCATAACTAGCAAGGCCATTGCACTTACCAAATAGTTTAAAAAACCTTTCATATACATATTGCTTCTAGTTATTTGCAATTAATAATTCAAATTCATCGTTTATTTCACCAAATCGAACATTCGGGTGTACTTAATGATAAAACTGTTGTTAAAGGGACTGCCATCCTGTATGTTATGATTATATACAACGAACAGTCCCGTATTCGCCTGTTGCAACCAGCCAAATCGAAGGTTGGCCGCCCAAAGTTTGTTTACGGTGTTATTCTGAACCAATCCTTGTATATAAATGTTTGGTTTAAAAGAATACGACAATTGACTAATGAAAACATTGGCATTAAAATCCCCTACAGGTAAGTTCACCTTATTATACATATAGGTAAAAGCAGCATTGAATTTATCTCCTTGTCGTAAAGAAAGTGTACCACTATTCAAGTAACGTGTACCACCAAAAGAACCACCTATAACAGAACGAAGATTAAAAGCTACTGGTTTACTTTTATTGGTCATTAAAATGAATTGGGACTCGGCATGCTTATAAATTCCCGGTTGCACAAATACATTTTCTGAAATTTCAAAAGGATCAACAACCCCCTCGGTCGTAAAATTCACACCTGTATGTATTTCAAATCCACTTTTGTATTCCCAATGGTTATCTACGTGTAAAAAACCCGTTTCTTGAAAACCATTAAAGTTCCAATATCCTCGATAAGATATATGTGGCCTATGTTCCAATATTTTCGAATCTTCATTTTTTGGCCTCAAATGGTATAGCACTAACCCCTCAGGTTTCTTGAAAGAAGAACGTAACAAAAAACCTACCTCTGGGTTAAACCCTTCTCCAACTTCGGTATAGGCGCCCCGAATTTCCCAATTATTCCATTTATAATCTGTTTGTAGTTTAAAGGCATGTTCATCTTCCGCATCAACAGTCCCTGAAGTTTTCGCAGCAAACCCCGATAATCTGGCCTTTTTCCCTAAGCCCAATTTTCCATCAATTGCCATCGTACGGTTAAAATCGCCACTGGTCTCTAGCCCTTCTCTATTTATCACCACCGCGCCTAGGGCAGACCTTCCTTTAAATTCGTGATTAACTCGAGCAACGGTGAAATTATTCTTTTCTATATTGGCGCCCTCTACATCTTCCGTGAACATTGTCAATAAGCCAACATTTGTTCTGTTCACTTTACCTGAAAGGCGTGCTCCCCCAATTATTGGTACGACATTGCCTTCTTCACCAATACCTATTCTTCTACTGAAGAAAAGATCTACTTCGCCTGGGCTTCCCACACTAAATAAACCCGCATTTTCAAGAAAGAAAGGTCGTTTTTCAGGAAAGAATAAATTAAAACGATCCAGGTTTACCTGTTGCTGATCAACTTCAACCTGTGCAAAATCCGTATTATAGGTAAGATCCAGAGTTAAGCTCGGGGTAATACTATATTTTATATCACCACCCACCTCAGCATCAAATTCATATTCTGAATCTGTTAAAGTAAAGTCTTTGGATGAACGCCCTAGAGCATAGGGGACCACCTTTAAATTCCCTGGGTTTCTTAAATCCAAACCTTCCAATGTTCCTGCTAAAGAAAGCCTGTAAATATCGAAACCCACTGGCAATTCTGCCCAATATACAATTTCATTGCTTTTTCGAATGTTCCTACGAAAGTTAATACCCCAATCTTTTCCTGCCTGAAAACGAAGTGTTCGTAATGGAATAGCGAATTCTGCGCTCCAACCAAAATCGCCAACTTTAGTTTTTACTTCCCAAGAACCATCCCAATTTATATTAAAACCACCAATGGTACCTCCTTGTTGACGGTTTGCATTAAAATTACCCTGGCCTTCATTATCTACCTGGGCATCATATTCCACTCCAATTGAATTGGTTCCGAAGACAAACCCGTTCTGATTGTCCTTATAGGTATCTAAAATAAAAAGAAAGGCATCAGTGTTTTCCAAATCGGCATCCCTCCTAGCATCAGAAACAACCAATTTATCGGGCTCAGCATCAAAACAAACCACGGAAACATAAAAAGTAGATGAAGTATAGGCGATACGTATATCGGTCTTTTCACTTGCTGCTTGCCCATAATTAGGTTGCATTTGGCTAAATGCACCAAAAGGTTGAATCGTTTTCCAAACATCATCACCTAAAACATCCCCATCTATATTTGGTTCAGCAATAATCGAAACCGCTTGGGCATTTGGTCGTTCTTTAAGATTGGTTGTGGTACTTTGTGAAATTGCGAAATAAGGTATTGCCAAAAGGCAACCCATAATCATTAAACTTGGTATTTTCATTCTGGTTGGGTTGGTCACTAATAAAAAAGGGTAACATAAATGTTACCCTTAAATTTAAGAATATTTGATTGCAATAACTATATAATTAGCTTAATTCTTGTTGTACCAAGTAATAGAATGCGGGTCTACTTTTCATTCGGATACCAGACATTTTTTCTGCAACCTTATTTATCGCAGCCATCGCCTTGTCTTTGTCAGTAACACCCAATTTTTTTTCAGCAAAATTACGACGCACTGTCTCTAACTCAGAGGCATCCTTGCCCGAAACCAAGGTCGCGTCTTTATTGTCAACCATTGTACGCAATCTGTTCACCAAAGACTCCAAGAGCTCTTGATCTACATTGGATACTCCACACTCCTTTAATTGACCCTCTGCCGTTTCTTTTAGTTTAGCCAATTTTTCCGCTAAATCACTCATGATAATTGTTTTTTAAGGTTAAAAAATGATTTGAATTTTGATAATCTAAGTAAGTTAAAGATTTCTGCAATAAAAAAGTTGCAAATTGAGAACAATTTATTGCAAATATTTAAATTTAAATACGTGGTGTTCCTGAAAAACAGTATATTCGAGAGGGATTGACCATTTTTTACACACGACCTTATGAGTTGATTCTTACAACATTATATTTTACTATAAAACCTGATAAAAATGACCAAAAACCATCTTAAAACACTAACCACTTTAGTTCTTTTGTATTTGTTTATCCCATTTTCCTCCAATGCTCAAAATTCGGGAGGTAATAAAACAATTGAAGGCTTATCCAAAGAAAGAATTGCCCGTTATGATTCTTTTTTAAAAAATGAGATTGATGAAGGTAGAATTGCCGGCGCAGTTTCCCTCATTTCCAGAAATGGAAAAATTGTGCATAAAGAGAGTTTTGGGCTGCAAAGCAAAACCGCTGGTTCGCAAATGAATGATGACGGTATCTTCCATCTTATGTCGATGACGAAACCTATTGTAACAGCAGCTTTTATGATGCTATATGAGGAGGGTCATTTTTTTCTGACTGATCCAGTATCAAAATATTTACCGCAGTTTAAAGACATGGAAGTTAGCTCTGATTCTTCAAAAGGAAAAGATGGCCCCACAGAATCTGCCCATAAAGAAATAACGATTGCTCATTTGTTGTCACATACGGCAGGGTTCTCGCATGGTCTTGGTGGTACGGAATTGGATAATGATATCGCAAAAGCCCTTTACTATGAACCTCAGGAAAATATTGAAAGTAGAGTCAATACCCTTGCCAGTCTTCCTTTAGTAGGTCATCCTGGAGAACAATGGTATTATAGTGCTTCACCAGACGTTCTAGCTTTGATGATAGAGAAAATTTCGGGGCAGTCATTGGACAAATTTCTTGACGAACGTATCTTTAAACCTCTTGGAATGAATGATACAGGTTATAATATCTCCAAAAAGAATCATGCACGTTGGGTGCCAGTACACAATATTAATAAAGAAGGTACACTGGTTAACTCTGAACAGCAACTGCCCATAGAAGGGAATGCAGTTTTTGGTGGCACACACGGCTTGTTTTCTACAGCTTCAGATTATCTTAGATTTTGTCAGATGATGCTCAATAAGGGGAATTATAATGGTCAGCAATTTCTCAGCTCTAAAACGGTAGACATTATGACCCTAAATCAAACCGGTGATTTGCAACATGCCCCTGGCCAAGGTTTTGGTTTCGGATTTGGAGTAACAGTAGACCTTGCGGATTCCAAAAGTCTTGGTTCCGTTGGTCAATATTATTGGGGTGGTGCTTATTCTACTTATTTCTTTATTGATCCAAATGAAAAATTGATCTCTATTTTAATGACACAATTACAGCCTTATAGTAACTACTATAGTGAGAAAATGAGGCAGTTCGTGTACCAAACAATAGTTGATTAGCAAAGTTTTTACCAATAATATTTGAATTTCATTATCTTTTGCCAACTAAACAACCAATATTATGAATGCATTTTTATTTGAATTTATTGGCACAGCCATGTTAATACTCATTGGCAATGGGGTCGTGGCCAATCTAGTATTAAAAAATACCAAGGGATCCGACTTAGGATGGGTGGGTATTTCAATTGCATGGGGAATAGCTGTTTTTTGCGGCGTATTTGTTAGTGCAGATGCGTCTGGCGCCCATTTGAACCCCGCTGTCACAGTTGGCCTTGCCACGGCCGGAAAATTCGGTTGGGAATTGGTTCCCGGTTATATTCTTTCACAGGTATTGGGTGCAATGATGGGTAACTTCTTGATTTGGCTTACGTATAAAAAACAATACGATTCTACTGAAGACCAAGGGTCTATTTTAGCCACCTTCTCTACCTCTCCTGCAATCAGAAATCCTTTTTGGAATTTTATGTCGGAGGTAATCGGCACTTTTACGTTAGTATTTGGCATCTTTTTTATAGCAAGCGGTAGTGTAGGTGAAGAAGCTATCTCATTAGGCTCTTTAGATGCCTTGCCAGTAGCATTATTGGTAATAGGGATAGGATTTGGACTAGGTGGAGCTACGGGTTATGCCATTAACCCAGCGCGTGATTTTGGACCTCGATTAATGCACGCATTGCTACCCATAAAGAATAAAGGAACCAATGATTGGGGATATGCATGGGTGCCCATTCTTGGCCCGTTGACTGGTGGTGCCTTGGCTGCGTTTGTATATTGTTTAATAGGGATTTAAACTTCTAGTTTATGAGGAAATATGCAACATTGATTTTAATGATCTTTACAAGCATGGTGTCCTGTGGTCAAGAAATTATAGAATTACCTTTTTCTCCCTGCGATGGTGTCACCTGGGAAGGTGGTGAAAAAGAATATTTTTCAGAATTGTGGCAAACCCAGGTAGTGACAAATGTTTCCGTCCCTTCAATGGAAGTTTTTAGACCACAAAATCCAAACGGAACGGCAGTGATTATAGCACCTGGTGGAGCGTTATACGCCCATAGTATAAATAGTGAGGGTAATGATGTAGCCAAGTGGTTGAACACAAAAGGAATTACGGCTTTTGTTTTAAAATATAGATTGGTACCGACAGGTGAAGATGGAATTAAGGATTTTAATGATGATAGAGAAGATGTTTATAAGAAGGTAGATAAAATTATGCCTCATTCAGTAAATGACGGACTCGCTGCCCTTGAACATGTCATAAAAAATGCAAATAAATATAATGTAGAAAGCGGTAAAATAGGTTTTATGGGTTTTTCTGCAGGCGGAGCAGTAACGATGGGAGTTACTTATAATTATTCTGAAAAGAATAGACCTGATTTTATAGTTCCTGTTTATCCTTGGACAACAGTTATGAAAAAAAATGAAGTTCCTACAGATGCTCCACCAATGTTGGTTATTTGTGCCACTAATGACCCCTTAGATTTGGCCGAGGGCAGTATAAATCTTTATTCCGATTGGCTTAAAAACAAAAAGAAAACCGGATTGCATATGTATTCACAAGGAGGACATGGTTTTGGAATGCGGACCCAAAATCTCCCTTCGGACAATTGGATTTCCCGATTCTATGAGTGGGCACTAGTAGAAGGTTTTACAACTGCAGAGTAAGTCATGAAGTTAACAGGTGCATATTACTCCATACTTTTTCTTTTTATAACTTGTTTCTATGGACAGGCACAAAAGCAAAATCGGTTTCAAGGTGAAGTTGAAGCAATTCAAAAAAAGTATGATACACTTTGGAACCCCTCTAAAGAAACTATCGTATTTACGGGTAGTTCAAGTATTAGGTTATGGAAAGAATTGAATGATCTATTCCCAGATCATCAAATAGTGAATACAGGTTTTGGAGCATCATTGAGCACAGACTTACTGCACTATTGTAAAGAATTGGTCATAAACTTCAATCCGTATAGAGTCTTTATATATGAAGGCGACAATGATTTGGCATCAAAAAGAAAACCAAAAGAAATATTGACAACAACCAAAGAAATTGTCTCCAATATCTGGATGAACAATAACAAGACGCAAATTATATTGATTTCTGCCAAACCAAGTATTACAAGGTGGTCATTAAAAAGAAAATACAAACGGCTAAACCGTAAATTCAAAAGGTTGGCAAAAAAAGAAGAACTGATACAATTTGTTGATGTTTGGAGTCCCATGTTGGAGGGCAAAAAAATAAATCAAGAATTATTTCTTGAAGACGGTTTACATATGAATGCCAGAGGATATGAAATCTGGTATCCATTGATTAAGCCATTTGTTTTAAATTAATCTATAAAAATTGAATTACAATATGATCAAAACAATCAGTACCAGAATCTTTGCCTTTTTATTTATTGCCGCTATTGTTTTTGCTTGTCAAGAAGAGAAAAAGAAAAGAATCAACTTTCCTCCTACCGATTTAGCAAAGCAAAGTCTAATTCCACAACCCTTAAAAGTAATCCCTACGAATAATGCATTTGGACTAGATCGTTACACGGCAATATATACTTCAAAAGATGAACAAGGATTTTCTGAAGTAGGAGCATTTTTAGCTGAAAAAATTAAGGCAAGATTAGATTTGGATCTTCCCGTTAACTCAAATAGTGATGAACCAGTAGAACGCATTATCTACATCAATCAATCCGATAGTCTTGAATTGGATTCCCCCGAAGCGTATCAACTTTACATTACTCAAGATTCGGTAATATTGAATTCCAATACTGCGGAAGGCGCTTTTAGAGGCGTTCAAACGTTGCGGCAGATTATTCCTTTTGAGAGTAATGACACCTTGGCCGAACAGCGCATTTGGCCTATACCAACGGGTAAAATAACTGATAATCCAACTTTTGGGTTTAGGGGATCTATGCTTGATGTTGCTCGGCACTTCTTTAGTGTGGACGATGTTAAAAAATATATTGACCTATTGTCCTATTACAAAATAAATGTACTGCATTTACATTTGACAGATGACCAAGGCTGGCGTATAGAAATTAAATCTTGGCCAAAATTGACCGAAGTTGGTGGTAGCACAGAAGTCGGTGGTGAGGCCGGCGGATTCTTCACCCAGGAAGATTATAAGGAAATCGTTTCATACGCGGCCAAACATTATATGACCATAATTCCTGAAGTAGATATGCCAGGCCATACCAACGCCGCATCGGTCTCATATCCATTTTTAAACGGTAATGGGAAAACGCCTAAGTTATACGAAGGAACCCATGTTGGGTTTAGCACTTTCGATGCTCGAAAAGATACGGTCTATGCCTTTATTGACGATGTTGTACGTGAAATATCTGAAATTACGCCTGGACCTTATTTTCATATTGGAGGAGACGAAAGTCATGTGACCAAAAAGAGCGATTACATTCATTTTGTTGAAAAAGTTGAAAAAATAGTGCAGAAACATGGAAAACAAATGATTGGATGGGATGAAGTTGCTTCCGCAAATATAGATTCCTCGTCTATTTCACAATATTGGTCCAATGGAAAAAATGCACAAAAGGCAGTTGACAGAGGCATGAAAGTAATCTTATCACCAGCCAAAAAAGCCTATTTGGACATGAAATATGATTCTCTTACCAAACTCGGTCTAACATGGGCAGCTTACATTCCGGTTGACTCAGCATATGTTTGGACACCTGAGGAATATGAAGGAATTCCCATGGAAAACATTTTAGGAGTTGAAGCACCTCTTTGGTCCGAAACCATAAGTAATATTGATGAGCTTGAGCAGCTGGCTTTCCCACGGGTCATTGGGTATTCAGAATTAAGCTGGTCAATAAAAGAAAATAGAGATTGGGAAAAGTATAGAGAAAAATTAGCCGATCAAGCGCCATTTTTAGATTATATGAACGTAAAGTATTATGCTTCCCCTCTTATTGATTGGAAAAAAAGTAAATACACTTATAAAGAAATTATAAAGGATTAAATAACCAATCGCTCTTATGACTGAACACCATAATTGGGATTATAAAACCATGAAAATGAAAAATATAGTTTTAGTATTTCTGCTATTGTTCGGAACGGTTTTCTATGCTCAGGATACCATTCCCAAGGCAGAAATATCAACCACCATGCAAAGTGTGAATATTAATGGCAGAACCATTTATCTAACTGCACAAGCGGGTACATTCGAAGTTCGTGATGAGAATAACAAGCCTATTGCTCTAATGGGCCATACGTACTATTCAAAAGGAAGTGATAAAAAGGGATCAAGTAATAGGTCAAGACCTATAGTATTTGCCTATAATGGAGGGCCTGGTTCTTCTTCATTCTGGTTACATATGGGAGTTTTGGGGCCAAAACGCATTGTTGTCAACGATCCTATAACGACACCAGCTGCACCTTATAAAATAAGCAATAACAATTATTCGATTTTGGATGTTGCCGACTTGGTTATGATCGATCCTGTTGGGACCGGATTAAGTGTACCCGTAGGTAAATCCAAATTCAAGGATTTTTGGGGCGTTGACCAAGACATAAGAAGTCTTTCATTATTCATTACCCAATTTTTAATTGAACATAACAGAATGAATAGCCCTAAATATCTTTTAGGGGAGAGTTATGGTACTTTTAGGAATGCAGGGGTAATGAACAAACTTCTGAATCAAGGTATTGCGATGAATGGGGTAATTATGGTTTCAGCAGTTTTTGATTTAAGAACTTTGTTGTTTCCTCCAAATGATGACTTGCCTTACATTGTGCATTTCCCAACCTACGCTGCTACTGCCTGGTACCATAATATGGTTGAAAATAAACCAGAAGATGTTTATACTTTTTTGGACGAGATAAGGGCATTTACCCAAAATGAATATACACCTGCTTTATTCAAAGGTGATCAAATCTCGGAAACAGAAAAAAATGAAATAGCATCGAAACTAGCAGCTTACACCGGAACATCCTCATCGTATTGGCTAAAGGCAGATTTAAGAGTGACCGCAAGCGAATTTTTTGCGGAATTCTTAAGGGATAAAGGTGAAATCGTAGGTCGCTTGGATTCAAGGTTTACTGGAATAAACCAAGACCTCATATCTCAAGAAGGTAGCCATGATCCTCAAAGCTCGGCAATTTCACCGGCGTACATCACTGGCTTTTTGGACTATTTGCACAGAAACCTCAAAGTAAGTAAAAAGCTAACTTATTCAATTACAGCAGGTCGCAGAAAAGGTTTTAAATGGGATTGGTCGCATGAAGGAAATAATCGATGGGGAACCCAAGCGGCCATAAATACCAGTATTGATATGGCCCAAGCCATGTCAAGAGATCCAAATATGAAAGTATTGATTCTTAATGGTATTTATGACATTGCCACGGTATTTTATGGTGTTGAACATAGCATCAACCATATGGGCTTGACCAAAGAAATAAAAGATAATATCATTATGGAATATTATGAAGCTGGGCATATGATGTATACACATCAACCCTCATTGGTTAAATTCAAGAAAGATGTAGCTGATTTTATTAAGACCACTTCTAAATGATTCACTACCTATAAATCAAAAAACCCATAACTTTCGTTATGGGTTTTGCTTTTTTCAACTATAGGCTTATTCTTCTTCTTGGGAATCTTCAGAATCTTTAACAAATTCAGTAATTCCCTGATCATGTAAGAGGTTGTACCATTGGATAACCTTCTTTATATCACTCGCATAAACACGATCCTCATCATAATTAGGTAATACCTCAAAAAAGTATTCTTCCAATTTAAGCTTATCATCTTTATGTCCAATTGAAGTTTTACCTCCCTTTTCTTTTACTTGGATTTTTTGAAAAACCTCTCCTAAAGGAATTTCCTCTTCCAAAGTATATATTGCTATTTCAGAAAGAACGCTCACATTACTTTGTGCACTAATGGTGATTCTTTTCTTATCTAACAAAGACTCCGCCACAAAACCTGAACGGGTTTGGGTCAGCAATTGATAAAGGCCGGGCTTACCACCAATCGACATAATTTTCTCTAAACTCATACTATAAAATTTTCAACCGCAAAGATGCTACATTTGCCTAAATAATCGGGCTTATTTACCGGGCTTTTTTCATATTGGGAAAGCGCATGCGATAATCAGCATTTATTTTGCCTTTGGATATATTGGCCAATCTTCCTTTTAATAATCGTTTCTTAAGCGATGATAGCTTATCCGTAAATAGAATACCTTCAATATGATCATATTCGTGCTGAATAATTCGAGCTAAAATACCATCGAAATTCTCAGTTTGTTTTTTGAAATTTTCATCAAAATACGTAATCGTGATTGTATCTTTACGCGTAACATCCTCACGAATCTCAGGGATGCTTAAACACCCTTCATTAAAAACCCAATCCTCACCGGTTTCTTCTTGCATTTTCGCATTAATGAACACTTTTTTAAATCCATCAAGATCCTTTCTTTCTTTCTCAGACAGCTCATCATCTTCGGCAAAAGGAGTGGCATCTACCAAAAACAATCTAACAGGTAGGCCAATTTGTGGTGCAGCCAAACCAACGCCACTCGCATTATACATGGTCTCCCACATATTCTCTATGAGCTCGTCAAGTTTAGGTAAATTCTTTTCAATTTCCTTTCCTACCTTTCGCAGTACTGGATCGCCATAAGCGACAATTGGTAAAACCATCTATTTTTTATTTAAATACGCCTGTAAAATCAGGGTTGCACTTATTTCATCTACAAGCGCTTTATTCTTGCGTTGCTTTTTTTTGATACCGCCATCAATCATTGATTGAAATGCCATTTTAGAGGTAAAACGCTCATCTTGCCTTTCAATGGGAATTTCAATGAATGTTCTTCCTAAATGCTTTAAGAAAGGCTTTATCAATTCTTCCGCTTGGGAAGGTGTATAGTCCATTTGTCTGGGTTCACCTACAACAAATTTCTCTACATTTTCCTCAGAAACATACTTTTTCAAAAAACTTATGAGTTCAACTGTCTTTACAGTGGTAAGTCCTGAGGCAATTAACTGCAATTCATCTGTTACAGCAATCCCCGTACGTACTTTTCCATAGTCTAAAGCGACAATTCGACCCAATTTTAATTTTTTGGCAAAAATAAACCATAAATTGTTATAACTATAAAAACACAAGATCAATTAGGTCTTAAGCCCCTATATTTGTCAAAATTTTAAGAAATAAAATGACTGAACTTAGACAGACCATTGAAAAAGCATGGGATAATAGAGAACTATTGAAAGATGCCACAACCCAAGATGCGATTCGAAAAGTTATTGATTTACTGGACGCAGGTGAACTTCGTTGTGCTGAACCTAGTGAAAAAGGTTGGCAAATAAACGAATGGGTTAAAAAAGGAGTGGTACTCTACTTTCCTATTCAAAAAATGGAAACTTTGGAAGCAGGCATTTTTGAGTACCATGATAAAATTCCGCTTAAGAAAGGTTATAAAGAAAAGGGTATTAGGGTTGTTCCACATGCCGTGGCTAGACATGGAGCATATATATCTTCAGGGACTATCCTTATGCCCAGTTATGTAAACATTGGAGCATATGTTGATGAAGGTACTATGGTCGATACTTGGGCAACCGTTGGTAGCTGCGCGCAAATTGGAAAAAACGTACACCTAAGCGGTGGTGTTGGTATTGGCGGAGTGTTAGAACCTTTACAAGCTGCCCCGGTAATCATTGAAGACAATGTATTTGTTGGTTCAAGATGCATTGTTGTTGAAGGGGTTAGGGTTGAAAAAGAAGCGGTACTAGGAGCGAATGTAGTTCTTACAGCATCAACAAAGATCATAGATGTTACAGGAGACACTCCTGTTGAAAGAAAAGGTTTGGTACCATCTAGATCAGTGGTTATTCCTGGTAGTTATACCAAAAGTTTCCCTGCTGGTGACTACCAAGTTCCTTGTGCGTTGATAATAGGAACAAGAAAAGAAAGTACGAATAAAAAAACTTCATTGAACGACGCTCTGCGTGAATATGACGTAGCTGTATAAGACTTCAAAACATATTATCCATAAGAAATGAAAACCCTATTTAACAGTAGGGTTTTTGCTTATCATCTTGTTAGTTAATAGAATGGCTATTACAAGATATATTAAAAAAAGAACATTGTAAGAATTTTACATCAATTATATACTTTTTTGCTTTTTTTTCTGTTAATAACAAACACAATTGGTTTAACCTGCCAATTAATTTATACGTATGCCCCAAGGAAAAGAAAAATTATCAGCGCTTATCATAACCTACAATGAAATGGGTTACATTGAAAAATGTATTGAATCTGTTTCATTTGCAGATGAAATAATAGTGGTTGATTCATATAGTACGGATGGTACATATGAGTACCTATTGAATCACCCGAAGGTTAGGGTCATTCAAAATCCGTTCAAAAACTTTACGGCTCAAAAATCCTTTACTTTAAAACAAGCAAATAACGACTGGGTCTTATTTTTGGATGCTGATGAAATTGTTCCCGCTAATCTTCAGAATGAAATAAGCAATACAATCAAAAGCAGCCCTAAACATGTAGCATATTGGTTTTATAGAAAATTCATGTTCCAGAATGAAAGGTTACGTTTTAGTGGCTGGCAGACCGATAAGAATTACAGGTTGTTCAGAAAAAGTAAGGTGAACTTTTCAGATAAAAGAATTGTCCATGAAACTTTGGACATTGACGGAACAACGGGAAAATTCAAAAATAAGCTTACACATTTCTGTTACAAGAATTATGAAACGTACAAAAACAAAATGTTGATGTACGGTAGGTTAAAGGCAAAGGAAGCACATAACAAAGATAATCGCTTCAGTTATGCGCTTTTATTAATTAAACCTATGTGGAAATTCTTCAATGGTTATGTAATTAGACTTGGCTTTCTTGATGGCATCAAAGGAATTACGATTTGCCATTTAGATGCATTATGCGATCTTGAAAGGTATCGTGAACTTCAGCGGTTAGAGAGAGAAGAACAATGGTCTACGGTGTTCAAAACCATGCCATAGCATCATTTTTCTTAACAAAACTTCAGTACTTAAACTTCAAATTTTTTTTAGTGCTATAAAATGGTAGGTTTGCAAAGCGGGTTAACGACCCCATATAAAGCAAATTCTCATTATGGCCTATGATATTACCCTTGAAGGGAAAAACCTGGTTCAGGCAGAAAAACTCTTGATTGATGTTATTTCGATTTTTGAAACCTGCAAAATTGAATATTGGTTAGAGGGCGGCACTTTGTTGGGAATTAGACGGGAGGAGAGACTTTTACCATGGGACAATGACCTTGATATTTCAATTCATGAAAAAGAAGGTAATAAGTTAGCTCCCCTTTTAAAAACATTAAAAGAAAAAGGGTTTAGAGTACGCACACGAGTATTTCAACAAGACTCAGATGTTTTTAAAAAAGGTGACCTTAGAATGATCAAGATTCGTACAAAGCGTTTTTTCGGATTGTTAAAAGGCAATGTTTGCCTAGATGTTTTTATCAAATACACCCATGATCAAAAAACGTACTGGGAAATAGACAATAAAACCAAAAATGTTCCCTCAAAGTTTTATACTTCTTTCAAAACAATTAAGTTCAAAGGAAAGTTTTACATCATTCCAGAATTGACTGATGACTATCTAACCTATCGTTATGGTGTTTGGCAAACTCCAGTAAAAGACTGGGATACATCAAAGGATGATAAGGCCTTGAACTAATCCTTTTTAATATTTAATTTTAAAGCCTCTTTTAAAATAGTACTACTCACATTTGCGGTATACGTAAAATACTCCATCGCACAACTTACTTTTGGGTACCTCCCTCTCCAATCATCACCGACAGAAATTGCATCTATTTTATAGGAATCAACTATTTTTTGCTTGTTCTTATCTTCTTGTGGAATTACCTCATCAACCAGTCCAATTGACTGTACTACTTTTATTCTTTCATGAAATGGGATGACAGGCTTTTTACCTTTTTCCCTTTCAATTAATTCATCGGTAGAAACTCCCACAATCAAATAATCACAAAGCTCTTTGGATTTGATCAATATATTCAAATGACCAAAATGAAAAATATCAAATGCACCTGAAGTGTACATTCTATTATACTTTGATCTATGATTTGGCTTTGCAACAATTTTAAACCCATCAATCGCTATTTCCCATTTCTTACCAGAAACATTTGTATATAAATAGTCAATGATTTGTGGAATCTCATTCTCATTATTCAATGTTTTGGATACTAGCACTATACCTTTGACTGAATGCTCAGCAATTCTCCAGTTTTTGTACTTGCTATTTAATTTATTCAAATCTAAATCTACCATATACCATTTCGTAAATTGTTGGCAAAACTACAAAATCAAAAACAACTTGAATTTATTTGAATCCCTCCAATACTGTTAGGGCGGTTTTTATGAATTAAGAATTTAAATAAAACAAGTAACTTTGCTGCTACCAAGGTTCTTCTTCACAAAGACAACCTAGTATTAATCACAACTTATGAAAATAGTTATCCTTGCTGCAGGAATAGGTTCTAGACTGGGCAATCCTTTTCCAAAACCACTTACCCCTTTGAACAATGGCAAGAGTATAATGGGGATGCAAATAAGTAATCTCACTACACATTTTAATGTAGATGATATTAGTATAGTAGTTGGTTTCAAGAAAGATTTAATCATGGAGCGCTTTCCCGAAGTTACTTATATTTACAATCCTTTCTTTGATCGTACAAATACTTCAAAAAGTCTACTGCAGGCCTTAAAAAAGAACAAGGACAAATCTGTTCTATGGTTGAATGGAGATGTTGTTTTTGATTCCAAATTATTGGATGAACTAAAACCTTACTTAAATAATGACCAATCGTTTGTGGCGGTAAACACCAGTAAGGTGGCTGAAGAAGAGGTAAAATACACCTTAAAAGATAACTATATCCATGAACTTTCCAAGACAGTCAAGAACGGCTTGGGTGAGGCCGTGGGGATAAATTTCATTGCATCAAAAGACATACAGAGCTTCATTGATTGCTTAGAAGAGTGCGATGATAATGACTATTTTGAACGTGGCCTAGAACTCGCTATTGAAAAAGACAATATTCAAATCACTGCTGTTGACATCTCTGCTTTTGATTGTATGGAGGTTGATTTTAAAGAAGATTTGGAAAATGCCAATAACCTCTTTCGTTGATGAAGGTTATATTGTTTTGTCAGAATGCTTATGCATTTGGGATTTTGGCGCCCATTCGCGACTTATTAACGTCTTCTTCCCATGATTATATTTGGTTTGTATCTAAAAAAATACTTCAGGCTTTTCCATTCAAAACCGAGAATTACACTTCAAGCATTTTAGACTTACAATTTTTTGATAGTGATGCGATTTTTATTCCTGGTAATGAGGTGCCATATTATTTAAAAGGGTTGAAAGTCCAAGTTTTTCATGGCTTGGCAGGAGAAAAGAAAGGACACTTTAGAATAAGGCATTACTTTGATCTGTATTTGACCCAAGGACCATTTTTTACTTCCAAATTCAATGAACTAAAGGAAAAACATCAAGATTTTGATGTTATTGAGACTGGTTGGCCAAAGTTGGACGTTTACGGCAAACATAAAAACTCATTTGATTCGGAAAAGAAGGTAGTATTGGATCGGTACAATACAACTACAATGGTACTTTATGCCCCCACTTTTTCACCAAGTCTAACATCTGCTCCTTTTCTATTGAACGAAATGGAGGAATTAGCGGTAAACACCGGTTATCTTATTTATATCAAGTTCCATGATCTGATGAGTGCTGAGTGGATTACTGCCTACGCAGAATTAAGCCACCGAATACCCAATATCATTTTTCAAAAAGAAAAAAATATCATCAAGTTCTTACTTCAGGCAGATATATTGATTAGCGATACTTCATCCGTTATCTACGAGTTTCTTTTATTGGACAAACCAGTAGTATCGTTCAAAAATATATCTGGGAATATTCAATGGGACGACTCCCAATCCTATTCTAATCTGACTCAAAGGGTTGAGAACAACCTGAACAATGACCCGTTTAAAAAAGAACGACAATCAATCTATGCAGCATACCATCCTTACAATGACGGTCAATCGGCAGAGCGTATGATTTCGGCTGTTGAAAAGTATATTTCCAAGAACGGAGTACCGGAAAAAAGAAATCTATCTTTTGCCCGTCAACTTAAGATTCATAAGATTTTTGGACAACCAGTCTTAGAACCTTGGACGGGTGAAAAAACAGAAAAAATAACGGCACTATTGATTACTTTCAATGAGATCAATAACATTGAAGAAGTACTGGAAAACGTAAGCTTTGCCAATGAAATCATTGTTGTGGACTCTTTCAGTTCTGATGGCACCGTGGATAAAATCAAGGAATACCCAAAAGTGAAATTGATTCAAAGGGCATTTAAGAACTATACAGACCAAAAATCTTTCGCTATGGAGCAGGCCTCTAATGATTGGGTCTTGTTCATGGATGCCGATGAACGTTTGACTGACGGTCTTAAAAATGAAATCCTAAAAACCATTAACTCAAAATCAAATACTATTGTAGCGTTTATGTTTTCAAGAACATTCATGTTCAAGAATAAAATATTGCGCTTTAGCGGATGGCAGAGCGATAAGAATTACCGCTTGTTCCGTAAAACCAAGGTCAAATTTGATAATGACCTTATAGTTCATGAATCCTTGATTGTGAATGGTGAATCGGGAGTAATGAAAAATAAGCTAATTCATTATTCATATAGTGATTATGAGGATTACAAAGCGAAAATGATCAAATATGGGCAAATGAAGGCCGCCGAGGAATTTAAAAAGAATAAAAATAGTTATCCTCATCATTTTGTGCTTAGACCGGTATATAAATTTTTAAACCACTATATTATTAGATTAGGTATTCTTGATGGAAAAAAAGGCATCATAATTTGCTATCTGAACGCTTTGGGGGTTTATTCTAGATATAAAGAATTAAAGAGATTAAGAAAACAAGGAAAGTTATCGAGTTGATGAGTGATTTTACTGCAGAAATAAATAGTTGTATTAAGGTATTGTCAGAGGGTGGACTCATCCTCTACCCTACCGATACGGTTTGGGGCATTGGTTGCGATGCGACGAAAGAAGAAGCAGTACAAAAGGTATATGCCCTAAAACAACGTGAAGATTCAAAAGCACTAATAAGTTTAGTGGCGAATGATGCCATGCTTGAAAGGCATGTTGAGCAAGTACCAGAAGTAGCTTACGAGATATTGGATCTTGCAACCAAACCAACAACCATCATCTACGATAATCCCAAAGGTTTGGCGCCAAATGTAATTGCCCAAGATAACACCATGGCAATTAGAGTGGCATCTGATAAATTCTGTCAATATTTAATCAACAAGTTTAGAAAACCCATTATTTCCACCTCGGCAAATGTTACTGGTCAATCAACTCCTAAAAGCTTTTCTGAAATAAGCGAACCTATTTTAAAAGGTGTTGACTATATTGTAAATTTGGAGCATGATAAAAAAAATGAATCAGCCTCTTCCATTATTAAATTAAGTAATGATGGTACGGTCAAAGTGATTCGTCAATAACGATGCAACAAAACCACAAAAAAGCACTCCAAGACCCTATATTCAAAATTCTTTCTGATGCAGCCTCCGGGCTGGCACTCGAAAGTTACGTAATTGGTGGTTTTGTTCGTGATTACATTTTAGATAGGGGAACACATAAAGACATAGATATCGTTTCTATTGGTAGCGGTATTGCATTGGCAGAAAAAGTGGCTTCAATGCTACCAGGAAACCCCAAAATATCAATTTTCAAAAACTTCGGGACGGCCATGCTCAGGCATCATGATATGGAGTTGGAATTTGTTGGTGCGCGTAAAGAAAGTTATCAACGTGATAGCAGAAAACCAATTGTAGAGGATGGTACTTTAAAAGAAGACCAAGAACGCCGAGACTTTACTATTAATGCACTGGCATTATCACTGAACAAAGAAAATTTCGGGGATTTATTGGACCCTTTTGAAGGGGTCTTAGATCTTGATAAAAAAATCATCAGAACTCCACTTGAACCATGTGTTACCTACTCAGACGACCCCTTACGTATGATGCGCGCTATACGTTTTGCCACACAATTGAATTTTGAGATAGAGCTTAGATCGCTTCAGGCGATTACTGAAAACAAAGAACGTATAAAAATAATTTCTGCTGAGCGAACCGTTGATGAATTGCATAAAATAATGGCCTGTGAAAAGCCGTCTATTGGTTTCTCATTGCTGCACAACACCGGACTTCTTGATTATATTCTCCCTGAGTTGACAGCGTTGGAGGGTATTGAAGAAGTTGAAGGTCAACGCCATAAAGACAATTTTTGGCATACCTTAGAGGTGGTCGATAATATTGCCCAAACTACAGATGATCTTTGGCTACGTTGGGCAGCACTACTACATGATATTGGCAAAGCTCCCACCAAAAAGTTCAGCAAAAAAGTAGGGTGGACTTTCCATGGGCACGAATTTGTTGGTTCAAAAATGGTTTACAAGTTATTCAAAAGACTACGTATGCCCTTGAACGATAAAATGAAATTCGTACAAAAAATGGTCTTGATGAGTTCACGACCAATTGTACTTGCAGAAGACTTTGCCACTGATTCCGCGGTGCGCAGATTGGTGTTCGATGCAGGAGATTATGTCGAAGACCTAATTACTTTATGTGAAGCGGATATCACTACAAAAAACCCTCGAAAACAAAAAAAATACAAAAACAACTTCAAACTTGTTCGCGCGAAAATCGTGGAAGTCGAAGAACGTGATCATATACGTAACTTTCAACCACCGGTCTCAGGCGAAGAAATCATAAAAACATTTAACCTCAAACCTTCAAAAGAAATTGGAATTATCAAAGCGGCGATTAAAGAAGCTATTTTAGAAGGTGAAATCCCTAATGAGTATCAATCAGCCTATGAATATATGCTCGAATTAGGTAAAAATATGGGATTGAGTATAATAAATGAAAAAAAAAGATAGATGGTGAAAGATGGTAAAAAAGTAGTCTATTGGATTTTGACAGGATGTTTGTTGATTTTCATTATGGTCTTAGTTGGTGGTATAACTAGATTAACACATTCTGGCCTTTCCATTTCCAATTACAATCTTGTTTCTGGAACCATACCTCCTTTAAACCATGAAGAATGGCAAGAAGCCTTTGATTTATACAAACAATTCCCAGAATACCAAAAATTAAATTCTCATTTTACCCTATCTGACTTTAAATCTATCTTTTTTTGGGAATGGCTCCATAGATTTATCGGAAGGTTTATCGGCATCGTTTTCATTCTACCATTTATATACTTTTTAGTTCGTGGAAAACTCACTAAGGCAACAATAAAGAAATGTCTTGTTTTACTTACCTTAGGTGCTTTTCAAGGCTTTTTAGGATGGTATATGGTAAAAAGTGGTTTGATTAATAGACCTGATGTTTCTCACTATCGACTAGCCGCCCACCTAATTACGGCATTCTTAACTTTTGCGTACGGTTTCTGGGTTACCCTTGACCTTATCTACCCAAAAAGAAAGCAGTCAATACCAGAGTTACGAAGAATACTTTGGATAATTATGTTTTCTTTGATAGTACAAATAACCTGGGGGGCTTTTGTTGCAGGGTTGGATGCAGGTTTAATACATAATTACTGGCCTTTTATGAGTGAAGGTAAATTTATTCATGAGACCGTTTATATAGAACAACAACCCATGTTAAAAAACTTTGTGGAAGGCAAAAGTGGTGTTCAGTTCGTACACAGATATTTGGGCTATGTCGTGGTTGCCCTAATAGTCTACTTATGGTATAAGAGCAAAAATATTAATACAACCAAGCATCAAACTCTTGGTATTCAATCATTACTATTATTGGTATTATTACAATTTACCCTTGGTGTATTCACCTTATTATTGAGGGTGCCATTGTGGTTGGGAATAGCACACCAGGTTACTGCTTTTCTACTTTTGGGAGCAACTACTTTCACTTTACACAGATCCTCAAAATAAAACTAATTATTGTAACTTTACCGCCCCACAAAAATTTTAGAATGATCTATAAAATCCGCATAATATTGGATGCCAAGGAGGATATCTTTAGGGATATGGAGATTGAAGCAAGCTACTCAATGGAAGAGTTTCATAACGCCATTGCACAGTCTTTTGGTTTTCTTGGAAATGAAATGGCCTCATTTTACACCTGTGATGAGAATTGGAAGCAGGATGAGGAAATTGCACTTTTTGACATGAGTGAGAATGGTTCTGATGTTCGATTGATGAATGAAACATTTCTAGAAGATGTTATTACTGAGAAATCTCCGAAAATGATTTATGTCTATGATTTTTTGAATATGTGGACATTCTTTGTTGAGTTGGCCGATATTGATGATGAAGAACCAGGAAAATCTTATCCAAATATACTTTTTAGTTTTGGCGAACTCCCTGAGGCTCCTCCTGAGAAAAAGTTTGAAGCCGATGAACCAACAATGGACTTCGACGACACTTTTGATAATTATGATGATTTGGATTTTGATGAAAACTGGAATTGATTTTATATTAAGTCCTCTCTAAATCAACCCTGTACCAAGCAAACACTCTAACTCCTTAACCTTAATAAGACAATGATTAACCTCTACCCTACCCATATAGACAGTATTTCGCTTCATCGCGTTGGAAACAAGAACAAAAACGAAGGTGTTTTTTTATCCGAAGAACCTGTTAACCTAAATGATGAAACAACCGGGTTACTAAAGGAATATTTTTTTAGGCCGTTTAGAGAAAAAGAAGAAAACTACTTTAAACTTTCCAATGAGGTTGATGTTGAGTTTAATGAAATATATAAAATAGCCTCTGAGGTTTTTGCTAACCCCTCTTCTGCACATGAGAATTCAATAAAAATAGCAAAACATCTCTTTGAGCAATCAAATCACCCACATATTAAGAGTGGTGAGGTATATGTTACCTATTTAACAGGGTTATTGCTTGATAATGAAAAGGTTGATGCACTTGGTATTTTCAAGAGCGAATTAAAACATGATTTTCTTCAGTTTGAAGAAAATGGAAATAACCTCGATATAGTTGTGCAACATGGTATTAACATTAATAAACTGGACAAAGGCTGTCTAATTTTCAATAAAAACAAAGAAGAAGGTTATAAAGTACTTTCAGTTGATAGCAACCGCTATGATGCAAAGTATTGGTTAGAGAATTTCTTAGGTGTTGATGCTTTGGCCGATGAAAATTTTTATACGAAGAACTATCTTAAATTTTGTCAAAATTTTGCCAAGGATGTGGTTCTACCAGCTGAAGATAAGCAACAAGAAGTTCTGTTTATGAACAAGGCAGTTAACCATTTTGCAAAGAATGATGCCTTTGAAGAAAGTAATTTCCTTAACGAGGTTATGGAGAACCCTGAACTTATTCCTGAGTTTAAGCATTATAAAGTGGAGAAAGGCCCAAAATATAGTATTGAGGATGTTTCTAATTTTGATATTGCAAATAAAGCCGTTTCTGACGCACGAAAAAAGATTAAAAACGTAATTAGTCTTGACACCAATATTCAGATAAAAATGGATTTCATAAATCCAGAATCAGCTGAAAAATTCGTTGAAAAAGGCTGGGATGAAGAAAAACAAATGTACTATTACCTAGTATATTTTAATAAAGAACAGAAGAGTTAGTAGGTCTACTAAATTTTTATTTTATGTTCAATGATCTGTTTCATGCTAACGCCTTGGTAATTGCGTTTTACAAAGTCTAGGGCTAAATCTAAAATCTCACCCATAGTCTTACACTTTTTAAATTTAGAATCATTTGTTAGTTCATAAATCTGGGTTCTTAGCATTTCTATATTCTCGTTTATAGATATATCGTCTTTTTTACAAATTTCGACAAGCCATTTTATACGATCACCTGAACTAAGTATTCGTTTCGCACTAATTGAACGCTCTTCTAATTTATATTGATCCACCGAATGATTAAGCAACTTACTTCTAACCAGTTCAACCATTAGAAAATTCTCCTTGAAAAACTGCGGGCGATAAACTTTTAATTTCCCTTCAAAACTTTGTTGGTCAAAATCGATTGCTCGTATTTTATATACCACATGGTCAAAATCATGGGTCATCACAATGACATAATTATATGATCGCATATCTCCCAACAAGCGAATCATGCAACGTTCATTGAACTTAACAAATTCCTTTGCCAGCTGGGCTTTTTCAGATTCAGTACATTTAGGCAACATTTCCTTGATGAAAAAGTCACCAGGAATACCTGCGATATGCTCCTCTATCAAGGTGTCTTTGTAAACAAGAAAATTCAGGTTATATGGTGAAAGCATGTGCTCCAGTTCAAGGCCATACACTCGTGAAGCATCAGTCTTTTTTACATAGAAATATGTGAAGTTGTCATTCAGAATATTCCTAATCTTTATTCGAAAAGGTTTGGAGTTCCCAAAGGTGCAGTAATCTACTGCATCAACATTTAAATATTGGTCAATATGATCACTACCATCAGAATGAAGAATAGAATAAATCTTTTTTAGACTCGTATCTATTTCCTCCCTATCAAATTCATTATAATAAACTCTTATCCAAAGTGTATCCTCATCATTGTCATCATAAACCACGACGGAGCCAGTAAACCGTAATAAATCTTCATAAAAAATTGGAATTTCTATTTTACGATTATACTGTTCTAAATAAGCATCGAGCTCCTGCGAAACGGGATAAGCAGGTTTCTTCTTTGACATTAATTTTTCTTCCTGCATGCTAAGTGAATTAAATTTAAGGGCTAAGCCTGTAACAAATTTAGGGTTTCTTCGTCAAGTTACTATAAACCACCTAAAAACATCTCCTATTTTGGAAAAGATACTTACCGTAAACAATCTCACCAAGAAATTTGGGTACCTAACTGCAGTCGATGATTTGTCTTTTACTATAGAAAAAGGCAATGTTTATGGCATTTTAGGGCCAAATGGAAGTGGTAAATCAACAACACTCGGAGTTGTTCTAAATGTAGTAAATAGGACCAATGGTGAATTTTCTTGGTTCGATGGCAACACCTCAACCCATGAAGCGTTGAAAAAAGTGGGGGCAATAATTGAGCGTCCTAACTTTTACCCGTACATGACCGCCACCCAAAACCTAAAACTTGTTTGTAAAATCAAAGAAGTATCAAACGCCAAGATTGAAGAAAAATTAGAATTGGTAGGTTTACTGGAGCGCAAGAACAGTAAGTTCAGAACATATTCGCTGGGTATGAAACAACGTTTGGCCATCGCTTCGGCCTTATTGAATGATCCAGAGATTTTAATTCTTGATGAACCTACGAACGGTCTGGACCCACAAGGCATACACAAAATTAGAGAAATTATCAAGAAAGTTGCCTCCCAAGGCACTACGATTCTTTTGGCATCTCATTTATTGGACGAAGTAGAAAAAGTATGTAGTCATGTCGTTATCCTTAGAAAAGGGCAAAAATTGTATTCTGGAAGGGTTGATGATATGATGGCAAGTCATGGATTTTTTGAATTAAAATCCAACGATAATCCAAAACTCAAGACATTCTTGGCAAGCAATGAGAGTTTTGGCAAAATAAAGGACGATGGAGGATTAATTACCGCCTTTCTTACAGAAGAAATGAACTCCGAAGTTCTAAACAGAAATCTTATGGATCAAGGCATAGTTCTTTCCCATTTGGTAAAAAGAAAAGAAAGCCTAGAAGAGCAATTCTTGGCGCTGACCAAAAACGAAGCCAACTAAACCAAAAAAACAAACATGCTACGATTACTACAAATAGAATTTATTAAACTTTGGAATAACCGAGTAAGTAAAATATTGATTATTTCATATTTCGTATTACTCACTTCTATAGCCCTAGTGGCCGCAATTAAATTTGATATTGGGCCAATTAAGTTTCATTTGGCAGAACAAGGAATTTTCAATTTCCCATACATTTGGCATTTCAACACTTTTATAACCGCATTCTTTAAATTATTCCTTGCTATTGTCATTGTTTCCATGATGGCCAATGAATATAGTAATAAGACCATAAAGCAAAACTTGATAGACGGCCTTTCCAAGAAAGAGTTTATCCTTTCAAAGTTTCTCACGGTCACTTCATTTTCATTGATCTCAACCGTATTTGTATTTGTTGTTTCAATGATTTTAGGGCTTATCTATTCGGATTATAATGAAGTTTCAATCATTTTTTCTGACCTGGAATTCCTTTTGGCTTTCTTCATTAAACTAATGGGTTTCTTCTCTTTTTGCTTATTCCTTGGCATACTGGTTAAAAGATCTGCATTTGCCCTTGGTTTTTTGATTTTGTGGCAGGTATTCGAAGGTTTTGTGCGAGGTATGATCAGGTGGAAACTCTTTGATGGTGACACCACAGATGTTGTAATGGGCTTTTTTCCCCTGAATGCAATGTGGAAATTAATTGATGAGCCATTTTCAAGACTTGGGGCGGTTCAATCGGTTGCTGACCAGATAGGTGAAAAATTTGAAATGGACTATGGCGTACATTGGTATGAAATCTTGATCGTTGCCGGCTGGACGTTTGTTTTCATCTATTTATCCTATGCCTTGTTGAAAAAGAGGGATTTATAGTATATTGTAGTGTTTACGTAAACACTATGATTAAGAAAAATGCCATATTGCTAATTTTTAGCATTGTTTTTCCTGCCCTAGTATTTGGTCAAGGGGAGACTTCCAATTGGTATTTCGGAAACAATGCTGGTATTCATTTCAATAACAATGGTACCGTGACCGCACTAAATGATGGTAGGTTAGAAACTTTCGAAGGTTGTACTACTATTTCAAATGACTTAGGTGACTTGCTTTTTTATACAGATGGCATCATCGTATATGACCGTAATCATAACGTGATGCAGAACGGTACCGGTCTTTTTGGAGACCCATCCAGTACACAATCTGCATTAATCGTTCCCAAACCAGAGGACCCTAATATATATTACATTTTTACCGTGGACACCTCCACTTCCACCAACGATCCTGATTTTGGGCTTAACTATTCTATCGTAGATATTACATTGAACAGCGGTAATGGCGCTATAACCCAAAAAAATACTCGTCTATTAAATGATTGCTCAGAAAAAATTGCCGCAGTATTAAAGGATTGTTCAGATAAGACCATTTGGATTGTAACCCTTAGCTCCCAATTCGGCAGTGGGGGTTTTGATACGTACCATGCTTTTGAAATAAGCGCCTCCGGGGTATCAACTAATGTGGTTAAAAGTACGTTTTCCAAATTAAGCATTGAAGACCCAAGAGGTTATTTAAAATTTTCCAATGATGGAAAAAAAATGGCTAGTGCCAATATGCGTTTTGGGCTACATCTGTTTGATTTTGACCCATTGACCGGGGTTGTTTCCAACTTTCAGGAGCTAGTAATAAACAGTGCAAACAATAACCCTTATGGCGTTGAATTTTCTCCCAATAGTCGTTTTTTGTATACCCATTCCTCAAATTTTGTTGAAGGAGAAGCGAAGCATGCTTCATCCTTGATTCAGTTTGATTTAGATGCTCCAAATATAACAGATTCCCAAGTTGCAATTGATTATAAGCGAATTTACCGAGGTGCCTTGCAATTGGGCGCCAACGGAAAAATATATCGTACAATTGCCGATAGTTATGATGATGGAACCCCTTTTTTAGGTGTAATCAATAATCCCAATGAGAAAGGTGACAATGCTAATTACCAACATAATGCAATTGCCCTGGGCAATAATAGCACGCAAGGATTACCCCCTTTTATTCAATCTTTCTTTAACAAAACCGACTTGATTTTCAATGCAGATGGAACATCTAGTGGTTCGACGACCATTTGCATTGGCGAGCCATTTACATTGCAGGCAGAAGAAATACCAGGTGCCGTTTACAATTGGGAAAAAGATGGAAATCCAATTATTAATCCCGATAACCATCTTTTACATATCGACGAAGCAGAAAACATTGATGCCGGTCGCTATAGTCTAGAGATTATTCTTCCAAGCCAAGTAGATTGTAATATTCTAGGAGAATCGTTGATAGAAGTTTTGGAACTCCCCCAAAATACAGATTTAACATTAGTACAGTGCGATGTTGATATTGACAATACTGAAGATGGGTTTACCGGTTTTAATCTTGACCAGATAGATGAGAACCCTGCGTTTATCTATTCATTTTATGAGAACATCGCTAATAGGGATAATGATATTCAAATAGAAAATATTCAAAATTATAGAAACTCGAATCCTTTCAACCAGATAATATATTACAGGGTGATGAATACAGCCGGTTGTGAGAATTTTGGTGAATTGGAACTACAGGTCAGGACTGTGAATCTAGATGATGAAAACCGAAATACATTGTTCGCATGTGATGAAAATTTAAATGATCAAGTTTTATCTGCTACATTCAGCCTTGAAAGCGTCACAACTCCAATTTATCCAAATAGTCTTGTTAGTTTTTATGATTCTTTGGAAAACCTTGCCTTGGAACAAGAACCGCTTCCAAGTAATATAGTGTCTGAATCTAGAGTGGTTTATGCAAGAATTGAAAACTCTAACCAATGTGAGGATGTTCTTGAAATTGAGCTTGTGGTTAACCCAACGCCGTTGGTTGATTTGAATAAAACATATGAACTATGTACTGATGACCCTTTTCTAAACATATATGCTCCTTTATCATATGATTATTACAATTGGATGAAAATTGATGGGGCTAGCCCACAAATCCTTTCCAATACACAAGAGATTGCTATAACCGAAGTTGGTGGTTACACTCTAGAGGTGGGCTATACATATCAAAATAACGGACAAGTACAGAACTGCACTAATTCATATGATTTTGAAGTGATTCCATCAAATCGCGCAGTTATTGAAAACATTTTTGTAAAAGACTTTTCAAATAATAACTCACTACTTGTGGAGGCCTCTGGTGATGGAGACTATGAATTCTCGACAAATGGAGTTGAGTATAGTGATTCCAACTTTTTTCAAAATGTTATCCCAGGGGTTATAACGGTAAGTATCAGGGACAAGAAAGGATGTGGTATTGTTGAGAAAACAGTTTCGGTAATGGGCTATCCAAAATTTTTCACCCCAAACGGGGACACAATCAATGATAAATGGAATTTAATCGGCTTAAGCTCCGAAATTGAGTCAAATTCAGTCGTTAGTATTTTTGACAGATACGGACGATTGCTAACCGTCTTGTATGCCACTAATGAAGGATGGAATGGAGATTTCAATACAAAACCTGTACCATCAGGTGATTATTGGTTTAAAGCTGAACTAGGAGATGGAAGAATATTCAATGGTCATTTTGCTTTAAAGCGATGATCCCCAAAATATTTTTGTAAGTTACTTTTTTAACTAATTCTATATAAATAGTAAATCTATTATGTTCCCAACGGAGTTAAGAAAACAAGGCCGGGTTTATTCTAAACTTAACTTGTTTATAATTCTGGGGTTCTTTAATTTTCTTCAGGTAACCTATTTAAGAAGTGGAAATCTGCAGGACTGTAATCACAACGTCTATCCGATTTCTGATTTCTATAAATGTGATAGAGATAATGATCATTTTGAGGAGTTTAATATAAATTTAAGTGAACTTAAATCAAACCTGATTAGAAATCAAACAGATTTGGTAGTAACATATCATAATGCAGGTGGTGATTTAATAGATTTTTCTACAGGAACACAATTTGTCGTAAATCAAAGAACCATAATAGCAAGAGTAACGAATATTGATGGATGTTATAAAGAAACGTCCTTTAAACTAACATTACTTTCGCCCCCTGTTGCAAAGTCCTTAATAGACATTTTCGAATGTGAAAGTTACACCTTGCCACCTATTGATTTCCATAGTAATTACTACACTGGAACTAATGGAACTGGTCGCAGGCTTAAAGAGGGTGAAATAGTAACAGTGTCACTGACTATTTATATTTATGCTGTTCAGGCAGATTGTACAGATGAAAGTAATTTTGATATTATCATTGACCCTGCCATTTGTCAAGAAGGTACAGTGGATACAAATGCCGTTTTCCCAAAGTTCTTTACACCAAATGGAGATAATGTTAATGATTTATGGAAGTATGAACCATATCCAGAAAACCATGGCATCCAGGTGGATTTCATTGAAATTTATGATCGTTATGGTACTTTTATAAAGTATTTAGATCGGGAAAAACCTGAATGGGACGGGAGTTTGAATGGCAAACTCCTACCATCCTCAGACTATTGGTTTAAGGCCAAGTTAGAAAACGGAAGTCAACATAAAGGTCATTTTACTCTCAAACGCTAGAGTTATTTTGTACGCTAGATATTAACAAAATGCTGTTGCTTTCGTATTTTTAAAGCATGAAATTCAAGGTAGTATCAGAATTTAAACCTACAGGTGATCAACCTGAAGCCATAAGACAATTGGAAGAGGGAATAAACTCCCAAGAACCTTATCAAACCCTGCTTGGTGTTACAGGTTCTGGAAAAACGTTCAGTGTTGCCAATGTTATTGAGAAAGTTCAGCGCCCAACATTGGTTCTTGCCCATAACAAAACTCTTGCCGCTCAATTGTATTCCGAGTTCAAGCAATTTTTTCCTAATAATGCCGTCGAATACTTTGTTTCTTACTACGATTATTACCAACCGGAAGCTTATATCCCTACTTCAGGTCTTTATATTGAGAAAGACCTCTCAATCAATGAAGATATTGAAAAACTAAGGTTAAGCGCCACATCATCACTTTTGTCTGGTCGCAGGGATGTACTTGTAGTTGCATCTGTATCTTGTCTATATGGTATTGGGAATCCCGTTGAATTTCAAAAAAACGTGATAAGTATTTTTAAAAATCAGGTCATAGCCAGAACCAAGCTTTTACATATGCTGGTTCAAAGCCTTTACTCAAGGACTACAGCTGATTTTAGAAACGGGAACTTCAGGGTAAAAGGTGATGTCGTCGATGTATTTCCCAGTTACGCGGACCATGCTTTTCGAATTCATTTTTTTGGAGATGAAATAGAAGAAATTGAGGCTTTTGACCCCTTCAATAATAATGTCATTGAAGTTTATGAGAATTTGAATATCTACCCAGCCAATATGTTCGTTACTTCTCCAGATATTCTTCAAAATGCAATCCACTATATTCAAGATGACCTTGTACATCAGATTGATTATTTCAAAGAAATCGGAAAACCTCTTGAAGCAAAACGCCTAGAAGAGCGGACCAACTTTGATTTGGAAATGATTCGCGAATTGGGGTATTGTTCTGGAATTGAGAACTACTCAAGATATTTGGATGGTAGAGAGCCCGGAACAAGGCCATTCTGTTTATTGGACTACTTTCCTGACGATTATCTAATGGTGATTGATGAAAGTCATGTAACTATTCCACAAGTGCATGCGATGTATGGTGGCGACAGATCAAGAAAAGAAAATCTTGTGGAATACGGATTTAGGCTCCCAGCTGCAATGGACAATAGACCATTGAAATTTGAAGAGTTTGAAGCGCTACAAAATCAAGTCATTTATGTAAGTGCAACACCTGCCGATTATGAACTCCAACTTTGTCAAGGTGTTTATGTTGAGCAGGTAATTAGGCCAACAGGCCTTCTTGACCCAATTATTGAGGTTAGACCAAGTTTAAATCAGATTGATGATTTGGTTGAAGAAATTCAGCAAAGAGTTGAAAAAGATGAAAGAACCTTGGTAACTACGCTGACCAAGCGAATGGCGGAAGAATTAACCAAATATTTATCTCGGATAAATGTACGCTGCAGATATATTCATAGCGATGTGGATACCTTGGAACGTGTTGAGATAATGCAAGATTTACGCAAAGGTATTTTTGATGTTCTCATTGGTGTTAACCTCCTTAGAGAGGGGTTGGATTTACCAGAGGTTTCCTTGGTCGCTATTTTAGATGCTGATAAAGAAGGTTTTTTACGAAGCAACCGATCGTTGACACAGACTGTGGGTAGAGCAGCTCGGCATTTAAACGGTAAGGCAATCATGTATGCGGATAAGATTACCGCTAGCATGCAAAAAACAATTGATGAGACCAATTATCGCAGAGAAAAACAAATAGCTTATAATACTGCCAATAATGTTACACCAAAAGCCTTGAACAAAAGTTTGGACAGTGTTTTGGCTAAAAATTCGGTTTCAACGTACCATTTTGAGAAGGAAGAATTAAGAGCGGCCGAACCGGATATGGATTATCTTACAAAAGAGCAGATAGAAAAAATGATTCGTGATAAGCGAAAAGCTATGGAGAAAGCGGCAAAGGAACTGGACTTTATGCAAGCGGCAAAATTACGTGATGAGATAAAAATGCTTCAGAACCAAGATAAGTAAACGAGAAAAGCGCTTTGATCTCTCAAAACGCTTTTCCAACTAACCAACTAAACCAACCATTATGAAATGACCCAGAACGGATCATCATAATTTCTTTAATATTTTAAGATAACTCTATCATTCTTTTAGGTTTGGGCAGAGCTTCCTCCTTCTTAGGCAAAGAAAATTTCAAAATTCCATTTTCATAATTTGCCTTTATATTTTCTTCATCAACTGTTTCTGGCAGAGTAAATGCGCGTTTAAAGGAAGTGAAGATAAATTCCCTCCTAGTGAAGTTGCCTTTTTCAATATTCTCCTCGCTCTTGGTTTCCGATGAGATTGTTAACACATTTTCATTGATTTCAATAAGAAAATCTTCCTTTTTTCTTCCAGGAACCATAAGCTCCAGTTCAAAATTTTCTTCGTTTTCCTTGATATTAACAGCTGGGATATTGCTTTTATGGTTTTCCATGCCACCAAACCAATCAGGTTTTAATATTTCATTCATTAGTGATGGAAATAAAACATCGTTTCTTTTTATAATACTCATGATCAAATCTTTATTCGTTTAAAATTCAAGTTCAAGCGAATAAAGACAAAAGATGTACCAATGCTAAAATCACGTCATTTTGGCGCATTATCGTGTTAACACAGTGTCATTTTGGCGCTTTTTTAACAAAATCAATTGTAGTGGGCCTTAAAAATCTCAATAAGTACATTAGGTGGTACTATTTTATTGGGATACTTGTGCATTATTGAAAGAACCTGCTCAATAGCAGAAGGAGGCAGTCCCATACTCAATCCTATATTATGTATTCTACTTATTTCCAACAAATCTTGCTTGTTATCAACGTTCATTAATAACACGAGTCTGTGAAATTGAAGAATACGGTCTGCCTGCGATTTAGGAATTATGTGTTCCACCTTCTCATTAAAAAGGGAATCAAAGGTTTCTTCATCTACATCTAATTGTTGGGCAACACTTTGCAGAAAAACATACTCTTCGTCTTTAATAGTATTATCTACCCGTGCGAAAGCAATCATTTCTGAAAGGATACTAAGCTTTTCTTTTCTTGTGCTCATATTTTACAAAAAGTATTAATCATCTTATCCCCTATACTGTTATTTGGGCATAAACCTATTGGGATCCTCTTTTGTTACTCTCATTTTTTCCCTATCAGGATTTAATTCGATAACCTCCCTATTCGAGGCAATTGCGCTTTCGTCATTCTGTCGTCTTTCGACCACTAAATTTGCGTTTTTAACGTTATTCAAGTCCTTTTTCTTGCTCGAAAATCTATATGCAGTAAATGAAATCAACAAGATACTTGCTACTATAGCCGCGTTTAAAGAATTTTGAAATAAAATTACAATCCCAAGAACAAGGAATATTGGGCCCCAGTATTCCATTTTTATCCAAAACAAGCTATTATTGTTCTTCAATAGAAATTTTTCACCTGTTTTTTCATCAATAACGGTCATAGCGTTCGCTGTATTCCATTTGTGTCCAAAATACCAGCTAAAGATACCTGCTGTAAAAGTAGCGATGACAAAACCGTAATCAGCCAAATGCTTTGGTAGTAATGAAATTGATGCAAACAAGGCAGCAATAAGAACAATAACAGAAAGAAATCCTCTACCAGACCATACAATCATAAGTGAACAATTTTGATTCTATATTTATTGGTATAACTTAAATTTTAATTCTTTCGTATAAAAAAACCTCGATTTCCGTTGTATTACCAGTTGCAATCATAACTTTGCACAAAAGACAGAAACTAAAGGATTCATGACGAACAATGATATTTTTAAAAAGCTTAGAGTTGCTCTAATGTTAAGGGATGATGAAATAGTTGAGATATTAAAGTTAGCGGATTTCAATATTACCAAAAGTGAATTAGGTGCCTTGTTCAGAAAGGAAGATCACCCAAATTATATGGAGTGTGGCGATCAGATTCTTCGTAATTTTTTAAACGGATTGGTAATTCATCTTAGAGGAACAAAAGACAACCCAAAAAAACCTGGCGAAGTTTTACTAAAGGCAAAATCAACAAACAGCAATTCAGTCGCAAAGAATTTTGACAACAAACCCAGAAGAAAAAAGAAGTTCAATACTGACATTTCACCTGTGAAATATAAAAACAAAAAAAAATCCTGATAAAATCAGGATTTTTAAATTGTTCAACAAGTATCTCTAGCTTGCAATTCTAATAGGAATAGTAAACATTGTACCTTCACTAGCGTTTTGAACACTTACCTTTTTGTAGTTTAATCTACCTTTTACAAAAGACTCGAGTCTTTTATTTTCAGTATCAACTGACAAAACTACAATTTCACCCTCGTTGTTCAAGGTAAATCTAACCTGTGCCGTTAAGCTCACGTCATCACCAGTCTCGTAATTATCCCCCAAAAGCTCTCCAATTTGAGTGGATAGTTTTTTGGTTGGATCGTCTTTAACTGAATCGTTAGCTAAAATGTTTCCTGTTGCAAGTAGCATTGCAGCTACAAATACTAAACTTAATTTTCTCATGATTTGTTTGTTTAATGATTGATGATTAATTGATGAATTACTTAAAAGACGTACCAGGAACAAGATCGTTACAAGGTTTTTCTCATTTAACATAACTTTAGTTATTACTTTTTTAATCAACATGACTCTTCAAAAAACATTAAAACATAATGTTAGTGTGCATTTCCAATGATTTCATTGTATCTCATGGTAATAAGATATTAAGAAACTTTTAAGCAAATAAAAAAGGCAATGCGAAAATGCATTGCCTCTGTTCTATTGCTATTGAGTCTTGTATCAATTCAAAACTTCCTTTACTTTATCAGCAGCTTCTTGAAATTGAACCGCAGAATGTACAGCCAAACCTGAATTATCTATAATCTCCTTTGCCAACTCGGCATTTGTACCTTGCAATCGAACAATAATCGGTACCGTAATGGCATCCCCCATGTTCTTATAAGCATCAACAACACCTTGAGCGACTCGATCACATCTTACAATGCCACCAAAAATGTTTATTAATATGGCTTTTACATTGGCATCTTTTAAAATAATGCGAAACGCTTCCTCTACCCTTTTGGCATCTGCTGTACCACCAACATCCAAGAAATTGGCAGGTTCACCGCCAGCCATTTTAATCAAATCCATCGTTGCCATGGCCAAGCCAGCGCCATTCACCATACAGCCAACGTTTCCATCAAGATCAACATAACTTAAACCTACAGCCCTAGCTTCAACCTCAATTGGATTTTCTTCTCTTAAATCACGCATCTCTGCGTATTGCTTTCTTCTATATAACGCGTTATCATCTATAGACACCTTTGCATCTACCGCCATTATCTTGTCATCCGATGTCTTTAATACCGGATTTATTTCGAACATGTTAGAATCACTTTCAACATAAGCCTTATAAAGCGAAGCCACAAATTTGGTCATTTCTTTAAAGGCCATACCTGACAAACCAAGATTAAAAGCAATCTTACGAGCTTGGAAAGGCAAAAGGCCCGTAGACGGATCCACTTCCTCGGTAAATATCAAATGTGGAGTTTTTTCGGCTACTTCCTCAATATCCATACCTCCTTCGGTAGAATACATAATCATATTTCTTCCCTTACCACGATCCAGTAGAACGGACATGTAAAATTCACTTGTCTCACTATCTCCGGGATAATAAACATCTTCTGCAATCAATACTTGGTGAACTTTTTTTCCTTCAGCTGAGGTCTGGGGCGTAATCAAGTTCATACCGATGATGTTACCAGCAACCTCCTCTACTTCCTGAAGGTTTTTGGCCAGTTTTACTCCGCCGCCTTTACCACGACCACCTGCATGCACTTGGGCCTTTATCACGTGCCAGCCTGTACCTGTTTCAGCAGTTAGCTGCTTGGCTGCATCTACCGCTTCTTTTGGGCTATGGGCTACAATACCACGCTGAATACGCACACCAAAACTTGCTAAAATTTCTTTTCCTTGATACTCGTGAAGGTTCATATGGGATTTCTTAAAAGTTTGAGAGCAAAAATAGGAAACCAAGTGGATTTACCCTAATGAATTTAAATAGGATTCCTCAAATTTTAAAGTCTTCAAAATCAAGAGGGTCAAAATTTTTGAAATCGCCATTCATTTTGATTGTACCCTTGGTCCTGTCCAACTCATTCAAAACCGTAATAGTCGTAGATAAATGGGAAGAAACAAACTCTAATCGCTCACTTTCCTTGGGCATTTGCAATAATTGATATTCCTGTTCATAGGACAGTCCTATTTTATGGATTAGACTATACATATTGAATTTACCTAAAGCCATTGGAGTAAAAGACACATCCATCAAGGTATATAATTCCTTAATGCCATCAAGGACCTGTATTTTCAAATCATCAGTAGCATCGTTCAATCCTTCCAAAAACTCTACGTTTCCTCCCGGATACAACTTGCCATTCATTTCATTCTCAAATGATAGTATTTTAAAAACCTGCCTTCCCACACATACCACATCCATTTCACCACTATCATATGTATTTACAATTTCGACAAGTTGAACTTCAGTGCCATAGGCAATCTGGTCATATATAAATACAGGGATACCGAAAGTAATAGCCTCATTTCTACAATCTTGGATAAGCTGCTTGTAACGATCTTCAAAAATGTGTAAGGGTACAGTTTCACCGGGGAAAAAAATCGATTTTAAAGGAAATAAAGGTATTTGCATATTCCAATTTTTGCTAAAAATACAATTCGATTATGATTACAACAAATGAAGTTAATTCTCAATATTGTTGTAATCATAACATATTGTTGTATTTATAAAGAATACTTGAAAAATATTGTACATCCCAAAATAGTATCCTAGATTTGTTCAAAACAACTATTATAATGAGGAATGCTGATTTATTGAAAATCGCCAAAACATACGGCAACCCGGTATACGTTTATGATTCTGAAAAAATAATTTCACAATTCAATAGGTTGACCAATGCTTTTAAAGGTGTTAATCAATTAAAGCTTAACTATGCTGCCAAGGCACTTTCAAACATTGCCATTTTGCGCCTTATGAACAGTTTGGGCAGTGGTTTGGATACCGTTTCTATCCAAGAAGTGCAATTAGGCCTATTGGCAGGGTTTAAACCTGAGTCAATTATTTTTACCCCAAATGGTGTTTCTCTTGAAGAGATTGAAGAAGCCGCAAAATTGGGCGTGCAAATAAATATTGACAATTTATCTGTGCTTGAACAGTTCGGGGGAAAACATCCTGATATTCCTGTTTGCATTAGAATTAATCCGCATGTTATGGCGGGTGGTAATTCCAACATTTCAGTTGGCCATATAGATTCTAAATTTGGAATAAGTATTCATCAAATACCACATCTACTTAGAATTGTGGAATTAACAAAAATGAATATCAATGGTATTCATATGCATACAGGTAGCGATATTCTGGACATTGATGTATTTCTTTACGCCTCGGAAATTCTTTTTGAAACGGCCAAAAATTTCAAAAATCTAGATTTCATTGATTTTGGTAGCGGCTTTAAAGTACCTTATAAAGAAGGAGACATTGAAACCAATATTGAAGAATTGGGTAAGAAATTGACCGGCAGATTCAATGAATTTTGTAAAGAATATGGCAAAGAGCTCACATTGGCATTTGAACCCGGTAAGTTTTTGGTAAGTGAAGCCGGGCACTTTTTGGCAAAAGTCAATGTCGTAAAACAAACTACATCAACAGTTTTTGCCAGTGTAGACTCAGGTTTCAACCATTTGATAAGACCCATGCTATATGGAGCATCTCACACAATCGAGAACATTTCCAATCCTCAAGGTCGTGAAAGGTACTACTCAGTGGTAGGTTATATCTGTGAGACAGATACCTTTGGAAACAATCGCAGAATAAATGAGATTTCAGAGGGTGATATTCTTTGTTTTAAAAACGCCGGTGCTTATTGTTTCACTATGGCCAGCAATTACAATTCAAGATACAGGCCAGCAGAAGTTTTATGGCACGATGACAAAGCTCATTTAATCAGGGAAAGAGAAACTTTTGATGACTTAATTAAAAATCAGGTAGATGTCAAAGATTTATTTGTACCTGAAAAGGTCAAAGTAGCCGTAAAATAAAGGTCAAAAATAATCGTTAGTTTTGGTACAGTTGTTGGACTAACCAGCAAAAACAATTTGTAATGAAGCAAAACGTGTCTTTCATAAAGAAATTTTCTATTTTTTTATTTGTCGGATTGATTTCCGCTACTGTCTATGGGCAAGATGTCAAATGGCTTAGCTGGAATGAAGCAGTTGAACTTACCAAAACCGAAAAAAACCCAAAGAAGGTTTTCATTGATGTTTACACGGATTGGTGCGGCTGGTGTAAAAAAATGGATAAAGACACTTTCCAGAATCCAGAAGTAGCGACTTATATGGCAGCTAATTTTTATATGGTAAAAATGGATGGTGAGGGAAAAGAACCCATTGACTATAATGGTAAGACATTTAAATTTATCCCTTCAGGAAGAAAAGGCTACCATGAATTGGCCGCGGCCTTGATGCAAGGTAAATTGAGCTACCCAACAACAATTTTCTTAGATGAAAAAATGAACATGCTTTCCCCTGTCCCGGGCTATCAAAAACCTGACCCATTTTTAAACATCGCCAGATATTTTGGTGATGATATTTATTTGGAAAAAGATTGGAAAACCTATAGTGGTCAAGGGAAATAATTCAAAATAACACTTAAAAGAAAAGAGCCGTTATACGGCTCTTTTTTATTTTATAAAAACAAATTACCTACTATAGTTTGGTGATTCTTTAGTAATCGTCACATCATGGGGATGACTCTCGTTAATGCCACTTGCTGTAATCTTTACAAATCTGCCCGATTCTTTTAAGGTTTCAATATCCTTAGCTCCACAATAGCCCATCCCTGCACGAAGACCTCCCACAAACTGATGAATACTTTCGTATAACTCACCTTTATATGGAACACGACCAACTATACCCTCAGGCACTAATTTTTTAATATCATCTTCAACATCCTGGAAATAACGATCTTTAGAACCATGCTTCATGGCCTCAACCGAACCCATTCCACGATATGATTTGAATTTTCTTCCTTCGTATATAATAGTTTCTCCCGGTGATTCTTTTGTACCAGCAAGTAATGACCCAAGCATTACCGTATCCGCTCCGGCGGCTATCGCTTTAGGAATATCTCCAGTATACCGTATCCCGCCATCAGCAATTACAGGAACACCACTGCCTTTTATTGCCGAAGCAACCTCCAATACAGCTGAAAACTGTGGAAAGCCAACCCCTGCAACCACTCTGGTTGTACATATCGAACCCGGACCTATTCCCACTTTTACGGCATCGGCGCCAGCTTCAACCAAATATTTTGCAGCCGCTCCCGTGGCAATATTGCCCACAATAACTTCAAGTTTGTGGAATTTATTTTTTACCTCTTTCAACACATTAACCACTCCCTTTGTATGTCCATGGGCAGTATCAATGACCACAGCATCTACACCTGCATTAACCAACGCAGCTGCTCTTTCAACGGCATCACCCGTGACTCCAATGGCAGCAGCCACCCTAAGTCTACCAAAATGATCCTTGTTAGCACTTGGTTTCTGTGTAAGTTTCGTAATGTCTCTAAAAGTGATTAAACCCACCAACTTATTATTGGCATCAACTACTGGTAATTTCTCAATTTTATTCTCTTGAAGAATATCTTCCGCTTCAGCCAAAGAAGTACCTTCACCAACCGTTACGAGGTTTTCAGAAGTCATAACCTCTGACAATGGGCGCTCATTGTTTTTTTCGAACCGTAAATCCCTATTGGTAACGATTCCTATGAGCTTTCCCATTTTATCAACAATCGGTATTCCTCCAATACTAAATTCCTTCATGTTCGCTTTTGCATCTTTCACCAAAGCCGTTGATGGAAGAGTGACTGGATCTATGATCATACCACTTTCCGCACGTTTTACTTTGCGCACTTTCATGGCCTGTTGCTCTATCGTCATGTTTTTATGCAGAACTCCTATACCCCCTTCTTGGGCAATTGCAATTGCCATTCGGGATTCTGTAACTGTGTCCATCGCAGCAGAGACGATAGGCACATTTATGCTAATATTCCTTGTAAATTTTGTTTTGATACTTACTTCTCTCGGAAGAACTTCTGAAAAGGCAGGTACGAGAAGTACGTCATCATAAGTTAAACCTTCTCCGAGAATTTTATTTTGGTGGGCTTCCATGCAATTAAGGATTAATTGCGGGCAAATATACTACATTTAATAGTAACTTTTTGAAACTACTATATTTTATCAGGATTGCCCGATTTTCGGATTAATTGCTGTAGCACTGCCAAAACAGAAATACTATATGTGAGTGTCATTAAAACTCCAGAAAATATAACCACATACTTCATCCATAATACACCTGTCCACAACAAATATATTCCACCGAAAGTAAGTAAAACAGATAAAAAAGGTTCTACTGTCAGGAACAGTTTAGTGTTTTTTGACAGCTTTGTCATCCACACTAAAATTCCCAATAAAAAAAAGATAAAAGACATGGAAAGAATATGGGTATGAACAATGGTCAACATTTCACGCTCACTTTTATGAAATTTCATGACCGCAGCATCTTCGTTCTCCTCATTCCCCAGATAGTTCTCTTGTATTCCTGAAGGATTTGCCGAGCTGGTTTCGTTTACAAATAAAAGGCCAGTAAAAAACCCTATTGAAAGTATAATAACAAACGAGGCAATGAATATTTTTATTTCTGTTGGAAATGTGGCAAGAAGACCGTGGAGTTTCATTACAGGATTTGATTATTTTGTAATAAGCCAATAGTTTGCAAAAGGTCATCAATTGAAGAGGTCATTGATCTTACAGATATGGTTGCGCCCGCAATACCATCAATATTTTTTTCATGATCAACTCTATCACTTCCTGTTTTACCCATGAACTGTTTAAGCCACCTTTTACTGCCTATTTCCCCTCCATATTCTTCGCGATATATCAGGACTTTTGAATGCACAATAGCCAGTTCATTGTCAAAAACAACCAAATAATCAAATTCAGCTGTTTTACTCCTTGCTTTATCCACGAACATGAAACCAAGGTGTTTGTCACTACTTGAAATCCTAAAAAAATTGTTTCCTTTTATTTTCATAGGAAGTTCCTCATTCAATTCATCTGAAACTTGAATTGGGCTCAAATCAAAATTCTCTATTTGAAAGGTTCTTTGAAGTTCTTTCCTAACCTTTTTCTCAACAGTTTTGGGCAATCCAAAACCTACCAGCAGAAATGAGATTGTCATCAGTAAAACGAAAAATGTCTTTGACCTTTGCATGTTGTAAATGTATTAATTTAGAATGAATCTCAATAAAGAAATTTCGTTCTTTTAAAAAGGGTTCCCTTTTTCAAATGAAGAAGGGAACCCAACAAACAACTAAAACCAAACTCCGATACCAAAATTCAACCGATCTTTGACATCGCCATTATCCAACGCATTACTTCTGAACTGGTAATCACCTTTCAAAACAACACCAGGTGCCAAATGATAAGTTAAACCAGTTGTAATATCCGTTTTATCATAGGCATTATTCTTTGTTAAAGATCCAGCGGTTGAAGCATGCGTATCATATTTTTCATAACGGGCAAATGCAAACAGTTTTTGTTGGTTTTTAGTTGGCAGAAGATTAAACGCACTTTCAACATACCAACCTTGTAGCGCACTACCTAAATCCCTACCCGTTAAGGCATTGTAATCCTCAGTATCTGACAAAGAAGCATGTATGAACTGACCACGAGCAGTAAATCGCTGATAAGCATAACGGGCATCTAAACCAATCATAGATATACCAATATTGGCACCATCAATTTCCTCAACCTCATCTGCCGCTTGTGTTTTACCAAAATAAGTTGAAAGCCCTAGGCGCAAGCCAGGTATGCCATAATAATCCAATTTTGTAGATAAATTTGGGCTATCAACAGTTGATTTAATCCCCTTTTGGCGACCACTTCGAAGGCCGTTAGATCCCTTTAAAACACCGGAAACTCCACCCTCCCCGTCTGCCAAAGTTGATTTAAAACCATTGAACAGATATGCTTGATAACCTAATGAAAGGTTGTCAAAACGACCACTGACACCGACACCAAGTTCTCTCCAGGTGGTTGGTACAATAACATTGTCCATAGCTGGTCGCTCCGTACCATTAAAAGTTGTGGGTTCATGAAACTCATTTACGATTCCCATGGGCACTAACATTAAACCACCTCTAAGGTTAACATTATTACCAACATTATAATTAACGAAAGCTTGCTCAACGAAGACTTCCTCAACATGTTCAAACTCGATTTCCGTTACGAATTGGGTTTTTTCATTGAAACGATAGCCCATTAACAACACTAATCGTTGAACGTCCAATTCGCCATTGTCCCCTTCTGGCTGATTGTATAGCATTTCACCATACGCGCCAATGGTGACAGCTGAGGCATAATTTCCTGATAACAATCTTTGTGCGGCATTTAATTGTTTCTGAGGATTCAACATTATTGAATCTGTAACTGTTTGAGCAGATAAAAATGCTGTAAACAATACTGCAAATAATAAAATTGGATTTTTCATTTTTAAAGTTATTCTTATTTAGACTTATTTTAAATAAATATGTTTTGTGGAGCAAATTTAATACCCAATTTTGATTTGAACAAAGTTTATTTAAACTAAATCTAAATAATATTCAAAGAAAGAAATCAGCCCCCTTTTATTTGACTGAGAGTGTGCTCGTTAAGTACTAATGGAATTTTGAAAAAAGTTCGGTCGCTTTATTATAAGCTGCCTCGAAAGCCATCCAGTTTACATTTGAATCAACTTTTTCCGTAGTAAAATAAGACAACATTTTTTCTGTTGGCATATTTCCTGTCAATTCATCCTTGGCCATGGGACAACCTCCAAAACCTTGAACGGCACCATCGAATCTTCGGCAACCTGATTTAAACGCAGCATCAACCTTTTCATGCCATTTGGTAGGTGTAGTGTGCAAATGTGCTCCAAATTCGATATCTGGGTATTTAGGAATCAAATTTGAAAAAAGATACGTAATGTTTTCTGGGGTCGAGGTACCAACAGTATCAGATAATGATAAAACATTAGCACCCATTTCTGCCAATTGCTCCGTCCACTCCCCTACTATTTCCACATTCCATGGATCACCGTAGGGATTTCCAAACCCCATGGAGATATAGGTAACAACTTCTTTACCCGTATCCTTCGCCATACGAAGGATTTCACCGAGGATTTCAACTGACTGGGCTATTGTTTTATGCGTATTACGCATTTGAAAGTTCTCAGAAATTGAAAATGGGTAACCTAAATATTGAATCTCCTCATGCAAACAGGCATTTTGCGCTCCTCTTATATTTGCTACTATTGCCAATAATTTACTATCGGTCTTTGACAAATCCAATTGGGATAATACTTCAGCTGTATCTACCATCTGCGGAATTGCTTTTGGGGATACAAAACTTCCAAAATCAATAGTATCAAAACCGCACCCTAACAAGGACTGAATGTATTTTACCTTTTCATTTGTCGGAATGAATGCCTTAATGCCTTGCATAGCATCTCTAGGGCATTCAATCATTTTGACATTATCGGACATATTTCAACCTTGAAATCATTTCAAAATTACCATTATTTATTTGATAACAATACAAACACACCTATACCAATAAACACAAAAATCTGAAGCCATTTTAATACCAATCCAGCTTTGGAATGCTCTGTTAAATAATCTGAAATTAATCCTGAAAGCACGGCTATCAAACCGAATACGACAAATGCCACAAACATGAACAACAAACCCAAAATATAGAACTGAGCAACATGACCCATTGTATCACTAAACAAAAACCCAGGAAAAAAGGCCAAAAAGAAAATTGTAACCTTTGGATTTAAAACGTTCATTACAAACCCTTGTTTAAACAGTTGCAACATTCCTTTTCGGGGAACTTCATCATTACATAATTGTAATGTTGAATCACTTCTAAATACTTTATAAGCCAAATAAAAAAGATACAACGCACCCATTAATTTAATAACAAAAAATAGCTGATCGCTCTCTTTAATAATAGCTGAAATTCCAAAAGCCAATAAAGTAGTATGCACCAAACAACCCGAAACCAAGCCCATGGTAGTAGCCAAACCATATTTCCTGCCATTGACAATGCTTTGAGTCAAAACGTAAATATTATCCGGCCCAGGAGCAAAAGCAAGGGCAGTAGAAGCTAAAACAAAAGCGCTCAGAATTTCGTAATTCAATACTATTGGTTTTAAAATTGAAAAATACAAAATCCTTTAAGTACTTGACAATTTTTATATCTTACCAAAAAAATATTAAATCATGAAATTCATCTACATTTCTCTAAGTGTACTTTTTACCGTGCTTACCTTAAGTTTGTGCAATCCTAGGAGCTCAAATCCAAAAACAATGAAAAACGAAATTCATAAAGCGAATGATAGTGTTTTACGCCATGTTGTTTTGTTCAAGTTTAAAGAAGGCACCTCAGCTATAGACGTTAAAAAAGTGGAAGATGCATTTTCTGCCTTACCTACAAAAATTCCCCAAATACTGAGTTACGAATGGGGTTTGAACAACAGCCCGGAGGGATTGGAAAAGGGATTTACCCATTGTTTTTTCTTGACTTTCAAAAGTGAAGAAGATCGAGCGATTTATTTACCGCACCCTGACCACAAAGCATTTGGACAGGTACTAACACCTTTTTTAGAAGATGTACTTGTAATCGACTATTGGACGAAATAAGTATTAACTTAGATCTTAGCAAGTAGGGCCTTATTGATTCTTTTAATCAATGCCGGACCTTCGTAGATGAATCCCGTATAAAGTTGTATCAAATCGGCTCCTGCTTCTAACTTTTCAATGGCGTCTTCAGCCGAATGAATTCCGCCAACACCAATAATCGGAAATGCCTTATTGCTTTTTTCGGAAAGAAAACGAATTACCTCAGTACTCCGTGTTTTCAAAGGCTTTCCGCTCAATCCGCCTTTTTCTTCGGTGATAAAAAGAGAGGACTTTAAATTTTCTCTACCAATAGTAGTGTTCGTGGCAATAATCCCATCAATTTTAGTGTCTTCAACAATTTTAATAATATCCAACAACTGATCATTAGTCAAGTCAGGAGCTATTTTAAGTAAAATCGGTTTTTCTTTGTTACCAGTGCCTTTTATCGCAATCTTCTTATTCTCCTTTTTTAGTTCCTTCAACAAAGCGGTCAATGGCTCTTTATCTTGCAATTCCCTTAATCCAGGAGTATTGGGAGAGCTTACATTTACCACAAAATAATCTACATGAGGAAAAAGTGCATCGAAACAAATCAAGTAATCCTTAGTGGCCTCATCATTGGGAGTAATCTTATTTTTTCCAATATTACCTCCTATGAGAACTTTATGCTTCTTCTTCAATCGTTCAACCGCATCAAAAACCCCACTATTGTTAAACCCCATCCTATTAATGATGGCTTGATCTGCTTTAAGTCTAAAAAGTCTCTTTTTAGGGTTGCCATCTTGTGGCTTTGGCGTAAGTGTACCAATCTCGACAAAACCAAAGCCAAAATCTGATAGTTCATTGTATAATTTGGCATCCTTATCAAAACCTGCAGCAAGTCCCACTGGGTTTTTGAATTTTAATCCGAAAACTTCCCGTTCCAAGTTTTCGTGTTCAAAAACGTAAAATGACCTGACTAAGCCAGTTAGGCCAATTTTGCCAAAAAAACGAATTAATGAAAAAGTCAGATGATGAACTTTTTCCGGATCTAATAAGAATAAAATAGGGCGAACGATGAGTTTATACATGAACGAATAAAAGATTTAGGCAAAAGTACAAACTCAATCCAATCCAGTGTCTAAGAAATGCCAATTTTGTCAACATTCATAGTTAATATCATTTAGGTGGAATACTATCTCTATAACTGGTCGGAACAACCCTAAAAGGTTGCCTAAATGCCTCGTTACACAATTCCAGATAGCGCTGGTATTGCTTTTCATTAAAAAGTTTTAGTGTCTTTATGTCAATCATTCGTTGAACAAGCTCCATACTATCACGAATAACATTATATTTTTCTGCCAAAACCATTAATTCCGCAGCTGAACTTTGAGGGTGACGCTTTAAAATATTTTCTGCTTGATTGTTCAGCAATTCATTTCTATACTTTAATTCTGCACTAAAATTTATCAGTTGCTCGGCTTGTATGGTGTTCAGTTGAAAAACATCTACGATAGTCTCATCTTTAGTAATACCAACCCCGAGAACACAGTCCTCCTGGGCGGCAACATTTCCAAAAAGAAAAAGTAAAAACAATATTAATATATAAGATAATTGGATTTTCATGCTTGTAAATTGCTGAGCTTTATATGAAACCAAAATACTAATAATAATCTGTATTTTTGAGTAAACACCAGTAGATGCAACAACTTATTGACCGTTTTTTGAGTTATGTTAAAATTGATACTCAGAGCGACCCTAATTCAGAAACAACACCGAGTACGGAAAAACAATGGAATTTGGCCACAGAGTTGGCTTATGAATTGGAACGTATTGGATTAAAAGATGTAATAATTGATGACAATTCATATATCATGGCGACCTTACCTAAAAACATCGAAAAGGAAGTTCCTGTCATTGGATTTATAGCACATTTTGACACAACTCCGGATTTTAGTGGCACCAATGTAAATCCGCAGATTATCGATGATTATGATGGTAAGGATATAATCCTGAACAAGGAGAAGAACATTATTCTTTCGCCCGAATATTTTGATGATCTTAAGCAATATGAGGGCCAAACCCTTATTACTACAGATGGCACAACACTGCTTGGAGCAGATGACAAAGCAGGGATTGCCGAAATCATTACTGCGATGGAGTATTTGGTAGAACACCCTGAGATTGAACATGGTGATATTAAAATTGGGTTCACGCCAGATGAGGAAATAGGTCGCGGTGCACAGAAATTCAATACAGAAAAATTTGGTGCAGATTGGGCCTATACAATGGACGGTAGTCAAATTGGGGAATTGGAATATGAAAACTTTAATGCAGCCAGCGCCAAAGTTGTCATTAAAGGAAAGAGCGTACATCCTGGTTATGCTAAAGGAAAAATGATAAACGCCATTAGTATTGCCACTGAATTCATGGGTATTCTACCTCCTGAAGAAACACCTCAAAACACTTCTGGACGGGAAGGTTTTTTTCATGTACATCATATGCAGGGCGAAATAGAACATGCAGAGTTCGAATTGATAATTCGTGATCATGACAGGGAACATTTTGAGAAACGAAAAAATCTACTCAAAAAGATAGCTGAGAAATTAAACACCACTTACGGGAACTGCATACAGTTGGAAATAAAGGACCAATACTTTAACATGAGAGAGAAAATTGAACCTGTTTTCCACATTGTCGAAATTGCAAAATCAGCAATGGAAGAAGTCGGCATTTCTCCAATAATTAAACCTATCAGAGGTGGGACAGATGGTTCTCAGCTCAGTTATATGGGACTGCCATGTCCAAATATTTTTGCTGGAGGTCATAATTTTCATGGCAAATATGAATATGTACCTGTAGAGAGTATGCAAAAAGCGGTTGAAGTTATCGTTAAAATTTGCGAACTTACTGCAAGCAAAATTTAGTCAAGAGGGAAAATATGGAAAAATTGGAAGCTTACTATGCCAAGGAGCGCCCCTTTAAAGGTGCAATCAACAAATTAAGAGAATTGGCCGCAAAAACCAATGCCGTTGAAACTTTAAAATGGGGCTCCCCCGTATATGTGGCAGATGGAAAAAACGTGTTTTGGATAGCAAGATTCAAAAATCATTTTGGATTGGGTTTTTTCAATGGTGTTTTTTTAAAAGACCCAAAAAAGGTTTTAATCAATGCGCAAGAAGCTAAAACCCAAGCAATGCGTCATTGGCATTTTAAGTCGATTGAGGAAATAAACGATGCAACGGTAATTGCTTATATGAACGAAGCCATTGATAATCAATTGAAGGGCATGCGATTAATCCCCGAAAAAAAGAAAAAGACCAAACTTGTAATTCCTAAACTCTTGCAAGATGTATTTTCGAAAAACATTGAAACAAAAAAAGCATTTGACACACTTACACCCTATAAACAAAAAGAATATGCCAAACATATAATTTCGGCCAAACAAGAAAAAACCAAACTTTCGCGTTTGGAAAAAATAATCCCAATGATTAACGCTGGACTTGGTCTAAATGACAAATACCGTAACTGCTGATTGTCCTAGCAAATCTTTGAGCAAGAATGTATTTTTTATAATGTCGGCAATTTCCAACCATTATGATAAGTTGTATTCATAAATTCATTGGCCGCCTCTTGTTTAAACTTACCCTGGGTCTTATCCCAGTAAACTCTATCACCCGATTTATAGGCAACATTGCCCATATGTGACACAAGTGCCGCATCATAACCAACTTCAATAGGTGCATTTAAAGATGAAACATCCCTACTTTTTACGGCGTTTATGAAATTAGTAGTATGTAAATCCAACCCATTGCCCTTATTATATTGCATTGGCATTGCTTCCATACGTTTTCCAGGTTCTTTTCCCCAACCTTTGAACTCATTTTCGGGGATTACCTCCCATCCTGATCTATCAAGGACCAAGGTACCATTGTTGCCAATGAAAGCAATGCCATGATTTCGACCATAATTACCGCCATCAATTCCTGTAGCATGCTCCCAGAGAATAGAAAAATCATCATACTCAAATACGGTTTGTAAAGTATCAGGGGTCTCAGAAGCATCATCAGGATAAGCAAATTTCCCACCTAAGGCCATTACTGATTTTGGCGTACCAGCTTTCATTCCATATAAAGCGTAATCAATCAAATGAACCCCCCAATCTGTCATCAATCCACCTGCATAATCCCAAAACCATCTAAAACTAAAGTGAAATCTATTTTTATTAAAATCCCTTTTCGGAGCTGGCCCTAACCACATATCGTAATCTACTCCTGCAGGCACTGGAGTATCTGGAATAATGGGAACAGGCTTCATCCATCCTTGATAGGCCCAAGCTTTCGCCAATCGTATTTCTCCTAATTTACCAGAATGGACGTATTTAATGGCATCCACAAAATGAGGTTGGCTGCGCTGCCACTGACCGATCTGTACAACACGATCACTTGCACCAACAAAACCTTTCATAATGTTCGCCTCTTGAATAGAATTGGCAATCGGTTTTTCACAGTACACATCTTTACCAGCTTGCAAAGCATCTATTAATTGAAGGCAATGCCAATGATCTGGTGTTCCAATAACCACGACATCTATATCCTTATTTTCCAATAGTTTTCTATAATCAGTATACCATTTAGGCTTTTTGATTCCTGCTTTCTCTAATTCAGCAGTCTTTTCTCTTAAAACATTTTCATCTACATCACATAACCCTATTACATTGGTCTCGCTTATTTTAAGAACGGAGATAAGATCTGAGAACCCCATGCCCTTGCAACCAATCAACCCAACATTAATGGTGTCATTTGGGCCTACTCTTTTTCTTATTGTTGCCAACAGTTCAATTGGGAATAAAAAGGCCGCTCCTGCTCCCGCCATAGCCAATGAACCTTTCTTCATAAAATTTCTTCTAGTGTGATGCATAACTTATGTTTTAATACCCTATGAAGTTAGCCAATTTTTATGCATAAAAAAAGCCGATACAATGATCGGCTTTCCTGTTTCCATTAAATTTAGAAGTATTACTTTTTTGCTGGAGTATTTAGTTTTTTGCTCATCTCCATTGATATGGCCGAACGATCGAACTTGAGTTTCCCAGCCATGGTCTCAATAACACATGACGTATCTTTTTCGCTTATATCTACGACTTTCCCATGTAGGCCGCTCTTAGTGATAATACGGTCACCTCTTTTTAATTCTGCTGAGAATTTTTTCTCATCTTTTTGCCTTTTCATTTGAGGGCGTATCATAAAAAAGTACGCTACCACGAAAATGAGGATCATCGGCATAAAATCCATTATACTACCACTTCCCATACTATCTATTTATATAATTGATTATCTATTTAACAGGACCTAACGGCGCTGCTCCTTTAGGATTTACAAAGGCCTTTATTTTTAACATTTCGGAACCTTTGGCAGTATTCGCAATAACAGTTATTGTTTTTGTTACTTGGTTTTGGCCCGCACCATTGAATTTAACAAGTAACTCTCCTTTTGCACCTGGTGCTATTGGGTCTTTAGGTGGGTTTGGCACAGTACAGCCACAACTACTTGTTGCATTTGTAATAACCAAAGGTGCATTACCTGTATTGGTAAAAGTGAATACTGTCTCCTGAGGTGTTCCCTGCTCAATTGTTCCAAAATCATGCTCCGATTTTTCAAATTCCATCACAGGAATTTGTTTTGAAGCTTCATCGCGCTCTGCAGCTACTGCCACATTATCTGTTTTAACTTTACTTGAGGCGTTTTCCTTACATGACACAAAGGCCATCATTGACAGTAAACTTAAACCTAAAATTGCTCTTTTCATCTGTAGTAATTTTTAATTTGTTTCAAAATTAATTAAATAATTTATAATAGCCCGCGACCAACCTTTTTAAGTTTTCCTTCGGTTTTATACTCTTTTACCAGTTTATCCAAGATGCCATTAATGAAAATACTACTTTTTGGGGTTGAGTACTCTTTAGCAATTTCCAGAAATTCGTTGATGGTCACCTTTTCTGGAATAGACGGAAAATTCAAAAGTTCGCAAATTGCCATTTTTAGTAATATAGCGTCTATATCAGCTATACGATCCTTATCCCAATTAGGTGTTTTGCCCTCAATTTCTTTTTCCCATTTGCTGTTGTTCAAAAGTGTTTTGGTCAACAATTTCTGGGCAAAATCCATATCCTCATTATCTTTCAAAAGTCTTGGCAAGAAATAGGAATCGCTTTTATCTTCACTGACCTTTTTTAACTGTTTTAAGATGAAGGTGTTAACAATAGGTATGTCATCTACCCAAGTTAGCTTATCATCTTCGAAATAGTCATATATTTTTTCGTTCGGGGCAATGACTTCTTTAAAAATAGTCGAAATAAACTCCTTGTCATCTTTAAATGTGCTCGAAGGAATAATCATATACTTAGCATAGACATCACTTTCAACTATCTCTTTATATATGAGTTTTACGTATTCCTCATTTAAATACCAATTTTTTAATTTTCTTTTTTCCAATTCTGATTTCAAACTTTCATTATCAGACAATTTTGCCAATAATCTATTTTTAGCAAACTTTCTTTTGTCCGGAAAAGAATCAGAACTATTGGAGAGGTATTTTTTGGAAGACAATTCTACCTTATTGCTGGCCAACTGTTGAATTTCAATCAACAGGCTCAGCATCAATAAATAAAGGGTATACATGTTCTCTATACTTACTTTCAGGAACTTTTCCTGTTTTTCCAAAGATTCATCTTTTGATTGGGTCAATGCATAGATACACTGCATAACTTTTACCCGAATGTGCCTTCTTGTAAGCATGTTAAAGAACTTTTACGAATTATTAATGCAAATAGGGAGCAAAAATAGTAATCTATTTTAAACTATGGCCTAGACTGCAATTAATATCTTATTTATAAAATTTATAACATTTGGTTTTATAGCAAACTTATATCTTTGGCAAATGGGCAAATCTCACCCCCCCGGTTGACCACTTTTATGAAAGAACTCAAACATCTTAATAAATATTTCAAAAAATATTGGCTAAAACTCCTGGTTGGGATGATAATTACGGTAGCGGCCAAAATTTTTCAATTGATAATGCCGTCCTATGCCAATAAATCAATTACTGTTGTAGAGGATTTTATCAAAGGTGAATTGACACAAGAGGTCGCTAAAGAGATGCTACTGGAGTTTATTCTTATAATTATTGGTGCTGCGTTGCTTTCTGGTTTTTTGACATTCTTGATGCGCCAGACTATTATTTATGTTTCTCGATATATAGAATATGATTTAAAAAATGAAATTTTTGATCATTATCAATTTCTAAGTTTAAATTTTTATAAAAAGAATAGAACTGGGGATTTGATGAACCGTATTAGTGAGGATGTTAGCCAAGTGCGCATGTATTCAGGACCGGCTTTGATGTATGGTATGAATACCATAACATTGTTCGCATGTATTATTCCCATTATGTTTATCAAGGCACCAACGCTAGCAGCTTATACCTTGATTCCACTCCCAATCCTATCTGTACTTATTTATCAAATAAGTAAAGTCATACATAAGCGAAGTACAGTGGTTCAAGAGTATCTTTCTTCACTCTCAACTTTTACACAGGAGGTTTTTTCAGGGGTTTCGGTAATTAAAGCATATGCAATTGAGCCCAAAATAAATGCAGAATTAAGTGCTTTGGCGTTAGAGGGCAAAAACAAAAGTATGGACCTAGCAAAAGTTAATGCCTGGTTTTTTCCGTTAATGATTTTACTTATTGGTATAAGTAACATTTTTGTAATATATATAGGAGGACAACAGTATATAAATGGAGAAATTGCATCTGTAGGCCTTATTATAGAGTTCATTATTTATGTGAATATGTTGACATGGCCTGTGGCAATAGTAGGTTGGCTTACCTCAATTATCCAAAGAGCTGAAGCATCACAAAAAAGAATCAATGAATTTTTAAAAGTAGAATCTGAAATTACGAATGAGGTTTCAGAAGAAACACCTATAAAAGGAAAAATAGAATTCAAAAACGTAAGTTTTACTTACGATGACACCAACATAACCGCGTTAAGAAATATTTCATTCACTATTAAAGAGGGCCAAACAGTTGCGATTTTGGGCAAAACAGGCTCGGGAAAGTCAACTATTCTGGATTTAATCGCAAGACTTTATGATGTTGGTTCTGGCCAAATATTAGTGGATGGTGAGTCTTTAAAAAAATTAAATCTCAATACCCTGCGTAAATCTATAGGCGCAGTACCGCAAGATGCTTTCTTATTCTCGGACACGATTAAGAACAATATCAAATTTGGTGATTACGACTCATCGGATGAGGAAGTAATCCAGGTGGCAAAAAATGCCGTTGTCCACAAAAATATCATGGATTTCAAAAATCAGTATGACACAGTTCTTGGAGAGCGTGGCATAACATTAAGCGGTGGGCAAAAACAAAGAGTATCCATTGCTCGAGCGCTATTGAAAAATCCGCAAATATATTTATTCGATGATTGCCTCTCGGCGGTCGACACAGAGACTGAAGAGACCATTTTAAACAACCTTCAAAAGGCGTCAAGTGCCAAAACGACCATCATTGTGAGTCATCGAGTATCATCAGCGAAAAACGCAGATAAGATCTTGGTACTGGAGGATGGAAGGTTACTGCAGGAAGGAACCCATGAAAAATTGAACAATGTAGAAGGATATTACAAGGAACTCTATATGCATCAACTAGCGGAAAAAGAAAACTAGAAATATTGTTGCTGAAATGGCTTTTTTTTTACACTTTTGAATGAAATTCCCCATTAATATTAACTAGACACTAACAGAATGCGCGACAAAGATTTAATAGATCAAGAAGAAATACACTCCAAGGTTTTAAGAGCCGGGAGAAGAACATATTTTTTTGATGTAAGAAGTACCAAAGCGGGAGATTATTACCTTACGATTACCGAGAGTAAGAAATTTACACATGATGACGGGTCGTTTCATTATAAAAAGCACAAGATTTATCTCTATAAAGAAGACTTTACCGCCTTTAGGGAAAATGTGGAGGAAATGATGGATTTCATCATTGATGAAAAAGGAAGTGAAGTAATCTCAGAAAGACATCAAAAAGATTTTAAAAAAGAAGAACATCAGGAGAATGGTGAGATGAAAGCTACCGAAAGTTTCACAGATGTAGATTTTGATGATATTTAAAATTTATTATTAAATAATACTTAAAACGACCCTCTTTTCTCAGGGTCGTTTTTTATTTTTAACCTAAGCTAATTCAAACTAAAATGAAAAGTATACTCCTAACGCTAGCTCTTTTGATTTCCTGCTCCGTTGCTGCGCAAGAAAATCTTGACCTTAACTATTATCTTCCTCAAAACGTTACTTATAACACAAACATTCCGACACCTAAAGAGGTAATAGGACATGAAGTTGGTGAGTGGCATGTTACACATGACAAACTCATGTTTTATATGCAGACCCTCGCTCAAAAAAGTGATCGGATAACCATTGAGACAAGAGGTAAGACCTTCGAGGGCAGACCAATATTGTTGCTAACTGTGACATCACCATCAAATCATTTGAATATTGAGAAAATAAGGCAGGACCATATTGCACTAACTGAAAATGGGGCCAGTTCTTTACCAACAAACTCAATGCCCATTGTTGTTTACCAAGGGTTTTCTATCCATGGTAATGAGCCTAGTGGTGCCAATGCGGGATTGGCATACGCCTATTATTTGGCAGCTGCCCAAGGTCCAGAAATAGATAACCTTTTAAACAACATGGTTATTTTAATGGATCCTTCCTTCAATCCTGATGGTTTACAACGTTTTGCCTATTGGGCAAATACAAACAAAAGCATCAACCTTGTGGCCGACAATAATGAAAGGGAATATCATGAGGTCTGGCCAGGTGGTCGTACCAATCATTATTGGTTTGACATGAATCGTGACTGGTTGCCAGTACAATTGCCAGAGAGCAGGGCTAGAATAAAGAGTTTTCATAAGTGGTTGCCTAATATATTAACCGACCATCATGAAATGGGAACTAATTCAACTTTCTTTTTTCAGCCAGGTGAGCCAACAAGAGTACACCCCTTGACCCCAAAAATGAACCAAGAGTTGACTGCAGAGATTGGAAAGTACCATGCAAAAGCGCTGGACAAAATTGGGTCATTATACTATTCTGAAGAAAACTATGATGACTATTACTATGGAAAGGGTTCTACCTTTCCAGATGTTAATGGTAGTATCGGTATTTTATTTGAGCAAGGAAGCTCCAGAGGGCATATTCAAGAAACTGAAAATGGGCTTTTGACATTCCCTTTCACAATACGCAATCAGTTTACCACAGCTTTGTCTACAATTGAAGCTGCCAAGAATATGCGTGAAAAAATCTTGAACTATCAGCGCGATTTTTACAAAAATGTAAGAGCTGAAGCTGCTAAGAGCAGAACAAAATCGATTGTTTTTGGAGATAATAAAGATGGAGCCAAAGCCTGGCATTTAGCCGAAATTCTAAAAAGACAGAAAATAAAATTCAACGAATTGGCGAACGATGTCGCAATTGGAGGAAAAAAGTATAAGAAAGGTAATAGTTACGTGGTTCCAATGAATCAAAAGAACCACCGACTTATTAAAGCCATGTTCGAAAAAAGAACTACATTTTCGGACAGTCTTTTTTATGATATTTCAGCTTGGACTTTTCCTTTAGCATTCAACGTTGATTATTCTGAACAAAGTTCTATGACAAATGCTGGAGCTGAAATTACCAATTTTGAGCCATTGTCCGGTAATGTAAGCGGAAAAAGCAGTTATGCATATTTGTTTGAATGGAATGAATATTATACCCCTAAAGCTTTGAACAAAATAGTAGAAAAAGGTTTAAGGGCCAAAGTGGCCAAATCACCTTTTAGTTTGGAGGGCAAACAATATGATTACGGTACAATAATGGTCCCGGTTCAGAATCAAGAGTTGAATGCTGACGATTTGTACACTTTTCTAAAAGATGTAGCCAATGAAAGTATGCTTAAGATAATATCTGTTGGTACTGGACTTACCAAGGGTATTGATTTGGGTAGTAATGATTTTGATCCTATTAAAAAACAAAAGGTTGCCATACTTGTCGGTAACGGAATAAGATCATATGACGCAGGTGAAATTTGGCATTTGTTTGATACACGTTACAACATGCAGTTAACCAAACTTGATGTGGCCTATTTAAGTAATGTGGATTTAAACAAATATACAGATTTGATTATTCCTAGCTCATGGGGAGGTGGACTATCAAAAAAGTATGCCGAAAAGATAAAAGAATGGGTTAAAGAAGGTGGCACATTGATTGGGTATAGAAGTGTTGCTGAGTGGCTTAATAAGAACGAAGTTATTAAGTTGAAGTTCAAAAAAGATACTTTAGTTGCTAAAAACATATCCTTTGCTGAAAAAGGAGATTTTAATGGTGCTCAAGTAACTGGTGGCGCCATTTTTGAAGCTAAACTAGATCTTTCACATCCCATAAATTATGGCTACAAGAATGATAGACTTGCCATGTTCAGGAACTCAAATGTTTATATTGAAGCTGATAAGAACAGTTATAACAATCCTATTCAGTATACCAATAGTCCTTTGTTGAGCGGATATATTTCAGAGGAAAATTTGGAGCTCTTGAAAAATTCAGTGCCCTTTCAAGTAAAGAGAGTTGGGAAAGGAAGGGTCATCGTATTTACTGACAATACTAATTTCAGAGCTTTTTGGTATGGGACAAACAAATTATTAATGAATGCCATATTTTTTGGTAAGATGATGTAAGCTACTTTAGCTTAACGTATAAAAGATTAAATAAAACTTGGGCTGAGATAATGGTTAGAGCTATTTCTTGGCCCAATGTATATCGGAGCAGTAAATAAAGTAACAAATAATACACGGGGAAGAGTATTAAGCTCATCATAAAACGCAAAGTTGTCCTGAACTCAATATCCAATGGGATTGATTTTATTCTTTTATTCCAAAGAAGCAGAATAGGAAAATTTATAATACTGAACAATATTTTCATAAAACCAGAGATCCAATTCGTGTTTCTTTTGATTGGCGTTACTTTAATATTTGGGTCAATACCAGAAATAATACCATTTACACTATTAGGATTTAAATAATCGACTTTTTGATTTTTTAATTGAGTTAAAACATTTTCATAGGTTTTCTCATCCGAAATATGAGTTGTAACCTTTTGCAGTCTATCATAGATTTCGTCTTTTAATTTAGCTTCGGTAGCAACTAAATCATCTGGGTCAAAACAATCTTGAACCGCAAAATCTTTACCTATATGCATAGAAACACTATCAGGAAACCCTTCAGCTTTCAAATAGTTTAATCCAACAGGTAGAATGCGGATATCCAAATTAGGTTCCTTTTCCAAAGCACAGAAAATCATTTTAACGAAACCTTTTCGCATAGGCCACCTTACCCTTCTTAAAATACCGTGGTTGCCCTCAGGGAAAAGCATTACGGTTTCACCATTTACCAATAAGTCTCCACATTTCTTAAAAATCGCGGGGTTGTTCTTCAAAGTATCAACGCCATCCCTGAATCTATAAATAGGCATCATTTGCAAATAATGCAAAAATTTGCTCACCAACGGTTTCTTGAATAAATCCGATCGTGCAAGAAAATAAGGATTCATTCCACAATTCATTGCAATCATCAAGGGATCCATTAATGCATTTTGATGATTTGCCAATAACATAATCGGCTTGCCTTTTGGAATATTCTCCCTGCCAACAACCTCCATTTTAGTATAATAGAAAAACAGACCTGTTCTAAGCCAGAGTTTTACAATGTTATATCCTATTTTCATGACACCAATTCTTCTTTCTTAACGGGCCTATAACCCCATACGGCCGAAAGAATCAACCCAGAGATTAAATGCCAAATTCCCCAGAAAGCCGCAAGGAGAGCCATCCCGCCCAGTCCCTCAAAAAAAGTAAATATCAACAATAAACCTAAGCCTGAATTTTGGATTCCGGTCTCAATGGTAATTGAACGTACATCCTTTTTCGAAAGACCCCCGATTTTCGCAATTGAAAAACCTGTTGCGAAAGCCACTAGATTATGAATAATGACAATCCAAAACACATAAAATATATAATCCAAAAAAATCTCTCGATTGTTATAAAGAGCAAGGAAAATCAAAGAAATGAAGAACAACAGCGAAAGAAGTTTTAAAATTTTAGCCATTTTTTTTGCTAGAATTGGTCTAGCATGATTAACCCACATTCCCAAAACCAGTGGAAATGCCAGCAACAAAGAGACCAGTTTAATCATTTCTAAAGGTGATATGGCAACATCTTTTAAAATTGTGGCAGTTGGACCATACATCGATCCCCACAACTGTAAATTCAAAGGTGTCATAAAAACTGCCAATAAGGTCGCCACTGCGGTCAGACTTACAGATAAAGCTGAATTCCCTTTGGCCAAATGTGTTATAAAATTCGAAATATTTCCTCCTGGGCAAGCAGCAACCATAAACATCCCCAAAGCAATGCTAGGAATAGGCTCGATTAACCAAACAAGTAAGAAGGTAATCGCTGGGAGCAAAAGAAACTGACTGAAAGCTCCAGTGAAAATAGGTTTAGGGTTTTTAAATAACCGCTTAAAATCATTCACTGAAATCTCCAAGGCAATACCAAACATTACCAAAGCCAAAGCAATATTCATTACCCACAGCGCCTGGCTATTGAAATTAATATGAACATTGTCAAGTATGGTTTCGGTCAAACAGTCAAGATATTTTGAGTCCGTTAGTAACAGACGATTCTGGTTGAAGCAAAACAACATCTTTCCCTTCAACTGCTCCCAAGATAAGACATTCACTCATAAAGCTTGCAATTTGTTTTTTCGGAAAATTGATAACTGCAATAATTTGTCTGCCCAAAAGTTTTTCCTTCTCATATAAAGATGTAATCTGTGCGGAAGATTTTTTTATACCTATTTCAGCACCAAAATCAATCTTAACCTGATAGGCTGGATTTCGGGCTTCGGGAAAATCCAGAACCTCTATAATGGTTCCCACTCTCATATCAATTTTTGAAAAGTCCGCCCAGTTTATTGTTTCACTCATTCGAAACTTTGATTTTATTTCAATTGTTCAATTTAAAAAATAGCAAATCAGATTACAAAAAATTGGCGAATTACTTTTAACTTTAGCTACAACTAAAAGACAACTAAATGGCAAATACCCCCAGTAATATGCTGCCTTTAGGCACAAAAGCACCTGCGTTTGATTTAATGGATACCGTGTCTGGAAAAATTCTTTCGTTGAGTTCATTAAAAGGGGAAAAAGGAACTGTCATCATGTTCATTTGCAATCATTGTCCCTTTGTAATCCATATTAATCCTGAAATATCGAAAATGGCAAAAACCTATCAGGAAGTTGGGATTTCGTTCGTTGCTATATCAAGTAATGATGTCGTGAATTACCCCCAGGATGCTCCTCACTTGATGAAACAAACGGCAATTACGGAAGGGTATATTTTCCCTTATCTCTACGATGAGTCCCAAGAAGTAGCAATTTCCTATGAAGCAGCCTGTACGCCAGACATCTACCTGTTCGATGATAATTTGAACCTTTTTTATAGGGGGCAATTGGATGATTCGCGACCAGGAAACGGCTTACCAGTTACTGGAAAAGATTTAAGAAGTGCAATTGAAGCCCTTATTCATGGTAAAGAAGCCAATACCATACAAAAACCTAGTATTGGCTGCAATATAAAATGGTTTAAAAAGTAGTGGTAATCAATCTAAATCCTCTTGGATTTCTACCAATCATTACGATCAAGTAATCCTTGAATATGTGCGCAATGGTGCTTACTATGCCAAGCATATTTACCAATATTCTCCATTACAGTCACCTGGGCATTGCCATCTGGGTGAACATAGTACTTTTCCAAATCTTGGTCAGTCAACCCTTTTAACAGAAAAACAAGTTTCGCATGTAGCGCTTTTAGATATACCAAAGACAGTTGAATAGGTGCCGTTTTCGCATCAAACAAACTGCTCCATTCTTTCTCTTCATAGGCTTTTATGAGTGGTGCGTTCTCTGTTAATGCCCATTTAAAACGAGTATAACTATGATGGTGGCTATCTGCTATATGATGCACTAATTGTCGAACTGTCCATCCTCCAGGTCTATAAGGGGTTTCTAATTGCTCTTCTGATAAATCTATTACCAAATTCTCCAGATTGATAGGCAATTCTTCCAATATCCCAATCCAATTAAGAATGACTTTTTTTGTGACTTCTGAGGGGTATTCAAATTGTCCTATAGGATATTTTAATTTTTCAATGTCCATGGCTTCCATAAACCAAAAATAGAAAATTTAATACAGTTTTAACTTGGATCTAAAGGGTCATGATTTCATTATCGATTAATTTTATGTTCTAACTGATTAGAAATTTAAAAACATTAATATGGCAACGATAAGATTAGGTGACAACGCTCCGGATTTTACTGCGGACAGCTCAATGGGAACTATTAATTTCTACGATTACTTAGGAGAAAGCTGGGGAATTCTTTTCTCACATCCAGCAGATTTCACTCCTGTTTGTACAACAGAATTAGGTACCGCTGCTAAATTCAAGGATGAATTTGACAAACGTAATGTAAAAATGCTCGCTTTGAGTGTTGATGGTGCAGATTCGCACAATGAGTGGATCAAAGACATAAATGAAGTGCAGCATACAACAGTTAACTTTCCAATAATTGCTGATGAGGACAAAAAGGTTTCTGATATGTATGATATGATTCATCCAAAAGCAGACAATAACCTAACTGTTCGCTCAGTGTTTATTATTGCTCCAGACAAAACGGTAAAATTAATGCTTACCTATCCCGCTTCAACTGGCCGTAATTTTTATGAGCTTTTAAGAGTGGTAGATTCCTTGCAGTTAACTGCATATCATAAGGTAGCTACACCGGCGAATTGGGAACATGGTCAAGATGTGGTGGTAAGTCCGGCGATTCCAACAAATGAGGCACGTGAAATGTTTGATAAAGGTGTTGAAGAAATAAAACCATATTTAAGAATGACACCAGACCCAACTTCCTAAGTTTATAACAAACTTTAGCCCCAAAAAGGTATAGTGTTTGGGGGTCAAATGCTTAATCCAAAGGGCTTAACATAAAGATAACTTACGAATTATCATACAATTAAAATTTTTAACCCTACATTTGCACTTTAATTAATATTTAATAATTTTTATTATGAGTAAAGGAACAGTTAAATTCTTCAATGATTCAAAAGGATATGGTTTTATCACTGAAGATGGTTCAAACGAAGATCATTTTGTACACATTTCAGGCTTAATCGATGAAGTTCGTGAAGGTGATGTTGTAGAATTTGAACTACAACAAGGTAAAAAAGGATTGAACGCCGTTAATGTGAAGGTAGTTGACTAGGTAACGATTTTAACTTTTTTATATGGCCCCCGATGATATTTCATTGGGGGTTTTTTTTGAAACTATTTTAGTAAAAAAATACGCAACCTTTAGGTATCGAAAGAATCTATTTGTTAAATAACAATCCCCTCTCGTATCATTTATCATTAACCAAAAATCTCATGGGAACTTTTTTAACAATCGTGTTTTCGCTTCTAATAATTAACATTATGCTCTTACTTTTGAGCACAGGAGGAGCGAAATCGAGGTAATTACTTAAATCACAGGCAAAAGGTAGGGTTTTTACATATTCAACTGTTATATATATGAATACATTATAAACCCCTTAATCTCTTTTGTTATGCCTTCTTTTTTAACTATACTCTTATCTTTAGTACTAATAAATGTTGTTTTATTTGTTGCAAGTTTGGGCCAACAATCCAAAAAACGATGAGAATAATTCAATCAAAAAAGCCTCAGTGAATTACTGAGGCCTTTATATTTAAATGGGTTACTGGATATTACTTAACCTCCATCAATTCTACATCAAAAATCAAAGTTGCGTCAGGTGGAATAACTCCTCCCGCACCGGCACTACCATAACCTAAATTGGATGGAATTACAAAACGTGCTTTATCACCAACTACTAATAAAGAAATACCTTCATCCCAACCAGCGATTACTTGACCAACGCCTAATTGAAAATCAATTGGTTGGTTACGCTTATATGACGAGTCAAAAACCTGGCCGCTCAGCAATGAACCTTCATAATGAACAGAAACTGTTCTCCCAGATTCGGCCTTGTCGCCAGTACCTTTTTGAATAATTTTATATCGAAGTCCGCTTTCAGTTTCATCAAAACCCGCTGCCACTTTATCTAATTCGGCTACTTGTCTCTCTTTCTCCTCTGCCATTCTTTTTTCTCTAGAGCTTTCAAAACTTTTAAAAGATCCTAAAGCATCCCATTTTTCTGCCTCATCTCCCACTCTAACAATTTCCAAGCTTTCAATAGAATCGGCTTGGGCTATAACGTCAACAACTTCTTGACCAGCCTCAACATGACCAAAAACTGTATGTTTGTTATCTAACCAAGGAGTCGGAACATGGGTAATGAAAAACTGACTGCCGTTTGTTCCCGGGCCAGCATTTGCCATTGAGAGTACACCAGGTGTATCATGGGTAAGTTCAGGGTGAAATTCATCATCGAACTTGTATCCAGGATCTCCGGTACCAGTACCTAACGGACAACCACCTTGAATCATGAAATCAGGTATTACCCTATGGAATTTTAGACCATTGTAATATGGCTCCCCTGTTGATTTGGCCTTATTTTCTAACTTACCCTCTGCTAGAGCGACAAAGTTACCAACCGTTCCTGGTGTTTTATCGTGAGTAAGTTTTACTAATATCTCTCCTTTCGAAGTATTGAATTTTGCGTAGATTCCGTCTTGCATTTTGCACTATTTTTTATGAGCGGCAAAGGTAAGTAATTTAGTCTTGAGATTAGAACTCAACCAAAACAAATCTACAGCAGTTATCCTTTAATTTTGGGTGGTTTTACAATACCATATTTATCAAACAGATAAATAAGACTCGTCATTGTTGCCGCTCCTAGTTCCAACTCTCTTTTGTTAACATGCTCGAACGTATCATTTTCAGCATGGTGGTGATCAAAATATCTTTGGGAATCAGGCCTTAGCCCTGCTAAAACCATTTCATCATTTTTGAGAGGTCCTATATCGGCTCCACTTCCTCCTCTAACGAACATATGAATAAGATAAGGCTCAAATAACTTTTTCCAACTTTGTACTTGTTCAAAATTAGAATCGGAGCAATCAAAAGAAAAGCCTCGCGGAGTAAATCCACCAGCGTCGCTTTCGAGTGCAAAAACATGATTTTCATTTTTATCCTTTGCGACCTCAGCATACTTATTACCGCCTCGAAGTCCATTTTCTTCATTCATAAATAAAACAACCCTAATAGTTCTTTGAGGTCGATATCCACTTTCCTTCAAAAGCCTCAACACATCCATACTCTGAACACAGCCTGCACCATCGTCATGTGAACCGTCACCTAAATCCCACGAATCTAAGTGCCCACCAACAATCATAATCTCATTCGGGTATTTACTTCCTTGTATTTCCCCTATTACATTGAAAGATTCAACATCTTCAAATTGCTTACAGTTCTGCTTAAAATAGAATTTAGTAATTGGGCTCAACTTCAATGTTGTACTCAAAAGTTCTGCACCATTGGTACTTATCGCTGCAGCGGGAATACGTTTTGAAGCATCCGTATCTCCATAACTCATAGATCCTGTATGGGGCAAATCATCCAATCTTAAGTTCATAGACCGCACAATCACACCAACCGCACCAAACTTAGCAGCCTCACTAGCACCAGCATACCTCTGATCCACACAACCTGAATACGATTGAAAAGTACTTATAAGAGTAGGGTCCATCGGCTTATTATAAAAAACAATTTTACCAGCAATTTTATCTTTTCCAAGTTTTGCTAATTGTTCTATACCGTTTACTTCAATAATATTGGCCTTTAAACCTCCTAAAGGTGTTGCTACTGATCCACCTAAAGCACAGATGGGAACATCACTTGTTATTCCTGGGGCAGTCTCAAAATATGCAAATTCCGGAGTTCCTCGTACCCATTTAGGTACCATGACCGACTGTAACCAAACACGATCAACCCCCAATGAATCTAATTGCGTTTTCGTATAATCGACAGCCTGCTGTGCTTGAACAGAACCAGATAGTCTACCTCCAATTTGATTTGACAAATGGTTAAGCCAATCATATGCTTTGCCTTTCGTAAGAGCAGCATCATATATTGCTTTGATTTGTTTTTCATCCTCGGATTGAGAAAATCCGTTCCAAACAGTAAGTAAGACAATCAGGGTAAGCTTTATAAACCTCATTCGTTTTCTAATTGTTGATTATAGGTTTCTAAATTAGCCTTTATTTTATCATCAAGTTCAGGTTCGACGATATCTTTGTATTTTTTTAACTCTTCCAATAAGACCTGTGCTACAATTACCCTGGCCGCCTTTTTGTTATCCGCTGGCACAACAAACCAAGGTGCATGTTCTTTTGAGGTATTGTTTATTGCTTCTTGATAGCATCGTTGGTATTCTTCCCATAGCTTTCTTTCTTTTAGATCACCTGGGGAAAACTTCCAGTTTTTTTCCTTCAAGCGCAGCCTTCTCAACAAACGTTGTCTTTGTTCTTCTTTAGACAGATGCAAAAAGAATTTGAAAACAATGGTTCCGTTATCAACTATATGCTTCTCGAAGTTATTTATTTGTTCAAAACGAGCATCCCAAAACTTTTGGTCAATATCTGAAACGGAGTTAACGCTAGGTATGTTCTCTCCCAAAATATATTCTGGATGAACACGGGTTACCAAAACATTCTCATAGTGTGTTCGGTTAAAAACACCAAATTTACCTCTCGCTGGCAAGGCAATATAATGTCTCCATATATAATCGTGCTTCAACTCCAACTCAGTGGGCACTTTAAAGCTATGTACAACAACACCTCGTACATTAAAATCTTTGAATACTTCCCTAATTAAACTATCCTTCCCAGAGGTATCCATCCCCTGCAAGCAGACCAAAACACTGTATTTTCCGTGTGCATAAAGTGTATCTTGAAAATCCCCCAGATCTTCTCGAATCTTCTCAAGGTCCTTCTTCAATTCCTTATCCGTAACTCCAAAATTTTCAAAGGTTGGTATTTCAGCAAGATTTACATCTTTAATGGCTTTGTATGCATTAATATCTACATTCTTCATGCCCTGAATATAAAATATTTTATCGTTGAAATGCATAATATGTTAAAAAAAACGACCGTTCAACCTAGATTTTCACTCCTAACCTAAATTATAGGAAACTTCCTGCATTCCATCGAAAAAAATGGGCTATACAGAACGCTATAACTACTTTTACCATGTATTATTCCCAAATTTTACAACTCATAAAATGCCTATATTATGAAGAAATACTACTCAGTATCAATAATTGTATTGGTTTTCTTTTTCTCTTCTTTCAAGGTAGACAAGGCATGTGAATATGCTGGTTCTAACATTAATTACGTAAAGAAACAAACTGAAAAAGCAATTGCTGTCGACGACATCAATCAAGCTAGGTACTTTGCTTATAAAGCTTTGAACGCCATTGAAAAATCCAAAAAGCAATTAAAGGAATGCGGTTGTGAATATGCTGCTGAAAGCATAGCCGAGGGGCTTGCCAATCTAAAACTGGCAACAAAAGCCACATCATTGAACGGCACCAGAATTCTATTGAACAGGGCACTTGAAAATACCTTGGGCGGAATAGAATCTCTTGAAGAACATGAATTACATGATAGCCAGTATGGGAGTGATCTATTGGCTATGAACACCGTAGTCTCAGAAGAGAAAAAGATGGCAATGAAAAAACCTGGGAAAAAGGATTTTGAGCGAAAAATCGATATTTCACTTGAAAAATATAGAGCATCCCTAAACGAAATAGTCAATTCAGTAGATTGCAGTGAAGCACGAGCCTTTGCTCAAAACATATATACACATTGTGAGCAACAGCTGCTGATTCAAAACCTGACTGAAGGTAAAAAGTATTATAACTTACGAACCAAGGAAATTACGGCCGAGGCTTTGGAAAAACTTAATGAATGTAAATAATCAAATCCTATTTACTGGCAAAGAGTTTTACATCTTCTTCCGTCACTTCTTGACCACCTAAAATAATCAAGCGCTCAACAACATTTCTCAATTCTCTAATGTTACCTGTCCAGTCGTAGCCTTTTAATAGCTTAATTGCATTTTTCGAAAATCCTTTAGGAGAAATGCCTTGTTCACTTGCTATTTTGCTCGCAAAATGATTAATCAAAAGAGGAATGTCTTCCCTCCTGTCATTAAGTGAAGGCACCTTAATCAAGATTACTGCAAGGCGATGGTATAAATCTTCCCTGAACTTATTTTCCTTTATCTCTTTTGCAAGGTCTTTGTTTGTTGCTGCAATTACCCTTACGTTTACTTTGATATCTTTATCAGAGCCTACCCTCGAAATTTTATTCTCTTGTAAAGCGCGAAGTACCTTGGCCTGTGCCGAAAGGCTCATATCACCAATTTCATCCAAAAATATGGTTCCTTTATTTGCGGCTTCAAATTTACCTGCTCTATCTTTTACGGCCGAAGTAAAGGCACCTTTCACATGACCGAACAATTCGCTCTCAATAAGCTCTGAAGGTATGGCCGCACAATTTACTTCAATGAAAGGTGCTGAGCTTCTAGGGCTCTTTTCATGTACCCAATGGGCAACCAGTTCTTTTCCTGTACCGTTAGAACCTGTTACAAGTACCCTAGCATCAGTTGGGGCTACTTTTTCAATTATATCCTTAATGGCGTTGATTTCTTTACTCTCGCCAATCATCTCATAATTCTTGCTGACCTTTTTCTTCAAGATTTTATTTTCAACCACCAATTCCTTTCTATCCAAGGCATTACGAACTGTGGTTAAAAGGCGGTTTAAATCGGGAGGTTTTGATATGTAGTCGAACGCCCCCAAACGCATGGTATTAACGGCAGTATCCAGGTCTCCATGCCCAGAAATCATAATAAATGGTATTTCGGGTTTTATCTTACTTGCCGCTTCGAGCACCTCAACACCGTCCATTTTTGGCATTTTAATATCACACAAAACCAAGTCATAGTCATTGTTTTTAATGGCTTCAATTCCTCTCAAACCATCTTCGGCTTCTTCAACCTGATAAGAATCGCTTTCTTCCGAAAGTATTTTCACCAATACTCTACGAATGGCTGACTCGTCCTCTACAACTAAAATTTTTGACATATTCAAATTATTTATATTCCTATTCTAAACCCAGTCCTAAAATACAAACTAGGCTCATCATTCAATGTAAAAATATCATTTCTATCGTTATCCCGTAACACGCCATCTTGAAATAAGGTGTGCCCAACATAACCGTAGAACGACATATTTTTGGATATGTTATATTGATACCCCATTGTAAATAATGCCGCTGATGATGAGATAGAAGATGCAAAGCCTGTATTTGGGAGAATGATGTTATTTTGAAGATTAACGAAATATCCGTCCAGGATAAATTCGGCCTGAATCATATGATTTTTTTTCAAATGATGTTTCAAACCTGTTTTGGGTACACCGATCACATATGTCCATTTGGGGTGGAATTTTTTTTCGAAATATATGATAGGTAATGGTATTCTAAGAGCCACAGTAGAATTGTAAGCAATTCCCATTACCAAACGCATTGGTTTTTCAATATTCTGTTTGTCCTTAAAAGCACCAACCGTAACGTTCACTGATACATCACCATTCTCAAGGCTATTGGTCAAGGTAGACGACAATCTTGGAGTAGCTACACCTATAAAACGCCAATCCTCGTTGTGCTTATAAACATAGGCAAGATTAAAGTCCACGACATGAAGATTTTTTATCCCCTGGACATCAAAAGGGGCTTGGTCACCTATTTTATAGGCCAAATAATTATACTCGGCTCCAAGAATAATATTATCAGTTTCTCGAACTTTGATTGGGGCATTTGCCACCAATTTAAACCGAGAGAGTTCTGCTTCGGCCTTATTTTGTGGCATCAACATATATTCCAATCTAAAAATATCCGGTGATTGTGCGTTTCCAAGTTGAAAGCAACAAACCGCCAAAATATAACCGATTGACTTTATACTTTTTTTAAGCAATATTGTAATTTTCATTAGCCATTACACAATCATCCTGGGGTATGTCCCATATCTCTAACATCAATATTTAATCCATTTGAACAGTTCTTTGTAACTGGGTTTCTTGCCGTACATAAGAATTCCTACCCTATAAATCTTAGCTGCTAACCAAACGATACCAATAAACGTTATAATCAACAATAGAATTGAAGTTATCAGTTCCCAAACGGGGACACCACCGTCACCTATTCCTCCGGGCAACCTCATGAGCATAACAATTGGTGAAGTTAGAGGAAATAGCGAGAAGCCAACAGCAATTGGACCATGTGGATTACTAAAAACAGAGAAGAATCCAACATAAATGGCCAACATTAACGGTAAAATAATCGGAAATATAAATTGCTGAGTATCCGTTTCATTGTCCACGGCGGCACCTATTGCTGCATAGATAGAGCTATAAATCAAGTAACCCAATATAAAATAAACCACGAAAAAGCATATAAGCATAAACCAAGGTATTTTGTAAAGTTCTTGGGCATAGGCCTGCATAGTCTCATTTACAGAGGGTACAGGCGGTGCCATATTTTCAGCAAGGCCGTTGGTTATATCAGTCCCACTATTCAAGGCCGAAGGATCAATATCGAAAATCGAAAACGCAACCATTAAAAGTAGTGTTGCTGAAACTATCCAAATGGCAAACTGTGTTATACCTGCCAAAGATGTCCCGATTATCTTCCCCATCATTAATTGAAATGGCTTAACTGAGGATATAATCACCTCGATAATTCGACTGGTTTTCTCTTCGATTACACTACGCATAACAAAACCACCATAAATAATAATGAACATCATAATTAGATAGCCAAATCCGCCCCCGATAATTGCCTTGATCTCATTAATACCCTTAAGGTTTTGCTGCCCATCAAAGGTTGCCGTATTTATTTCGTAATCTTTATCCATTGATGCAAACTCCTCGGTCGACACACCCAAATCCTGCAATCTTCTTTCCCTTAAGCGACTTTGAAATATACTTTCCAACTTACTTAGGACCGAACTACTTGGAGCTTCTTTTGTATAGAAATAAGTATTCTCTGTCACCTTTTCAAGTTTACTTTCGTCAGGAATATGCAGAAGTCCATAATACCCTATTTGAGATGTTGAGTCCTTAGCTTCTTGTAATGTAACATCTCTAAAGTGAACATAAGACGTACCCTCGGTAGTATGAAAATCATTAGAGAAATAACCACTCTCATTAAACACCCCTATTATCCGTTTTTCATTATCGTTTATTTTTGTTAGATATGCTATAAGTACAATCATACCAACCATTAAAATTGGACTTAAAAAAGTCATGATAACAAATGACTTATTCCGAACCTTAGCCAAATACTCCCGTTTTATGATCAATGGTAACTTATTCATTTGCATCTTTACTTTGAACAGTTTGAATAAATATCTCGTTGGCAGAAGGAATGGTCTCAACAAATTGGTTCACATTGGCCTTGTTGGCCAAAAATGTCAACATTTCACCTGAATCATTGGTTGGTAACTGCACAGTGAAATCCAATTGGTTTTCCAGTGGATTAATTTCAGAAGCAGTCAAATCAAATTTACCTGACAGCTCCCTTAATAAGGCGTCTGGGTTTTTTACCTCAAGCCCAACATTGTAGATGTTGTTTTTATATTCCTTTTTAATATTGGATAGTTTTCCGTCAAGAATTTTCTCAGACTGATGAATCAGTGCTATATATTCACAGAGCTCTTCAACCGATTCCATTCGATGAGTCGAAAAGATGATGGACGTACCGTTTTCTTTTAAATTCAGGATTTCGTCCTTAATAATGTTTGCATTTATGGGATCAAAGCCACTAAAAGGCTCATCGAAAATGAGCAATTTAGGTTCATGGAGAACGGTAACAATAAATTGAATCTTTTGGGCCATACCTTTGGATAGTTCTTGAACTTTCTTGTTCCACCAATCCCCTATATCCAGTTTTTCGAACCAATATTTCAACCGTTTTTTAGCCTCAGATTTACTCAACCCTTTTAACTGGGCCAAATACAAGGCTTGTTCGCCTACTTTCATACTCTTGTACAATCCTCTTTCTTCCGGTAAATAGCCTATTACAGAAATATGCTTAGGCTTCAACAATTCACCATCAAAATACACCTCTCCCGAATCTGGATGGGTAATCTGGTTGATAATCCGTATTAATGTTGTTTTACCAGCACCATTAGGACCAAGCAGGCCATAAATACTGTTCTCAGGAATTTCCAAGGAAACTTTGTTAAGAGCAATATGTTTCCCGAATTGTTTGGTAACCTCTTTAGTAACCAAAATGTTGTTCATGTAAGCAATTTTGCCAAAGATATAGAATTGCTTTAAACTAAGAACCTCCTAAAAAACAAAACCCACCCTTAATCAAATTAAGGATGGGAAAAAAATTGCTATGAAAAAGAAAATTAATATTGGTTTCCCAATATTAAATCAAATATACGTTTTTTATTTAATACTTAATTTGTTCTCCTTTAAGAGAACATATCTTTCACTTTCTCGAAGAATGACTTGTCAGATTTCTCTGGTTTAGGCTCAAAATTATCATTACCACTCATTCGTTCAAAAAACTCTTTTTGCTCCTTATTAAGTTCTTTAGGAGTCCAAACATTTACATGCACCAAAAGGTCTCCACTACCATAACCATTAATACTGGAAATACCCTTGCCCCTTAGTCTCAATATTTTACCAGATTGAATTCCCGGTTCTAGTTTAATTCGAACCTTACCGCCTACGGCATCAATCTCTTTAGAGGTACCTAAAACGGCTTCTGAAATACTTATATAAAGGTCGTAGTGTAAATTATCACCCTCTCTTTTTAGAGTAGCATGATCTTGTGTTTCAATCGCAACTAACAAATCTCCAGGGATTCCGTTTCCGGGAGCTTCATTCCCCTTACCAGGAACTTTTAACTGCATGCCGTCTTCTACGCCGGCAGGTATTTTAATAGATACCGTTTCTTCGTTTACTTTTAAACCTTGAGCATCAGCATCACTCGGCCTATTATCTATTACTTGTCCACTACCTGCACAAGAACTACACGCGGCCGCTGTTTGCATTCTACCTAAAATGGTATTGGTCACCTTTGTAACTTGACCTCTTCCTCCGCAAGTACTACATGTTTTGTATGTTACCCCTGCCGCTTGCATCTTTCGGCGAACTTTAACTTTTTTTTCAACACCGTTGGCCACTTCTTCCAAAGTCAACTTCACCCTGATTCTCAAGTTACTTCCTTTTACCCTTCGCTGGCCACCGCCACCAAAGCCACCGAAACCACTAAATCCGCCGCCGCCGCCAAAGGCTCCACCGAAAATATCCCCAAATTGACTAAAGATATCATCCATGTTCATTCCGCCACCGCCGAAGCCGCCGCCACCCTCAAATGCAGCATGACCATATTGATCATACCTAGCTTTTTTATCAGGATTACTAAGTACCTCATAGGCCTCCGCAGATTTCTTGAAAAGCTCCTCTGCCTTGGCGTCACCAGGATTTTTATCAGGATGATGCTTCAAAGCCTTTTTACGGTATGCCTTCTTTATTTCCGCGGCCGTGGCATTCTTATCAATGCCCAATATTTCATAATAATCTTCCTTCATGTTCGATTTTTAGTTTCCAACAACCACTTTTGGATGACGAATTATCCTATCTCCCAATTTATACCCTCTTTCAACTACATCAATGATCTTGCCTTTCAATTTTTTATTTGGTGCTGGTATTTGAGTAATTGCATCATGTATTTCGGCATCGAAAGTATCTCCCTCCTTAGTTCCTACATCTTCCATGCCTTTAGATTTTAAAGTCTCTCGTAGCTTTCCATTGATTAACTCAACACCCTTAAACATTTCTTTATCCTCCGATTTGGACAATTCTTTTAAAGCTCGTTCAAAATCATCTAGAACAGGCAGTAATGAGACTATGACCTCTTGCCCAGCAGTCTTGAACAAATCCATTCTTTCTTTGGATGTGCGCCTTTTATAATTTTCAAACTCAGCGAACAAGCGAAGAAATTTGTCCTTCTCCTTAGCCAGTTCTTCTTGAAGCTTTTCCTCTACAGACAAATTTTGTTCCTCCTTAGAAGCTCCTTCTTGTCCGTTTTCGATATCTATATTCATTTGCTCTTCAGAGATAGGCTCATTTACCTCTTTGGCTTTATCTTTCTTACCCATTTAGTATAAAAGTTTTAATCTTGATTTGTAAGATGGCAAAAGTACTGCCATTTCTTTAAAAATGTCAAAATGTCATCAATCTTTATGAAATTATCATTCAACCAACTATAAACGAAGAATTGTGGTGGTCATAAAACAGCATTCATGATAAAAAATCTTCAGTCTCAAAGTCATTGACTGAATTATTTTCATACCCACCATTATAAAATTGTTGAAGTGCATTTGCAAAATTGGGGTACTCGAACGCAAAACCTTCCTCAGCTATTTTTTTACTACTCACTCTTTGACTGGCAAAAAGCAAATAGGACATTTCCCCAAGTACCAATTTCATGAAAAGCCAAGGAATATTAGGCAAAAGAAGCGGCTTATTGAATACCTTAGCAACTTCATGGACCATTTTCTTGTGCGTTATCGGGTTTGGACTTACCCCATTGTATGTACCACATAACTGGTTTTCAACGATAAATAAAAATAGTCTGGCCAAATCGACTATATGAATCCATGACTGCCATTGTTTACCATTACCAAAAGTTGACCCAACAAAGGATTTTATTGGTTTTGCCAATTCTGGTAATACACCTCCATCTTTAGACAGCACCATCCCTATTCTTACTTTTGAAAAAGGAATCCCGAAGTGTTCCAATGTATCAATTTCCTTTTCCCATTCATGAACTACCTCACCCAAAAAACTATCGTCAATCCTAAGTTCCTCTTCTGTATAAAAATGACTTAATGAACTTGGGTAAATACCAATGGCCGATGCTGAAACAAATGATGTGATCTTTTTCGAATCGGTTTTACCCAAAGCATAGTTCAAAGTTTTTATAGCATTTATTCGGCTACTAAGAATTTCGTTTTTATTATCGGCCGTCCACTTTTTTGCAATACTTGATCCGGCTAGGTTAATTATGGCAGTTACCCCTTCAAAACAACTAAGGTCTATTTCATTCTGATCAGGGTTCCAATAATAGCCATTGAAATTGTCGTTAGAAACTATTTTAGTCCTATCGGTGGTCAAATAATTCACAGGAATGCCTTGCTTGTTGCTTAATTCAACAATCGCGCGTCCTATTAGACCTGTTGCCCCTGTAATCAATAGCTTCATATTGCAAAGGTAGAGGATTTACATTCCGTAATAATCGATTTTAATTTCGATTTAACACAGATAAACCATTAATGTTAAGCTGGATAAGAGAAAATGTGATTTTACAGTCAAGATTTTGACTTTATGGTTTCGTCGCTCTCAGCATTTCACGTTTTCCGGGAGGTCCAGGTAACCTCTCAACCTCAAAACCAACCGCTTGCATGGCCCTTCTAACACTTCCCTTGGCTGCATATGTAACCAAAATACCGCCTTTTTTTAGTGCTATGAACATGATTTCAAAAACTTCTTCGGTCCACAATTCTGGTTGCACCCGGGCACCAAATGCATCAAAATAAACTAAATCGTAGCTGTGTTGATATTTTACTTGCTTAAAATCACATTGCTCTTTATGAAGCTCAAAGGTTTTTGAAATTGAAACATTTTTTTCCCAATCCGTTTCGTGCATCTGTTTAAAAGCATCATTATAATCTTGTGCTTTTAATTCGGAAACATAATTCAATAGAGAAAGTTCTTCTTGCGATACAGGGTACGCCTCAATACCTCTATAATTAATTTTCAGGCCCAATTTGGAAGCTTCCAGAAAAGTGATGAAAGCGTTCAGCCCGGTTCCAAAACCTATTTCTAAAATATGGAGGTCCTGGTTTTTGAATAAGTTTAATCCGTGTTTAATAAAAACATGGTAAGCCTCTTGAATAGCACCATGTTTTGAGTGGTATTGCTCATTCCAATCCTTTATTTGGATGGTTTTTGAGCCATCTGCCGTAGTTATTATTTCCCGTTGCATTACTCTTTTAAAAGCACTCCGTCTGCTTCAAAACCAAAAGTTTTTTTCGGCTCTGTTATTTTGGCAATTTCCTCTGCAGATTTACCGCCATCTTCGGCGTAGTGCTTTTGGTCCTCAACACTCATTTCCTCAACAAATGCATAACCGTTTACAATTACTTCTTTCCCAGCAATGTCTTTGGGCATAAAAAAACCATAATCTTTAAACTTAACCATAGCCTCCTCACCACCTTCCAACTCAACTTTCATCCAACAACCCTTCGCCTGGCATACATCTTTAACAACACCACTAAATTTAACTTGTACAGTATCGGCAACTACCATTTCTCCATACTTTTTCATCATTTCGAGGTTGGAAATACTACCATCATCCAAAATTTTCTCCCCAAACGATACCAACTGACCCATATTCTCTGGGTTTTCAGCAACTTCCTGCTTGGTTTCCTGACCTTTGCATGAAAAAATCAATAACAATAGCACAACTAAAATGTTAAAACCTTTCATAATTCCTAAATTTTCTAAATCTATTGTAAAAATGGACATTTTTGAATGAAAAAAGAAGATCGGATTGCGATATTTTTCTAATTTTATTCGATAAATTTCAATCCGATGGAGACGAGTACAAAAAATTTAAAAGTTCAAAAGGCCAAAACCTCCAAAATAAATGAAGTAGATTTTGATAACTTGGCTTTTGGAAGTGTTTTTACAGATCACATGTTGGTCTGCAAATACAAAAATGGCGCTTGGGAACTACCCGAGATTAAACCTTATCAACCCATTACCTTGGATCCTTCGGCAAAAATATTTCATTACGGACAATCTATTTTTGAAGGAATGAAGGCTTATAAGGACGAAAAGGACATTGTTTGGCTTTTTCGCCCTTTGGATAATTGCAAGAGATTGAACGTTTCTGCGAAACGAATGGCTATTCCTGAATTACCTGAAGACTATTTCATGGACGGTCTGGTTGAACTTTTGAACTTGGAAAAAGATTGGATTCCGCAGAGTGCTGGAAGTTCATTATATATTAGACCATTTATTTTTGCTTCAGGAAATGGGTTTCATGCATCCCCAGCAGATGAATACACTTTTATAATTGCTTGTGCACCATCGGGAGCCTATTTTTCTGGAAAGGTCAAAGTATTGATTGAAGAAAAATATTCAAGATCCGCCAATGGCGGCGTAGGGTATGCCAAAGCCGGTGGTAATTATGCAGGACAGTTTTACCCAACACAACTGGCAGTTGAAAAAGGATACAACCAAGTCATTTGGACTGATGACAACACCCATGAATATATAGAGGAAGCAGGTGCGATGAATATATTCGTAAGAATAAATGACACATTGATCACCGGGCCGACAAGTGATAGAATACTTGATGGCATCACCCGAAAGAGTATTTTGAAAATAGCCAAGGACGAAGGTATTCCTTTTCAAGTTCGTAAAATAACAGTAATAGAGGTTGTAGAAGCTGCAAAAGACGGATCATTGAAAGAAATGTTCGGTGCAGGAACCGCTGCTGTGATCTCACCAATAAGTACATTTGGTTATAGGGATACGGATTATGACTTACCAGAAATGCCGGAAGGATATGCAACTAGACTTAAGAAAAGAATAACGGATATTCAATACAACCGAAGTGAAGATAAATTTGGTTGGCGATACAAAGTGTAACAAAAAAGGGACCAATGGTCCCTTTTTTTATTTATCCAGTATACTCTCAATATTCGGTTTAAAATAATTGGGGCCTTTTAGAACTTTCCCATCTTCTCTATAAATTGGCTTGCCATCAGCACCCAATTTACTCATGTTACTACGCTGAATTTCCTCAAAGACTTCCTCAATCTTATACTGCATACCATGTTCTAGAATAGTACCGCACAATATGTAAAGCATATCTCCTAGCGCATCGGCCACCTCAACTAAATCATTTTCATTGGCTGCCTCAAAATATTCTTTGTTCTCTTCATCCATTAGGTTGTATCTCAACAAATTTTTCTCTTTGCCCAAGTTGGCCCTCATTGTCTCTGACACTCCCAATCCGAATGAATTGTGAAATAATTCAACCGCGCTTATTTTATGCTTCATATTTATACATTTAGATTAGCTTTGCATAAAAATATAAAACAAGAAAAGAAGTATTAAATCAATTTATCCACGATCACATGATATTAATCGTTGATTAAGTAGGTGAAGCGACTAAATTCAGTGCATTGTATTTTTTTCATTAATGAATAACTAATTATAATTGTTTATGTTCAGTACCGGGCAGTTGGTATTTGCCATTTCTTTCATCATCGTTTTTTCCATCGTAATTGCCCTTACCTATAAAAAGGACAAAAAATTACATTCCAAAAACTACAAAGGAGTTAAGTGGGTGGGAATAATCTTTATAATCTTCTTGTTAATCCTATTCTTAATTAAGTATTTACTTAAGAATTAACGTAATATTTACGTATACCACAAAAAACATCACTTTGACAACAATTTGAGTATTTTATCCCGTATATAATACCAAACAACGTAATTTTGCGTTATTCATCTAAAGTGCTAAACAAATGGTGACATTTCTTACAATAGTTTTTATTCTGGTTTGTATCAACGTAGCTATTATGCTTACAAGCCTATACGTTGTCTATAAAAGAGATAATAAAGTACAGAAAAGCATTACAGATTCTACCATTTCAAAAATCTATCCTTTAGATTTATTTACTACTAGCTACAAGAAAGCGGTTTAGTTATTACCTTTAAACAATTATCAGATTAACTATTTAGCCCAATTAGAGTCACAACCTCTGATTAATGGGATGTTCTTATTTTGTGTAAGATAAATGAAACAATTATTACTTGTGTTTTTAGGTGGTGGTTTGGGCAGTTTGCTCAGGTACGTTGTTTCCAAAACATTCAATAATTATTTTCAGCACTTTTATCTGGGCACTTTTTTGGTCAATGTTATAGGGTGTCTAATAATAGGTATAGTTTTAGGATTATCATTTAAGAACAATATCCTTTCCCAAAATCAAACATTATTATTAACCACAGGTTTTTGTGGTGGTTTCACAACTTTTTCAACTTTCGCACTTGAAAATCAATCCTTATTAAAAACAGGCGAAATTCTTCACTTCTCTGTTTATACCCTTTCAAGTATTGCCGTTGGAATTGCTGCAGTGCTTATCGGTTTATGGGTTTCCAAGTTTTTTTTGACCTAGACATTATAGACTTTGTCCTTTTGTCAGAACTAGAGAGCAGTCCTAGTTTCCTCCCCCGAATTATATGAGCCCACTCCTTTCCTATTAACACCTCCTGTTTCAATACAGTTATATTATAATTATTAATGTTTTTTTAATCAATACCCATATTTTTTATGGGTGTTAATTATTATAATCATAATTATATAATATATACCCCTATTTTTTTAGGGGTGTACCACAATAAAATATACATTTGGATTTTTAAACAACAAATTATGAAGCAAATCGAAGCAATTATTAGAAAATCAAAATTTGATGATGTCAAAAAAGCATTGCATCAGATTGAGGTCAATTTTTTTAGCTACTGGGACGTCACCGGTGTTGGCAATGAGAAACAAGGACATGTCTATAGAGGCATTTCCTATAGTACAAGCGATATACAAAGAAGATATTTATCGATTGTGGTTTCTGATGAATTCTTAGAAAGAACGGTAGAAACAATACTGGAATCTGCGTACACTGGCAATGTAGGTGATGGCAAAGTATTTGTTTCAGAAATACTGGAAGCCTACAGAATACGAACAAAAGAAAACGGCAAAACCGGAATAAACTAAAATTTAAACTACTAAACTTTTTCAAAATGGACGCAGGATTATTTACAGCAAATAATGTTTGGATGATGGTTTGTACCGCTCTCGTTTTCTTTATGCACACAGGATTTGCATTTTTAGAGATTGGACTTACCAGAGAAAAGAACACAATTAATATACTTTTTAAAAATGTCTTTATTATATGCGTGGGACTATTACTCTATTATATTGGAGGTTTTAACTTAATGTACCCTGGAGATTTTAATGGATTTCTTGGGTTTGGAGGATTTGGATTGCCAATCGGCGAAGACGGACTCACGCCAGAATATGCTGACGGGGGTTATACATATTGGACAGATTTTCTTTTTCAAGGAATGTTCGCAGCCACTGCTGCAACTATTGTTTCAGGAGCAGTCGCCGAGCGAGTAAAACTAGGAGCCTTTATGATATTTGTTCTTTTCTATGTAGGCCTCGTATACCCTATCGTAGGGTCTTGGCAATGGGGAGGAGGATTCCTTTCCACACTAGGGGGCGATGATGCCGGTTTTTATGATTTCGCAGGATCCACCTTAGTACATTCTGTTGGCGGATGGGGAGCATTGATTGCAATTATGCTATTAGGCGCAAGAGTTGGCAAATTCGGTGAAGACGGAAAGGCAAAAGCGATACCAGGTCACAACATTCCGCTTGCCGCCGCCGGTGTTTTGATTCTTTGGTTAGGTTGGTTTGGTTTTAACGGAGGATCTGTATTATCAGCAGATCCTGCATTAACATCTTTGGTACTGGTAACGACAAGTTTAGCGGCAGCTGCTGGAGGTGTTTCAGCGTTTGCAACCTCAACAATTTTGCACAAGAATTTTGATTTAACAATGTTTCTAAATGGTATTTTAGGAGGACTGGTTGGTATTACGGCTGGTGCCGATTTAATGTCCCCGCTTGAAGCAATTGCAATTGGTTTGATTGCTGGTGTTATTATTGTTTTAGGTGTATCATTCATAGATAAACTGAAATTGGATGATCCTGTCGGCGCAGTTACAGTGCATCTTATATGTGGTATTTGGGGAACTTTGGCAGTAGGTGTTTTTGGAGACAAAGCAGGATTAGATCAATTGTTCTACCAACTTGTTGGTGTAGGCGCTGCTGCGGTTTTCTGTTGTCTAACAGCATTCGTCATCATCTTTACCCTTAAGAAAACCATGGGAATACGAGTCTCGAGAGAAGAAGAAATCGAAGGATTGGATATTCATGAACATGGTATGGATGCGTATCCCGATTTTAGGATGAATCAACATTAAAAAAAGACGGAGCGTTTTGCAGAACGCTCCGTTAGTAACCATTTCAACACAATTCTCAATTCATTATTAGTCAAATGTCTCATTAAATGAGACAATTAAATCATTGAAATATGAAAATAATTACAAATACAAATTTCGTAAAAAAAATTTTTCTTTTAGCAATCTTATTGATATCAATAGTATCTAATGCCCAAGAGGAAGAAGAAATTAAAAAAGTTTCGATAAGTGGTAGCGTAGATGCTTATTACCAAACCAACTTGAGTGCTTCGGACAGTGAACCTCAGTCTTTTGGGACTTCCTTTGCCAATGAACTGGGTTTCGCCATGGGAATGGCTAATATTATAGCCTCGTATGAAGGCGAAAAAACCGGCGCAGTTGCCGATGTGACTTTTGGACCAAGGGGTGAATCTGCCACAGGAGGCTATAACCTTAACCAACTATATGCCTATTGGAATGTATCAGAAGGAACAACTTTAACAATGGGCAGGTTTAATACTTTCTTAGGCTACGAGGTTATTTCTCCTATTGGAAATTTTAACTACAGTACTTCCTATTTATTCTCAAATGGTCCCTTTTCACATGTTGGGGCAAAGGCTGATTTCACATTGGGAGAGGGCACTAGTTTAATGCTTGCAGTAATGAATGTTACAGACACTAATAATAACCTTACTGGAGTTTACTCATTGGGAGCTCAATTTGGTTTTTCAGGACAATATTTGAATCTCTACTATGATGGCGGCGAAGTGTTGGGCTTTGAAGTAGATTATACTGGTGGTTTTGATTTATCGGATGATTTCTTTTTAGGAATCAACGCTGCATACGCAGATAACGAAGGTGAAGGCTTTTCAGGTATTGCATTATATCCGCAACTCGCAACCTCTGATGATTTTTCATTGGGGCTTAGGGGTGAATACTTTGCGGTACGTTCAGATTTAATTAGCGATGACCCAAGTGTATTTGCAGCAACCCTGACCGGTAGTTATACCGTTGACAATTTGATTATTAAGCCAGAAATCAGGTTAGACAGCTGGGGTAACGATGTTGAGCCTTATTTAGATGCTGATGGCGCCACCTCTAAAAGCCTTTCAACATTCTTGATTGCGGCCATTTACTCTTTCTAATATTTAATTGATCTTATAATAGTTTAAATTGATTTAAAACCCTGGTCCCATAGATCAGGGTTTTATTCTTTACCATACTTAAAGTCCTTTACTCCCGCCCTCACCTCGGTATTTAATGAGTTTACACCAGGCACAATAGGACAGGAATATTTTTTGTTATAAGCACAATAGGGGTTATAAGCTTTGTTAAAGTCTATAACTATTGTATCATCCGAGGGTATTGAAAGATCTATATATCTTCCACCAGGATAGGTTTCATCGCCATTGGTACCATCAAGAAAAGGCAGAAAAAGATAATCTCTATACTCGTCCTCAAGCATTAATTTCTTGTTTTGATAAACTTCTAATTTATGCTCTATTCCATTTAGCTTAAAATGAGCAATGCCATAAACCACTTCTTCAGACTTGCGATCCGTTGTCGTTGGCATTAAAAAAGGTAAAGCCTCAGGAGTCAAAACAAATTTGGCCCGTACTATATAAGTTGTATCCGGTTCATAAAAATCAAGGGTTTCAAAATCTTTGCGAAATCTATCAGCCAAAGGCGAAGTGTCTGGGTTCTTAAACTCTTCATTTAAGTTAGATTGAAAATTTAAAATTTCATTCAGAGCATCAACCTTTACAAACTCTTTTTCGTTTTGTTTTTCATCATGATACTTTTTACCATCCTTACAACTAAAAAATACTGATAGCATGAATAACCCAAAAACCAAATACTTCATTTAAATCGAATTTATAATCAAAAATACAACTTATGATAATTTTGGTTAGATTTGGTTTTAGTTAAAAATTACCAATGAAGCAAATATCGATTTATAAAAAACTGAATGTGTATCCTCCAAAATGGATCCAGTGCAACTATGTTTAAAATCGAATTGAATTTTTAAATATTTAAAGCCTGGCAAATTGTTAGGCTTTTTTTATGCAATGAATTAAAATGAAACAATTCTATACCAATTATTTAAACTCTTTCAGAGGGCTATCAAAAGAAGTATGGTGGCTCGCACTTATTACATTGGTAAATAGGGCAGGTACTATGGTGATACCTTTTCTATCATTATATCTTACCCAAAATCTGGGTTTTACACTTGAAAATGTCGGCAGTATTATGACCAGTTTTGGGCTTGGCTCATTAGTAGGTGCCTGGTTAGGAGGCAAATTAACTGATAAGCTTGGCTATTACAAGGTCATGTTGATTAGTCTTCTTTCTACCGGTTTACTTTTTATCGCGATTCAGTTTCTTGAAGGCTTCTGGGCCATTTGTATTGGCATTTTTATTCTTATGATTTTTGCTGACTCCTTTAGACCTGCCGTTTATGTTGCATTGAATGCTTTTAGCAAAAAAGAAAATAAAACACGCTCTGTCTCCTTAATAAGACTTGCAATAAATCTAGGGTTTTCCGCTGGTCCTGCACTTGGCGGAATCATTATAAGTTCAATCGGATATCAAGGGCTGTTCTGGATAGATGGTCTAACCTGTGTAACAGCCGGTATTCTATTGTTAGTTGTACTTCATCCTAAAAAATCAACTGTATTGGACAGCATCCATCATGCATCACCAAAATCTGCATACCAGGACTCAAAATACTTATTGTTCATTGCCTCAATGGTCTTGTTCGGATTTGCTTTTGTACAGTATTTTTCAACAATGCCGGTATATTATAGTGAAATTCATTCCCTTACTGAATTTCAAATTGGAATGCTGCTCGCGCTCAATGGGTTCTTCATATTTGTTTTTGAAATGCCTCTGATCAAGTTTATGGAAAGTAGACCTTGGTCCAAAATTTCGAACATAATACTTGGACTCATTTTGACTGGCCTAAGTTTTTTGATTCTTAATCTTATTTCTTGGATTGGGGTTCTTACTGTTGGTATGCTCCTAATGACCATAGGTGAGATGATTGCATTTCCATTTTCAAATGCCTTTGCCATGGATCGTGCCAAAAGGGGAAATCAAGGCGAATACATGGCCCTTTACAGTATTTCATTCTCTATTGCACATGTTTTTGGTCACAATACTGGTATGCAAAGTGTTGCTCGCTTTGGTTATGATATAACATGGTATGGTGTTATGGTGGTTTGTTTTTTGGGAATTGTGCTACTTTTACTTTTAAAGAACTCAATTCTAAAGCATAAATAATGAGAACTATATTATTGACCATATTCATATGCCTCTTTTTTCTTGGATGTAATTTTAAAAAAGACTCGCAAACAACAGTGGTAGAGAACAAGCGGCATTTACCCAAATTGGAACAAAATAGATATAACGTAGCTTTTCTTATTATGGATGGCACTTATAACACCGAATTCACTGCCCCCTTTGACATATTTCAGCATACACAATTCAGAAAGGGTATTAAAGCAATGAACACTTTTACGGTTGCCAATACATTAGACCCAATAACCACTTTTGAGGGTGTGCGGGTATTACCCGATTTTGACTATACCAATGATTCTCTTCCTCATATAGATATACTTGTGGTTCCAAGTGCCGAACACCACCTTGATTCAGACTTAAAGGACAACCAAATGTTGAATTTTATCAAAAAAGTTGATGAAAATGCGCTGTACATGACCTCACATTGCGACGGTGCATTTGTACTTGCACAGGCGGGAGTTTTAGATGATGTGACATCAACAACATTCCCAAGTGATATAGCATTGTATCGCAAAACATTTCCTCAGTTAAGTGTTGAGGACAATGTTCTCTTTGTTCATGACGGTAAATATATAACCTCTGCTGGAGGAGCTAAAAGTTTTGAAGCCGCCCTGTATTTATGTGAAGTACTCTATGGAAAAGAAATTACAGAATCCTTAGCAAAGGGATTGGTTATTGATTGGGATATTACCAAAGTATCACATCTTACTCTTCAATGATTTCATACCTGGCTTTTTTCAAATATTTTTCTACTAATTTATTAAACTCTGGTGTTATTCTAAATAAAGCAGTATTTTCCAATGAATAAAGCTCATCTGAATTCGAATACCCTAGTTTCAGCAGCTCTTCTAAATAATAAAGGGAAGTCCCATAGTCTTCAACTTTGGCATTTAAAGAAATAACCTTTAAATAATAAGAAAAATCATCGGGAGTTGTGATGGTCTTCAACATCCAAAGATAGTTGAGTCCTTCCTCATCGATTGGAGAATTTTCATTAATAATGTCAATACTATCGGCAATTAGGGCATTTAAATAACCCTCCAACCTTACTCCCATTTGCCTTTGGGATATATTATCACTTTCCTTGAACTTTTTCAGTACACCCATTTGATAATTCCACCATCCTAAATTATTATAGTTATAGGTAAAAACATCTTCTTCAAGAGCATAGTCGTACTCAGACTTAACAAAGGACTCCTTAAATAGAACTGAGTTCTGGTTTCGTTTTTGACTTTTAAAAGCTTGACTTCGTCGTATAGTTTTTAAACTGTTTTTTAAAGAATCAACCTTTAACAATGGTCTATAAATCTTCAATATATCTTCTAACTTTTGATGGGCTATTAAAAATCTATTTTCAGAAATTAAATTGTTGGTATTATTTAAATCCCGCAGATATGTGTCTTTTATAAAAACAGAATCTCTAGGTATTATATTTTTAGACATTGCTTCCAAATCAAAAATCTCAATGGCCCGGGAAAGCAATTGTTGAGAGGGCCATTTATGACCTCCATCAAAAACCAAGGTTTCATTAGGGAATTTCATTAAATTGAAAAGGCTTTCCTGTTTCCTTATTTCAGGGTAATTAAAGTCTTCATTACCAACAATACCAATAAAGTGGAAACGTTTTTTACTTGACAACAAATCCCTATTCCCTACCGAGGCGCCACATGAAATAACCCCTTTAATATTATTCAAAAAGATAGGCATCGCAGAAGCCATTCTAGCACCCCCATCAAAACCAGCTGTGTAAATTCTCTCTTTATGTATTCTGAACATCGAAAACACGGCATCGAACATTCTCTTGGTTATAAGCACGTTTTGGGTAATCGATAGGGTATCATTCACTTTGTTCGAAGCAGCAATTATGTAGTTGTTTTTTTCAGCGGCCCCAGAAAGCATGCTAAGCACCTTTTTACCCCTACCCTGCATATCAAAAACGAAAATTACAGGCCACACTTTAGCAGTATCAAATTTGGTAGGTAAAAAGAGCGCAAAATCTTCAGAAATTGTATCATTTACAGCAATGCGATCCATAATCATACCCTTCTTGAGTGTTAGCTGCTGTGCTGATGATAAAAAGGAAACGCTTAAGGTAAGTACAAGTAATATTTTTTTCATACAGAATGGTACATCAAAAATCTCGCCAAAATGAACCTGTCAAAGATACAAATAAGGTAATTCATTCACCAATATTACCAATTTCGATTCCTTCGGAATAGGCAACCTTTATTTCATTTGTGCTAAAGGCGCTTTTTATTGCCTCATTGGTCTGAAAAGTCACCTCCCAATAATCATCCGGCAAAACGTAAGGCCTCACCAATAATTGTATACTATGGGAATCAAAAGTATTGATGCCAATCTCTGGTAATGGGTCATTGAGTACTTTCGGAATCCTTGATAATGTATCCAGTATTATTATTTTAACCTTAGGGAAACTCTCTGCATAAGGCATGGTCACTTCTAACTCTAACCTTATCATCCCTTTTTCAGAATAATTGGTCACAACGGAGTCAGTCACTTTCGAATTGGGAATAATTAAAATCTTATTTCCCGGTGTAAGCACATCGGTACTGAAAATACCTATTTCCTCAACCCTACCGAACTTGTCTTCCAATTGAATCCAATCACCGATCTTATATGGTTTAAAGGTCAAAATTAAAATCCCCGAGGCAAAATTCCCCAGGCTTCCTTGAAGTGCCATACCAACAGCAAAACCTGCGGCAGCTAAAATGGCCACAAGGCCAGTCAAGTCTGCCCCTATAACCATCGCAATTGTAAAAAGAACAACTCCTTTAAGAATTACTGATAACGTCGATGACAAAAATGGACGCAAAGTTTCTGAAAAACCCGCCTTCTCCAGAGCTAAGTTCACCCAATGAACCAATTTCTTTGCTACTTTAAATCCAATCCAAAGGATTAGAATAGCCAAAAGAATCTTGGGCAAAAAGAAAACCGCCTTATCAATTGCTATTTGAATATATTCATTGATTTTATCCATGTCCATAGAATAAAATAAGTGATTAATTACATTAGTCGCAAATCAATTCATAGAATAGTTCAAAAAGGCGTTCCTATTTGTTAATGGGCGCACTGGAAATCACATCAGATAGTATAATATGGGTTCTGGTTTCACCGTATTGTATTAATTTATCAATGAACTTTTCTAAATGAAATTGGTCTTTCAATACAACCTCCATTACAATATTCTCATTACCCGTTACTCTATAACAATTAATGACCTCTTTAAATTTACCCACCGTAGCCAAAAAAGGCTTTAATTTACCCATAAACGCCCTTAAAGTTATTATTGCCTTTAGTTGATGACCGGTTAGCGTATGTGAAACTGTAGACTTATACCCAAGTATCACACCCAAATCCTCAAGTTTCTTTACTCGTTCTGCAACTGCCGGTGGTGTAAGACCTACTTTTCGGCCAATGCTGGCGAATGATTCCCTTGCATTTTCTTGAAGACATTCAAGTATTCGCCAATTCAGATCATCGATAGAAGTATTTAAAGAATTCATGTTTAAATATTTTATAATCAAAAGCAAAAATAATAAATCACCTTTAAATCAAAAGATAAATTTTAGATATCCACCGTAACTTTATGGTAATAAAATTGCTATTTATATTATGTCCCGTAAAAATCTAAGAACAGTTCCTGTCTATAGGAAGGCTCTTGAACTTTGTGCTATGAGCAGAGAGATTGCGTCATATGTCACGTTCAACAAGGATTTACTAAAACTTTATAAATCCAATAGTCTTAGAGATATAATAGCAGATTCTTTATTGACCGATACCATTCTTATTCCTCAGAAAATTGCTCAGACCGAATTCTCTTTATCCCAAGATGAGAAAATAAAAAATGTCTCTTATATCAATATCATGATTAAGAATATAAATTCATACTGCACGGGGTTGGAGCGTGATGGGGTAAAAGAAAAAGAATATTTGAACCTCTTGAGACAAGAAATAAAGAGTTTTAGGGAATCGTTTAAAAAATGGACTGGTACGTTACCAAATAACGGAAATGCATCGCTCTCCTAATAGGGGCCCATCATAATTCACCAAGAAAATTCAACAATATTATAATAGTTTGATGTTATTTATGTTCTAATTTTGAGAACTAAAGCATTACTGTTGAAAACTACTATACTTATTCATTGCCCAGATCAATCAGGAATTATTAGTGCTGTAACGACTTTTATTCATTCAAGAGGGGGGAATATTACCTATCTAGATCAGCATGTAGACCAACAGGCCGATGTGTTTTTTATGCGATTGGAAAGCGATTTTAAAAAAAATGCGTTCCAACCTATTGATTTCAAAAATGAATTTAATTCAACTTTGGCTGATCACTATCAAATGGAATGGAGTTTGGATTTAGACGAAACCCTGCCCAAAATGGCCATTTTCGTTTCTAAATATAATCACTGTCTTTATGATATCTTAAGTAGGTTCAATTCCGGTGAATTAAACGTTGAAATCCCATTTATAATAAGCAATCATGAAGATTTAGGTTATATCGCAAATCAGTTTAAAATTCCATTTTATCATATTCCAGTCACAAAAGATTCAAAACAAGAAGCCGAAAAGAAACAATTACGGCTTTTGAAAGAACATAAAGTTGATTTTGTGGTGTTAGCTAGATATATGCAAATTATAAGTAGTGGGTTGATCAATGAATTTCCTAATAAAATAATTAACATCCACCATTCTTTCTTGCCTGCATTTGCAGGTGCAAAGCCGTACCATGCAGCATTTGAAAGAGGGGTCAAGATTATTGGTGCCACCAGCCATTATGTTACCGAAGAGTTGGATGCCGGACCAATTATTGAACAAGATGTAACAACGGTATCCCATTCCCATACCATCAAAGATTTTATTGCCAAAGGCCGAGATCTTGAAAAAATAGTGTTGTCAAGAGCGGTAGCCCAACATATTGAGCGTAAAACCATGGTCTATAATAACAAAACAGTAATATTTTCTTAACAGGTTAAAACAAAAAAATAAAGATGAAAAGAAAAATAATGATCTTAATTGTTTTATTTCAGGCAGTGGCCTGTGGAGAGCTACAGCAAGTTGTAAATCAGCTACCGCAGGGGGGTAATGGAGTAAGCAATTTGGAAATTGGGCAAGGACTTAGGGAAGCACTTGACTTGGGCATCGACAAACAAGTTAGCAAACTAACTGCTACTGATGGATTTTATAAAAATGAATTGGTAAAAATATTATTACCCGATGAACTTCAAAAGGTGGATAAAACCTTAAGAGATATAGGACTGGGTAATTTGGCTGATGAGGGCTTAAAAGTCCTCAACCGGGCTGCCGAAGATGCGGTTAAAGAGGCCACACCAATATTTATTAACGCCGTAAAAGGTATTACTTTCAATGATGCAAAAAATATTTTATTGGGGGATGACGACGCCGCAACCCAATACCTTACCAATGCAACCCAAAATGCTTTGTACACCAAGTTTAATCCCGTTATCAAGAATTCATTCGAAAAAGTTGGAGCTGATCAAATCTGGAGCAATTTAATAAATAGGTACAACAGCATACCGCTTACTAAAAAAGTAAATCCGGACTTAACGGACTATGTAACCAATGAGGCTTTGAATGGTGTGTATACTATGATAGCTATAGAAGAGAAAGAGATTAGAACAAAGGTATCGTCCCGAACTACCGATTTGCTTAGAAAAGTATTTACACTACAAGATTAACTCAAAAAAATCACTCAGAACCAGACAATAAAACTGTTAAAATTCCGTTTTACAAAAAAAGCAATAATTTCCTATTGCTAATCTTTAGTTAGCATTTAGAATTATATAATAAAAGATTTTTATACCGAATTATTTGAGTTAGTAATTTTTTGAGTTAGTTAGTTAAAACCGGTGGGAGCACCGGTTTTTTTTTATTCACTAACGTTAAGAATAGTTTAAAATTAGCAAGCTTAAACATTAGAAGTTTTAACGTTTTTCTGCTGAATTTTAACTTATCTCAGGGGTAAACTATTATCGGGGATTACTCTTTTAAGTTTTTTTTAAGATTTGAACTTCATTTATTGATTAACTTGAAACGAGCTAATTCATCAATCAAATGAGGCATATAGGAATCTTAATCACATTCTTTTTATTATGCATAAAAGCCTATCCTGCCGTACCTATCGAACATAAGGAGAGTTTTTATAATAATAAAATCTTACCCAATTTTATATTTTCAACAACTTCAAACTTATTTGAGGAAGATGAGGTCTATGGTCAATCACCAATTTTAGACAATGGAATAACAAAAATTTCTTTAGGATTAAACACATTTTCGTTAAACGTCATTGAGCCTACATTGTTCTCAAATAATACCTCTGCGGCGAATATTTCACAATCAATCACAAATGATTATCCACCAAGAATTAACCTTTCGTCATTCTTGTATCTATATGTGGCTTTAATTGGCTTTTATATTGCCGCCGTTCTACAATTCAATAAAAAAATAGATCGCATCGCAAAAATATTGATAAGTTGTTTCATATTCATTCACTCTATATTCATTCTTCATATTTGTTTGAATATGACCAATTATCACTATCAATATCCTCATTCATTCAGGATGTCCACCTTATTTTCATTTCTTTATGGTCCCCTGTTATATTTCTATTTCAAGAGAATCACCCAACAATATCAATTTAAAAAAGAAGATCTATTGCATTTGACCCCAACACTTCTTTTGTTATTTGTGTTGTTCCCTACCTATATTTTGCCTTCTGACGAAAAACTAACCTTGATGATAGAAAGGGTTTCTCTGGGTAGAAGTGTAACTGATTTGGCCATCATCGTTTTTAAACTTTTGTCATTGACTATTTATGGTTACTTCATTCGCAAGGTATATTTGAATTCCAAATCAAATAAAGGGTTGGGCAAACAAAACAGATTATGGCAATCAAATCTTTATACAATTCATTTCATTTATATAGGCAGCTATGCGGCATATGGAATTTTACTAAGTAACGGCATAACCTCTGGATTTTTATATCATTTACAAGTAATATTAATGGCATTAATGGTAATGTATCTTGGATATTCCGCCAATGTTCAACCTAATGTTTTTAGCGGAATTTTCACTCTTAGCGATAAGTATTTCTTCAAATACGAAAAATCAGGACTTACAAACAGCTTGTCCCAGGAATTAAAAACCCTCTTATTGGATTTATTGAACAAAGAAAAAATATATAGGGAGAATAATATCAATCTGGAAAAATTAGCGAACAGATTGAATACGACCAGACATAATGCTTCACAAGTCATTAATGAGCATTTTGATATGAATTTCCATGAATTGATCAATAAGTATCGAATAGATGAAGCAAAAGATATTTTTAATAGGGACTACCAAAGAAACCTGAATATAATTGACGTTGCATATGAAGTTGGGTACAATAACAAAGTGACTTTCAACAAAGCATTTAAAAAAGATACCAACTTAACCCCCAGCGAATACCAAAGAGTTGCTCTAAAAGCAACAACAATGTAAAAAATCAGTAATCATACATCGGAAACGTAAACGTTTATAAGACTTTCCTATTAATTCCTCTATTGCCCTTTATTTTGATGGACACTACTATAATGTAAAGCAGCTCTGAAAACTTACTTGTATTGTATTAGAAAACTTCTTTTTAATAATTAGAGTGACGTTTGAATTAGTCATCAAACATGTTCAGGGCTGCGCTTTATATTTACTTTCACTCCTCTAAAAAATCAGCTAATCACGGCACTAATCACTTGAGTCCATCTAAAATGACTTTGAATATTTTAGTTCAAATCGCTTTCAAATCACTGCAAATCAAATATTTAAACTAACTACTACGCCACAAATAATATAACATAAGGGACTCCTTCTGTTATAAAAGGTAAATTAAGAGTAAACATTCATCGGAAAAGTAAACGTTTATAAGTCTTTCCCAAAATTATGTTAAGAGGATGTTTCTTTGACCCGAATGACTAATTAAATGTTGACAGCTCTATTGTAAATACAATATGAATACATCTTATCAAAATGTAATCATAGATTGAATCTCTATTCAAATTTAGGCTGCACAAAAGTCACTTCATAACTAACTCATTAAAATTCTAAGTATGAAAAAAAAATGTATTTGGGTGTTTATGCTTTATTTAATTGGATTGTCCTCAGCATACGCACAAGAAAAAACAGTTTCCGGTAATGTAACGGATCAGGCAGGCGTACCCTTGCCCGGTGTGAACATTCTAATAAAAGAAACTACAACAGGTATCCAAACTGATTTTGATGGCAACTATGCCATACAAGCAAGCCAAGGTCAAGTTCTTGTCTTTTCCTATATAGGGCAAAAAACAGTTGAGGTTACCATCGGGGCAAGCAACGTAATTAATATACAAATGGATGAGGCAGCAGAATCGCTTGAAGAGGTTGTTGTCACCGCTCAGGGTATTAGGCGTGAGAAAAAGGCATTAGGTTATGCCGTTACTACATTAGACGGAGAAGATGTCGCCAAAAGGCCTGAAACTGATGTTGCCCGTGCATTATCTGGCCAAATCCCCGGTGTAAATATTCTTGGTGGTAGTGGTCTTGCAGGTAGTGGAACCAATATTACAATTAGAGGTTTCTCAACAATGACAGGAAGCAACCAACCACTAATTATTGTTGATGGTGTTCCGTTTTCAAATGCCACAAACGAGACAAGTACCTTTTCTACAAGTGAATCTGGGAACAATTCAGCTAGTAGATTGTTGGATTTAGACCCTAATAATATTTCAAATTTAAGTGTTTTAAAAGGTCTAAGTGCAACTGTTCTTTATGGCGAGCAAGGTAGGAACGGTGTTATTCTTATAACCACAAAAAGTGGCTCATCAAATTCAACACAAAATAAGCTTGAGGTAACTGTGAACTCATCTTATTACATAGAACAAATCGCCTCTTTGCCTGATTATCAAGACAGATATGGTGGTGGCTGGCAACAAAGTAGAGGAAAAGCCTTTAGTAATTGGGGTTCTGAATTCACCACACCTTATGAGCAAATATTACATGTTTATTCGGGAAATGCTTACAGTTCTGTTCAGCAAGGTGGAGGAAATTTTAACGCCTCATTCCCACAATTCGCCGGTGTAACAACATATGAGTACAAGCCTTATGACAGTGTTAAGAATTTCTTCAATACTGGTTACACAGCCGTTAACAATATTAATGTCACAAAGTCAACCGAAAATGCCAGCTTCAACTTGAGTTATTCGAATAGTGACCAAAAAGGGTTTACGCCAAACAACACCCTTAGAAGAAACAATTTCAGCGTTGGTGGAACAGCAAAATTATCCAACAAGTTCACTTTTAGTGGCACCATGAATTATGTGAATACCGATAAAAAAAATCCACCAAACGCCGCAAGTACAGGATCTAGTAATGTCAGTTCTGGGGGATCAGGAATATTTGCAAACGTATTGTATACTCCACGTTCAGTTGATCTTATGGGACTCCCGTTCGAAGATGACCAACATAGGAGTGTTTATTATAGAACAACCAATAGTATCCAAAACCCAAGATGGACAGCGGAAAATGAGATTGATGCGGAGATTACCGATAGAGTGTTTTTCTCTATGGCTGGCACATACAAATTCAATGATTATCTGTCCGCGACCTGGAGATCGGGTTTCGATGGTTATAATGAAACATCTTCATTCAGTGTGAACAAAGGGGGTATATATCTTCCCGATGGTTTGTATTACGAATCTAGAAATACCGGAAAAATTTGGGATCACTCGCTTCTAATAAATCTTTCAAAAGATTTCAGTGATAACTTCAATCTGTCATTTGATGCCGGGTTCAACTCTAGAAGAAACACTTTCAACTCTTCCAGTGTTCAGTATGACAAGCAATTGGTCTATGGTTCATTTTTTGCCAATAATTTCGAGGACAAAGTAGCAACAGACTTATTTCAATCACAAGAAAACGTTTTTGGTGCTTTTGGTTCAGCTACATTGGGATATAAGAATTTTGCTTATTTGAATATTGCCGGTAGAAACGATTGGGCTTCTACACATGAAACAGGCAACAATTCATTGTTTTATCCTAGTGCCAGTTTATCATTTGTTCCAACCTCGGCATTCTCTGGACTTAAGAGTAATAACGGGTTGAATTATCTTAAACTGCGTGTCGGCTACGGAAGCTCCGCAAATTTTGCAGATCCTTACGTCACCAGAGATAGATTAGGTGTTTCTGCAAAAGCATGGCTAGACGCAAACGGAAATGCAGTCAACATTAATGGTAGCCCTGTCAATATAAATGATAGTGGAATCAATCGCCTAGGAAATCCAAACTTGAAGCCTGAGCTGGTCACAGAGGTAGAATTAGGTCTTGAATTAAAAGCCTTTAAAAATAGAATAGGACTTGAAGCAAGCGTCTATTCAAAAGAAGCAACCGACCAAATTCTCGATAAAAGACTGGATCCGTCAAGTGGTTATACAGTTACAGCGATAAATGCAGGTAAATTAAAAACTGAAGGGATTGAAGTAGGATTTAATGCCATTCCTGTTAGAACTGAGAATTTTCAATGGGATTTTATCTTAAACTATGATGCTTACGAAAGTATTGTAACGGAATTACCAGGTGGTGAAGAAGATGCATTATTCTTGTCTGGTCCTTTTTCCAATTTAGGGAACTTCGCTATTCAAGGGAAACCATTTAATGTAATGCAAGGGGTATTGGTTCAGAGAGATGCTGCGGGCAACCCAATTGTTGGAACTGATGGACTTTATCTAACAGAAGATGAGCTAGGCATCATCGGAGACCCCAATCCAGATTGGCGCGGGAGCTTCATTAATAACATCTCATATAAAGATCTAAGCTTTTCTATGCAATGGGATTACACCCATGGAGGCGATATGTATTCCGCTACCGCAAATACCATTACCATAAGAGGTTTGGCCGGAGAAACTGATTTTGATCGATCAATTCCTGTTGTTGCAGCAGGTGTAAAACAAGATGGATCTGTGAATGATATCCAAATTACAGCGAATGACCAATACTGGGAAAATTATGGACAAGATGAGTTTAAGGTTTACGATGCAACACATTTAAGATTAAGGGAGGTCTCACTTTCTTATAGCTTACCTAAGAAGGCCTTAGAAAATACTCCGTTTGGCAACATAACTTTTTCTGCAACAGGCAACAATTTATGGTTTAAGGCTTTCAATTTTCCTGACTCCATAAATTTTGACCCAGCTATTTCCAGTGAAGGAGTAGGAAATTCACGGGGGTTTGATTTACTGACAGGACCAACTGCCAAAAGGTATGGTTTATCTGTAAGAGCGTCATTTTAAAAACAAAAACATTAAATAACTATGAGTACAAAATATAAAATATCTATAGCCATTTGTGCAATGTTTGTTCTGTTAGGCTCTTGTGAGTCGGTAGATTTAAACGTGAACAATGACCCAAATAATGCTTCACCGGACAATTCAGACGTCAATTTACTATTGAATGGTGCCATGCTGAACTTTACATCATGGATTGGTGAAGAGGATGAAGATAACCGTGAAGGATTTCAAGCAGGAATGCAGGTTGTTAGAATGCTCCATATGTTTGGGCCTTTGTATGAAAATGCTTTTGAGCCGGGAGATTTTGATGATGTTTGGAGGCAAAGTTTTTCCGGTCACTTATCTGATATTCAGACCATTAAAAAGAATGCAATTGAAAATAATTTATCGCATCATTTAGGGGTGGCTCAAATTTTGGAGTCCTATACGCTAACTGTTTTGGTTGATTATTTTGGTGACATCCCTTATTCAGAGGCATTCGCCGGGGCTGAAAATTTTGACGCTGCGCTGGATGATGACGCTGCTGTTTATGGTATTGCCATGTCATTGCTAGATGAGGCAATTGCAAACTTAGCACTTTCTCCAGCTTCAAGTATTTCTTCGACAGGAGATTTGTTCTACTTCGGTGATTTAGATAAATGGACCACCTTAGCAAAAACTTTAAAATTAAGAATTTACAACAATACGAGGTTGGTTGATTCTAATGCCCTAGCAGGGATAAACGCGCTTTTGGCTGATGGTGATCTTATCGATTCAGCCAGTGAAGATTTTACGGTTTTTTATGGCACCAATTCATCCTCACCTGATATCAGACATCCTCAATTCATTAATAATTATGAAAACACTCCTAGTGGTGAGTATATGTCAATGTATTTTATGAATCTATTGGTAAATGGTTTCGATTCCCCTGATCCAAGGACAAGATATTATATCTATAGACAGGTTGATGAATATCCTCCTGCCGATGCCCAAGGTATATTTGATTTTCCATGTTTAGCGGAAAGTTATCCTACGCATTATGTTCCCGGTGTTGACCCGTTCTGTACTTCTATCGGTGATGGTTACTGGGGTAGAATTCATGGGGATAACCAAGGTCTGCCTTCAGATTCTGACAAGATAACGACTTGGGGCACCTACCCAATTGGTGGAAAATTTGATGATGATTCATTCTCAGCAGTTACTAAATCCTCAGGAATGAGTGGTGCCGGAATTCAACCGATTATGTTATCATCTTTCGTGTACCTAATGAGGGCCGAAGCCGCCTTAACGCTAGGAACAACAGATGATGCAGCTGCAATGTTAGAAGCTGGCATTAGAGCTTCTTTAAATAAGGTTATCAATTTTGACAGTAGTATAAATAGTCCGTTGGCCGCTACAGCGACGAATATTGATGATTATGTGAACGAAATTATAACTGATTATGGAGCAGGATCTGATGCAGAAAAACTCAATATTATTATGACGCAAGCATTTATATCATCTTGGGGTAACCCAGTTGAGGCGTACAATAATTATAGGAGAACAGGAATGCCGCTAAACTTGCAGCCAACGCAAACCTCAACACCTGGCGCTTTCATTAGGTCATTTAAATACCCTTCTGTCGCAATAGACAACAATCCAAATATCAATCCTAAAGAAAATCAAGGTGTAAAGGTATTTTGGGATACTAATTCAACAAACTTAGATTTTTAAAAAATAGACTTATGAAAAGAATTATAAAACTAATTGCATTGCCTTGTATTCTACTGGGCTTCATATCTTGTGAAGATGAAGATAAGGCCCGTATTACACCTTACGCCGATGAGACTCAGGGAGCATTCTTAAGAACTATTGACGCTGGTGGAGTAATAAATAGGACCGACATAGCTGGTTCATCTTATTCAATAACAGGGGAATTAGTAGCCGCCAGTAACGATGATGTTTCAAATGTAGAAATTATGGTTGAGTTCGTTGACCGAACCACAGATGATGATCCAGGAACAAACGATGATGAGTCGATAGATCCTGTTTTAGTTGCTTCTGCTGATGTTTCAACTTTCGTTAGTAATTCAAATGGTTTGCCAGAAACCACTTTTGATATTGGCATATCAGATGCTACTACTGCTTTAGGTTTGGATCTTGGAGATATTGAGGGAGGTGATCAATTTCTCTTTTGGGTGGTCATAAATATGCAAGATGGCACAAAGTTCGAAAAAGGAAATAGCGGTGATAGTGTTACAGGAGAACTGTTTTTTAGTTCCCCAATGGTTTACACTGGCTCTGTAGTTTGTATTCTTCCTATGCCCCCAGCTGGAGATTGGATAATTGAAATGGTTGATTCCTATGGCGATGGTTGGGACGGAGCTTTTATAACGGCAACTATTAATGGCACTGGAACTGACTATACGGCAACCGATTTTGGCACAAACCATACGGTTAATGTACCTCAGGGCTCATCGTCACTAATTTTCACATATACGCCAGGTAATTTTGAATCAGAACATTCATTCACAATAAAAGCTCCTAGTGGCAATATTGTTTCAGAACAAGGTCCTGGTCCAACAGCTGGCGAAATCACTCTTAATCTTTGCAATGAATAAATAACATTTTAATAGAAAATGGCCATCTATAACCTCATTTTTAGATGGCTGTTTCAATTCTAGAAATAATGTAAACAAAGGGTAAACTTATATCGGTAATGGAAACGTTTATAAGCATTACCCAATTGAATGGAAATAGTGACAATCTTTGTATTCAATTAACCAATTAAATGTAAAGCAGTCCTGAGGCCTACTCCTAAAAATATTATAGTATCTCAGTTTTTAGAGTAATTATTTGAATTAGCTATCAAAATATTCAGGGCTGCCATTTACATAAATCCACCCTTACTTATTCAACTTTTTTGTAAAGACCATCAAAAGCTACACTAATTACTTTTCCCTCGTGGGTTATCTCCCATAATTGACGTACAGTGCCGTCATCATTCGAGGTCCAAGTGATTCTATTCTTAATTAATACACCACTCTTGTTTTTCACTTCTGTCGAGGAAAGTATCATCTGATTCTTCTTTCTATTACCTTTTAGTTTTAAATGAGCTCCAGAGTTATCAACCCATAATTGTTCCCATTCTTCGGCTACTTTGTTATAAAAATTTGTACTTGTCCCAGTATACCCGTCTTTAGCACTGACCCAATTTTCACGGACAACACAATCCCCTTCCGATTTTACTATTGTGCTTTTACCGGCAGCACTTCCGTCGGGATTTACAACGTCCCACGAACCTATCCAAAAATCAAACGCTTTGTGGTTTTCTGAGCAACAATTACAAGAATCTTGTGCTATTCCAGAGAAGCCAAATATTAACAAAAAACAAATGAGAAAGTGAGTTCTAAGCTTTTTCATATATGGAATAGAAAACGGTTATGAATGACTTGCATCACTCACATAACCAATAACCAGGTGATTGAAAATTTGAGGTTGTTCCACATTCACAACATGCCCACAATGTTCAATAGTCAAAAGGCTACAAGTAGTGTGCTTTTGCACAATTTTCTTGACCGCTGGAAGAAATAGATAGTCTTCGCCCCCCATAACATACAAAGTTGGAATCTTAATATCGGCGGCACGGAACAACCGCAGCAAAGGGTTTATTTCTGAGGTCAATTTAAACCATCTTGTAAACTCTTTTTGATATATTTTTTTCGCCTCTCTAACAAATAGTAGTCGAGACTCTTTATGGTTTCGATAAGGCATTATAATAAATGCAAAGAACTTATAAAGCCAAAGATAAGGGATAATGGATTTAAAGATAATCCCCAATCTCATTAGTATTTGAGAACGTATTCCGAGTTTCATAATAGCCCCGCCCATCACCATACTCACAACGCGGTGTGGGTGTTTCTCTGCCAAATTGCGAATTAAGATGGTACCCAAAGAGATCCCCACATAATGTGAGTTCTCAATTTTCAAATGGTCTACTACCTCTACAATATCATCAGTAATTGCATCAAATGTATACTTGTCATTAAACGCATCCTTTAGACTGGGTTTAGAATCTCCATGTCCTCTTAGATCTAATAATAATACGTTAAAATGCTTTCTGAATTCCCTAACCTGTTTATACCAAATAGAAGAGCTTCCCCCCGCCCCATGTACGAAGGTCACCCAAGTTGTGGATTCTTGGTGCAGATATGTATTGTAACTTAACAAAGTGTTCTCTTAAAGCGTCCCTTTTAAGGAATCTTGCAATGTATTAAAACTTTTGATAGCCCGTTTGCTTTGTAAGTTTTTTTAACAATTTTCACCTTACTTTTTGTCAACATCATTAAGGAATTGTTAATAAATAGACAAATTACCTGAAAACTAGTTGTTCGTCAACCATATCGACATCTAAAACAGCTATTTGCCTCGTATATTTGTAAGAACTATTAATTATTATGGAAAAGCAATATTGCAGAGTCGGATCTATTACTCCGATGACAACAGGAAATCAGGCTATTTCGCTCTTAGAGTATCAATATCAGTGCTTTAAGGAAAAAGCATCAAATATTAAATATAATAACACTAAGTTAGGTGAGTTTTTTGAGCAAAAAGCGAAAAAAATTCAAAAAACCCTTGAGGAATTTGTATAACAATTATTGGCCAAAAGAATCAAGTTCTTCCTCCATTTGTTGTTGTAATTCCATTGCCTTTTTTGCAGCTTCTATCGCAAAATCAGAGTTTTTTGAGGCATAAATAATTCCTCTAGAGGAATTCACCAACAAACCAATTTGGTTGTTCATCCCGTAATGGCAAACTTCCTTTAGACTACCTCCTTGAGCTCCCACACCGGGAACCAACAGAAAACTGTCTGGAACAATCTTTCGAATATCGCCGAGGCAACTTGCTTTGGTCGCGCCCACTACATACATCAAATTCTCCGAATTTTTATAACTAAGCGACGTCTGTAAAACTTTCTTGTACAATTCTACTCCGTCGACTTTATTGGTTTGAAAATCATAGGCTCCTTCATTTGAAGTCAAGGCCAACAAAATCGAGTGCTTGTTTTCAAAAGCTAAAAATGGCTCCACAGAATCTTTCCCCATATAGGGAGCAATAGTCACTGAATCGAAGCCCATTTCGTCAAAAAAGGCTTTTGCATATCTCGTAGAGGTATTCCCAATATCACCACGTTTGGCATCCGCTATTGTGAATATTTCCGGGTGATTCTCATTAAGGTAATTGATGGTTTTTTCCAAAGACTTCCACCCTTTAAGACCGTATGCCTCGTAAAATGCAGTATTTGGTTTATAAGCCACACATAAATGATGGGTGGCATCGATTATGGCTTTATTAAAAGTAAAAATGGGGTCTTCTTCCTCTAATAAATGTGTTGGGATTTTGTCTAAATCTGTATCCAAACCAATACAGAGAAAAGATTTTTTTTTGTTGATCTGTTCAACGAGTTTTTCAATCTTCATTCAATAACAATTAAAATATCTCTGAAGCTTCTTTAAGTTTTTCCGTATTCTCTACCAAGCTTAACTCATCAATGATTTTTTGAATATCACCATTGATAATATTCTGCAAATCGTAAAGTGTTAAACCAATCCTGTGATCAGTAACACGACCTTGAGCATAGTTATAGGTCCTAATTTTAGCTGACCGGTCCCCACTACTTACCTGAGAATTTCGTTTCGCCGCATCTTCCTCTTGTTTTCTGGCTAACTCTAGATCATATAATCTTGAGCGCAAAACCCTAAAAGCCTTGTCTTTATTTTTATGCTGGGATTTTTGATCTTGACACTGTGCCACCAACCCAGTAGGAATATGGGTAAGGCGTACTGCCGAATATGTTGTGTTCACCGACTGACCACCTGGGCCAGAAGAGCAGAAAAAATCAATCCTAACATCTTTTGGATCAATCTGTACATCAAAATCCTCAGCCTCGGGTAAAACCATAACGGTTGCGGCACTTGTATGCACCCGACCTTGTGTTTCTGTTTGCGGAACACGTTGAACACGGTGAACACCTGCTTCAAATTTTAAAGTGCCATAAACATCCGCCCCACTCACCTCAAACTGTATTTCTTTATAACCACCACTGGTACCTTCACTTAAATCTATTACATTGGTTTTCCAACCTCTACCTTCACAATATTTGGTGTACATTCTAAAGAGATCACCTGCAAAAATACTAGCTTCATCACCTCCCGTTCCTGCCCTAATCTCAACGACAACATCTTTGGCGTCTTCAGGGTCTTTTGGAATCAACATCAGCTTTATATCCTCCTCTAATTTTGGCAAAGCCGTTTTTGCTTCATCTAATTGCATTTTTGCCATTTCCAACATTTCGGCATCGCTCCCATCAGAGATAATCTCTTCTGCCTCTTGAATGTTGTTTGTAAGTTCAACATAGGCATCACGTTTTTCCATAAGGTCTTTTAGATCCTTATATTCCTTGGTTAATTGGACATACCTTTTTTGATCCGAAATCACATCAGGTTGTATAATTAGGTCGGAAACCTCATCAAAACGCTGTTTTACAATATTTAATTTATCAATCATAATCTTTACGCTGTTGGAATGCGAATTTACGATAAATTTACACACTCGTAGTACGAAAATATTAAGTTAAGTACGACAGCTTATGAACAAATAATAGGAACTTTAATCTCCAACAAAGGTAGTTCCCAAACTAAAAATAAAGGAATCCAAACCATCGCTTCGGTCATATTTACCAAACCTAAAATCAATGGTCTTTAATCCAAAAGTAAAAACCTTGGCGCTGGTGAAAATATCTTTATACCTGATTCCCATCCCATATTGATGCGAATCATAGGCCGAAAGATCATAATCGGAAGTATAAAAATCCAAACTGGAAATTGCAGCTTCTTTTGCATAAAAATAATCCGCTGCCGTTTGGCTGTAATATCTATAATTTGGATAAAAGGTGAATTTATCTGTTAGTTTAATAGGGACTTCCAGACTTGCAGTGTGAGCCGTAATACCCCAATCATCTGAATAATACCTGTAATAACTACGCAATACAAACAAATCGTTGACATAATAATTTAAACGAGCTCCGATAGGAATTTTAAAACGACTATTGGGCAATTGCTCAACATTATCCGCTAATTGAAAATCTTCAATAAAGAAATCATTCACATCACCAAAATATACTCTTTGGTGAGGTGTACTCAGTAATCCACTTTGCGACACAATATCCATAAAAATAGAACCTTGCATTCTTTGGCTTAGGATTTGAGAAAAACTTAAAGAAAGTGAGTATGAATTTCTTGTTTCATCATTGAATGCATTAAAAACTGGATTGTAAGTACCGGTGCCCGTTATCCTAGAATCTGAAAAACCACCCCGTAATTCAACGGGATATTGAGGAATCCAATTATCTAAAAACACTTGAAGGTCCGCAGATACCTCAGTATTCTTTTCGTTAAACAAACGAGTATATCCTCCCCCAAAACCAATTGAAAAATAATCATATTCAGAAGAGACATAGGCTTGGGCCCTATAAACCGAGTTTCTATCATCAGAACTATGCTCATAGGAAGGGTTAAAATGGGCTAAAACATCACTTTGGGAAGCTCCAGAAGATGCACTGAACGGGCTTGCTCGTCTACTGTTTTTATCGAACGGATCCACATTGCTGGTAGAAGCTGAGGAATATGCGGATATACCTGCATCAACGGTAAGGACATCATCGGCATTCAAAGGAATTTTAACCACAATGCTCGATGTAGCATCTGTAAGTTTTTCGGTACCTTCTCCCCCCGATACAGCAGCGTTCTGACCATCTTGATCGTAAAAACTGAACAACAAATCAATTTCAGCAGTCTCAAGCACTCTTTTCTTGTAACTATTCGTATTGCCATCTTGGGCAAAACTCCCGCTGATTATTAAAATAAAAAATAAAACCCAGAGATTTTTCAATGATGTATGAAGTTATTCATTAGTACCTTAGTAAAAAATGACCCCTCCGATAGTCGGGATAAATTCAAACCTATTATTTCAACTACACCACCAATAGTATTGTTGAAATAGGGTTTTTCTTAATTACATCCGCATCCTCCACCAGATTTCCCTCCATTGGCACCTGCGGCTGCCTCACGATATATTTGAAAAATAGTCTCAAAACGTTCAGAACTTTTCGCACCCAACGCCATTTCTTCATCATTAAGGTATACTTTATCATACTCTTTTACCACCACACACGAAGTTGATAATATCGCGAATAATAGAATAACGAAGACCTTTTTCATATTTTAAAGTTACGGATTATTATCAAACAGAATTCCCCTACTCTTGTGGATTTTATTTTTGCTATCCACTATGATTACTTCCGCCTCGGGGAGTTGATTAATCAACCCCAAACCCGCTTCCTTTCCCATAATATAGACCGCGGTTGCTAAAGCATCACATAACTCAGCATCTTTCGCGAAAATGGAAACACTGTTTATACCTTGAGATGGATAGCCAGTTCTTGGATCAATGATATGGGAATACCTTTTACCGTTGATAATCACATATTTTTCATAATTGCCAGAAGTAGCAACGGAAGACTCAATTACAGGAAGCCATGAGAATATTCTGTCTTTACTAAGAGGGTTGGCGATACCTATCAACCATTTTTCTCCACTTGCTTTAGTTCCCCATGTTGTCAAATCACCTGAGGCATTAATGATGCCTGCTATAACTTGCTTTGAAACTAAAAGCTTCTTAGCCTTATCTGCAGCATATCCCTTGCCAATGCCCCCAAATGATATTTTCATTCCAACATCCTTTAGGAATACCGTATTTTTTTCCTTATCCAAAATTATTCTTTCGCTACCAATTTTGGTAATTGATTCTCTTACCTCCTTTTGTGTCGGTTTATACCGCATACTACCATCGAATTTCCAAACCTCATCCATAGAAGCATATGAAATATCAAAGGCACCATCGGTTAGAATAGAAATCTGTTTAGCCCTTTCTATAAGTTTAAAAAGCTCTAAGCTTACTTTTACCGGTTTTATTCCGGCATTCCTATTTACAAGTGAAGTTTCTGATTCAGGGTCCCAAGAAGAAATAAGTTTTTCAATTCGTGTTATCTCCGCAATCGCCTGATCAATATTAATATACCCAATCTCCTCATTCATGGCCACAACAGTAATATCAAAACGACTACCCATTAACTTTTGGGTCCTATGAACGGTAATATATTTACGCTCCTGCCCAAAACCTGCAAAGACAAAGAAAATCAATAACAGGGGAAGAACTTTTTTCACTTTACGAAAGAATTTAAAAGTGACATGTACTGATCAGGAGAAAGTTTTTTATACCCGGTATTTCCCAATACTTCTTCGTTTGAGTTCAACACTGTTACTAATGGAAAATGCCCGTTGGGGTTATATTTTTTGGCCAATTTGTCGTTTTGACCCTTTATTTCATCTGAAAGTCGGTTAACCTTCTTCCTCGGAAAATCTGCCTTGTAAAGCACATAATGTTCGTCTGCATAGGTTTTGAATTCTTCCGATTGCCAAATATCCCTTTCTAATTTGATGCAGGGAGCACACCAATCTGAACCAGAAAAAACTAGAATTATTGGTTTTTTTTCTTGTTTGGATAACAATAGGGCCTGCTCAAATGAGGACTCCCAATTTTGGGCAGCGCCCACAATCGAGCATAGCATAACCAGTATGAAGGTCAACTTTTTCATAATAAATTTTGAGGCACATAAATTTACTCAAAAACTCGGAGATTATCTCCATTGAGTTCAGTATTATAAACTATTAAAGGCTTGGCAGCATTGTTATCTACTTGATTCAAAGGGGCTCCATCAAGGGCAAACCTTGATCCATGTACATCACAATGAAAAATGCCCCCATCGTTGGTCAGGAAACGCACTTGATCATAAGATTGATGGCTACAGACTTGACTGGCAGCAACAAAATTCCCTTCCAAGTCCTTAACAACCACGACCAAATTTTTTAATATAAAACTGCCATTATCGGCAAGTTGAGCACCTTCAGTGGAGTTTAAATCAATTGTAAAATCAATTCCTGTAGGTATTTCTACAATATCACCATTTTCGTCATCCTTTGAACAACCATGCATACAGGGAAAAGTTAATGCAAAAGCCGCACCGGCACCCAAACTTCTTAGAAATTCCTTTCTTTCCATAGCTACGTATTTATAATAAACAACGTAGTAATTGTGCTAATCGTATGCTTTAATATACAAAGGATCCAAACTCACTATTTATCGTGAGTTTCTTTTCTGGACCATCTTCTACCCTACCAACGATTCTAGCATCTACGTCAAAACTCTTTGATATTTCAATCAAATCCTGTGCCACAGTCTCATTCGTATAAATCTCTAAACGATGCCCACAATTGAAAACCTGGTACATTTCTCGCCAATCGGTTCCTGATTGTTCCTGAATCAATTTGAACAAGGGAGGTATAGGAAATAGATTATCCTTGATTATATGAAGATTTTCAACAAAGTGAAGTATTTTGGTTTGGGCCCCACCACTACAGTGTACCATACCATGAATATTGGTAGAGGTATATTTGGAGAGCATTTTTTTAACTATAGGGGCATAAGTCCGAGTTGGGGATAACACTAATTTACCCGCATCAATAGGAGAATCTGATACATGCTCTGTTAATTTGACATTTCCCGAATACACTAAATCTTCAGGCACAGCGGCGTCATAACTCTCTGGGTATTTTTCAGCTAAATATTTAGAAAAAACATCGTGCCGTGCGGATGTCAAACCATTACTTCCCATACCACCATTATATTCCTTTTCATAAATAGCTTGTCCAAAAGATTCTAACCCAACAATTACATCGCCAGCTTTGATATTGGCATTATCTATAACCTCTTTACGTTTTAATCTCGCAGTTACAGTGGAATCAACTATTATGGTTCTGACCAAATCACCTACATCGGCAGTTTCCCCACCAGTAGAATGTATCACCATTCCATGTTTTGCCAAATCAGCAATCAGTTCTTCAGTACCATTGATAATTGCAGAAATAACCTCGCCAGGTATCAAATTCTTGTTTCTACCGATGGTAGAGGACAACATAATATTATCGGTTGCACCAACACAAATCAAATCATCGATATTCATGATAAGAGCATCCTGGGCAATACCTTTCCAAACAGAAATATCCCCAGTTTCTTTCCAATACATATAAGCTAAGGACGACTTTGTCCCAGCACCATCGGCATGCATCACCAAACAAAATTCATCATCATTGGTAAGATAGTCAGGAACTATTTTACAAAAAGCTTTTGGAAACAACCCTTTATCAATGTTTTTAATAGCATTATGCACATCTTCCTTGGAGGCCGAAACCCCACGTTGATTATATCTTTCGCTGTTTGAAGAACTCATTTTCTGTAGTTTGTGGCAAAAATAGTGGATTAGTTAAAAAAGCCCGCTAGTTGCGAGCTTTTATATTTATTTATTTGAAGGATTTTATTCCTTTATCTAATAATTTTAATTACTTGGCAAAAAGCAATTCACGATATTTAGTCAATGGCCAGAGTTCATCATCAACCAATCGCTCCAATTTATCACTTCGATATCTGATCTCATCGAAATAGGGTTTTACCTTTTCGCAATACGCATAAGCTTTCTTATGGCTATCTGTCATCTTGTTTGCCTTCTTACGCTCTTCCACCATGGCATCAGTCTTACTTTTCAAAATATCCAAATGCTCAGAAATCTCTTGAATAATCACCAATTGACTATTGGCATAATCTTTATAAGAGGCTCCGAAAACGTCTTTTAAACCCATAACATTATCAATCAATCTATTTTGGTATTCAATAACCGACGGAATGATATAACTGTAAATAAGTTCATTAAAGACTCTCCCCTCAATTTGCACATGAAGAATATAAGCTTCCAGTTCAACTTCTTGACGTGCCTTTATCTCGACCCCACTCATCACTTTCATTGATTCAAAAAGAGCCAAACTCTCTTTCGAAGTCAATACTTGTAGAGCATCAGGTGTATTTTTATTGTTACTTAGTTTTCGTTTCTTGGCCTCTTTTTCCCATTCCGAACTATACCCATCCCCATCAAAACGTATCCTCTTTGATGTTTTAATATATTCTCTCAAAACATTAAAAATAGCCTCGTCTTTTTTGAGGTTCTTTTTATCTACCAATATATCGACCTCTTTTTTAAAGTCTATTAGCTGTTTTGCCACTATAGTGTTCAAAACGGTCATTGGTTTGGCGCAATTGGTTTTGGAGCCAACTCCACGCATCTCAAACTTATTTCCTGTAAAAGCGAATGGTGAAGTTCTATTTCGATCCGTGTTATCGAGCATTATCTCAGGAATCTTGCCCACCACGTTCAATTTAAGCTCTGTTTTTTCTTCAGGAGATAATTTACCCTTTGAGACACCTTCCAACTCGTCAAGGACCCCGTTTAATTGTTTTCCTATAAAAATCGAAAGTATGGCAGGTGGAGCTTCATTTGTACCCAATCTATGATCATTACTTGCAGATGCAATTGATGAACGTAACAATTCTTCATATTCGTCAACAGCCTTTATCGTATTCACGAAGAAGGTAAGAAACTGAAGGTTCTTCATAGGAGTAGAACCCGGACTCAAAAGATTAACCCCGGTGTCAGTTGCCAAAGACCAATTATTATGCTTACCAGATCCGTTGATTCCTGCGAATGGCTTTTCATGAAAAAGTACCTTTAAACTGTGTTTTTCAGCAACTTTTTCCATTACATCCATCAAGAGTAAATTATGATCTACGGCCAAATTCGCTTCTTCAAAAACCGGAGCCAGCTCAAATTGATTAGGAGCTACCTCATTATGTCTTGTCTTTACAGGTATACCCAATTTGGTGCATTCAACTTCAAGTTCTTTCATAAAACTCAGTACCCTACTCGGTATTACCCCAAAATAATGATCATCTAACTGTTGTCCTTTTGCTGCGGTTTGCCCAATCAAGGTGCGCCCTGTCATCACAATATCTGGCCTCGATTGTGCTAGAGACTTATCAATCAAGAAATATTCTTGCTCCCATCCTAAAGTTGCATTTACCTTGGACACATTTTTATCAAAGTATTTCGCCACCGCGGTCGCTGCTTGATCCACTGAATGCAACGCCCTTAACAGAGGTGCTTTATTGTCCAACGCCTCACCTGTATACGCAACAAAGATTGTGGGAATACACAAGGTAGTTCCATATATAAATGCAGGGGACGTAGGATCCCAGGCAGTATACCCCCTTGCTTCAAACGTATTGCGAATGCCACCGTGTGGAAAACTAGAGGCATCTGGCTCCTGTTGCACCAACTGCCCTCCTCCAAAGGTTTCTAAAGCCCTCCCATCTGGTAAGAGGTCAAAAAATGCATCATGTTTTTCGGCTGTAGAACCCGTTAATGGCTGAAACCAATGTGTATAATGTGTGGCCCCATTATTTATTGCCCAACCCTTGATTGCCTCTGCAACTTGGTCAGCTATCTTGCGATCTATTTTTGAACCAGAAACAATGGCACTTTTTACACTTGCCAAAGCATCTTTGGTCAAATGTTGAAGCATTTTGTCCTCATTGAAGACGTTGGAAGCAAATTGTTCGGAACGCCTCCCTTTCTCCTCTACATATTTACGAGACCTTTTTTGGCTATCAAGAATCGCCTTAAACCTTAATTTGGACATAATCTATATTCAGTTTTGGCAAAAATAATAATTAACGATTTAATAATATATGATACCAAAAAATAAATTTTAAGTAAAATACCCCTCAAAATAAGGGGGTGTTGAGAATTATCAACTAGATGTTGATAAATACCCCCTAAAAAATTATATATATTTCACAAAAAACATATTTTTGCTTGTCTTTAAATTTATAACAATAACATTCAATAATTATGAGCAAATCAAAATTAGAATATATCTGGCTAGATGGTCATGAACCAACTCAAAACATGAGAAGTAAAACTAAAGTCGAAAATGATTTTAGTGGAAAACTAGAAGACTGTCCAATTTGGTCTTTTGATGGCTCATCAACTGAACAAGCTTCAGGAGGAGCTTCTGATTGTTTATTAAAACCTGTAGCCATTTACCCAGATCCAGTAAGAAAAAATGGATACTTGATTATGGCAGAAGTTTTAAGTGCTGATGGAACTCCACACGCTTCAAATGGAAGAGCTAGCATTGATGATGATGATGATGATTTTTGGTTTGGGTTTGAACAAGAGTACTTCTTGATGGATACTAAAACAGATTTACCGTTAGGATTTCCACGTGGAGGTTTCCCTGGACCACAAGGTAAATACTATTGTTCTGTAGGTGGTAGATACACCTGGGGAAGAGATATAGTTGAAGAGCATTCTGATTTATGTATTGCAGCTGGATTAAACTTTGAAGGCATAAACCAAGAAGTTGCCCCTGGCCAGTGGGAATTCCAGTTATTCGCTAAAGGTGCCAAGAAAGCAGGTGACGAAATTTGGATAGCCCGTTATCTTTTGGATAGATTGACTGAACATCATGGTTATTATATTGAATACCATCCTAAACCGGTAAAAGGTGATTGGAATGGTTCGGGTATGCATGCAAACTTCTCTAATACAACGTTAAGAACTTGTGGCTCTAAAGAGACCTATGAAAAAATATGTGAGGCATTTAGACCCGTTACTTCGGAACATATAGATGTATATGGAGAATTTAATGATGAGCGTTTGACAGGATTACACGAAACCGCTCATGTATCTGATTTCTCTTACGGTGTTTCTGATAGAGGAGCATCAATTAGAATTCCTATCATTACTGTAGAAAATGGATGGAAAGGATGGTTGGAAGATAGAAGACCAGCTTCAAATGGTGATCCTTACAAGATTGCTGGCAGAATCATCAAGACTGTAAAATCTGCTAAAATCTAATGCGATATAGTTTGATTAATTGTTTATAAAAAAGAAGGCCCTGACTTAATTGTCAGGGTTTTTTTATTCCTCGATATTGGGTAGTGGAGTATTCATCCAATAATCCGAAAAATTAGCACGTCTTGAGATTGGTTGATTCTCAAAAATCGGCAAATTCTTGTTCATATAAAAATCATCAACCGGAATAGCCTCTGGTTTAGATTTAATTCGTTGAACAAAAAATTCTCGATATTGTTTTACCCGTTTATATGTTGGTTCATTAATTTGATTATTATTAATATCACGTAGATTCTTGACCTCAATATTGAAATTACCTCCATCTACAATATCTTTTCTGTCAGCTTTGGCAATTTCCTCAAATAATGTAGCCGAAATTTTAGGGTCGGGGTATAAAAGTATCTCGTCTTCAATATGCACTATTCTGCCAATCTTGATTTTCTTTCCCATAAATTTCAACTTATAATTGTTCTTTCTAAGAGCATCATTTTTGTTGGCTTTATTGTTCATGGAAATCACAAAATACCTCTTATTTATACTGTAGTGGGCCTTAGTCACTTTGAACCTTGGTGGTTCTTTAACGTTAAAGGTGTTATTCATAGAGTAGTAATTTGGATACATCAAGCCATCAATTGGTGTATACCCAACTATTATTTCAAAAAGCAATTTTTTACCTCTTCTGGTTTTAGTCCGTCTTTCTTTTCTTGATTTACCTTTTTGATAACTAAACATAGCGTATTCAAATCTATAAATGGAAAAATCTTCTTGCGAAACAAATAGATTACCTTTAATAGTAACATCACCTTTGTTTTTTTTGAAGGTGATTTTATATAGCTGTTCATTATTTAGTATTATTTCGCCCTCATTTTTAAAATAATGATTCTTAATAAAATCTGTTTTAAAAACATTCACATAATCATAGGCATTTATTTCATTATTTCTTAAGGCATCGTGAATACGTAATATCGTGAATTCATTACCTCCGTAATTGTCCAAATGCAACCCTGGGATTGTTTTTCCCCTATTGAGGTAATCATATGGTTTTTCAGCAATAGAATCAATTGGAAAGTCTAGGTTCCTTTTATGTTCGAAGACCCTAACCATTGTAGTTTCATAATCCGAAGCATTGAAACCTTGGTCCCATACCTCCAATAAAGCTTCATTAAGGTTGCTATAATTATTTTCATTTATTTGAAAATCACGATAATAACCTATAGCAGTAAAGGGCGATATTGGATAATTAATAGAAATATTTTTTATAGCCCTTTCAACAATTTGATATGCTGATAATCTTTCCTTTTTATTTGTTTTTTTCTTGGCACGTATTATACCTTCTACAACTACCTCATCCAAAAGCTCTATAGCCGGGTCCAGTCGAATAATATTCGTTTTATTAGCCGCTAGTTCTGACAGAAAAATATCCTTTGTGACATAACCTAATGACGAAATTTCCAAAATGCTTCCAAACTCCTTGAATTTTTCAGGTATCCTGAAACTTCCATCCAAATTTGAAATAACACCAATTGCCTTATCCTTAACCCGAATGGTAGCGAAGACTACAGGATCGCCATTTCCTTTATCCAAAAGTTGGCCAGTAATAAAATCATCCTGTGAAAAAACAATGCTTGTTGAAAAAAGACAAACGAGGAAATAAAATTTAAGCGAATTGGCAAGCATAATTTGCTTTTTTAGGTAATGGTAAAGTAAAGAAAGGTCAAATAAAATACCACAAGAACTATACCATCTCGCCATCCTAAACGAAGACCTTTTGGAAAAAATACAAGAGGGAAAATTAGAAAAGAAATGCCCAACATCCAGTAAATATCATTATTCAACAAGCCCTCATCCATAACATGAATCGGAGTGATGATCGAAGTAATACCAAGAACCGCCATTAAATTAAAGACATTAGAACCTATTAAATTTCCAAGTGAAATAGCCTTCTCCTTTTTAATTATAGCAATGATCGATGCAGCCAGCTCTGGAATACTTGTCCCTACAGAAACAATCGTAATACCTATAATTCTTTCGCTTACCCCAAAATTATTGGCAAGACCAACAGCACCATCAACAAGAAGTTCAGAGCCACCCCAAAGTGCAACACCCCCAAGACCCAAAAATAAAACCGCTTTATATAGTGGTAATGGAATATCATCTTCATGAGCCTCTTCCACAACAGCGGTCTTCTGAAACCTTAATAGATAAATAAGAAAAAGAAAGAGACCAACTACCATAATCACCCCTTCATACCGCACTATCTTTTTATCGAAAAAAATGAATACAAAAAATATCACTGATGCCAACATCATCATTGGCCAATCTGTGGTATAAAAACTTCTACGAACATCAATACTACCCATTAGCAATATCACAGCCAAGACCAATCCCAAATTTGCAATATTGGATCCTACTACGTTACCAAGGGCTAAATCAGGAAAACCGTCTACTGCAGCATTAATGCTCACAATCAGCTCTGGAGCCGAAGTTGCAAATGACACGATGGTCATCCCAATTACAATTTTAGGAATATTCAGTCTTAATGATAAAGCTACCGCAGATTTCAAGAGCCAATTGCCTCCTGCAATCAAAAAAGTAAGACCCAGGGCAATAAAAAGAATGTTTTGCATTGATTCAATTTTAACAAATATATGTCAAGATTTCTGTTTTCAGAATCAAACAAGAACATATAAATCCAACATAATAACTATTTTTATAGTTAAATAACTATTAAAATAGTTGTATAAGATTATTATTCACTTTAAGTTTGGATAAACAATTATAGAATTGATGCAGAAACTAACAAATAAAGAGGAGGAAATCATGATAATACTTTGGCGTTTAAAGAAGGCCTTTGTTAAAGAAATCATGGCAGAAATCGTTGGGGACAAACCTCATTACAATACCTTATCAACAATGGTTCGCAACCTTGAAGAAAAACAATTTGTGGGCTACGAAGCCTTTGGTAAAACGCATAGGTATTTTCCAATAATCTCTCGAGAGGATTATCGCAAACGTTTTGTAAACTCAAAAATGGTGGAATATTTTGACAACTCTTACAAAAGTATGATCTCGTTCTTTGCCAAGGAAGAAAAAATATCAGTTGAAGAATTAAAGGAAATAATCAACCTTATAGAAAAGAAAAAATAATGGAAGCACTTTTTATCTATCTATTAAAAGCCTCTGGCATTCTAACTATCTTTTATTTGGCCTATCAAGTATTTTTAAAAAGAGAAACATTTTTCTCGGTAAATAGACACTTCCTGATATTGGGCATACTAACGGCGTTATTACTTCCTTTCATAACCATTACGAATTATGTTGAAATCAGTTCTGTACCAATGGTTTTTTCTGAAAATGTAGCATCAAATACTCCAATCAATGCGGTAGAACAATTCAATTGGGTCAGTTTATTATTTGGGATCTACATAGCCGGTCTACTCATTTTCACAACAAGATTGTTTATCCAGATTGGATCACTGATAAAACTTATTAAAAAGAACAAAATAGCCAAACAAGGAAAGTTCTATTATGTGGAAACAAATAAAAACATTGCCCCTTTTTCCTTTTTCAACCATATATTCTATAATCCATCACTTTATTCCAATAGTGAATTGTCTTCAATTTTAAAGCATGAAAAAGCACATAGTTCCCAATGGCATTCTATTGATGTTCTTTTATCGCATCTAATAACAATATTTACTTGGATCAATCCTTTTAGTTGGTTGTACCAAGCCAACATTAAACAAAACCTAGAGTTTTTGGCAGATGATAGTGCCACCAAAGAAGTGCCATCAATAAAAAAATATCAATACACCTTACTTAAAGTGTCGGGGAATCAATTCTATACTCCCATCGTCAATAATTTTTATAATTCATTAATCAAAAAGCGAATAGTTATGCTAAACAAATCAAAATCAAACAAAAGAAACATTTTTAAAGTTGCCTTAATATTACCTGCTTTGGCTGTCTTTCTTCTAAGTTTCAATACCAAGAACGTTTATATTCCAATGGATCCAGCGATAGGCGCCCAAACAAATAATGAATATGCTACCGGACTCATTAAAATAATAATAGACAAAAAAACCACGGATAAGGAGTTGAGTAAGATTAAGAAAGATCTAGCAAAAAAAGGAGTGGACTTTTCATATACGGTAGTTCATAACTCCAAAAACGAAATAACCGATATCTCAGTGGATTTTGCAACTACTGCGAAGGATGGCAAAAAAATGAAAAGTTCTTCAAGCTTCAGCAACGGAGATGACGGGATTGACCCCATACACATAGCCTATGATGAGGATACCAATACAATCTCAATGGGTAGCAAAGCAGGTGTACATGCCGACATACATGAGGATGAAGAAATTCACGTTGATGTTCATGCAGATTCAGATAAGACGATTTGGGTTCATGCCGATAGTGATGGTGAAGGCCACAAGACCATCGAAATAATTGATGAAAATGGTGAAGAAACCATAAAAATCAACGGAAAAGAGGTAAGTCGAAAAGAATATGATAAGCTGAAGACAGAAGATGGTCTACACGAAAAACATTTCAAAATTAGAAAATCACATGGCGATGAGGACAAAAATGTATTCATCATGACCGACTCGGACCATGATGGTGATATGGATATTAAAGTGATTTCAAAAAAGAAAGATGGATTTTTCTTTGTGAATAGTGATGGAGATAAAAAACCATTGTATATAATTGATGGTAAGGAATCAAAAGAAAAAGACATGAAGTTCTTAAATCCCTCGGAAATTGAATCAATAAATGTTTTAAAAGGTGAAAGTGCAAAAACCTTATATGGGAAAAAAGGGAAAAACGGGGTCATTCAAATTAAGACCAAAAAAGAATAACGAGATAAAGAACTAAATCAAACTTCAAAAAAAAGCCGACTCAAAAATGAGTCGGCTTTTTTAGTTCCATTAAATGAGAAATCAAAAAATACGCTTTTAGACAATGAAAAGCCCCTTGCTTCGCGAAAAAACCTCAAAAACACCCCTACAATTGTTAACATTAATAACAATATATTGTATTTACAATTTCATTTTATAACCATATAGTAGAGTCATGTTAAAATATTATAACATTTCTGATTATTACACTTACAATAGTGTATTCAGTTGTATCGAATTCATTCTTTTTTCTTGGAAGTAAATGTTTTATTTATATATCTTATTTGGATAATCGATTATAAATATTAATTGTTAATTGTCAAAACCTTACATATGATAACCATAATCAAATATATTGTTTCAATATTAATATTCATTTTATTGTCTAACCTCTAAAACCTAAAACTATGATAACATATATAGGAATACTCATCGTACTAGTTGGTTTGGTCAGTCTACTGGCCAAACCAATATTTAAAAATAGTAACATACTTAATTGGTTCAATCAAAAACGAAGTTTACAATTAATACTTGTAGGGCTGGTCCTTAGTATTGTAACTGGTGCTTTCTTTTATGCGGAGCCCGGAACCGCTTATGCGGTACAATATCCATGGGGCGGTCAAAAAGCTGTCTTTAGACAGGGAATTCATACTAAAATGTGGGGACGCTTAATCCCAATTCAATTTGAGCTCCCCATCAAATACGTAATCCCAACCGCAGATGGCGAACTAGGTGAACAAAGTGAATATGCGAATGTTGATCGCGCAAAGTACTGGGCTTTTAGCGATGCGGTAAAGGCCAGAATAGCCACATCTGTAGTAATTAGTATAAACACTGACGACCAATCGCAATTTTTGTCAGTTGCCGATCGTAATAAAACTGAGCAAAATATGATTCGCTCCAGAATCATACCCAACATAGACCAGTCAATTAAAAATACCTGTAAATTGATGGATGCCCAGGATTACATTTCAGGTCAAGCTTCGGATTTTGACAGGTACTTCAAAGATCAATTGGAAAATGGAATGTACGTTCTTGAAGAATATGCGGAAAACGAAACACAGGAAATTATCGGAGACAGTAGCACGGTACGTACGGTAGTGAACAAAGAATCAAAACACAAACGTTTTCGCATTCAAATAAAAAATGGAGAGCCAGTTCGTGAAAAAGGCAACTCATTAAAGGCCTATGGGCTTACAGTTATCCAGGCTGTTGTTACTGAAATAGATTGGGAAGAAACCTTTGACAATCGTCTTCAATTACAAAAAGAAGAGGTTGCACAAACCCAATTGGAAAAACAACAGGCAGAGCGTGAATTCTATCGTGCTCAAAAGGAAAAGGCTCGTGGTGAAGCGGATAAGGCCACCGAACGTGCTCGATTGGAAAAAGAGCAAATTCAAAAAACCATAGCTGCCGAAACAGAAGCTAAAGTTGCTGAGTTTAATCTTGTAAAAGAGAAGAAGCAATTCGAAGTGGAAAAATACAAAGCACAAAGTAAAAAGGTTGCAGCCGACGCAGAAGCTTATCAAAATGCTAAATTGGTGCATGCCGGACTTACACCACAAGAAAGAGCTGAATGGGCGTTTAAAACTTCTGTAGGAGTTGCTCGCGAGCTAAAAAGTCTGAATCTACCAGAAATATTCATTGAAGGTGGAAATGCAAAAAGTTCTGAGAGCAATCTTTTGCAATCATTGATTGGCGCAGATTTAGCCAAAAAGATGATGGATTCAAATACCAACAAGTAAACTTCAAATCATTATCTAACCCTGACTAAACTGTCAGGGTTTTTTTTATACATTTGGCAAATAACCAAAATTGGATAATCGTGTATAAAATACTGGCAAAAATCAATAAGGCAATACTACCATCTTACTCCAAAAAAAGGCTAGACCTTTCTAAGGCTTCCAAAATGCAATTGGCGATTATCGGGTGGCGCTACTTTGTGACTACAAAAGCGTTGGGTTAATAGAGTAATAAAGACTTCACATCGTAATCCGGTAATTTACCTCTTCCATTAAGAAAATCAAGTTCCAATAAAAAATTGCATTGAACAATCTCCCCACCCATTTTTTCAATTAGTTCGCAAGTGGCTTTGGCTGTACCTCCCGTAGCCAAAACGTCATCATGAACCAAAACCTTGTCACCTCTCAAAATGGCGTCAGAATGCATCTCTAGGGCGTCGGTGCCATATTCTAAGCTGTAATCCTGTCTTATTGTGTCATAAGGCAATTTCCCAGGTTTCCGAACAGGTACAAACCCAGCATTTAACTCTGTAGCAAGCATAGGTGCAAAAAAGAACCCCCTGCTTTCCATTCCGACAACTTTATCAATTTTAACATTTCCTAAAAGTTCCAACAATGCTTTTTTTGCATATTCTATGGCCTTTGGGTCTTTCAAAAGTGGGGTTATATCACGAAAAATCACTCCTTTTGATGGAAAATCAGGTATATCGCGAACAAAGGATTTTAAATTCATTTAAATAGGTTCTGGTTATTTTGTGGTAAAGTTAAAAAGAAATATATTTGCAGCCCTATAAATGGCCTCGTGGCGCAACTGAATAGCGCATCTGATTACGGCTCAGAAGGTTACAGGTTTGAATCCTGTCGAGGTCACGAATAAACCACAAAAAAGTGGAAATGCAAGCGAGTTTCAAAAAGAAGCTCGCTTTTTTTTCAAAGTAACTTTCTTTAAAGCGAAGCATCCAACGAAAAAGTTCGCAAACCAGCATTGTTATTTGTAACAATGATCAAATCTTCATTTTTAGTCTTGACAGTACCCATGTCTTTTGCATTGCCATTATTAAAAAATCCTGTTTCTGTAAATTGTCTATAAACAAATTCATCTTTCTGGTACGACAATATTGAGCCATAAGAAGCATCGTAGCGTACCGTTTCAACCTCCGAATCATAATGGTTACCCACAATAATTATTTCATCTAATTCATCATTATCCAAATCAATAAATTTAAAATCCATTATTGGAGCAATTTGAACGGTATTCGGTAGTATTCTTAGTTTAAATTCCCCGTTACCTAAATTCTCAAGATAAATGCTTTCTAAAAGGTCTGCCTGGTAATGAAGGGCATTACTCAGTTTGTCTTCACCATAAATATCATAGAGATCCGCCTCTGCAAACATTTTAAAATTTGGAAATTTATCTAAAACAAATGGCATTTGTTGCGATGAACATTCTCTTCCTCTTGCTGGTACCAAACTTCCTTTGTAATTCTTTGATAGCACAATATCGTAGGTTCCGGTGCCATCAAAATCATCACAAAAAATATGGAGCTCCTTTTTCTTATTAGCTCTATACTTTGCATTTAATCCTAAATTACCTGCAAAATAATCTATGTCCCCATCGTTATCAATATCATGGGACGCTACACTAAACCAAATTCCAGTAGTATTCTTAAGTGATTCAATGGTTTTACTTTGGAATATACCTTCATTGTTCTCCAATATTGTTATTGGCATCCATTCACCAACAAGTATCAAATCCTCATCTGAATCATGGTCAAAATCTGAGAAAATAGCATCTGTGACCATTCCTATGTTTGCAATTTCCGGAGCAATCGTCTTTGTTTTATCAATAAACCTCCCACCTTCATTAATGAGAATATAAGATTTTGGCGCGTAGGGATATTTATCAGGGATAATTCTACCCCCCACAAATAAATCCATATCCCCATCATTATCCATATCCGATGCCTTTACAGTTTGTCCGCTTGAATTGATTAATGGCAAGCTGTTTACACTCTTTGCAAATTCACCTTCACCATTATTGACATATAATCTATCTTGAAATAAACTGTCGCCTTCAGAAAATTCACTACTACCACTAACTACATATAAATCTTGATCTTCATCGCCATCTGCATCAAAAAATAAAACTCCTAAATCTTCATGAGCTCTATCGTTTTCCCAGGTTGAAGAAATTTGTTTCTTAAAGTTTCCGTCATTAGTTTGAACATACAACTCAGCACTTTGTCCGGCAGCTCCTCCAACAAAAAAATCTTCCAAACCATCATTGTTAACATCCGCCTTATCTATAAACGGACCATTATGTGATTGGCTATGAGGTAAAAGTACTTGCTTTTTAAAATCATCTATATCTTTTTCAGCATGCTTAAACGATATTCCTCTTTTTTCTGAATTCATCTCAGTTAATAGTGTTTTCTCTTCTGACTTGTCTTTTTCAATTGAAGCTATTGCATTTTTTTGTTCTACTTTAATTACTTGATTTACCTCAATGTTCTCAATTTTGGTCACCATTTGGTTAGGCCATTCTACTAGAATCTCATCAATCATAGAAGCATCTCCTACACCAAAATTCATCACGTTTTGGACTGATGACAAAAACCCTCTACTCAAGTATAGTTCCTGATATTGTTTTTTACCTTTTACGTTAATTGTTACCTTGGAACCGATGGCCAGTGTGTTTTTTATGTCTCCCTCTAACCTGATTTGAATAAAGTTATTGGACTCATTGTTTTTATATACCTGGGCCGTACTATTAATATTATTTATAACTAAATCCAAATTACCGTCGTTATTAAAATCTGCATAAGCCACTCCATTGGATTGCGTTTTTACATCAAAACCCCATTTTTTTGATGTATTTGTAAAGGTATAATCGCCATTATTTTTGAAGCTATAATTATTGATTTTAAAAGAGGGCATCATACTACTGACTTCATTAAAATCCGGTTTGTTTTTTTGTGCAAATCTTTTTGAGAGTTCTATCCTAAAATCTTGATTCCCCATTTCTTTTAAAATCCCATTGGTAACAAAAACATCTTTAAAACCATCATTATCAAAATCGGTAATGAGTGGCGCCCAGCTCCAATTAGTTTTGGCCAGCCCACTCAACTGTCCAATTTCACTAAATTGACCATTACCTTTATTCAACTGTAGTGTATTTACCATATATTGATAATGATACTTCTTCTCTACCAAAGCCTTAAAATTACCAGTACTCATGGTTGCCATATTCTGTTTACTCTGCTTATGGTCATCATTAGCCATTTCCAGCACCATTAAATCTGGCAATAAATCATTATTGATGTCGGCAAAGTCTGATCCCATACTACTATAAGAGATATGGTTTATTCTATCCAAAATTTGATTGGAAAACGTTCCGTTTTTATTGTTGATGTAAAGCATATCTGGAGTTAGAAAATCATTACATACATATACATCTGGCCAATTATCGTTATTAAAATCACCAATTGATGCGCTTAAGCCCCATGCCTTATTAACCATTCCTGCTTCATGGGTTATTTCAGTAAAGAAATCACCATCATTTCTATAAAGTATATCAGAGTTCAATCTATTGAAAGCTCTTTCTATTTGCATATTAAGTCGTGAAGTGTTTTCAAAATCGATTCGGTGGTTAACCAAATACATATCCAGATCACCATCTTTATCAAAATCAAAAAAATATGCTTGAGTACTAAAACCAGGATCGTTGACTTTCCACTTTTCAGCCTCTTCTTTAAATGTATTGTTCTTTTGGTTAACGAATAGTTTGTTCTCCCTGAGGGCACTATTCTCTATTTCACCCGATTTACACACGTAAATATCAAGCCAGCCATCATTATTAATATCAATAACAGAAACGCCTGTAGACCATCCTTCTACATCTTCCAATCCAGATCCAGTAGTAACATCTTCAAATTTAAACTCGCCTTTGTTCAAATACAGTTTATTGGATAGTTGATTGGCCACAAAAAACACATCCACCAAGCCATCATTGTTAAAATCGGCCGTCGCTACACCGCCTCCATTATAAATATTGGAAAAATTCAAAAAATTCAGTGCTTCGGTTTCTTCAATCTTATTGTTGAAATCAATGGAAGATTGACTCACAGGTATTAAGGAGAATTGGGTGTCGTTTATCGAGTCCTTTTCATCAAGGTGATTAAGTACTTTATAGTTAGAATTATTACAGCCAACCAATAAAATACAAAGAGAGAAGAATTGAGGTATTTGTTTCAACATAATTTCTATAAAAAATCAAATTTATGGTAAAAAAAAAGGGAGAACATGAACAGTTCTCCCTTTTTAAACTAATTATATAAATAATGAAATAACATTAAGAATCTAATTTTGTTGTGCCCACCACAATGGTGTATGCACATTATCTGCACCTCCTAATAGCCCTAGAGCTTGCGCGTGACCAGCTGGAACATTATTTTCAAAAGACGAAGGGTATTTTAAACGTTGTCCAAAGAAGCCTATTTGATTAGTCAACACATTACCACTATTTAGTATTGGCAATTCCGGAATTGGGTTTTCAATAGCAGGGTTTTCAAAGAATGGCAAACCTAACCTTCTATGATCACTCCATGCTTCCAAACCTAACCATGGTGTTTGTGCTATATACTTTTGAGTAATAATCTTAGTCAAAAGATCATTTTTAACAGTACCACCTTCGTAAATTGTGTTTTCAGGATATGTAAATTCATAAGTACCTGGCGTACCCGTATATCCATCAACATAATCCATAGTTACACTTGCAGGAGGTTCGGTCGTATGACTCCAACTTACTGATGTTCCAGCATTATTATAATCCTGAGAAGCAATATACGTTCCTAAGTGATCAGAAACCCCAAAATATGCAAAACTATCTGCAATACCTTGCTCGTAGGCTGCCTGGCCACTCATTGGAACATTCCAACCCCTAACAGCAGCTTCCGCTATTAAGAAATGTGTCTCCCAAGAAGGGAAAAATATTCGCCTTTTGGTTTCTCCAGCTCCTCTGAAATTAAGTCCTAAACGTGGGTAAGACCCTGAGGCTATTAATTGGTTCTTCGTTCCAAAATCTCCCCATTCACCAGCTGCAAAAGCATTATAGGTAAAAGCACAATCCAAAGTAAGTTGAACCTCGCCAGCATCATCCAATAAATCTCTTTCCGTCAACGTATGATTACTACTCCAAGTTGGGAAATTACTAAACTGGGGATCATCCTGATTTCCAGGAATTGGGAACGTCTTATACGCTCTAGGATCAATTGTATTTGGTAGTCCATCAAAAAAGAAACCTTTAGCTGGGTCATTCGTAAGTTGTGTAAAGTGATCATCAAATTTCATACCTAGGTAACCGGCAGGTTTTATATTAATTTGATCTTCAACCGGTAACTGATCCAAAGACGTAACACTACCCAAGCCTACAGTTATATTTTTGTAAGTAGCACTTATATAATTACTATTCCATTGTCTAGACATTACATTGGTATAGTTATTCCATCCGCCTTCTTCATAAACACTCATGTCATCGCCCGGTACAGCAATAATCTCTCCACTATTCGCTGCAGCTTCAAAATGCTGTTGGGCAACACCAGGTGCAACTTCAGATAAACGCATAGCCAAACGCATACGCATAGAATTACCATACTTTTTCCATTTAGCATAATCATATCCAAAAGCAGGATCAAGATTACCATCAGGCTTGAATGTATTTGATTCATCTATTTGGCTAACAGCATCTGCCAATTCTGCCAACATAAAAGTATATACTTCCTCAACACTATTGTATTCAGGGTTTTCACCTTGGAAGCCATCAATAGGTATTGGCCCAAAGTTATCAGTCATTTCACTCAAAATATAGACTCTCCAAATTCGTGCAACATGCAGTAAATTCTCGGTATATTCCTTGACATTTCCAGTGGCAATTTTCTCCTCTGCTACAGAAACACCGGTAGTAATATCACGCAACCATCTGGATACATAACTTTGAAAATAGTCATTGGTCCATCCATCGTTTGTAAAACCTTCCGATAGGGTACCTACACGTGCTGACCTCCCTGCATCCATCCAATATAGACGAAAAATACGTTCAGCTATATGTGGGTTTTGTTGTGCTGCTTGAATAGAATTGTTAATAAAAAATTCTACTTCTACTTGCTCTGCGGTTGCAGCCAAGGGGTTCTCATTGATTTCCTCAAAATCGCTACAAGAAAAAATCAATAGCAAAGCACTGAATAGTGCCAGTTTTTTACTTAATACATTTTTCATATCTTTTTTTTTTAAAATTTAGCCGCTACATTAAAAAACACCGTTCTGGTTGTTGGTGGTGCTAAGTTCTCAAAACCATTGGCATTAGATCGAGTACCATTTACAGCCTCGGGATCCACACCATTTAGATTATTTGAAATCATCCATACATTGTTGGCCGATACACCAACAGATAACCCTTTAAAAGGTGTTCTATCTAAAAATTTATTATCAAAGGTATAGGTTAAATTAACATTTCTTAGTCTATAATGTGTTGCATCATATACATTGGCCTCATTAATACCTAAATTCCCTGAACGACCTGTAATAGCTGCCCAATAGTTTTGTGGTGTGGCACCAACGGTATTTTCACTTAAATTACCAGCGCCATCATCTACAACACCATCAACAACAATGTCCCCTCTATCTCCATTAACTGTAGTAACAGCGGCCAAACCAGATCTCTGCAAGGCATGATTGGTACCAGAGAAAATTTCTCCTCCTATGCTCGCACTAAATAGGAAACTGAAAGCAAAGTTCCTATAAGTAAACATATTTGTAACGCCCAATAATGCATCAGGTACCTGAGAACCTAAAACATGTCTGTCTGCTGTAGCTAACGGTAAGCCTTCACCATCAACCAATATTCTTCCAAAGAAAGGACTGGCTTCATCTTCAACTCTTAGGAACTTGGTCCCTACGATGACCCCATAATCGCCACCAACATCTGCTCTAATTCTAAAGTTATCAAAACCTCCTAAGGTATATTCAGTAACATCGTCGGCCAATTCTTCTATGGTATTTTCGTTTTTCGAGTAATTAACATCCATATGCCAAGACAAACCATCATCATTATCCAAAATTTTGGTCTTTAAAGTTGCCTCAACACCCTTATTTTGAATATCACCTGCATTTATCTTTTTAGAATTGAACCCACTAAAAGGATCTAAAGGAAGATCTATCAATTGATTCGTTGCATTGGATTTATACCAAGCAATATCCAATCCTACACGATTGTTAAAAAAACGCGCATCTAAACCAAACTCAACAGATTTGATCAACTCATTTACAACATCTGGGTTAAGCAAAGTATTATTTGTTGAAGCCGTGGTGTTACCTTGTGAGTCATTACCTATTGAAAATGAATTGTACAACTGGTAAGGACTTAAATCATTACCTACCTCGGCATAAGAACCTCTTAGCTTACCGAAAGTAAACCAACTTGGCAATTCACCGCCATTATTGGTAATCATATCAGAAATTACAAGTGAGGCACTTGCAGATGAGTAGAAAAACGATCTATTCTCCTCGCTTAATGTAGAAGTCCAATCGTTACGACCTGTAACATCTATAAAGAAATAGCCATCATAGTTTATTTGGAAAAGACCGTATAATGAATTTATTTTCTTTTCGCTAAATCCTTGAGAAACACTTGCTGGATTAACCCCATTATTTAAGCTAAATAAATTAGGAACCAGTAGGGTACCAGAATTACTACTTATTCTACTATTCTCAGTATTCATTAAGTTACCACCTAAAGTAACAGACCCTCCTAATTTTCCAAAAATATTGTCCTTAGCAGCTACTAGCAAAGCACTGTAATTTTGCTCATTAAAAGTACTTTTACCTAAGCCATAAGTGGAATTACTTGAAGTTCCTGCAAATACTTTTGATTCAGTATTCGTGGTATACATATCTACACCACCTCTAACTTCTGCATTCAACCAATCGTTAAATTCATGCTTTAATGATCCTGTTAAAATAAACCTATCTCTGGAATCCCAGCTTAAACGTCTTTCGTTCGCCCAATAAGGATTAATTTGTGAGGAGTTGGGATCATACCATACTTGATTACCAAATTCGTCCACGCCATCAGAATATTGTGTAATATCACGTGATCGTGGAAAATTTATGATGGTTTGATATTGGCTTAGGGACCCAAAACCAGTTCTTGGCCTATTATTGGCCGTAGTCTTATTGTACTGTACTTTTGTATCAACAGTCCATTTTTTATCCTTTCCAAATTTGGATACACCTCTCGCCGTCATGTTTAAACGTTCTAAAGTGGCCGAAGGAGAAATACCCTCATCATCCAAATAATTTGCAGAGGTATAATAAGAACCTGAATCCGTTTGATTTTGGATTGAAATACTATGGTTTTGACTAAGCCCATTTTTATAGTAGTTCCCTACATTATCATAAGCCTTATCAAAAACAACTGACCCTTGCTCAGGACCTGTTTCTGTTTGTCCAGAAATTCTTGGTCCCCAACTAGTACTATCATATTCACCATAAGCACCTAAAGAACCTTGCCCAAAACTGCTCTGCAATTCCGGTTTTGTAAATATAGTTTGAAAACCAGTTGTTGCTGAGTATGAAATACCCAATCCTTGATTGGATTTACCAGTTTTAGTCGTAATCAATATAACACCATTACCCGCTCGCGAACCGTACAATGCAGCCGCAGAAGCTCCTTTTAAAACTGATAAAGATTCAATATCGTCTGGGTTCACATCCGCTAGTCCATTACCTAAATCAGCAGAAGGACTCCAGAAACCTTCACTACTTGAACCTGTAAAGTTATCCAAGGGAGTACCATCAACTACAATCAATGGTTGGTTGTCACCAGTTAATGAACTATACCCTCTTAATACAATTTTAGATGATCCAGCAGGACCATTACTTCCTTTAATAACCTGTAATCCTGTTATTTTTCCAGATAATGCGTTAACCATGTTTGGCTCTCTAGCATCTACAATAGAAGCACCCTTGATTTCTTGAACGGCATATCCCAAAGATTTACGTTCTCTTTTAATACCCAAAGCTGTTACCACTACCTCATCAAGCATTTCAGCATCTACCATTAACACTACATTAATAGTGGTTCTACCTGAAATGGAAATTTCTTGGGATGTAAATCCTAAAGTAGAAAACACTAAGGTAGCAGCCGAGTCAGAAACTTCGATGGTGTAATTACCATCAAAATCAGTAGCCACACCGTTAGTTGTTCCTTTTTCAATAACGTTTGCACCTGGAATTGGCATTCCAGAATCCCCGTCCGTTATCGTACCGGAAATAGTCTGAGCTACTGCTCCCTGAATAAAGAGCAAAGCAACAAACAACAATAAATACTTAAATTTTTGATTCATGTTAGTTTTGTTTTGATTAGTTAATTGTTTGAATCTCTAGAATGTTAAAATTATCCTAAGATACGAATTTTGCGAAATGATAATGGATTTAAAAAAAAATTCGACCAATAACCCTAGTTAAAAGCTAAAGAACAGTAATGCGAAAACGTTTGAATACTAACGCTTGACCATCGCAAATAGACCCTTGTTGAAATACTAAAATAATTGAGGACTTAAACTCCAAAAAACATACTATTTCCCCCTACTAATTAACTAGAATCTCATCGGCAAATATCCAAGCTGGCGTTCCTGCCGCATGATGCCAATATGGTGGCTGCCCCATATTATTCGCTCTTATTTTCAAATATCGAATATTCTTATTTATCTCTTTTAGATCAAAATACTGAATATCGTTTACCTTACTTTTTTTGGAGAGCGGATTTTTATTTTCCAACGTTCCCAAAACCTCGAAGTTTTTATTATCCGCAGAGCCATAATAGGTTACTTTGGTCGGGTAGAAAACAACATGGTTCGTTACTTGTAAAAAAGCCACCGAGATATAGGCTATCTCTTGACTAGTTCCTAAATCAACTACGGCTTCCAAATCATTGCCTTCAAAACCTAACCAATTGGCATAAAACCCATTACCACCCAAGGCTCCATCAGTCAATACCTGTGGATCTTCATCGGCGTATTTCTTTGGCGTTGTCAATAATTGCACTTTTTTGCCCAAAGCAATATTGGGCTGGATGGCAACATCCAAAGCTTTTTGATAAGAACTCAAATATTCGGCAACCGTGAATCCCATTTCGTTCATCAATAGTATTTCACCCTCGTCTGTGGTCTTTTTGAAATCATTGAGCAATTTTTCAACCAAAGGATTGATTTTCATATTCCCGCCTTCATTAACAATAAGTTTAAACTGCTCGGAAATCCCTTTTCTAGAAGCTTCAAGCACTGCATAGTCAATACCTAATCGCGCTCTTTTCACTCTTTTTAAAACTTCCGGACTATCATTTATAGCCTTTTCCGCCTTATCAAACAAAATAGAGTATTCTGATAGTAATTCGGCTGATAAAAATGAATCAAATGCTTGTGATGGATCACCATATAAAAAGAGGAAAAACTCTGGATCAGCTTTTATTTTTGTGTGCACTAAATCAACATATTGTTTTATAAAATCACCTGCCTCTTCGTAATAACCGTTCGTAAACTCAGTCACTAACCCATTCAATTCTAATGTAGGATCCCACAAGAGTTTTGCAGTGATATAAGAACGTAATTCAAACAATTCACTGGGATTATTACTATGCTGTTCAAAAATCCACTGGGCGCCATTGTTCTTAAATAATTCAATATTGGGTTTAAGTGTGTGGATGTTTGGAAAGGGCGCTAAAAAATTCGTGAATTGGGTGGTATAGTCCCAAATGCGAATATTATCGGTTAATTTCCCCCAACCTTTTAAGTCTTCAGAAAAATCAGCGCATTTATCCTCTATGGGACCACTACGGTCACATTCAATAGAACAAAGTGTTATCAACACATTTTCAGCAGGTTGCGTTTTACACGGCTTCCTTGTATGCTGATAGGCCAAGGTTGAAATGATTTTATCTGGAAATGCCTCAGCTACCTTGTTCACGAAATGGATCATGGTGCCCGCAGGACTTCCTTCCGCTTTGTCTATGGCACTACAGGAATCACATAAACAGTATTGTTGGTTATCATCTTGACTCACAGATATGACCGAAGCTTCAGGGTTTCTTTCAAACATCGCCTTAACAGAATCCTTTACAATGCTCAATACAGTTTCATTGGTTAAACACAATTGGGTTGGCAAACGTTTTTCGCCTCGCCAGGCATAAAACTCAGGATTGGATTTATAGAATTTTTCTTCTGGAACAAATCGGTGGAATGTATGTACCCGAGCTTTGGGAACGTATTTGGGAAATGCTTCATACGTAACTTTCTGCTTATCGGCATAATCATGGTTTTCATAAAACAACCTTGAATGAACCGTTCTGGTTGTGATTTCTGGAGTAAATGAATAATTGATAGTTAACGGTATTGAAACAGAATTAGACTCTGGAATTTTTTCAACTGTAGGTGAGTACCATTTGCACCCTAAATAATTTTCCAAAAAAACATAAACTGCATTATTGATTGCCTTATCTGAGCCTCCAGAAATAATCAGATTTTCATCTGAGGTGGTGATTTTTAATTGATGAACCCCTAATTCCTCATCATTGATATTGCCGATGTATATTTTGTTTTTAACAGTTTGAGAACTCTCATCAACAATATCTAGCCGAGCACCACTAATTTTTTCTAGATAAGCTTGTAATACCTCAGCAGATTTATAAACTTCCTTCGTAGCATCGCCCTTAAAAACAATTTCATAGTCCGACACACCATTTTCAACAAGGTTTATCGAGGAATCAGAACAAGAAGTATTTAAGATTACAACAGCAACAAAAGCGATTATTAAATTAATTTTCATGATGGTAGTTTAGATATTTATAGACCTTTCACAGAGGCATCGTACATAGATTTTAAAAGACTGTTCACTTCTTTGGTATCGTTTCCCAATTGCCAAAACATTATACCTCCTAATTTCTTTTTTAGAGCATATTCTGTTTTCAAACGAACCGAAACGGTATCGTCATAACTAATGAAAATACTGTCTTTTGCACTATACAAATAAGGTGCTTCCGCAACGGGATCCCAGTATCTTTTATAATTCTTATTGACTTCAAACTCCTTTCGAATTTGGCTATAGCCACTCCATCCAATATGGGAACCTGAATTTTCTTGATACAACCCGTTGTCTTTAGGCGGAACACCTTTCCATGCTCTGCCATAAAACGCTGACCCTATAACAATCTGTTTGGGATCAACACCTTGTCCTATGCAAAAATCAACTATACTCTTTACAGACCGTGGTTTAAAAGTATAGCCTCGTTTTTTCATTTCTTCCTTTCTACTTTCCAAAAAATCCCAAGCAGGAGTACCTTGAATATGTTCCAGTTTAATTAATCCTAGTGCTGTATGATGGCCTGTAAACGGAGATGTTGAACCAATCTGATCATAGGTCATCACATTCATATAATCAACATGTTTCATCACCTCATTGATTTCGACATTCTTATAATACCGTTCCCAACCAGCTGATGCAAAAGTCAAGGTCTGTACCCTTTTTAAGGTATTCAACCCTTCTCGCAGTTCTTTCATCAACAGCGTGAAATTCTCTTTGTCTTCTGGTCGTGCTCCAGTACCTGCAGCAGGAATGGCAGGATATTCCCAATCCATATCCAAACCGTCGAGTTCATACTTGGCATTAAATGCAACAACACTTTCAACAAACTTTTTTCTATTTTCTGCTGTGTGCGCCATATCAGAGAAACCATCTGCACCCCAACCTCCACAGGCTATCATTACTTTTAAATCTGGATGACTTTTACGTTGCGCAACCAACTGCTTTAATTTCCCACCATTTTCTTCATGCCGAAATTTCATTTCACCATCAATAACATTGGTAAATGAAAAAATAATATGAGTCAATTGCCCCAAGGGAAGTTTTTCAGGTGCATACTCTTTTTCAGGCACATAGTAAGCCATTACCACGGTAGTACTTTCCTCAACGGTTTTATCAAAGTCAAGATTAAAAGTGAATGAAACGAGTGCGATTCCCAAAAAAAGGAATCCTAGAATTTTGACGATTTTCATGAGAACGGGTTTTAAATATAAAACTTACTCATTTTAATGAGGATTATCTATATCTATTAGACCGAGGGCACTTGCGAAAGTATAAACAACAAACTTCAAGTTGTTTACCAAAATGGAAACTCATTTAAAGAACAAACATCAACTTTTAATCAATGGTAATTACTGATGCCTTTACCAATTTTTGATGCTCAATAAAATACCCTTTATGAGCTTTACCATCAATCATGATATTTCTTATAGCTTCTTTGTTAGATTCCCTTTTCGTTTTGATTTCCAAGGTTTTTCCATTGTAGTATTCGTCATCTAGATGCATTGTGATTTTATCGAATTTAGGTTTCGTAATCGCATAAGATGCTTCAGATGGATTAACGGGATAAATCCCCATCATTGATAATACGGCCCACGAAGACATCGTACCTGTATCGTCGTTGCCAGGAATGCCATCAGGACTGTTTTTGAAGTGTTTTTTTAATAGATCGCGAACCATTTTCTGTGTTCGATACTCTTCCCCTTTTACATAATTGAATAAGTATGGATAGGCAATATCGGGCTCGTTTGCCATATCAAATTGGTTCTTATCAAAAACATCTTGCAATCGTTGTGCAAAATTCTTTTGTCCGCCCATTAATCGTATAAGTCCCTTCACATCATGAGTGACCATAAAGGTATATTGCCAAGCATTCCCCTCAATAAAACCTAGGTTCTTCTCAAAATTGGCTCCCGATTCAGGGTTATAAGGGGTTAACCAACTGTCATCATCGTTTTTGGGCCTTAGCAGATTAAACTCCTTATCAAATAAATTACGGTATGAAATAGACCTTTTCGAAAATCGCTTGTAATCTTTTTTATACCCCATTTCCCAAGCAAGTTGTGCTATGGCATAATCTGTTATATTGTATTCTTGTGTTGTTGATACAGACCCACTTTTAGTAGTTTTTGTTGTTAAATACCCTTTTGTAATATAATCATCAATCCCCGGCCGAAGAGGGTTGTCCTTCAATTGGTCGGCACTTTTAACCATTGCCTCATAAGCCTTTTCGACATCAAAATCCCTAATTCCTTTTAAATAGGTATCGGCAATGATGATACCTGCTGGATCACCAACCATTGTAGTTGTCTCGGTTGCATTCAATTCCCATTTTGGCAACCATCCACTTTCATCATAGATCTGCAACATACTCTTCACCATATTCGATTGTTGCTTTGGGTATACCAAACTCATTAGTTGATGCAGATTTCTGTATGTATCCCATAGTGAAAACACGGTGTATCGTGTTCCTTTGGTTTTCAAGGTTTCACGCGTCTTCATTTTAGGATAGTCTCCGTTTACATCGTTCAACGTACTTGGGTGTATCAATGTATGATATAATGCAGTGTAAAAAATTGTCTTATCATCCTCGCTACCACCTTCAACCTCAATTCTTGAAAGATAGGTGTTCCATTCATCTTGTGCTTCTTGCAACAACTCCTCAAAAGACTTGTCAGAAGTTTCTTTTTCTAGATTTTCACGTGCGTTTTCAAGACTCACATAAGAAACTCCCACTTTCATTTCAACTTGTGTAGGTTTATCAAAATTGTAATGCATATAAGCCCCAATACTGTCCCCAACAACTTCTTTGGTATAGCCTTTCATGATTCGGGTTTTTCCATTATATCCCATCCATTGTGCCTCTTCACCTTTATATTTTGTTGGTCTTTTCCATACCCCAAATTCAGCGGCAGGTTCTGAAAAACGAGCCACGAAATAAACTGGGTATGCTTCTTCTGGCTTATAATAACAAAATGAACCTACCGAGCGAACTCCTTCTATTTCGGTAGAGGAAACCACTTTTACACTTGCTCCCTGTTCATTGGTAAGTCCTAAACCTAAATTGAGCAATATATTTGAATAGCCTTTAGGAAATGAATACTTACTGACCCCTACCCTAGTCGTTGCAGTCGCTTCAACTTTTATATCATATTTATCCAGTGTGGTCGAATAATACCCAACCTTACTCTCTTCATTGGAATAGGTACTGCCATATTTCAAATAATCGGTCTCTAGCTCCCCAGTAATTGGCATTGCTAGAATAACCCCTAATTCTGGACACCCAACACCGCTCAAATTCACATGGCTAAACCCCGTTAAAAATTTATTTTCATGAACATAAGGGGTAGACAACCATCGGCTATCTTTCTCTAATGGTAAATTCTGTGGACCAGCAACATTAAAAGGAGATACATTGGCCATACCACGCACAGCAATTGGCCCTGGGTTTGTTGTGCCAAAATTTGAAGTACCAATAAACGGATTTACATAGTCAACGGGTTGATATTGACCCATTACCAGTGAAGTTGTCAAACAAAAAAGAAAAATCAATTTATTCCGCATATTGTATTTTATTTAGCCAATCCATTTAAAAACAGAGTTTCCGCTCCAAAATTAAATCCTTACTCCTCATACGTCAAATATGCAGATACCAACCAATGGTTGAGCTGATCGCCTTCATTTGAAGTTGCGGGAATTTTTACGACAAGTTTGTGATTGCCCTTTGCCAAATCCCCAAGACTTACTTTATATGGGTTTACCAATGAACCTGGGCACCAATTTGATCTGGATAAATCTGAAGAGGCCAAGCGCTCCTCTATTTCCCTATATTCCTTTTCATGGTTTTTGTTATAAGCAAAAGCCGTATCCTTCTTGGTCCAAACTCCCGAAGATGGATTGAACCTCCTAAAAGATGCGCAATCATCACGCCAAGGAATAGTATCCAATATTTTGTTATTATCAAAAACGACCCGATTAGGCAGTTGAATAAATTCATCCCCACCACTATGCCCCCCATGGCCGGTTGTGGTAACGTATAAATCAACATTTTTATAGCTGTCGTTAATTGAAAAATCTAGATTCAGGGTAGACTTTGCAAACAGATCAGGTATTTTTTGACCAGCTACATAATATATAGTATTTACCAGTGGCACTACTTTTAACTTAGGTCTTGTTCTTCCTGAATATTCTAAAGAAAGATCTATGATATAACCTTCCGCTGTCCAAGTATCTATCCAAACACCAATGTAAAAAGTTCCTGTGACCAATGACTCAAGTTCAGAGATGTCTTTTTCCCAGACCACTTCCTTTTCCCATTTTGGCACATAGACGGGTCTATTGTATTTAACTCTTGGATTTTTTTGTTCATCACTAAAATGGCCAACGCCAAATGGTGTCATAAAACGTAATAGTTCCACTGGTGGAAAATATGAATCCGTTCGTAAAACACCTAGATAATCCCCATTGATTCCTGATGTTTCAGGGAATATTTCTTTTCCCAAAGCTACATCCAAGATGTCAATTTGTTCAGGATCGGTCACTACAAAACAAGATCCTGATTTATCCCATGGATCACCATTGGACCTTAATTGTAATTTTAAAGAAACATCGGTCCCCTTTTCAAAAACAGGCAGCGTTACTTTCTTCAAAACCAAGCGACCACTTTGTAATCGTTTTAAGGATATTGTATCTCCGGTTTCACCATTAAAATTTACGGGAACATTCTCAAAAACAGAAATTGACCTAAATCCATCTTGTTCTTGTCCACTTATTGCCCCTGCAGATAAACAAAATGTCAGTAACCATACTAATTTGAAAAGTCTAATCATTTTCATTTGTAATAAACTAAAGGATAAAAAAATCGATAGGAATTTTTTGTGCTCTTGGTTAATTATTCAATTCTACTGCATTGCCATGGCCTCTGTACAATACCAATTCATCTTCAAGGGAAACCTCAACGATTGTTACGTATTTGTCCAAGTTCTCATTTTTTGGGAGAGATATTCTAAGGATTCCTGGGATGTTGTTCCAGGCTGCGCCTCCATTTCTAACCGATGTCAATTCCTCATCTGAACCAAGAACTTTGATACCGGTTACTTTATTCTGAATTCCCTTTAATTGAATGAAGTTCTTTGGCTCATCGAACAAGCAGAGGTATATTTTCTTTTTATCCTTGGAAAGCAAAGTAGGCCCAAAAAAATGACCATACGGTAGTCCAGCTGTGGTTTCTTTAACAGCAGTCTTATGTTTATTTATCCATGTACCCAAAGTTTCTAAGCGCTCCAGTTGCTCCGCGGCAATGGTGCCATCCGGTTTTGGACCAATATTAAGAAGCATATTCCCACCTTTTGAAATTACCTCAACAAATGTTCTCACGATTTGCGAAATGGGCTTATAATTGGTGTCTGATGGATAATACCCCCAATTGTCGTTCATGGTCATGCAAAACTCCCAAGGGCCCTCTGGTCTAACAACTGGAACACCTTGTTCTGGGGTTTTATAATCCCCATATTGATTCAATCTCGAATTTACGATTACGTTTGGATTCCACTTTAACAATGAATCTTTTAACGCTTTAGAACGCCATTGTTCCGCAGACTTTTCCCAATCTCCATCAAACCAATACAAATCCGGGTTGAATTGAGAACTCAACTCCCTCATCTGCCCTTGGTTGAACAAGACAAACCGCTCCCAGGCATCCATCTTTTTTTGCCCTTTTTGCGGATAATTCTTCTTTGTATTCGGTCTGGGAAAAACAACATCATAATCAGGATGTGACCAATCGCACAAAGAATAATATAATCCCACTTTAAGTCCGTTTGCCCTCAATGCATCAACATAAGGTGCAACAAGATCGCGTTTTGCGGGAGTTTTGTCCAACACATTCAGATGGCTCAATTTTGTATCCCACAAGGCCACTCCATCATGATGCTTGGTTGTCATCACAACGTAATCAGCTCCTATTTTTTTAAATAATTGTGCCCATTTGTTTGGGTCATAGTTGGCGGCTGTAAACTTTTTACCCTGTGCCATATAATCATCATAGGCTATCCGCTTATGATAAAGAGACCAAGATTCTGTAATGCCGTTCACCCCATAATATCCCCAATGGATAAATACACCCAATTTTGCATCTTCGAACCAATCCAGTCGCTGATTATTTTCATTCGTTTGCGCCATTGCAACACCAAACATGAAAAGGCTAAAACAAAACAACAAACTATATTTTCCCATCTTAATTCAATTTATTACTTAAGGAATATGGAACCGAACTATCTTCATTTGCCCAGTTTTTATTGGGTTGATTATCCATATTGAATTGTAATTTTCCACCTTTTTGAATATCCTCGTATTTTAAATAGGATTTGTCATACTCAGCACCATTTAAACTTGCAGATTGTATATAAAAGTTCTTTCCGGAATTTTCTGGTGCAGAAATTTCAAAACGATTGCCATTTTCCAAATAAATACTGGCCTTTTTAAATAATGGGCTACCTATCACATACTCATCAACACCCGGTGTAACTGGATAAAAACCAAGGGAACTAAACACATACCAAGCTGATGTTTGCCCATTGTCCTCATCACCACAATACCCATCAGGTGTAGCGGCATATAATTTGGTCAAAACGGTTCTTATTTTTTCCTGGGCTTTATAAGAAGCATTTGCATAATTGTACAAATAGATCATGTGCTGTATAGGTTGATTACCGTGAGCATAATTACCCATGTTCATAATCTGCATTTCACGAATTTCATGAATCGTAAACCCATAATACGAATGATCAAAATCTGGTGGCATATCAAAAACGGCATCCAACTGGTTCTCAAATTCTTTTTTTCCACCCATTAAATCCATTAAGCCGTTAATATCGTGAAATACAGACCATGTATAATGAATACTGTTTCCTTCGGTAAAGGCATCTCCCCATTTTAAAGGATTGAATGGACTTTGAAAAGTCCCATCTTCATTTTTGCCACGCATCCATTTTGTTGACGGATCAAACAGGTTTTTGTAGTTCATCGAGCGTTTGTAAAACGTATTGGCCAATTCAGTTTTCCCCAACTTGGTTGCCATCTGACCAATCGTAAAATCGGCATATGCATATTCCAATGTTCTCGCGGCATTTTCATTGATGCCTACATCGTAAGGAACATAACCTAACTTATTGTAATAGTCGACTCCCTCTCGACCAACAGAGCGTATTACATTACCGTTTGACAAAGGTCTATTGTTCGATGTTGTAGCGTTTTTGACCATAGCCTCCAACAATACCTCTGTATCACCCAAATCAATTCCTTTTAAGAAGGCATCGGCAATAATGGGTGATGAGTTTGATCCGATCATACAATCCCGGTGCCCCGGACTTGCCCATTCTGGCAACCATCCTGATTCTTTATAGGTATTGGCCAAGCCTTCCATTATATGGCCATTTTGCTCTGGATACATCAAATTAAAAAATGGAAAAACTGCCCTAAAAGTGTCCCAAAATCCATTATCCGTAAACATATACCCTGGCAAAACTTCACCGTTATACGGACTGTAATGAACAATTTCGTTCGCCTGATCCAACTCATACATCTTACGAGGGAATAACAATACGCGATACAAACAGGAATAGAAAGTTCTAATATGATCTATGTTATCATCTTCAATCTGAATTTTACTCAATTCCTTCTGCCAAGCATTTTTCGCTTTCTCCTGGGTTGCCTTAAAAGTATCCTCGCCAATTTCTCTATCAAGATTTAATTGTGCCTGCCCTGGACTAATAAAAGATGAAGCTACCTTGACATTTACCTGTTGCCCCCTTTTTGTTTTAAAACCGACAATGGCCCCAACATGATCACCCTCATTTTCTTTAGAATTTTCAACTAATTTCCATTCATCACCCCAAGTATGCGTCAACTCAAAATCGACATCAAACTCGGCCACGAAATAATTATGGAAATTCTCTGGAACGCCTCCGTTATTATTACGGCAATAGCCAATAATTTTTCTTTCCTCTGGAATGATCTTGACCATCGAGCCTTTGAAAAAACCATCTAGAAGAATGTACGATTGATCTTCAGGAAATGTAAATTTAAAGTGTGCTGCCCTTTCTGTGGGCGCAACCTCTGCTACTACGTCATAATCAGCCAAGTACACGCTGTAGTAATCTGGACGAACTGTTTCGGCTTTGTGTGAAAAATAAGATTCCCGCTCATCTTCCTGAAACTTTAAATCCCCGGTAACTGCCATCAACGAAAAAGCAGCGTAATCATTGATCCACGGGCTGGGTTGATGCGTCTGTTTTATTCCCCTGATCTTTTTGTCATGGTATTTATACGTCCACCCATCACCCATTTTTGAGGTCATTGGCGTCCAGAAATTCATACCCCACGGGGTGGCTATTGCTGGATACGTATTTCCGTTTGATAGACTAAAATCAGAATCGGTACCCATTAAAGGATTCACATATTCCACTAATGAAACTTCATCGGCGCTCCTATTCTTTTCTACTACCTTTTCTTGTTTGCAACCAATCAGAAAGATCAGTAAAATTCCTATTGTGAGCCTCATTTGTTTGTGCTTATAAATTTTCCATCTTCCTTGATGATCAGTTTTTTTCTGGTAAAAGGATCTATTGTAGACAAATTCCAACCTGAAGAATGGGATTCGAAGTTAACCTTGATGATCTCTCCATGAATCGTTTTAGAGATTCCGATGACTTTATTTTTCACACTTCTAAAATCTTCCTTGGCCTGAAGCAATTTTCTATACAAACTGTACATGTGCCACTTCACATATTCTCCTTTCGGAATCTCGAAAGCATCATTCTCTCCAGATTCTTTATCTGAAAAATATATATACCCCCATTTTTCAGGTTCGTGCATATTTATGACCCATTGTGGTGACCATACCCAATTGTATTCATGATGGTATTTTCCGTCTTTATTCTTCTTTCTAGAGTACCTTCCATCATTTAAATCATATTCCCAGTTCACCCTTGAAAAACCGAATCGCCAAAATTCTTTTACCGGAATGTTGTTATGCGTGTTTGCCTCTTTTAGCACTTCCCATGGAATAGCTATCTCAACACTCCACCCTTTATCCTTATCACTTGAATTGTTTAAAGTACCATCAATATTGACAGCAGTTTTTATACCTTGAATATCCCAGCTGTCCAACACTTTTCCATGATTGCGATAGGGTTTGGTCAAAAATAAATCCCAAACTGTGTTCAAGGCATTCATTTCAAACTCCATATAATTGTGAGAATCTCCATCGGGATCAATAAAAATCTCAAAATCATTATTATAGAATATTACAGTGTCCCTTTTCTTTAGAGTTCCCCAAACATGTGGTTCTTCCATTTTAGCAAAGAAATACAGACAGGTATCATCCCAGAGCATTTTCATTTGGGTCTTATAGGTTGGTTCTTTTTTTCCCTCAATATCAATAAAAGTATCGCTCCAAGGGGCTTTTTGCCATGAAGCTTCATTACCTAAACCATCTATACTGATTTCATCAATGGATTTATAAACAATATGTGACCTAGGTACTTCTTGGGCAGCCACCCAAACACATCCTATATACAGTAAAAAGAGAATGAGACTCACTATTTTCTTATTGTCTAAAAACTTATTCATGACCTCTTAAATGCTATTTTTCTTTGTGAATTCTATAATTTCAGAAATACGTCCGAATGCCATTGCTACTGCCGTATCGGCCGCACCATAATATACTGCCACTTTATCTTCTTCTAAAGAATGTAGTGCTGCACACGGAAATACTACGTTAGGAACATCACCTACTTGCTCATATAGTTCTGTAGGTGCTAAAAGATAAGGTTGTGTTCTGTATTTAACCTTATCAGGTTCATTTGCATCAAGAATGGCAGACCCTATTGAGTATCTAAATCCGTTACATGTATTTATTACCCCATGATAGAACATTAACCAACCCTCGTCGGTCATAAACGGAACCGTACCGGCACCGATTTTGCAACTTTGCCATGCACTTTCCTCGAAAGGAGTGACTTTCATTACACATCTATGTTCACCCCAGTATTTCATATCTGGACTAAAACTCACATAAATATCTCCAAAAGGTGTATGACCATTATCACTGGGTCTACTTAGCATAGCGTATCTTCCGCCAATTTTTGAAGGGAATAAAACCCCATTTCTATTGAAGGGCAAAAAGGCGTTCTCACACTGAAAAAACTCCTTAAAATCAAAAGTATAAGCGATACCAATGGTTGGACCATGACAGCCGTTACACCAAGTAATCCAATACCGATCTTCAATAAAAACCACACGTGGGTCATATTTATAATCGGACTCGATCATTGGGGTATTTCCCTCTTGCATTACAATGGGTTCGTGATTGATTTCCCAATGGATTGCATCTTTACTAAAGCCCGCAAAAATATTCATTTGCACTGCTTTGTTATCACATCTAAAAACTCCTGCATACCCATCTTTATATGGTACAACAGCACTATTAAAAATACTGTTCGATGATGGTATATCGTTTCTATTTATGATTGGGTTTTCTGAAAAACGCCAAAGCACATCATCACAATTATCAGGTCTATCTTGCCAAGGTAATTTCATTCTTTACTATTAATTCTTAATTCTGTTAATTCGGGATTTTCCTCACTTTATCTAACCAAGTATACTTCAAAATAATTGATGTTAGGGCAAATACCGCCAAAGCAATCCACGTTTTAGGATAATCACGTATCATAAAATAAATTGGAAGCACAATCATACTGGACTGCCAAACAATTCCTATCCCGCAATTCAACATATCCATCCAAAATTCATTATTCCTTTTTATTGCAACTCCATCTTCTTTAAGTGCATGCAAAACCGGTTTCCACCAACCCCAAGGATGTACATTTTTATAAAATGACTTCAACACGTTCATATCCGTTGGTTTGCTCAAATAGGTGCCTAAGAAAGAACCCAACAAAGAGAAGCCGAAAATAATCGGAAACAAATAAATAGCGTGTAAATGCGATAGCTCATTCAGCCAAGTGTCTTCAGAAAAACTTCCCTTATTATGATCTAAAACAAACTGTAATGTGGCTATGATCAAACCAGCGAGCATGCCCCAAAAGTATCCCCATCCATTAAAACGCCACCATATCCATTTCAAGAAATTGGCGGCAACATAACCACCGAAAAGTGCACTGGTAATCCAAAGCGTCAACGAATTAATTGATTCTGCGAAAAAACCCATAAATACACCAAGTCCTACAACTGCGAAGGATGCAATATGACTTGCCTTAATATAATGCTTATCTGATGCTGAAGGCTTAAAGTATTTTTTATAAATATCGTTTACAATATACGCCGGGCCTGCATTAACAAAAGCCGAGAACGTGGACATAAAAGCTGCCAAGAGGCCTGCCAACAATAAACCTTTGATTCCTACGGGCACATGAAAATTAATCACCTGCGGCAACAATATTTCCAAATCGCCACCGGCCAAAGAAGGGTTAGCAATCATTCCCGGACTTAATACCACTAAGGCTATTACAACAATACCCGCTATTAATAAATACCTAGGAATAAACAATACCAAATTGGTAAAACCACTCATATATGCTGCCTCTTTCACAGTCTTTGTGGATAGAATACGCTGCATATCAAAACTTGGCGTAGGTCCTGCAATACTTGCAAAAAATCCTTTGAAAAGTGACATTCCGATAAAGGCCCCGAACATTTTGTATCCCTCAGAATCAATCAAATTATTAAATGCTTGATATTTCTCGTCCCAATGTGTTCCCAATTCCCAACCAAAAAAGATATTTCTCCACTCTTCGGTTATAACATTGGTAATCTCAACATCACTAATTGCAAAAAAGGCGTAGCCAGCCACCAATATGCCCGCAATGACCATAATAATATATTGTAGAACTTCAGTAGCTACCACTGAAAACATTCCTCCTTTAATCGTATAAATTGTTGTTAGGATTATTATGATCAAGGCATAGGACTGTTCGGAACTAAGTAATAAAGATTCTCCTAAAAACAAAGAAAAGTCCCACGGAAGTATAATTGTCATGAACTTACCCACGCCTTCGAAAAAATATGCTATGAAACCAATAGCTGAAACAATGGCGAAAACAGCAACAATTAAATGGGACGCCCTTCCTGCCTTATCATTTCCGAAACGGGTTAAAATCCACTCAGAGCCTGTCATAATATTTGACCGTCGAATCCACATGGCCAAAAACATCATAACAAAAATCTGATTGAAAATTGGCCATAGCCACATGAACATAAAACTCTTTACCCCATATAGAAAAAGAATACCTACCATCCATGCGGTACCAGATACATCGAACATTCCCGACCCATTACTTAACCCTAGGTAGTACCATTTAATGCCATTATCTCCCAAAAAGTAGGATTCCAATCCCTTTGAGGCCTTTTTGGATACCCAAATACCGACTCCTAGGGTGAGAATTATGTAAATGGCAATTATTGATATGTCTATTATGTTCATAAATCTTTATTCTGAATCTGCGGAAATTCCCCATGACCTATTTGGCATTGGTCCCATTTCGAACTCCAAAGTGCCACCGGCCATAATTTCATCGTGAAGGATGAAAGTTCTATTTAGTATTGTGCTATTTAATTTTACTGATTGTACATAGATGTTCTCTGCAGAGGTATTAGGTGCTAAAATTTCAAATGTTTTCTCCCCTTCAAGCTGAACGGTAGCCTTTTCAAAAATTGGACTTCCAATTTCATATTCGCCCGATCCCGGGTTCATGGGATAAATGCCCAATGCACTCATTACATACCAAGCCGACATTTGACCACAATCCTCGTTACCACTTAAACCATCAGGTTGGGTACTGTATTGGGTGTTCATGATTTCCCTTGCCCAGTATTGCGTACGCCAAGGAGCATCTGCTTTGTTCAACATATAGGCAATATGATGACTTGGTTCATTACCATGTGCATATTGGCCTATTAACCCAGAAATGTCAGGAGATACATTATGCCCGCTCAAATCCGAGCTTTCTGTAAAGAGCTGTTCTACCATTCGTGTAAAAGATTCCTTTCTTCCGTGAAGGTTTATAAGCCCTTCAACATCATGCAGAACATACCAGCTGTGTTGCCAGGCATTACCTTCGGTATAATCAGTATCCTCTATATGGTTTGATGATTTAGGGTCAAATGGTTCGTGAAAAGTTTTGCCATCAGAGGATTTTCCTCTCAAAAAACCCGAAGCAACATCATAAAAATTTTGATAGGCTTTGGATCTCTTGTCAAAATATTGATAATCCTCTTCCTTACCCAATTTCTTGGCCACTTGGCCAACACACCAATCGTTATAAGCATATTCCAAACTAATTGAAACAGACTGATCCATTACGTCATAGGGAATGTATCCATGCTTTTTATAGGCCTCGAGACCTCTACTATCATCCATCATAGTGACTTTCATAGCCTCATAAGCTTTTTCAATATCGAAACCCTGATGTCCTTTCAATATTGCTTCTGCTATCACGGACACACCATGAAAACCAGGCATAGTACCTGTTTCGTTACCGGATAAAACCCAAATTGGTATTAAACCGCTTTCGTCGTAATAAGCGAGCATCGATTTTACTATATCGTCAATACGATTTGGCTCCATAATGCTCAATAATGGCGTTTCCGCCCTAAAAACATCCCAAAGAGAGAGTGATGAGTACTGAGCAAAGTCTTTTGCAATGGCAATACTGTCATTCTGCATTCTAAACTCCCCGTTCTTGTCATTATAAATTGTAGGTGCAATCTGGGTATGATATAAGGCCGTATAAAAAATGGTCTTCAATGAATCAATTGGAGTCTCGACCCGTATTTTTGAAAGTACCTCTTCCCATTCGTTTTTTGTAGAAGCGGTAACGGTATCAAAACCAGAACCTCCTCTGGCTTCCATGTTCAACCCAGCATTTTCAATACTTACCGAAGAAACCGATATTTTAACCTCAACCTGACTTATTTCTTTTTTAAAGAAAAACTGTCCTCCAGTTTTTATTCCTTTTGCTCCATCTTTAGATTTCATTTCCGCTCCGTCGGCAACAAAATTAGAATCAATGATTGGCGAAGATGTCTCAATAACAAAGAATACTTTCTGGTTTTTCGCCCAGCCCGTACTATTTCTATGGCCAACAATTTTGTTGTCACCAACGACTTTCAGGCTTGTTTCCAATGGTTTATCCCAATTCACAGCATAGCCTAAATCAACAATAAAAGAAGGTGTTTCAGCAGTATTGTAAGTATACTTGTGATAGGCAACATAGTCATTGGCAGTAAGTTCAACATCAATATTCGAGTCATCCAATTTCACCGCATAATAACCAGGGATCGCTTTTTCGCTTTCATGTGAAAATTTTGACCCGTAGGGTAAAGAATCCTTACTTTTCCCAAATAAAGTCAAATCCACTTTTTTATTGGTGGGCATCAAAAGAACATCAGCCAAATCACCTATTCCCGTCCCACTTAAATGCAGCTGTGCAAAACCTGATATAACAGAATCACTAACATGGTAACCAGAACACCAATCCCAACCTGGTGTACCGTTGTCCGGGCTAGGTTGAACGCGGCCAAAAGGCGAAGTTGCACCTGGATATGTATGACCATGACCTCCTGTACCGATAAATGGGTCAACATATGTCACAAGGGCATTTGTATCATCATTGCCCTTCTCGTTTTTACATGATAAAAACAGCAAAACAGTAATTAATAAAAAAACTCGGGAGATTGGCATTTAAAGGGTTTTAAAGGGTTTTAAAGGTCAATTTAACTGATTGGATTGTAAACACTGCATAAAGGTGATTAAACTAAAATAAGTATCTTCACTTTTTTATTGGGCATATTAAATATTTATACTTTAGGTCGTATCAAAAACAATTTTAGACCAACAACTATACACCAATGCCAAACGTCAATAAAAGCAATAAAATCATTAGCAGGAACAGATGCGGATAAATGAAAGATTAGATGATATATTAAGTGGTGACGAACCAAAAGGATATGAAATATCATATAAACACCACATTGTTTTTTGGCTTATTTATTTTGCATTCAACGCACTCAGATGGGGAAGCGTTCATGATGATTTAATATATTCTTTAAAGACCAATCTCATTGGTTTTCCAATTCATATTGCCCTCTCCTATTTCAATGTGTATTACTTAATGCCCAAATTCGTATTTCAAAAAAAATACTTCACCTATGCCCTTTTAATCTTTATATCACTTGGGGTTATGCTTTTGGTAAAATTCAACCTCACCTATTATTTTATTAGTACCAATGTAATGCCCGAGGCCGATGAAATTGTTAATACCCTTACCTTAAATTATGCTATCACCACAATGCTGGGTGAGCTATATGTGGTCTCGTTTGTTACGGCCATTAAAATAACTGCGGACTGGTTACAAGAAAACAATAAGTTTCATAACCTTGAAAAACGACAATTGACAACCGAACTTAAATTTTTAAGGTCTCAGGTTTCTCCACATTTTTTCTTCAATACACTCAACAATATTTATTCATTAACGCTTGAAAAGTCAGATAAAGCACCGGAAGTGGTCTTAAAACTTTCTGAGCTTATGCGGTATCTTTTATATGCCACAAAAAAGCCAAAACAAAACCTGAAAAATGAAATAGACTGTATTCAGAACTATATTGACCTTGAGCGTATACGCTTTGATGATTCGTTAGAGGTGAATATGCAGATTTCTGGCGATTTAGAGAATAAAAAAATAGCGCCAATGTTGCTGATTCCTCTTATTGAAAACTGCTTCAAACATGGGGCCAGCAAAAATATTGGTAAAATGCATATTGATGTTGATATCAGTGTTAAAGAAGATTTTCTGTATTTTAATGTCTCGAATACGGTACCTGAGAAAAGAAAAAAAGAAAAATCTGAAAAAAAAATTGGGGGTATTGGGCTTTCCAATGTAAAGAAAAGACTCGAATTGGGTTATGGTAAAAATGAGTATGACCTTAAAATTTCGGAATTGGATAAAAAATTTCATGTTGAATTAAAACTAAAAGTATAATGGAATTGAAAGTGATAATTATTGACGATGAACCATTGGCAATAAACGTGCTAAAGAACTACATTCAACAAATCAAGGAATTAGAGCTTGTAAATTCATTTTCCAACGCGGTGGATGCCTATTCATTCTTGCAAGAGAATGAAATTGATATCATATTTCTTGATATTCATATGCCAATTTTGGATGGGTTGGAATTCTTAAAAACCCTGCAAGATGCGCCTATGGTGGTTATTACCACTGCCCATGAAGAATTTGCCCTGGAGAGTTATGATCTTGAGGTTATCGACTATTTGGTTAAACCTATTCCCTTTCCAAGATTCATGAAAGCTGTGAACAGAATCATGAAATTGAAGCAGATGAACCATTCGAATGATAGAAATGGCCCACATGATCACCCAAGTATATTTGTAAAAGTTGACAAAAAGAAGTTGCAAAAAATCTATTTGGATGAAATCATAGTGGTCGAAAGCCTTAAAGATTATATCCGAATTAAAACCACCACAGGTAAATATATAATTCACAAAACGCTCACTAGCTTTACCGACGAATTACCATCAGATCAATTCATCAGGATACACAGATCATTCACAATTTCCATTGATAAAGTACAGGTTGTTGAGGGTAATAGCGTTGAGATAGACAACACCAGGTACACGATTGGTAGAAGTTACCTCAATGATGTAAAAAGTAAGATATTGAATAACTCCATTTCCTAAAGGTTTTTTGTATTAAAAATTCCGCTTGACCAATTGGCGAGTTAAACACTAATATTCAGCCCACTAGATTGGTTATTAGTCGAATTTAATTGCTACTCCATGCTATTGTTAGGACTTTAATACAGTTAGAATACCTTTTTGTCTTTATTCATCAATCATCATCATTTATAAATTGCTGTGCATACGCTATGAATTTTTCTACAAATAATTATGTAAAGGTTGTATTGGGTTTTGTTTTCGCCCTGCTGGTTTCCTCTTGCGAGAATAATCCAAAAACCACCCAAGGTACTTCAGCAGTTGCCCAAAAAAAAATACCCGAAAAGGTTGATTTCACCTTTCATGTTAAACCTATTATTTCAGATAGATGTTTTAAATGTCATGGGCCCGACAAAAATGCAATTGAAGGCGGACTATCACTCAATACTGCGGAAGATGCATTTATTGCCTTAGGAAAAGAGCAGGATCATTTTGCCATTGTTCCCGGCGATGTTGAAAAAAGTGAATTGGTGAACCGCATTTATACTGATGACCCTAATTTGATGATGCCACCACCAGAATCAAACTTGGAGTTGAATGACTATGAGAAAAAACTTTTAACCAAATGGATTGAGCAAGGAGCCGAATTCAAAGACCATTGGGCCTATATTCCGCCCAGCAAACAAGAAATCCCAGACAGTCCAAAAGACAAATGGGGAAACAACGAGATTGATAATTTTATTGTTCATAAACAACAGGAAATTGGTCTTAACCATTCCGAAAAAACTTCTAAAGAAAAATTGATCCGACGGCTGTCATTTGACCTGACCGGACTTCCACCTAGCGAAGAACAGATACACGCATTTGTTGCCGATGATGCCCCGGAGGCCTTTGAAAAAGTAATTGATACATTCTTGAACACCGATGATTATGCCGAGCACATGGCCACGGAATGGATGGATATTGCACGGTATGCAGACACCCATGGTTACCAAGATGATTTTGAGCGTTTAATGTGGCCGTGGCGCGATTGGGTAATTCATGCTTTTAATGAAAACATGCCATATGATAAGTTCATCACCTATCAATTGGCGGGTGATCTTTTACCCAACCCTACTGAAGAACAAATACTTGCAACGGGATTCAATAGAAACCACAAAATCACTTTTGAAGGTGGAGTAATTCCCGAAGAATACCGGGTAGAATATGTTGAGGACCGTACCAATACCTTCGGTACCGCATTCTTGGGTCTCACCTTTGAATGTGCACGTTGTCATGACCATAAATACGACCCAATCAGTCAAAAAGAACATTTTGAACTCTTTAGTTTTTTCAACAATTTAGATGAAGATGGTTTTGTAGCCGGAGGTGCGGGGGTTATCCCCAAGCCTTTTATGACCATAACCGAGAAAGAGAAAAATGGGGTGCTTCAATTTATCAATTTTGATGAAAATGATAAAAAGGAGATCAAACTCATGGTCATGGAAGAAATGAAAACCCCAAGACCTGCTTTTATTTTGAACCGTGGCGTATATGACCAACCCACAGATGAGGTTTATCCGAATACCCCCAGTTCAATTATGCCATTTCCCAAAGAATTTCCTAGAAACAGATTGGGATTGGCCAAATGGTTGTTCCATAAAGACAATCCGTTAACCGCAAGGGTAACCATAAATAGACTTTGGCAACGTATGTTCGGGGTCGGGCTTGTTGCTTCTGCCTTTGATTTTGGCAATCAAGGTGCCTTACCTTCACATCCTGAGTTACTCGATTTTCTTGCCCTTAAATTAATAGAGGAACAATGGGATATTAAAAAAATGTTGAAATACATAGCAAGCTCTGCTACCTATCAGCAAAGCTCAGAGATTTCTGAAATCGATCTAGAGATAGATCCAGAAAATAGATATCTGGCCCGTGCCTCACGATTGAGGTTGTCTGCAGAGACCATTCGCGATCAGGCGCTGCAAATAAGTGGACTTCTGAACAAGGAAATAGGTGGGCCAAGTGTTAAACCATATCAACCCGAAGGTATCTGGGAAGAAACCACAGGAGGTGGTGGTGGTACGACCGCAACCTATGTATTGAGCGAGGGCAATGACATTTATCGTAAAAGCCTGTATACTTTTTGGAAACGAACCGTACCTCCGCCAAGTATGATGACATTTGATGCCTCTTCACGTGACCTATGCTCGGTAACAAGACAACAGACCAATACGCCACTTCAGGCTTTGGTCTTATTGAACGACCCTCAACTTATTGAAGCTTCAAGGGTATTGGCATTAAAAGAATTGAAAAAAGGAAACGATCTGGAAGCCCAAATTACCTCAATCTTTCAAAAAGCAACCTCCAGATTACCTGATGAAAACGAAAAAAACATGCTGAGCACATACTATAAGCAAACATTGGAAAGCATAAAAAATAAAGAAATACAAGTTGAGGAATACCTCGCTATCGGAAATTATAAAACAGAGGAGAATATTGCCAAAGAGGAATGGGGCGCCTTGGCCTTAACGGCCCACACTATTCTAAACTTGGACGAAACCATAACCAGAGGATAATTATGAGTGAGAAGAAAATTCTTGAAGAACGGTCTTTGATTCTAAACCGTAGATCATTTTTAGGTAAAACCGCCCTGGGTGTTGGTGGTGTTGCTTTAGCTTCTCTCTTGGGAACCAACTTTTTCAGAAAAAGTGAAAATGGCATCTTAACAGCTGATGGTGGACCTGCAGGAGTTAACGGTATATTGAACTCCCTACATCACCCAGCTAAAATAAAAAGGGTAATCTATCTATTTCAAAGTGGAGGCCCATCCCAATTGGAATTGTTTGATTACAAACCACTATTGAACAAAAGACGTGGTGAAGATCTGCCAGAATCCATAAGAAATGGGCAACGATTAACAGGCATGACCTCCGGTCAAGATAAATTCCCACTGGTGGGATCACAATTTGGTTTTCAACAGCATGGCAAGAATGGCACATGGATCAGCGACATATTGCCCTACACGGCTAAAATGGCCGATGATATTTGCGTCATCAACTCAATGTACACTGAGGCCATTAACCATGATCCGGCTGTGACTTTCTTCCAAACAGGTTCTCAGCAACCGGGAAGACCCAGTATTGGCTCTTGGTTGAGCTATGGTTTAGGCAGCGAAAACGAAAACCTTCCGGCATTTACGGTATTGTTATCACGGGGTACGGGTAGGCCAAACGGTCAACCTTTATATACCCGACTTTGGGGCAATGGTTTTTTACATTCATTGCACCAAGGCGTTCAATTCAGGGCTGCAAAAGACCCTGTACTTTATCTGAATGACCCAGATGGTATTTCAAAGAAAAGCAAACGCGATATGCTGGATCAAATCGCCGAGTTGAACGACAAACATTTTCAAGAAAGTGGTGACCCCGAAATACAGAGCAGAATCGCGCAATATGAAATGGCGTATCGTATGCAGACTTCGGTCCCTGATGTAATAAATACAGATAAAGAGCCAGATTATATTTACAAAATGTACGGTGCCGATGCCAAAATTCCCGGTACTTATGCAGCAAACTGTTTATTGGCTAGAAGATTGGCAGAACAGGACGTTCGTTTTATTCAGTTGTACCATATGGGCTGGGACCAACATGACAACCTTCCCGGTGCCATTGAGCGGCAGGCAAAAGATACTGATCAAGCCTCAGCTGCATTGATCGCCGATTTAAAACAACGTGGAATGCTCGAAGATACTTTGGTTATCTGGGGCGGCGAATTTGGTCGTACCAATTATTCACAAGGTGTTTTGACCGATACCAATTATGGTCGCGACCACCATCCAAGATGCTTTAGTATGTGGATGGCCGGCGGCGGAATAAAACCGGGCATTGTTTATGGCGAAACTGATGATTTTGGTTATAATATTACGAGAAACCCAGTTCATGTACATGATTTTCAGGCTACGCTTTTGCATCAGCTTGGTATAAACCATGAAAAACTAACGTATAAATATCAAGGAAGACGCTTTAGATTGACAGATGTTGAAGGGCATGTGATAAAAGACATCCTTACTTAAAACAAGACCAATGAATCGAAGAAACTTTATCCAAAATACTTCCTTAGCCTCCGGAGGGCTCCTTGCCGGAATGCCCATTTTAAATGCCATGGCACCTTTTAAAGATGTAATCATTGGTCATAATTCACATCAATATAAAATAGATATGAATTGGGGAGCGTTGAATTCAAATTTCTACCCAGTGAATGACTGCCATGAAATGGTTCAGGATTCCAAAGGACGCATCATTCTTTTGACCAATCACACCAAAAACAATGTCATTGTATATGACAAATCGGGAAAATTGATTGAAGTCTGGGGAACCGATTATCCCGGTGCCCATGGACTCACATTAAATGTTGAAAATGGCGAAGATGTACTTTACATTTCGGACAATGCCAGACATGAGGTCATTAAAACGACCATTGATGGCAAGGTAATACAGGTATTTACCTATCCAAAAGAATCGGGTAAGTATGATAAAAAAGAACTGTACGTGCCAACCGAGACTGCGATTGCAGCAAATGGCGATGTATATATAGCCGATGGTTACGGTGAGCAATTCATCATGCATTATAACGCCAAAGGGGAATTATTGAACACCTTTGGTGGTAAAGGTGAGGAAGATGAAAAATTCAACAATGCACACGGTATCTGTATTGATACCCGAAACCCATCCGACCCAACCCTGTTGATTACGGCTAGACAGCAGAACAAACTCAAAAGATTTACCATGGATGGTAAGTTCATTGAAAGCTCAGATTTACCGGGCGCTTATATCTGTAGGCCTGTAATACATGGTACCAATGTGTATTTGGCCACGATTTGGTCTGGCGATGGTAGTGAAAATACTGGTTTCGTTTCTGTGCTGGACAAGGATAACAAATTAATTTCTGCACCTGGTGGAAGTACACCAAATTATGTTGACGGCACCTTGGAACATATGCACCAAACAGCCAAGATTTTTCACCATCCGCATGATGTGTGTGTTGATGATGATGAAAACCTATATGTCGCACAATGGAATTCTGGGAAAACATATCCTATAAAATTGTTCAGGGTGTAATTATGAAATGGACTTCCCTCATAATCTTATTGGTATTGATTCAGTCGTGTGCGCCTGAACCAAAACCCCTGTCGCAAAGTGGCACATTCCAACTAGCTGCTCCCACTATCGAATTGGATTCATCCATCTTTAAAAAATCGGCCCAAGTGCAAATGGCTTTGGGATTACCAAATGTCGAAATCAGATATTCCACCGATGGCAATGCTGTTGATAAGAATAGTACACTCTACACGGCCCCTTTTCAAATTGGGGAATCAATGGTCATAAAGGCCAAGGCATTTCATAAAGATTATCTGGAAAGTGGCACAAGCGAAGTACATTCTACCCAAATAAAATATAATGTTTCAAATGCCCTTGTAGGTCTTTCGACAGAAGCGAATACCAATTATAAAGGCAATGGTGCTTCCGGTTTGGTAGATATGCAAAAAGGCACCATGCAATTTAGGGGAAGTGACCAATGGCTGGGCTTTCAAGAAAAGGAGGTAAAAGTATCTATAGACCTTCAAAAAGAGATACAACTGTCAAAAATAGGACTGAGCACTTTAGTGAATCAAGATGGGTGGATTTTCTCCCCGCAAAAAGTGAGCGTTTTTGCCAACGATAAAGAAATCGGCGCTACACAGTTGGATGATGCCAACAAAACACAGGCCAACCAATTACAAATGATTCCTGTACCCATAACCCCAGCTAATTATCAAAAACTGACCATTGTTATTAAGTCACTCGAAGAAATACCACAATGGCACCAAGGAAAAGGTACGTTACCTTGGCTTTTTATAGACGAAATCATTCTTGAATAAATGATCGCACAAACCATTCAAATAGGACATTTACACCCTTTGCTGGTACATTTACCCATCGGGATTCTCGCCATCGGCTTCATTTTAGAGCTACTGTATAAAAAGAAACCGTCTGAGACTGCCAAAGACATAGTGCTTGTTGTTTTACTCATTGGGTTTATTTCTTCGTTGGTATCATTGGGTTCTGGCTGGTTATTGGGAGAAGATGGCAGTTATGATGAAACCTTGCTTTTTCGCCACCGATGGCTAGCGGTCGCTTTTACTGTTTTTACTGGGCTGTTGTATGTCTTGAAAAAAAGCACAAACCATTTAGCGGGTAAAACCTATTTCCCCGTTTTCATTATCACCTTGATACTTTTAAGTATTACAGGGCATTATGGTGGTAGTATGACCCATGGTGAAGATTACCTTTTTGCGGATAACAAGGAAGAAAAAGTGATTATTGAAAATGTGGATGAGGCCTTGGTCTATACTGATATTGTTCAACCAATATTCAATGCAAAATGTGTGAGTTGTCATAACCCCTCAAAGGTAAAAGGTGGTTTATTGATGAACAACCAAACCAATCTATTGGCAGGTGGGGATTCTGGAAGTATTCTCGACTCAGTCTCCAAAACCGAACCTTCTTTAATGCTAATGCATTTACGTTTACCCTTGGAGCATGAGGACCATATGCCGCCTAAAGGAAAAATACAACCCACGGCAGAAGAATTACAACTCATTGAATGGTGGATGACCAACAATAACTGTTTTGATTGTGTTGCGGGGCCCATGGATAAGTCCGAAGAACTCCAAAAAATATTGAAAAGCCTCGAAGTTGATAATTCACCACGTGCCTTGATTGCCAAGGAGGTTGAACCCGTTTCCTACGATTGGTTATTGGCATTGAACAATTCAAATATCTCGGCATCTACTTTGGCTGAAGACAACCCGCTGGTAGAAGTGAGTTTGTATGGTCGTAAAGATTTGACCAAACAGGATTTTAAAATATTAAAAAAATATGCCAAGAACATTGTAGAACTAAATCTTGGAAACACCAATTTCAATGATACTTTGGCAGCGGTCTTACCCAGCTTTAAGCACCTAACAAAATTGCAGTTACAGCGTACAGGTATCACTGACCTGACGGTAGATAAAATTGCTGAGTTGGACTATTTGGAATCACTAAACCTATATGGCAATGCGGTAAATGACGAAAGTCTAACAAAGTTGAATGCATTGCCCAATTTAACCAACCTCTATTTATTTGGCACCAATGTGACCTCGAAGGCCATTGCAAAATATACCAGTGCGCACCCTAAGACAGTAGTGGAGGGACAGGTAGACAGTGAACTCTTTAAACCAACAAGGCTAGAGCCACCAATCATTATTGCCGATAAAGACTTTTTTAAAGATAGTCTGCAGATTGAGTTGGATTATGCTTTTGATGATGTTGATATTCATTTTACCCTAGACGGTTCTGAACCAGATGCTAAGGCAACCAAATACACCCAACCCATTTTAATAACCGAATCTACTTTACTGAAAGCGGTTACCGTTGCTGAAGACTACAAACCCAGCAAGCTTAGCGAAAGCGATTTTAAACGGTTTAAATATGACTATGCAGGAATAGCACTAAACAAATCACCAAATGAGCGCTATAAAGGCCACGGGGCAGCTACTTTGAATGATTTAAAACGTGGTAGCACCAATTTTGTAGATGGTAATTGGTTGGGGTTTGAAGGGCGCCATATTACCGCTACCGTAGAGCTTGGCAAAAAAGAAACCATCTCCACAGTCTCAGTTGGGACACTCTCTTCACCTGAAAAATGGATTTTCTATCCTACCGGTTTTAATGTATGGACCTCTACTAATGGTACTGATTTTAAATTGGTAAAAAGACACAAAGTGGGGACCGAAAAAATAAATACCTTGACCCGTTTTCGTTTTTTTGATGTGCACATACCCCCTACCCAAGCCAAATATGTACGCGTAGAGGTAAAAAGTCAATTAAAGAACCCTTCTTGGCACCCCAACCCTGGCGGAAAAAGTTGGTTGTTTGTTGATGAGATTGTTCTTAATTAAAGCAATTAAAAACATTCCAAAACCTTCCTTATTTAAACCCATCACCAATAAACGGTTAATTTTTTAGTTTATCATTTTCTACTTGTTTTCTAATAGTATTTATAGGAAATTTATAGTATTCGTAAAATAGAAATAAACGTACCATGCTACGTTTATACAATTGTTGGAGGTAATTTAAGAAACGAGCAAATTGAACATTAGAAAAGCAACAGAAACTGATATTGATAAAGTTTGGGAAATATTCTCAAAAGTGATTGAAACTGGAGACACCTATGTATTCAAACCGAATACACCAAAAGCGGACTTAAAAAAACATTGGTTTGCGGATTATATGGAAACCTATGTAATTGAAGAAAATGGACAAATACTCGGAACATATATTATCAAACCTAACCAAATTGATTTAGGAAATCATATTGCAAATTGCAGTTATATGGTGAATCCAAATTCTCACGGAAAAGGAATTGGAAAAAAACTTTGTGAACAATCTATTAAAATAGCAAGGGAAAATAGATTTGAGGGAATTCAATTCAATATTGTAGTAAGTACGAATAAAGGAGCAGTTGAATTATGGAAAAAATATGGATTTGAAATAATTGGAACCACGCCTAAAGGATTTAGACACTCTAAACTAGGTTTGGTAGACACATATATTATGTATAAAGATTTAAAAAAATAAAAAATATCTACAACAATGGCTATAAGTAATTGCTTGCTCTCGCGGCTTTTCAGTTCGGTGTGTACTTGCAAAGTTAACCGCTAAACCACGCAACTACTCATAGCCGAGACCGTTGTGTGTAATTAAAAAAAAGAATATGACTCTATTTCAAAGAAAACTCTTCCTACGTAGAGAATTCACAATGAATAAAGGAGAATTAAATATTAAGTCATCCGACTTAACAAGCTCAGAAGAACTGAATATTTCTTATGAAGAAATCGACACCTCTAAGCTAGTTTATCAAAAACAAACTGACAATATAATGTTGATAATCACAATAATATTTGGTGGGTTTTTCACGATAAATCTTTTTAACCCAGATAACTATAAGGATGATGGATGGTTTGGTGTTGGGCTTTTCCTTTTTATGGTTACGTTGTTTAGTGCAATGATTACCTATGTTAAATCCAAAAACCTTGTATTAATTCCAACCATGAACAACGGGTATATTGAAATTTTGAAAGCGAAACCAAATCAAAAACAGTTTGATGAGTTTTTAAGCGAGTTAACAATCAGAATAACTACATACCTTAAATCAAAATATGGAACTCTAGATTTTGATTTACCAACTGAACCTCAATTAATGAATTTATCCTGGCTAAAAGACCGAGAAATAATTACCCTTGATGAATTCGAAAATTTGAAAAAACAATTAATAAATAATGGAAAAGGGAATAGTCCTGTAGGGTTTAATAAATAATTACACACAACAATACCTATAAATCCATTGCGGCGGCTGCCAGAGGCAAGCAGGGAATTCCTAATTATAAATCCTTATTTTTAACCAGTGGGTTGAATCTAAGCGAAACGCTAGAGACAATTAAGAAATCAACAATGCATTCCATACGACAAATCATCTTAGTATGCTTTATTTTGAGTAGTATCGTTTGTACTGCACAAAGAGAACTCCTATACAAACAAGTCGATTCCACCAAACTATTCTTGGAAGTCTATTCGCCCGAACAGATTGAGACATCCAAAGAATATTCTGCAATGGTTTTCTTTTTTGGAGGCGGCTGGAAAGGTGGTGATAGATCTCATTTTTTGAACCATGCAAAGTATTTTTCCAAACGTGGGATTATTTGTTTTCTCGTTGATTACCGTACGGCAACGAAGCATAAGACCACACCCTTTGAATCACTTAAAGATGCCAAATCCGCTATTAGGTTCATTAGAAAGAATGCGTCAAAATTTAGTATTGACCCAACAAAAATTATAGCTTCTGGCGGCTCTGCCGGAGGGCATCTGGCTGCTGCGACCGCATTGATTGAGGGTTATAATGAAGACACCGATGATTTAAGCATAAGCTGCATACCAAATGCAATGGTGCTTTTTAACCCAGTTATAGATAACGGACCTGGTGGTTATGGTTATGAAAGAATCGGGAACGCCTACAAGAACTTTTCGCCACTTCATAATATCAAAAAAGGAGCTCCTCCCACCATTTTCTTCCTAGGAACAAATGATGCACTGATCCCTGTTGAAACTGCAGCATATTATAATGAAGTAATGGAGAAAGTTGGGAGCAGATGTGAACTACTTTTATATGAGGGTCAAGGACATGGGTTCTTTAATTACAGGGATATAGAACATTATAAGAAAACTGTTGGCGAAGCAGATAAATTTTTACAATCATTAAACTATTTATCGGTTAAACCAATTGTAAAAATCGAGTAAGAATATCTATAATCCATTGTGGGCGGATTTCCTAAACGGAAATCTTCTCTTATTCACTAACTTTATGATACGACAGAAAAGTCCGGTGGACATTTTCCGCTATTTATCATAACCGAACGGTTATGCACAAGCATCGAAAAAATTCAACTTCAATCAAAATATGAACATTTCAGTTGCCCAATTTCAACCAAAAGACGGAGATAAAATATACAACCTATCGATAATACGCAAACTTGCGGAAAAAGCAAAATCCAATGCAGCGGACTTAATCAGTTTTCACGAAATGTCTATTACCGCCTATACTTTTACCAAGGACTTGACTCTAGAACAGATAACGGAATTGGCGGAGGAAGTGCCAAATGGGAAAAGTACGCAGGAATTAATTGCAATTTCCAAAGAATTGGGCATACCGATTTTGGCAGGTCTAGTCGAAAAATATGATGGGAAAATATACAATACGTATATCTGCGTTACGGGAGATGGAGTGGTCGCAAAGTACCGAAAAATCCATCCCTTTATCAGTAAACATATGTCGGCTGGAAATGAGTATTGCGTATTCGACCTGCTTGGCTGGAAATGCGGAATTTTAATTTGTTATGACAACAATGTAATAGAAAATGTAAGAGCGACAAGCCTTTTGGGAGCGGAATTAATTTTCGCGCCCCACGTTACAGGTTGTACACCATCGGCAATGCCACATCGAGATTATGTAGCAGACAAGTATTGGCAAAACCGCTTAAATGACCCTGTTTCGTTGCGAATGGAATTTGACGGCCCGAAAGGTAGGCGTTGGTTAATGCGTTGGCTGCCTGCAAGGGCTTATGACAATGGAGTTTACTACGCATTTACAAACCCAATTGGTTATGACGGAGAACATCTGAAAAATGGCAATTCGATGATAATCGACCCATTTGGAGAAATTTTATCTGAAGTAAAGTCATTTGACGACGATATTACGATTTCAAAAATCACAAAAGAAAAAATCAAACTGTCCGGTGGTTGGAGATATAAAAACGCTAGAAGACCGGAATTGTACAAAGACATAATTGGCGGAAATCACGAATCGGACACAACACCTGTTTGGATGAAGTAGAAAACGGCCAAAGATTGCGTAAAAGCCTGTGCATAACAATGCCTATAATTAATACGGACTTCGGTCTTTACCCCAAGGTCTGTGTATATTTATGATGTCGCACTAATCATAGCCGAGACGCGCACCAATTAAAAAATACAGAACAATGAAAAAGCAATCTCTATTATTTTTATTTCTACTTTTTACAATATGTTCATTTGGTCAATTAAAACAGAGTCAGGCAATAGACTACCTCTTTTTAGATTGGAATAAGCCCAATGTACCTGGTTGCGCAATAGGAATTGTTCAGGATGGAAAACTAATCTACACTAAAGGATATGGAATTGCTGACTTGGAACACGATATACAAATAACACCGGCATCTGTTTTTTATATTGGCTCTGTCTCTAAACAGTTTGTAACATTTAGTATTTTACTTCTTGAGGAGCAAGGGAAGTTAAACCTTGATGATAAAATTCAAAAGTATTTACCTGATTTCCCCGAATATGATTCTACCCTAACTATTAGAAATTTTATTCATCATACTAGTGGTGTTAGAGACTATTTAACCTTGATGTATTTAAAGGGAAGAAACTATCTCGACAATACCGATGAAGATGAAGTCTATGAACTTATAAAAAAACAGAAAGAGCTGAATTTTACACCTGGCGAGAAATATTTATATAGCAATTCTTGTTATTTCATGCTCGCAATGATAGTTGAAAAAGCCGCAGGTCAATCCTTAAAAGATTTTGCACATAAAAATATTTTCCAGCCTTTAGGAATGAAAAATTCTCTTTTTTATGATGACAATACAGACATAATTAAAAATCGAGTTTTTAGTTATGAGAAGAAAAGTAATGAAGATGGATTTAATAATTTGATTATGAGATTTGACCTAGTTGGTTCTGGTGGAGTTTATTCAAGTATAGAAGACTTGTTTTTATGGGATCAGAATTTTTATAACAATAAGCTTGGAAAAGGAGGGCAAAGCATTATTAATAAAATGCACGAGGAAGGTTTTTTAAATAATGGAGAAAGTAGTGGCTATGCTTTTGCCTTAAATAACGGAAATTATAAAGGATTAAAAACGGTTAGTCATGGAGGTTCACTTGCAGGATATCGAGCACAATTAATGCGATTCCCGGATGAGAATTTTTCTGTAATCATTCTGGCCAACAGAGGAGATGCAAATCCAACTCGTAAATCTTTTCAAATAACAGATATTCTACTAAAAAATAAATTTGTAGAAGAAAAAACCGCAGAGAAGAAAATTCAAAAAGTAGATGAAAGCAGTTCTGATAGAAAAGAAAAGATAGATTTTTCAAATTTAAACTTCGAAGATTATATCGGGAGATATTATAGCGAAGAATTAGATGTGAATTATATTTTATCTCTTGAAGAAGAAAAACTAAATATTCAAATTGCAAATTATGCTCCTCAAGAATTGTCCGTTTATGACAAAGATAGTTTTAGTGGAGGTCGATTCTCAATTCGATTCAACAGGCGGAATGGAATAATAACAAGTTTTGAATTTGATGCGGGAAGAGTAACCAATTTAAAATTCGAAAAGAAATAAAAGGTGCTAACAATACCTATTATCCATTGCGGGCAGATTTCCTAAACGGAAATCTGTACAATTAGCAAATTATGGTCTTAGACGCAAAAGTTCTACCATGCACGCCTCTACTCGCCCACTGCTAGCGGAGGTGGCATGCTAAAAATTTACATTTCACTTTTTTAGTTATTGAAAAAATGAAGCAAATGATTTTAAAACAAATTCAAAAATTACCTATAGGCTATTCAGAAGCTATTTATAACAACAAGAAATATGGAATTACTAAAGAAGTTTTTAATAATGGCAAATCATTTAAAATCTATGGAAGCGAACTACAGGGTAACGACTTTGTAAGCTTAAACTATTATTTAACGTCTAACAATGAATTATTAAAACCTTGCGAAATGCCAAAAGAAAAAGTAATCCATTTTTTAAAAAACATAGATTTAATATGAGCGAAGTAAAATTTAAAAATATACGATTCAATCCAGACATAACACCTTTTCATGATTTAGCTAAAAATATGGCTAAAGCAGTTGGTTATACAGCAGACTTAGCAATAGACAAACAATTGGCGCAACTATTACGTTTACGCGTAGCCCAAAAAAACGACTGTGCATATTGTGTCATTTTGCATGCAAAGGCTTCACGGGACGCCGGAATTTCTGAAGCAAAAACCGATAATATTTCATCTTGGTATAATAGTGAATTATTTAACGAAGTTGAAAAAGTGACACTAGCATATTGCGATGTGTTAACAGATGGTAAATTAAAAGACTTTCAGAAATATCACGATGCATTAACAGACCATTTTAATGAAAAAGAAATTGCAGAAATAGCAGCTATAATTATTAATATGAATTTATGGACACGACTGAAGCTAGCACAAGGCGCTATTCCATTCATAAAAGAATAATATGGCCATAGGATTAGGAACTGCTGCTTTAGGTAGACCACAATATATAAACGTACGCCTAGAGCCTTCTGAAATGAATCTAAAGTCTTTTAGAGCGCAAAGTTTCTCTGTTTTAGAAAGAGCTTATGAATTAGGTGTTAGATATTTTGATACAGCTCCAGGTTATGGTTTGGCAGAAAATCTACTATTGGAATGGTTAAATACTAAAAACGATTCGAGTATTCAAATAGCAACAAAATGGGGATATACCTATGTTGCAAATTTTAATTCAAATGCTAAAGTTCACGAAATAAAAGAGCATAGCTTAGAAAAGCTAAATGAGCAATGGCAAATTTCAAGAGCATTTTTACCCAACCTAAAAGTGTATCAAATACATTCTGCAACATTAGAAACCGGTGTTCTTGAAAATAGGGCCATTTTAGAGCGAATGGCATTTTTAAAAAATGAACATCAAATAGAAATTGGTATTACTGTCACTGGAGAAAACCAGACAGAAGTGATTAAAAAAGCGCTGGATGTTTCAGTAAATCAAGAACAATTATTTGATGCTTTTCAGGTAACTTATAATATACTTGATCAAAGTTTAAATGCAATTTCAAAAGAACTGATTGGGCAAAATAAAAGGATAATCATTAAAGAGGCTTTAGCCAATGGAAGACTTTTTAGAAATACCAGTTATGATCACTATCTAAAGCTATATAATGTTTTAGAAGAATTAGCAAAAAACCACAATGTTGGTGTTGATGTTATAGCTCTTAAGTTTTGCGAACAAACAATAGCCAAAAATATGGTTTTAAGTGGTGCGTCAAATATTGTGCATTTAGAATCGAACCTAAAAGCGAATACTGCTGTTTTATCTGAAGATGATATAGCTATGCTTAAGAATTTCAAAATTGATACAACAAAGTATTGGCAAGAGCGAAAACAATTAATTTGGAATTAAACTATTAAAACTAATTACGAATTGGTGTTCACTCACGATATGTAGGAAGAACATGCACCAATTTAGAATTGCAAGCAGTAAAAGAAGAATTACTAGAATAAGAATGAGAGAATTAACAAAAATAGCATTTGGTGGAGGTTGTCATTGGTGTACCGAAGCTGTTTTTCAATCTTTAATAGGTGTTGTAAATGTAGAACAAGGTTATGTAGCATCATATGGTGAACATGGCTCGTTTTCTGAAGCTGTAATTGTTTTATTCAATGATGAAGTCATTACACTTCAAATCCTGATTGAAGTTCATTTGCACACGCACAAGAGTACTTCAGAGCACTCAATGAGAGAAAAATATCGTTCGGCCATTTATACATTTTCCAAGGAACAATCGCAAGAGGCTAAAAACATATTGCAAAAGTTTCAATATGAATTTGACCATCAACTGGTAACAAAAGTGTATCCATTTTCGGAATTTAAAGCCTCAAGTGAAGCTATTCAGAATTATCATCAAAAAAATCCTGAAAAACCGTTTTGTAAAAAGTATATAAATCCTAAATTGATATTTATAAGAGATAAGTTTTCAAATCAAGTCAACAAAAATTTTATCATAACGAACTAAAACTATGTCGATATTAGAATCTATTAAAAGCTACTTTGGAAAAAAAATGAACAACGAAAAAACCGGTGAGGCACCTGAAGGGGTTTGCCCAAATTGCTGGGGAAAACAGGAATGGGAAGGTGAATTTTACGAGTTTATGAAAGGTAGTAAAAACGATAAGCGTGATGAGACTTATAATAACTTTATCAATAAAATTGTAGAAAGTAATATCGAAGGCATCCGCATACAACAAGATTCCTATACTTGTAAAACTTGTAATATTAAATATGATTCCGATCATTAATTGAGTACTACAAGAGCTTTTCACTCCTTCATAATATCAAAAAAGGAGCCCCTCCCACAATTTTCTTCCTTGGAACAATTGATGTGCTGATTCCTGTTGAAAACGCAGAATATTATAATAAAGTAATGGAAAAAGTCGGGAGCAGATGTGAGCTACTGTTATATAAGCGTCAAGGTCATGGGTTCTTTAATTACAAGAATTTAGAACATTACAAGAAAACTGTTGGCGAAGCAGATAAATTTTTACAATCGCTAAACTATGTAACAGCTGCCCCAAGTGTGAAAATTGAATAACAACATCTATAATTTATTGCGATAGATTTACTAAACGGAAATCTGTGCAATTAGCTAACTTTGGTCTTAGACGTTGTAAGCAATACCTAAATGAAGAAAAAAGCATTACTAATAATTGGGTCGATTGGCATAATCTATTTTTTCGTTTCCTACCTTCTGCCAAATTATATTGGTGTACCTCTAGCTGCTTACGAATCCTATAAAAACCGGTCTGAATATGAAAAAGAAAATTCCGGCAATAGATTAAATGAACTCGTTTTAGACAGTATTGGGGATTTTCCTTTTCCTATTGGTTCTGTTTCAGATTATGAAAAAGTATTTAGTGAAGGTCAAATCTTAAAACTGACTGAAATAATTTCCAGCTATGAACAAGAAACTACACGAGAAATCGCAATTGTATCTGTAAGCAGTATTGAGCCATATATTGATATTCAAAAATACTCGACGGATTTAGCGAACGAATGGGGAATTGGAAAAGCTGAAACGAACAATGGACTTTTGATATTATTTAGTAAAAATCTACAGGAAATTAGTATTTCGACGGGATTGGGGACAGAAAAAATATTGACCGACGAAATATGCAAAAAAGTCATTGATTCAACTATAATTCCTCAATTCAAAAATGGAAAATATCTTGCCGGAATAGAAAAAGGAATGGCAGAATTAACTAAGCAATGGGATTAAAGAACTGTATGCTAAGACACGGATAATTCATTGCTTACAGATTTACTAAACGGAAATCAACCCTTATTTTACCCAGATAAATCTAAACACCTATAACAAGCTTATACCCGACCCCACGAATGTTTACAATTTTCACCTTTGGATCAGCTTCGAATTTCTTGCGCAATTTCGATATGAAAACATCCAAGGTCCTGCCAACATAATCGCCTTCGTCTCCCCAGACTTTATTTAGAATAACCTCTCGTTCAACACTTGTGTTGACAGCATTGTAAAGCAAAAGGAGCAGATCTGCTTCTTTTCCAGTAAGCTCAGTTCTTTGATTTTCAAATAATAGCTCTGTATTTCTTTTGTCAAACTGGTATTCACCTAAGGAGATCAAATTCGAATCAACAATAGTATTACGCCTTCTCCACCTCAGAAAAACAAAGGCACCAAGCATAAAAATAAGCAGTATAGATATTATTGAATAAGTTACTTTACCTGCTTTAGGAGGCGATCCGTTAGAAAGACCTTGAGTAACGTCATGCAATGATTCTTTTGGTTCACTTGTACCCATCAAGGTGAATAAAAGACTAAAACAGGATTTGGGTTGAACTCTTAATTTGCAGGGGATTATGTCCGTTTGTTCCAAATCGTTCATTTCATAACCATAGACCACTTCACCGGTTTCACATTTCTCCACCTCCACGATATAGCTGGTTGACAAACTCGTTTCTTTGACAACTTGATTAATTGTATTGACCAGTTCATCCGGGAAGAATTCAAATTCAGATTCGAATTGAATTCTATACCGATCATCTTCCTTTTTGATAGGTAATATTCGAGAGATACTATCACCTGAACTGAGAAGGACTTGATGTCCGATCATCCGCAATGACACTTCTATATGTCTTTCGTCTTGCCTAGATTGTGCATTACCCTTTGAAATGAACAGCAATATGCAGACAAAAGTGAACGAAGCTATTTTAAACAGTCTTGGGCACATGCTACAAAACTATTTATATCTGCGAAAGTTTAAGTTGTTTTACACAAAATTTACATCATTTTACACTTGATATACCTATTGAAGGGGGTATCCTCGTTAAATTTGATAGAAATCAATCACTAAATCTATCAGATATGAATAAGAAAATTTTATTTTTTTACGTAACACTCGCAGCCTTTAGTTTAACCTCTTTTGGTGTTATGGACTGGTACGATTCTGAGACAGATCAGGCAGGTACATCGGTTAGTGAGGATACTGCTAGCATTGCACCAATAACTGAGGAAACTAATCAGAAAATCTTTGTTGGCCCGATGCAATTGGAAAATAGTGATTGGGCGCCGTACTTTACGGTTGTCCTCAAAAAGCAAACAGAATATGATGGTGGTAAGGATGCGCTATATGAAGGTGGTACGGATGCGCTTATGGAATATCTCAAAGAAAATAGTAAAGAAGCCAGGGCCGGCTATCAAATGGACGAACTACCACCTTTCGAGCTACTTTTTACGGTGACCAAAAAAGGGACCATTGAAAATGCTAAACTTAAACTGGATGGAGCTTCGGGCTATATTTCAATAAATAACAGAATGATCGAACTCATCACCAAAACACCAGGGAAATGGAAACCGGCCGAAAATTCTAAAGGCGAAAAAGTGGCCCAGGAGCTGGTAGTTTCATTTGGAAGAAGGGGTTGCTAAGCTTAGCTGTTGCAACATTTAGCTAAGCTGACTTTTGTTGCTATGAGCTACACGCTCCTACCCAAAAAGGAAATGTGTTACAATGGCCTGCTCAACCAAATTGCCTCTAGCGTACCTATTGACTTTCAGTTTTAACCGGGCATCGAGACAAAACGATGTCACAACATAAGCTAAAAGCAATTTAGTTCATGCCGTATCTATTTCATATATGGTATTCATGTGTTCGTTTCGCTTGGGAGGTGCGGCAATTTTTATTCCCAATACCTATAATCCAGTACTATGGATTTCCCAATTAGAAATCCCTACTTTTAAGCAATGGCTATTATCTTGTACCGGACATTTGACATAAATCCCACTTAAATTGGAAAAAGAATACCTATTTAAATCTGAAAGACTTGGATTTCGCAATTGGGAGGAAAACGATTTGAAAGAATTGGAGATAATGAATTCTGATGTTGAAGTAATGGAGCATTTCCCAAAAACCTTGGCAAAAAAGGAGAACAAGGCATTATTCGAAAAACTAAGACTTCATTACAAAAAACACAACCACACGTATTTCGCAACAGAAATTTTAGAGAGCGGAGAATTAATCGGGTTTATTGGTCTGGTATTTCAAGATTACAAAACCGATTTCACCCCTGCAGTTGACATTGGTTGGCGGCTGAAAAAAAGTGCTTGGGGCAAAGGTTTTGCAACAGAAGGCGCTAAAAAATGTATTGACTTTGGATTCAACAAACTGAATTTAGATAAAATAATCGCTATTTGTACCGTGAAGAATTCTAAATCAGAAAACGTCATGAAAAAAATCGGAATGAATAAAATTGGAGAATTCAATCATCCAAAACTAAAAGAATTTCCTGACCTTGAAAAATGTATTTGTTACGGAATAAATAAAAACATGTAGCGTCACCATTTATAGCAAATAGGCAAAAAACGCTAAATTTAATGGCTTGGTTTTATTTACTGAGTTTTCCAAATTAAAAATAAAGAGTTTGTGATTGAAAATATGAATCCAAAACCTGGCCTAACAAATAGATTACTCTTTCTATTCGGGCTTATTTTCTTTTTAATAGGTCAATTATTATTGGCCAAGGGCAATGATTTTGTATATAATCAGGAGCCCATCGATTTTGCCCATTGGTTTTTATTGGTCGGCGTAACTTTGCTGATTCCCCAAACGGTGACTTTTCCTAAAAAAATCTATAGCTTGATCGGAATTCCTTTAACCTTAATTGGGATCGTTTGTATCATTGGGATGTGTGTATTGGACTTCATATGGTGGAGTTTTCCCACTGAAGAAACGCGAATAGAATTCACCAATCATATCTCACAGGTTCCGTCAATTTGGAAACCCTTTATAACTATTGGCCCAAGCTCAAAAATTTTCAACTTAGGATTACTGATTTTAAGCCTGAATTATTTGAAAGAAAACATAATGGGAGTACTACTGATTCTTTTAGCTGCCCTTATTCTGTGGAATATAATCCCATTACCTTTTCGATTAGTTTTTGGGTACGTTTTAACCTTAATTGGTTTCAGCATGATTTTACTTAAGATAGGCAGCAAAAAGATGCTGCAATAAGGTTCATAAGTAATAGTAGCCAAGGTGCTAAAACCCATAATCCATTTCGGGTGGTTTTCCTGAACGGAAATCAGCGCAATTAGCTAACTTTATACTACGGCAGGAATAGCCTAGTTATAGGTGTGACAACCCACCCGATACTTCGCAGACGGCGTCCGCAGCGTATCATTTTGCCAGACCGCTGGCAACAATTAATATCGATTAAAGATTCTAAAGAAATGAAGAAAAACATCTTTATTAGTATTGCATTTGTTTTTTGTAATTTAATTATAAATGCCCAAAATAGACTATACGTTTCCCCATTGGGAAATGATTTAAACCCAGGCACATCAGAACTACCATTAGCTTCATTGACAGGGGCTCGCAATGTTATTCGCGAATACAAAAAAAAGAATGTGCAATCAGTTTCCTTTGTTGTAACCATTGCTGATGGTATTTATACTATGAAAGAGCCTTTTGTTTTAACGCATGAAGATGGTGGCACATCTGAACATCCTATACTTTATAAAGCGGAAAGAGGAGCTTCTCCGATTTTTAGTGGAGGAAAAAAGATAGGTGGATTTACCATAAAGGAAAATGGTGTTTGGGAAACAACCATTCCGGAAAGCAAGTACTATAAATGGAGATTCGACCAGCTCTATGTTAATAATAAAAGAGCGGTTCTAGCTCGAACCCCAAACATAGGCTTTTTAAAAATAGGTGGCGTTGCAGAAAATATTTGGGAAAGAGGAACTGGACGTACTCCAGAAAAAGCGCAACAAATATTAACTTTTGATAAAGATGATTTTGAATCAATACAGCGACTAAGTGATGATGATTTAGAACTTATACGTTTCCGTACGTATCATAAGTGGGATTTTACTATTAGACATATCGATAAAATTGATAAAGATAGCTTGGCATTGTTCACTTCCGGCGAGGGAATGAAACCATGGAATCCATTAAAAAAAGATGGCCGTATTGTTTTTGAAAATTATGAATCCGCTTTAGATTCAGCTGGAGAATGGTTTCTTAATAATGAGGGCATATTGTCATATATACCGCTACCTGGGCAAACTCCTGAAAACACAGAGGTGATAGCACCAGTGTTAGAGAATCTAATATCCATTAAAGGAGACATAGCCAATAATAAATTTGTAACGCATATCAAATTTGAAGGCCTTGCATTCAAGCATAGTCATTATCGTTTACCAAGAACCGGGTTTGAACCAAATCAGGCGGCAACCGAAATTCCTTCATCCGTAATGCTTGTAGGGGCAAAAAATATTGCTTTTTCTAATTGTGAAATCTCCCATACAGGGCAACACGCCATATGGTTTGGTAAAGGATGTAGCAATTCTCTCTTAAGTCAATGCTATATCAACAATATTGGGGGTGGTGGCATTTATTTAGGTGATGTTGCTCCATTAGAAGGTGTTGAACATACACATCATATTAAATTAGATAACAATATTATTCATTCAGGAGGGCAGGAATTTCCACCCGCTGTTGGCATATGGGTAGGACATAGTTCTGAAAATGAAATAACACATAATGATATTGGAAATTTTTACTACACAGGTATTTCAGTAGGATGGATTTGGGGCTATAAACCAAGTTTCGCCAAAAGAAATAAAATTACTTACAACAATATCCACCATATTGGTTGGGACTTATTAAGCGATATGGCTGCCGTCTATACCTTGGGTAAATCAGAAGAAACTGTTGTTAGCAACAATGTCATACACCATGTACATGCATATTCTTATGGAGGATGGGGGCTATACCCAGATGAAGGCTCGTCTGACATTGTAATGGAAAACAACCTGGTTTATAGCACCAAAACCGGTGGTTTCCACCAACATTATGGTAAAAACAATACCATAAGAAACAATATTTTTGCTTATTCCAAAATGTATCAGGCACAATGCACAAGAGTTGAAGAACATCGCTCATTTAATTTTAGCAACAATATTATTGTTTTTGATAAAGGTGTTGTTTTAAATGGGGCCTGGAATAAAATCGATATTTACATGGACAGCAACTTATATTGGAATACAGGAGGCAATACCTATGATTTTAATGGTAAATCTTTTAAGGAATGGCAAAAATCGGGGAATGATATAAATAGCATTATAAAGAATCCGAATTTTAAAGACGCCCCTAATTTTGATTTTAGGTTAAGAAATAATAAAAGCATTAGAAAAATAAACTTCAGACCTTTTGATTTTTCAAAAGCAGGGGTTTATGGAGGTATCGAATGGATAGGCAAATCAAAATTACCTAAGCATATTACAGAAGATTTTGATAAAGTCGTTGAAGAAAATATGAATAGGGATTAGCTACATGATTATATATGAATAAAATGAATATACTTTCAAAAATAAAAATTGCACTAACCCCAGCTGTTTTATTTGTATTACTCTGCTGTAATCAATTCGTTTATGGTCAAGTAGAAAAACCATTCACCAAGAAATTTGATTACAACGTTAATATGTTAATATGCTACGGACAAAGTCTATCAGTGGGAGGAGGAGCCACAAATTCCCAAAGCAACTTCCGAAATACTATTTCTTTTAAAGGAGGTTGTAATGAATGGGCTTCAAAGGTCAATATTAATAACCCTGAGAGTGTTGCCAATTTCTACGGAGATGAATTTGTTCTTTTAGATTCAATAACCAATAAAAGTTGGCCTCCTGCTGCTTCAATTGCAGTAAGTTGGATGAACCTTCTCGAAAAGGAGGACAATATAGATTTATCCGAATTTGACAATCAATTTTTACTTTCAACTCCAGGTTATTCAGGTATTTCTATTGAAAAGTTATCAAAAAACACTGAATATTATCAACGTCTTCTCTTAGGAGTTAAAAAGGGATATGAATTTTCGAAGAAGACGAACAAAACTTTTGGTGTTCCTTGTCTCTTTTGGGTTCAAGGAGAAGCAAATGTAAAAACAGACACTGAAGAACAGTATTATGATAAATTGAAAAGGATATTCATTGATTTAAATAATGACATCAAGTCAATAACCAAGCAAAAAAAGGATGTTGTCTTTATCACCTACCAAACTGCCCCTGTAATTGGAACTGTGCCATACCCTTCAATCGAAAACCCTAGAACATATGATGATTGCGGCCCTAGTTTTGCTCAATTAAAATTGGCAAAAGAAAAAAACAATGTTTTTATGGGCGGAGCTATGTATCAGTATGATTATGGTGATCTTTGGCATCCGAGAGATAGAGCTACTGTGGGCATTCAGTTAGGTATAGTTGCCAAAAGAATAGTAAATGACAATGTCTCAATGGATACATTTTCCCCAATAAAATATAAAGTAAAAAATAAGGATTCTGAGTGGATATTATCGATCAAATTTGAAGTTCCCGTTTCTCCAATGAGGTTTGATACATCGGCGGATAAATTTCATAATCTTAATGGGAAACAAAAGAATTATGGGTTTAGCCTTAAAAATGAAAAAGGAGAAGACATTATCAGTAACGAACCTTATATAAAAAAGGGTAATACATTAGTTATTAAGTGTACCGAAAACCCAAAAAATGCCAAATTAAGTTATGCTCTGAATGGTCATTACGGAGGAGGAAATCTCTGTGATTCACAAAATATTAGAATTAATAATAAAAATGCAAAATACGTTATAGACAACTTTTGTCCAGCATTCAGAAATTATAATATTAAATAAAATACGGTTGCCAACCATGTATAGAAAACACATAAAATGAAAATAAAAAAGCTTTCTTTACTTGCCCTATTTACAACAATAATCATGATTACTTTTTCATGCGATAAAAAACCCTACGTACTAACCGATGAATATATATATATTCAAAAAGAAGAAAGGCGGAATGATTCAACAGAATGGCAACTGGTATGGGAAGACAGTTTTAACAAAGACTCTCTTGATACCAATACCTGGAGCCGCATAGGATTGTTCGAATCGTCAAAATGGAAAGTTCCAATAGAGCAATGGAGAGAAGTAGATAACTGTTTCAGATATATTTCCGCAACGGATTCTCGGGTAGTTACATTTGATGAAGACAATATTCACTTGAATGGTATAATTAATCCAGATTCAGTTACAGGAGATCCACGTCCTTATCTGACTGGTGGAATCTATTCCTGGGAAAAGTTCGCTTTTCAATATGGCCGTATTGAGATTAAAGCGAAGCTAGATCAGGCCTTTGGAATGTGGCCTGCAATTTGGATGCTCTCGGAAAAGGATATCTACCCAGATCAGCATAATGGGGAGATGGATATTATGGAAACATTAAATCATGATGACTTTGCCTATCAAACCACACACAATCATTACACCATTACCCTGAAGCAGACTGAGCCCGAAAAATTTGCAACCGCACCTATTGACACAACTGATTACAACATTTATAGTGTGAGTTGGTATCCCGACAAGTTGGTTTATGCTGTAAATGGTGTTACGTCCTATGAATACCCAAAGGTGCCGGGAGCAGGTACCTACCAGTGGCCATTTGACCAGCCTTTTTACCTACTTATTGATCAACAGATGGAACATGCCTGGCCAGGAATGATAACACATCCAGAGGAACTTCCAATTAGTATGACCGTTGATTGGGTAAGACTTTATCAATAAAGTATTATAATACGGTGATCGAAGAGTTAAAACAAAAAATAAAAATGCAGTTTAGCCAAACCATGTAACGCATTCAGCTAAAGCTTAGAAAACAACCAAAGGAATGAAATTAGACAGAAAGAAACATTGGGAAACTGTTTATGAAACAAAAAATCCAAAGCAAGTAAGTTGGACTCAAGAAATACCAAAAACTTCACTTGACTTTATACATTCATTCGGGCTAAATAAGACTTCGAAAATAATTGATATTGGTGGTGGCGACAGTAAACTTGTAGATCACTTACTTGATGAAGGGTTTGAAAATATTACTGTACTTGACATTTCTGCCAAATCACTTGAAAAAGTAAAAAATCGACTTGGAGAAAAAGCAAATAAAGTAAATTGGATTGTAAGTGATATTACAGAATTTGAATCAAATATGACTTTTGATGTTTGGCACGACAGAGCGACTTTTCATTTTCTCACTTCGCCCGACCAAATAAAAAAATATATGATAACCGCTAGAAAATCCGTCAAGGGATTCTTGACGATCGGAACCTTTTCACAAAATGGACCCAAACAATGTAGCGGACTTGATATAAAACAATACAACGAAGATGAATTAACATCTGAATTAAAAGATGGATTTGTCAAAATTAAATGTGTAACAGAAGACCATTTAACACCCTTTGATACAACACAGAATTTCTTGTTCTGTAGTTTTAAAAAACAATTGAATTGAATGAAAAAAAAAGTGGCTAACAGTTGATCTGATAGCAAAAAAACCAATATCATAATATACTAAAGGCAATATTCGACGCAACTTTTCCCTTTTCTGATCATCATATTAACAGGTCAAAAATCATTAAAATGAAAAAAATAGGGTTTTATCTTCTATTGATTTCTTTTTTATCTTGTTCTAAAGACAACGATGACATAATAAACACTGATTTAGTTGGTATATGGGAAAATACATTTATACTGGAAATTGGTGATATTTCAAGTGTTCAAGAAGAAGGCTTTGAACATGTGGTCCAATATACTTTCAATTTAAATCAATCATTCGAGTACGGAAGCTTTATTAGGAACATTGATTCGGGCAGTATATTAGCCTATAGCCATAGATATTTGGGCCATTATGGGATTGAAGGAAATAGACTGAATCTTATTTTTGAACATTGGGGGGCAGAACCTTTAGACAATCAGTATTCGGAATTAAAAAATATCAACGAACTTGTATTGGTTACTGAGAACGAAACATGGAGTTTTTCTTATTCAATTAGCCAAAACAAGAAATTGGTATTTGACTATGACCCCTGTGGCCCTCTTGAAAACTGTATTGATAAGTCAACTCTTTATCGAATAAAATAATTATTTGCATTACAAAAGCTTGCCACAACCGAACCCATAATCCATTGTGGGCGGTATTCTTGAAAGCGAAAATGCGTAACTTTATAAAACAGGCAGTATCTGGACCTTAAAATCCCATTTATATCTTTTAAAATAAAAGATTGGACATGTTTTTACAGTTATGAAATTATTCAAGAGCTTACCAAAAATTGATTCCCATTTTCATTCAACCTTTTACAATCCGGTTTATGAGAAAATTGCAAAAGAACATAATATAAAGCTCATAAATATAAATACGAACGCCAACGTATTTCCATCAATAGAAATACAAGAAACCATAGCCTTGGAATATATTGGTAAAGACAAAAAACATTTTTCATTTATTGCCAGTTTTGAAATGGATGGATGGGAAAATGAAGGGTGGTACGAGAAAACTATTGCTCGAATTAAAAAATCGATGGAATTAGGAGCAGTTGGGATTAAAATTTGGAAGAATATTGGAATGGAACTTATTAAATCATCCGATAAATGCTATTTAATGATTGATGATCCATTTTTTGACCCGCTATTTGATTATTTAAGTGAGAACAAAATCCCATTGTTGGCCCATTTAGGAGAACCCAAAAATTGTTGGCTGCCATTGGACGAAATGACATCAAATAGAAACAAGCTGTATTATACCAACAATCCCGAATTCCATGCGTATTTACATCCAGAAATACCACACTATAACCGGCAGATACAAGCTAGGGATAATGTACTGGCAAAGTTTCCCGATTTGGCTTTTGTTGGTGCACATTTGGGAAGCTTAGAATGGAGTCATGAAGAATTATCCCAACGTTTTGATAAATACCCTAACTTTAAAGTTGATTTATCCTCGCGTTTAGGGCATATACAATTGCAATCAAAAAATGGATATGACGATATTCGGAATTTTTTCATCAAATATTCCGATAGGATATTATACGGTACAGATGCATACGACAACCCAAAAAGACTGATATCCTCACTTATCGATGATTGGAAGTTTCTGTCAACAAGTGATAATTGTGAATCAACAGAGATAAGTGGTAATTTCAAAGGAATTGATTTGCCCGAAGAAATTCTTTATAAAATATATTATGAAAATTCAATAAAGACATATTATAAATCAAACAAGTACAACTAAAGTGAACCAACCATCAACTAACCATAAATTACTATGGGTAAAAAGAAGTATAACCCTGCTACTTGGTGTCATCATCTGGCACCTTCCCATACCCTGGGATCTAACACCTGACGCTTGGCATTTGTTCGCTATTTTTTTTACTGCCATCATTGGTGTTTTACTTGAGGCCCTTTCTATTTTCACCGCTTCTATTATTGCATTGGTGGCCGTAGTCTTATTACGGGTGCTTCCGCCTGAAAAAGCATTCTCCGGTTTTTCCGAAAGTTTTATCCTCCTTATTTTGGCCGCTTTTTTGGTAGCAAAGGGAATCATTAAATCAGGTTTGGGAAGGCGTATTGCTTTTCTGCTCATTCGACGGTTTGGGAAATCAACCTTAAACCTAGGCTACTGTCTTGTTATTACCGATACCATTATAGGACCATCTATCCCAAGCAATACAGCGCGTTCGGGAGTTATGTACCCCATTACCCATGCGTTATGTCTGGACACTGGATCTCTGCCAACACCCGAGGGAAGAAAGCGAACAGGCACGTATCTAATGATGACCTATATTGCCGGTCAAACGATAAGTTCTGCCCTATGGTTAACCGGTATGGCCGCCAATCCCATTGGTGCGGGAATCGCTGCCCAATTTGGTGTAAACATGAGTTTTGGCAATTGGGTCTTCGTGGCTTCTGTACCATGTATTATCGCGCTTATCGCCATTCCCTTCATACTTTATAAACTGTTTCCGCCGGGAAATAAATTCACGCCTGAAGCACCCGAAATTGCGCGGAAAGGACTTCTTGAAATGGGACCCATGGGCAAACAGGAATGGATTATGGCCGGTACATTTTTTGGAATGATCCTCCTATGGGCTTTTTCCCCCGTACTGAATTTAAACCTTGCCATCGTTGCCTTTCTTGGATTAGCAATCCTGATATTAGCCAATGTATACACCGTTGAAGACATTCGCCAAGGTGGCGGAGACGCGCTCGAAACCTATATTTGGTTCGCCATTTTATACATGATGAGCACAGCATTGAACGATATGGGATTTATGAAGACCCTGGGTGCCCAATTAGCGACCTACATTAGTGGTTATAGTTGGGTTACTGTATATATTCTCTTAACTGTTCTGTATATTGTGATTCATTATCTGTTCGTGAGCCAGACTGCACATTTGCTTGCTTTGTACGCTGTTTTTTTACAAGTGGCCGTGAATGCTGGAGTACCTGCAGCCTTGATGGCTTTTATGCTCGCATTCGCTACCAATTTATTTGCCGCAATTACACCACAGGCTTCAAGTTCAAATGTATTATTTGTTGGAAGTGGTTTTTTGCCCTCTAAAGACATTTATAAACAAGGTGCGATAGTCACGGTTTTGAACATAGTGATCTTTCTACTTGCCACCCCTTGGATCATGTGGGCATCATCATTATAACGGAATCGTTTTTCTCTGAATAAACCTAAAACCTTACAAATTCATCCAATTTCGCAATCCTACCGTCATTCGTTCGTATAACTACATCGTTGAAAACATACTTAAACGTGGCCTTGGTATTTCTTCCAATCTAAAAACCTTATGTATTATTGGACGTGCTGGCTAATATGCAGATATTCTTTAAAAAATTGTTGGAATTTATTATTTTTCCGTAAAAATAATGCGAGCACATCTGCTGAGGCCATACAATTACAGATGATCGATTTAGTTACTAATTCTAAAATAGTATTAAAATGAAAAAAAGTGTTTTCTTAACCTTTCTATGTATTATGCTCTTCCTTCCTAAGGTGGGGCAAGCTCAGATAAATGAAGATAAATTGGGAGCATGGTATATGTATTTCTTTGATACTTCTTTTAAAGAAAGCCAGTGGGGTGCACAAGGAGATATCCAATATCGTAATTGGAACCTTGGTGGAGACCTTGAACAATTATTGATTCGAGGAGGCATCACCTATAAACCTGTAAACTCAGCTGTTAAACTAACCCTTGGTTATGGGAATATTACGACTGGTGTGTTCGGTTCAAATACTGCAACAACCACAGAAAGTAGAATTTATCAAGAAGCTTTGTTTCCCGTGCAATTTGGTAAACGGCTCTTTACAAATCACCGTTTTCGTTACGAACAAAGATTTGTTGAAAATCAAGATTTTAGAACCCGGTACAGGTATAATTTATTTTTGAACATTCCTTTAAACAAATCGGTGATGGAAGAAAAAACAATTTACCTAGCCGCTTATAACGAGCTGTTCATAAATGGGCAACGCGATACAGGAAACGAAAATACCGTTGAAATTTTTGATCGTAACAGATTCTACTTGGCATTGGGATATATAATAAAAAAGGGATTGAAAGTTCAAGTAGGTATCATGAACCAAACAACGGATAATTGGAGTAAGAAGCAGCTACAAGTAAGCTTGCATCATAAGATTTGAAATTCAAAATACATTCCAAACTTTCTCAAAAAAGTTAACGTAGCGACTATCATTTCTTATTTTTCCCTAATGTCATCCTAAACTAAGCGTTTACCTATATTTGCAAAAAATACGTGGATGGAATATATACTTCAACCTTGGCCCTGGTACGTCTCTGGGCCATTGATTACCTTGGTAATGCTTTTGATGTTCTATTTTGGAAAGACCTTTGGTATGTCTTCCAATTTAAGAACCTTGTGTAGTATAGGAGGTGCTGGTAAATACGCAGATTTCTTCAAATTTGATTGGAAAGCACAACGCTGGAACCTTGTTGTGGTACTAGGTGCCATTATAGGTGGTTTTGTTGCCGTACAGTTCTTATCTGACGGTTCTACGATTCAAGTTTCTGATGCTACAATTCAAGATTTAAACGCCTTAGGTTTTAATAATGTTGGAGAAAATATTTTACCGTCCGAGCTTTATAGCTGGGATGCTGTTTTAAGCTTAAAAGGTATTTCGATATTGGTCATTGCTGGTTTTTTGGTCGGTTTTGGTACAAGATATGCCGGAGGTTGTACTTCGGGCCATGCAATTTCTGGTTTGAGTAACCTTCAAAAACCTTCTTTGATAGCGGTTATTGGCTTCTTTATAGGCGGATTGATCATGACACATTTTATTTTACCCCTAATCTTTACAGCATAATGAAGTTTCTAAAATTCCTATTCGCAGGTTTTATATTCGGTATAATCCTAGTTAAATCAGAGGCGGTTTCTTGGTACCGTATTTACGAAATGTTCAAGTTCCAATCCTTTCACATGTATGGCATAATTGGTTCTGCCGTGGTGCTTGGGGTCATTGGTGTGGGCCTGATAAAACTTTTAAAGTTGAAGAATATTCACGGTGAAAAAATAAATCTAAAACCCAAAGAAAAGGGTTTTATTCGAGCGCTTTTAGGAGGTTCAATATTCGGCTTGGGATGGGCCCTGGCAGGTGCTTGCCCGGGACCTATGTATATTCTTGTGGGTACAGGTGTTTTTAGTATGTTGATCGTTATTGCAGCAGCTGTCCTAGGAACCTTTGTGTATGGGGTCATCAAGGACAAGCTACCGCACTAACAACTATCCCATAATTACCATTACCGAATGTTCTTTGCCCGCTTCTAAAATGGGCACTGTATTCGATTTAATTTCAGACCCGTTTACAAGTACTGTTTTCACCCCTTTACTTACGTGGTTTGGGTTTTGAACTTCTATGTTATAGGTTGCTCCCCGAAACTCCCGCGTCATTTTAAATCCGTTCCATTTGGTAGGGATACAAGGGTCGATAACAAGTCCGTCGTAATCGGTCTTCACACCTAATATGTATTGGGTAATCGCAAAGAAATTCCACGAAGCCGTACCGGATAACCAAGAATTTTTGGCTTCACCCGGTGTATGGGCCTCCTTACCTGCGATCATTTGGCAGTACACATAAGGCTCAACTTTATGCAATTCAGAAATATCCTCTAAGAAACTAGGTGCAATCTTGGTATAGTATTCATAGGCTTGATCTCCCCTACCTAAAATGGTCTCACCGATCATTATCCAAGGGTTATTATGACAAAAGATTCCGCCATTTTCTTTGTACCCTGCTGGATAGGTTGATATTTCACCATATTCTATATAATACTTTGTAAAAGCTGGGTAGTTCAACACAACACCATATTCACAATCCAAATGCTCCTTAACGGCATTCATTGATTTTTCAACCATTCCTTCTTCCTTACCTATTTCGGCCATGGAGCACCAACCTTGTGATTCTATGAATATCTTGCCCTCCTCATTGTCATTGGAACCGACTTTCTTTCCAAAATAGTCATAAGCACGTAAGTACCAATCGCCATCCCAACCGTGCTGCTTTACAGCTTCAATCATTTGGTCAACATGTGTTTGCGCTTTATTAGCTTCAGCTTCATTTCCTATTCGGTTACATAATTTTACATACTCCTTTCCGTAGACTACAAAAAGACCCGCAATCATTAATGACTCAGCTGTTCTACCTTTTTTATTTCCGGTGGTCTGGAACGAATCATTTGGGTTTTCAGAGAAACAGTTCAGATTGAGGCAATCATTCCAATCCGCTCTTCCAATCAATGGAAGTCCATGAGGGCCAAGATTGTTCACAACATGATAGAAAGAAGCTTTTAAATGGTCAAAGTGTGGTTTCGCTTTTGATTCATCATTATCAAAAGGCACCATTTCATCCAAGAGCGAAAAATCACCCGTTTCCTTGATATATTCTGTGGTCGATAAAATCAACCATAAGGGATCATCATTAAAATCCCCTCCCACAGCGGAATTCCCTTTTTTGGTCAAAGGTTGATACTGGTGATAGCACGAACCATCCTCAAACTGTGTGGATGCTATGTCAAAAATACGCTCTCTTGCCCTTTCAGGAATTTGGTGTACAAATCCTATTAAATCCTGATTGGAGTCCCTAAATCCCATTCCACGGCCAATTCCTGATTCAAAGAAAGAAGCGGAGCGTGACATATTAAAGGTGACCATACATTGGTATTGGTTCCAGATGTTCACCATACGGTCCAAACGATCATCACCGGAATCAATATTAATCTTACCCAATAGTTTATCCCAATATACCGCTAAGGCATTATAGGCGACATTAACTTTTTCAACAGTATCAAACTGGGATATCATTGCCTTTGCAGGTTTCTTATTTATGACACCCTTGCTCTCCCATTTATCATCTTTATCGACCTCAACATAACCCAACATGAATATCAAATCTTCCTGTTGCCCTGGCTGTAACTCAATCTCAAAATAATGTGAAGCTATGGGTGACCAACCATGTGCAACCGTATTCTTTGGTGTACCATCATTCACTACATCAGGATTATCAAAATCATTGTACAACCCCACAAACGATTCCCGGTCAGTATCATAACCATCTATTGGGCGATTGGATGAATAGAATGCATAATGGTTTCTACGTTCTTTGAACTCCGTTTTGTGGTAAATGGTTGAATCCTCAATCTCAACTTCACCTGTGGAGAAGTTTCTCTGAAAATTGGTCATATCATCCTCGGCATTCCACAAACACCATTCAATAAAAGAAAAGAGTTTTATTTTTTTGGTTTCTGAGGCAGTGTTCTTTAATGATACTTTTTGAATCTCGCCCCAAAATCCCAATGGGATAAACTGTAAAATCTGAGCTTCTAGACCATTCTTTGAACTATTGAATTTGGTATAGCTCATTCCGTGTCGGCATTCGTAAGAATCCAAAGGTGTTTTTAACGGTTTCCAACCCGGTGACCAGGTTGTATCTCCGTCTTTTATGTAGAAGTACTTTCCGCCATTATCAACTGGAACATTGTTATACCTGTAGCGTGTTAATCTTCTAAATTTCGCATCTTTATAAAAAGTGTACCCTCCACCTGTGTTCGACGTTAGGGAAAAAAAGTCCTCATTCCCTAAATAATTGATCCATGGGTAAGGTGTTTTGGGATTGGTAATGACATATTCTTTATTAGCATCGTCAAAATGACCATATTTCATATTCTAAATCTTTAATCTTTAGTAAATTTTATTCTTGAAGTCTTCTGTTTTTCAACTCTAATGTTATTTCATCAAGTTTCTTTTGTGTGAGTGGATAAAGGAGCATTAAACCTGCTGCTATTGCCGTAATTATTGCCGGCACCCAACTCATCAACATTATTATCCCCGGAATTGCCCCTTGGATAGAATTAGCGTCCTGACCATTATAATGGAAAGCACCCAATATCATACCTATTATGGCACCAGCTAAACCACCACCAAACTTGGTGGCAAATGAGCCTGCTGAATAAATTAGACCAGTAGCCCTTCGCCCGTTCTTGAATTCGGAGTAATCAGCAGCGTCACCGAGCATGGCAAAGAATAGGGTTGGGAATATTGCAGCTGCGAACTCTGAAATAATACCAATAGTGAATATTGCACCAATATCTTCTGGGCCACAAAACGCAAGTAAAGCGTTTACACCTCCAGAGAAAATAAGGGCGTATATGAAGAGATTTCGCTTTCCGAACTTTTTTCCAAGAGGTGAAGTGACCATTGCGCCAATCACCGAAGCAATCATTAAACCAATAAGGAACGAAGCCCCTAACAATTGATCATTTAGATAGTGGGTAAAGTAAATAATAACAATACCCTGTTTTATTGAATTATAAACATTGAAAAGAAGGCCAATGACCAATAGTACTAGCCAAGGTTTATTAGAAATTAAATCTTTGAAATCTTTTTTAAGATTATTCTTCTGCTCTTTTGGTGGTTGAATTCTTTCCTTGGTGGTATAGAATGTCAAGAACATTAATATCGCCAAAAATATAGACATCAAATACATTGAATTACTGTACCCCTTTTTTTGATCAATGATTGTAATCTTATCCTGTGAAAGGTTTTCTTCTCCGTCAACTATAAAGGCGTATTTTTTATCTGCCTCAATTGAAAAACTCTTTCCGTGCGTAGGTGTATTTTCGTCGGAAGCTGATTCTGTTTCCTCCCAAGTGAACATGGCTATACCATCTTCTGTTTTAATGTTCACATTTTCTACATCGGATGGAGCAGAAACAACTACCCTAAATTTCTCATCAGCAAGTTTATTTACTTCGACATCAGGATTTACATTCCCAAAATAGGCCACCAAAAAAAGCAAGGCTCCTTGCACCAACATACCACCACCAAAAGCACCGACCATTCTGTAAGAACCCAAGCTCGTACGTTCCTTATCATCTCCCGTCATCACAGCCATAAGCGCACCATAAGGCACATTATTCGCGGTATATATCAGCGTAAAGAATATATAGGTTATGTAGGCATATGCAATTTTACCTGATGTACCTAAATCAGGGCTGATAAACAACAATGAAAGAATTGCCGCTAATGGAACTGCTGTCCATAAAATCCAAGGCCTGAATTTACCGTATTTTGATTTTGTTCTGTCCCCGATGATACCCATCAACACATCGCTAATACCATCGCTAAAACGAGCGACTAGCATCAAAACCCCAACAGTAACAGGACTCAACCCAAAAACATCAGTATAAAATATGAACAAAAAGGTGGCTACACCTCTCCATGCAATATTTGCCGCGCCATCTCCTAACGCATATCCGATTTTTTCCTTTACTGATAGTTTTTCTAATGAAGACATGGCTTTTCCTATTGGTTAACATCCAAAATTACTCAATAAACAAAGCTATGACTAACCGTAATTAGTCTATTTCTTAGACAATAACAAAGCAAAAAAGCACTCAAAAAGCATAACTATGAATTATCACTTCATTGCGCAGAAAATGACAATAAATAAAATTCAGGCTCCACAATGGTAGAAAAAAGCTTCTAATTTTGAAATACTTTTATATAATCAATGACAAAATCTTGAGGAAACATGGAGTCATCAATTTCCGGGCCGCCGAAGTTTCCTCCAACTGCCAAATTCAAAATCATATAAAATGGTTGATCAAAGGGCCATACTTCTTTTGTACGCTCTTTTGGATTGAAGGTGTAAATAAGACTATCGTCAAGGTAAAACCCAATTTTCTCTGGTGACCAATCGACCATGTAAGTATGAAAGCCTTCTTCAATATCTTTCGCTTTGGTCTTTTTCGTATTAATGGTATTGCCGTGACTATCTTTGGTATGCAATGAGGTAAAAATTTCATCAGGCATCTTGCCTACATATTCCACAATATCAATTTCACCGCAAAGTGGCCAACCTACTTCAGTAATATTTGAGCCGAGCATCCAGAAAGCAGGCCATACCCCAACCCCTAATGGTAATTTGGCACGTGCCTCGACCCTACCATATTTAAATTCAAACTTGTCTTTGGTTGTGATTCGTGTTGAAGTGATCAACGAATCTTCTTTTTTGGCCGTTATATAGAGATAACCATCTTTTAACGAATGGTTGGTCCGAGTATAAATCTGGGGCTCATCGTTACCCCAACCACAAAGGTTAGGACAGCCATCACCCAATTCAAAATTCCAGTTTGAGGCATTGAGCGTATCACCATTAAAATTCTCTTCCCAGATTAATGTGGTGGCTTTCTGCTTACAAGAAGAAAATACAACTAAAATAATAAGCAATGATATGTAAGAAGTGGATCTAAACAATTTCGGCACTTAAACCTGCTTGTAAAAGCTTGGAACATCTTGGTTCAAGATCTTTATATTCCCCGGTCTTTACTGTACATTTTCCATTGTAGTGGACAATCAATGAACATTGTTCTGCCTGCTCGGGCGTATGATCGCATGCAGCAATCAAAGTATCAATTACATGATCAAAAGTATTTACCTCATCATTGAAAAGTACGATTTCATTCTGCTTTACGGCTTCCTTCTCTAAAAGTAGCTCCTCTGAAAGTTTTTCCTTGGTACCCATCGTCAACTAAATTATACATGATATCAACTAATCTAAAATACATATTTTACCGCAACCCAATTATTATTTTCAAGGTTTTTTTCAAATTTCAATCCGGACTCATTGCATTTCTGGCTTATCAATGGAATATCTTCCTTATAAAATCCACTTAGAAAAAGTTGTCCTTTTGGGTTCAAACATTTAACGTAGGTAGGAATATCATTCAACAGAATGTTTCTATTGATATTGGCAATAATTACATCATAGCGTTGATTGGTCAACAAACTTGCATCTCCTTCATAAACCTCAACAGCTTGATTGCCGTTACGCTCTACATTTTCCTTGGCATTCAAATAACACCAATTATCAATATCTATGGCATCAACAGCTGAAGCTCCTTTCATGGCTGCTAGAATGGCAAGAACACCTGTACCACTTCCCATATCCAATACCGATTTACCATTGAAATCATGATCCAAAATAAATTGAAGCATCATATGTGTTGTTTCATGATGCCCAGTACCAAAACTCATTTTTGGTTCAATAACAATATCAAACTCAGTATTTGATTTTTCATGAAAAGGCGCGCGCACCTGACATTTGTTACCCACGGTGATTGGATTGAAATTCTGTTCCCAAGTGGCGTTCCAGTTCTGTTGTTCTATTTTCTTTAAAACATAAGAAACCTCAAAAAGTGGGTTCCCCAATATAGAAACACCCTCCAGAATACCCTCATGCCAATCGGTTTCCTGAATATAAGCTTGAACCCCATTCTCCTTTTCAACAAAGCTTTCAAAACCGGCAGCACCCAATTCCGCGATCAGAATATCTGTTGCTGGTTGCAATGGCGAAACCATGAACTCGTATTCTATGTAAATTATGTTCGACATGATAGTCCTATGAATAAAATGCCCCTTAAAAGTTTTTAAGGGGCATCACATTTTATATTTATTTAGCTCTAAATTCCATTGATAATCGCGACGAAATCATCTGCAACCAATGCCGCTCCCCCTATAAGGCCACCGTCAACATCTGGTTTTGAGAAAATCTCCTTCGCATTACCTGGTTTTACACTACCACCATATAAGATAGAAACATTTTCTGCTATCTCATTATTGAAGGCGTTTGCAATGGTCTTTCTAATAAAGGCATGCATTTCTTGAGCTTGTTCCGGAGATGCCGTTTCACCGGTACCAATGGCCCAAACGGGCTCGTAGGCCAGTATGATACTACTCCATGCGCTTGGATCCAAATCGAACAACGCATTACGTAACTGGCTTTCCACTACTTTAAAATGATTGTCAGATTTACGATCATTCAATTCCTCTCCAAAACAGAACATTATCTGCATATTCTTTGCCAAAGCCGCTTTTACCTTTGTTGCCAAAATCTCATCGGTCTCACCAAAATAGGCTCTTCTTTCTGAATGACCCAAGATCACGGTATCAATACCTATGTTCAACAACATATCTGCAGAAATCTCGCCAGTATATGCTCCACTTTCAGCATTGTGCATATTTTGGGCAATGACCTTTATTTTTGAACCCTGGAGCTTGCTTACAGCACTGGCTAAATTCACAAATGTTGGTGACACCATTACCTCAGCATCTGTATTAGGTAATTTTGCTTCTAACTCTATAACCAAAGCCTCCGTTTCTGCGAGGTTCTTGTTCATTTTCCAATTTCCCGCTACTATTTTACTTCTCATCTCTTACTCACTTAAATGTTTTACAATCTTTTTTATTGAATGCTTTTTATCCTAATTAAAATTCAAATCGTTAATATCATTAAAATGCACCTTTTGCTTTATAGTCCCTTTTTCCAAAACCAATGCACCAGGATTGGAACGGACTATTGTTTTTAAAGTAGTCTCATCTGTAAAATAAAACTGCATGTTCAAACCATATTCCTGTATTAACCTATCAGTTTGTTCAGGTCCAGAAGCAGACATCCCTATTACCTTGTAGCCTTTATCTACTGCCAAATCCACAACCGTTTTAACTTCTTCAAACGCGTTTAGTTTACTCTTCCTTAAATCATAAGCGATGATCATCATAAGTTTTTCCTCTTCCAATAATGAAGCAGCAAAATCTTCCCCGTTTTGTTCTATTGTAAAATCATGAACAGGTAGCTCATATCCTTTTTGCACTTCTGTAGTCTCTACCTCGATAAACTCACCATCAACCGAAGGATAATCCCCATTGGTCACAATTATCTTTTCCTCACCATTCACATTGAATTTCCATGCGTAATCAAATATTGGCTTGGGAGCATCCTCTGGAACGCTCATACCTTCTTGAATATTTGCTCCAATTTTATAAGGTCTAAAATCTATAGCTGGAAGATGTCTTAAAACGTGATTGGCATATAGTATACACAACACCAAAGAAATGGCGGTAATCACACGTTTGGCATTAGACCCAAAAATTGGTTTCACATACTTTCTACCAACAAACAGTATTACAATGAACACCAATAAAACAACATCTTTCGTAAACGATTCCCAAGGAGTTAATTTAACCGCATCACCAAAACAACCACAATCTGTCACTTTATTGAAATACGCAGAATAAAAAGTGAGAAAAGTGAAGAACACAATCATCAACAGTAAGCTCCATAAGGTGAATTTTGCTCTAAAACCAATTAACAGCATTACCCCCAATAACACTTCAAAAATGACAACAAATAACGATAGGGCAAGTGCATAGGGCACCAAAAAGGGTAAATCCAATACGCCCTGGCTAAAGTATTCTTCAAGTTTGAATGAAAACCCTACCGGATCATTGAGTTTTATAAACCCGCTAATGATAAAAAGAACACCAACAAAAACTCTTGAGAACGCAACTAAATACTTCATTCCGTTTCTTCGTTTAAATGAATCATGGCAAAAACCGCATAATTGACCATATCCTGATAATTAGCATCAATACCCTCGCTTACCAAGGTTTTACCTTTATTGTCCTCAATCTGCTTTACACGTAGTAATTTCTGTAGAATCAAATCAGTTAATGAGCTTACTCGCATGTCTCTCCACGCCTCCCCATAATCATGGTTCTTATCCTCCATAAGCGATTTGGTCATAGAGATATGTTTATTGAAAAGGTCTAAGGATTCTTTTGTTGAAAGGTCGGGCTGCTCAACAACCCCCTTTTCCAATTGAATCAAGGCCATAATCGAATAATTGATAATACCTATGAACTCTGAGCGCTCGTCTTCATCTACCTTTCTAACCTCGTTTTGTTGCAAACCTCTAATTCGTTGTGCCTTAATAAAAATTTGGTCTGTTAATGAGGGAAGCCTTAGTATGCGCCACGCGCTACCGTAATCCTTCATTTTTTTTTGGAATAAATCCCGACAGGTCTTTATTACGGCATCGTACTGTTCAGAAGTCTGCTGCATGTAGTTTCACTAATTTGCGTAAATTTCGCTTAAAATATTTAAACATCAAAGTTCGAGGTTTAAAGTGTGTAAATCAAACTTTAAAGCATCAACTTTGCAGTAAAAATCAACAGAATGACCCTAAATTGTAAAGGAAACTTAATTGACTTAACCACACCTAAAGTCATGGGCATACTCAATATTACCCCAGATTCTTTTTATGATGGAGGAAAATATGAAAATGACACATCCATACTTGAGCAGGTTGAAAAAATGCTTTCTGAAGGAGCGATCTTTATAGACGTTGGTGCATACAGTTCACGACCTGGAGCAGACCATATCACCGAAAATGAAGAAAAAGACAGAATAGTTCCGGTTATAAGGTCCATTATAAAACGATTTCCCGAAGCAATACTTTCTATTGACACTTTTCGCAGTACAGTTGCCTCAGCATGTCTCAATGAAGGAGCATCAATAATCAATGACATTTCAGCTGGAAAACAAGATGATAAAATGTTTGAGATCGTAGCGCAACACCAGGCCCCTTATATAATGATGCATATGAAGGGTACACCAAAGAACATGCAACAAAATACCAACTACAAGAACTTGATGACGGATATACTATATTATTTTTCAGAAAGATTGTCAGAGGCAAGGGCACATAAGATCAATGATATAATCATAGATCCCGGATTTGGATTCAGTAAAACCCTAGAACAAAATTATGAGTTGTTACGAAAAATGGATTTATTGAATACTTTGGAATTACCTATTTTGGTCGGAGTAAGCAGAAAATCAATGATTTACAAAACATTGGACGTGACACCACAGGAGGCAATGAATGGCACAACTGCGTTGAATATGATCGCGCTGCAAAAAGGTGCCAAGATTTTACGTGTTCATGACGTTGCCGAAGCCATTGAATGTATTACATTAAATGAACATTTGAACTGATCAAGTTAGGTACGTTGTAATCTATTTTTGTTAATTTTACCAAAACGGCAAGGATTGGATTTTTTAAATTTTCTCGACTTTAAGATTACCGATATCATCGACATTATCTTAGTCGCCGTACTTCTCTACTACATTTACAAACTTGTAAGAGGCTCTGTTGCTATAAATATTTTCATTGGTATAGTTATCATTTGGGGGTTTTGGAAGCTTACCGAACTACTTGAGATGGAAATGATCAGTAGTATGGTAGGTGGGTTTATGCAAGTAGGGCTGATTGCCCTAATCATTGTTTTTCAGCAGGAAATTAGAAAATTTCTTTTGATGATAGGCTCTACGAACTTTGCCAACAAACGAAACTTCATTAAACGATTCCGTTTTTTAAAGACTGACGGGATTGGAACCAATATTGATGTTGATGCAATTTTGGGAGCATGTGAAATTATGGGTGAATCAAAAACAGGTGCCATTTTGGTAATCAAACGAAATAATTCACTGGATTTTGTTAAATCGAGTGGTGATCAAATGTATGTAGAAGTGAACCAGCCCATCCTAGGCAGTATTTTCTATAAAAACAGTCCGTTACATGATGGTGCCGCAGTAATTGAAGACAATTATGTGACTGCCACACGTGTTATTTTACCAGTTTCGAATGAACGCAATATTCCCTTGCGCTTTGGTCTTCGCCATAGGGCTGCAGTCGGAATCACAGAACGCACCGATGCACTGGCCCTAGTGGTAAGTGAGGAAACGGGTAATATTTCCTATATAAAAAATGGAGAGTTTGTTTTGTTCAAAGACCTTACCGAGCTCGGTAATATGATGAAAGAAGATTTGATTTAAGCTACCTCTTCTTCCATAAATTGGGCTTCATAAAGATTATTATAATACCCGCCTTTTTTCAATAACTCGTAATGTGTCCCAGATTCAACTATTTTACCGGCATCCATCACTAAAATCTTATCGGCTTTTTTGATTGTAGCCAAGCGGTGCGCAATAATTATTGAGGTTCTCCCCTCGGTGATTTTTTCTGTAGCACGCTGAATCAATCGCTCGGAATACGTATCAACAGAAGATGTTGCCTCATCAAGAATAAGTATACTGGGATTACTAACATAGGCTCTTAAAAAAGCAATAAGTTGACGTTGTCCGCTAGACAGCATAGAGCCTCGTTCTTTTACATTATATTGATATCCCTCTGGCAAACTTGCAATAAATTCATGTACCCCAATTTGTTTCGCAGCTTGTTCAATAGCCTCTATCGAAATTGATTCATCCTTGAGTGAAATATTATTTGCAATAGTATCTGCAAAAAGGAATACATCTTGCAAAACCACGGCAATATGTGACCGCAATGAGGCCAATTTATAATCTTTACTATCAATACCATCAATTAATATATGGCCGGAATTAATCTCATAAAAACGGTTCAACAAATTAATAATGGTCGATTTTCCCGCACCAGTCGCACCGACTATAGCAATGGTCTCTCCTGCTTTGGCATCAAAGGAGACCCCATGGAGTACCTCCTCATCTTTTAGGTAACCAAAACGCACATCCGAGAATTTAATATCACCGTTTACACTGGTCTTTTCCACCGTGCCCAAGTCATCTATATTACTTTCGGTATCTAATATTGAAAATACCCTATTGGCCGCTACCATACCCATTTGCAGGGTATTGAATTTGTCCGCTATTTGCCGTAGGGGTCTAAACAATATTTCAATACAAAGTATGTAGGCAAAAATAGTACCTGCCACATTATCAGATATATTAGTGACATTTTGCAATCCGCCATACCAAACAACTAAACCAATGGCAACAGAAGAAACTATCTCGGCAATAGGAAAGAAAATGGAGTTATACCAAACGGTCTTCAACCATGCCTTTTTATGCTTTTCATTAATTTCCCTAAACTTGTCGCTTTCAATTTTCTCTCTAGTGAACAACTGAACTATTTTCATACCAGTCAGCCGTTCCTGCACAAATGAATTTAAATTGGAGACCTGTGCCCTGACTTCAATAAAGGCAACTTTCATTGCTTGTTGAAATAGCCTTGTTGCATATAAAATAACAGGGAGCAGGGCAAAAACTATCAATGCCAACTTCCAATTCATATAAAGCATTAAAGCTGCAGCAGCTATCATTTTCAATAAATCCGCAACTATCACAAAAAAGCCTTGACTAAAAATTTCACCGATCCGTTGCATATCGGCCACAGCTCGAGTCACCAAGACACCAAGGGATGAATTATCGAAATATTTCATTCTGAAATCCAACATATGCTCGAATAGTTTTATCCGAACATCCTTAATCACTGACTCACCGAGCCAATTAGCGTAATAGTTGAACAATAACTGACATATGACTTGGGCCAAAAGAACCCCCAACATGGCCAAAACCAGGAATAACAATTTTTCAGCATCTGACTTTTTGATGGCTTCATCAACAATTTGTTGTAAAAAGTAAGGACTCAATACCGCAAAAGCAGAAAGCAGAATAGCGAATAAGGCTACACTGTAAAACGTTACTTTATATGGCTTTGTGTGCGCCAGCAATCGTTTGAACAAACCAGTATCAAATGCTTTTCCAGATTCTTTACTCATTTTTGGTTATAGTCTTTGGGTATTCAATTTTAGTTAAATATAATCCTTTTGCCGGTACTGAGGCCCCAGCCTTTGTACGGTCCTTGCTCTCCAAAATCCTTTGAATATCGGCTAAACTTGTTTTGCCGGTTCCAACGTCGATAAGCGTTCCTACTACTGCCCTTACCATATTTCTTAGGAACCTATCTGCAACAATCGTAAATACCAGTTTATCTTCCTCCTCTGTCCAAATTGTTTTGCGAACATCACATAAATAGGTATGAACATCAGTATTCGATTTTGAAAAACACTCAAAATCCTTACGCCCTAAAAAGAGGTTGGCAGCGTCATTCATTGCCTTAACATCAAGAGTGTTTTTAACAAAATGTGCCCTATCAAAATAAAAAGGGTTCTTCTTTTGGGTTATCCAATATTCATATGTTCGTTCTGTAGCATCAAACCTGGCATGTGCTTCACCATTTACAAGATAAATCTGCGAAACGGCAATATCGGCCGGCAAGAATGCATTCATACGATAGACCAAATCCTTAGAATCAATGCTATCTTTAAAATCAAAATGGGCAAACATTTCTCTGGCATGCACCCCAGCATCAGTTCTACCCGCTCCCACAACGGAAATTGGACTCCTTAAAAGTTTGGATATGGCATTTTCCAAAACTTCCTGCACCGTTAGCGCATTAGGTTGATTTTGCCAACCATGATACGACTTACCGAAGTATGAAAAAGTGATAAAATATCTCAAGTGAATCCTTTATTTTTGCGGAGGTTAAATATACTTCGTTCCGTTCAAAAAGAAACCGAATACCCTTATTTTTAAGCTTAATTTAAGTTTTATGACCAAGATTCTTTTGTTATCTGATACCCATGGCCATATTGATGACTCAATTTTAAAATACGCTAAACAGGCCGATGAAGTTTGGCATGCCGGCGATATTGGAAATTTAGAAGTAACTGATGCCATTGAAAAAATAAAACCACTTAGAGCGGTATTCGGAAACATTGATGACCATATCATTCAAAAAGAATTTCCGCTCAACAAAAGATTTATGTGTGAAGAAGTTGATGTCTGGATTACCCATATAGGAGGTTACCCACCAAAATACAAAACCAAAGTCAAAAAGAAAATCGTAGCCAACCCACCTAAATTATTCATTAGTGGTCATTCACACATTCTAAAAGTCATGTGGGACAAAAAATTGAATCTACTTCATATGAATCCCGGTGCCTGCGGAAAACACGGGTTCCATCAAGTACGGACCATGCTACGATTTGTTATCGATGGTGCAGAAATCAAAGACCTAGAAATAATTGAACTGGGTAAAAGATGATATTACTTGAATCCAGTTCTTTTTAAAACGCAAAAAACCCTGATGCTTCCATCAGGGTTTACGCACTAATACTACTAAGATGTTAGGTTTAACGCAAACGATCCACAGATTTTACAAGATCTTCATCCTTCTTTATAGCTCTGTTGGCCAGAACTAAAAAAACGATAGAAAATACAGGAATCAACATCCCAATACCCTTCTCTGAAACCAAGGTTTCTCCGGATAAGTTTAGCGATCGGTAAACGAAAAATCCTAGTAAAAAAAGATTCAATATCATATTCAATCTGTTAACAACAAATTGATTTTGTCTTTTCTTAAATAAAAATATGGCAACAATCGCCAATACCGCTGAACTATAAAAAGCGATCATTGTCCCCATTTCGGTCTGGGCAAAAACCTCATTTCCATCAGCATTTTTCCAAAGATTCAACCATATTGGCAAAAGTGCACTTATACAGGCCACCACCAATAAAAATATAGATTGAACTCTTTGAATCATTGCTTTTCTTCCTTTTCGAAAGGCAAAAATACATGTCTTTTAAAAAATATCCCTGTATTATTGAAAATAATTTGTAATATTGTTGCGTTATTAGTTATATCACTTACCAATAAGGGGATTCTTTTCCCTCGAAGTACCCAAATAACAATACACTTCTTAAATTTTCTAAAGACGTATAATTTATACCATACTTAATGTTCGAGATTTCAGATTTAAAATCGAAAAAGCTTCCTGAATTGCAGGAAATAGCAAAGGGATTGAAAGTCCCAAAGTTCAAGAGTTTAAAAAAACTGGATTTGGTCTACCAAATATTAGACCTACAAGCTGCAAACCCAAAGGCAACAGCGGAACTATCGACTTCCCCTGACCCTGCCGAGAAAAAGAAACCTGCTCCTAGACCTAAAAGAGCACGTGTCGCTGCAGAAAAGAAAACAGAGAGTCCTAAAACCGAGAATGAGAAGACTGAGGCTGTTAAACCAGCACAATCAGAAACTTCTAAACCACCGGTCAAAAGAGAGCAAAAACAAGGGAATAAACCAAACCCAAGGCCAAATCCCAATCAAAATGTCAAAAAGGACCATCACAATAAAGGTCAGCAACATAAAAATCAACATGCTAAAAAACCTCATCATCAAAAAAATGGTCAGGATAAACGTAACAGCAATTTTGACAAAGATCTTAAAAACAGGTACAAGGAACCTGAGTTTGAATTTGATAGTATTATCGCTAGTGAAGGTGTCTTGGACATTATGCAAGATGGTTATGGTTTCTTAAGATCATCTGATTACAACTATCTTTCATCACCAGATGATATTTATGTTTCCCAATCACAGATTAGATTGTTTGGCTTAAAAACTGGTGATACTGTTTTAGGAAATGTGCGCCCGCCAAAAGAAGGTGAAAAGTACTTTCCTTTAATTAAAGTGAACAAAATAAATGGTATTGATCCACAGGTTGTTCGTGACAGAGTTTCTTTTGAGCATCTAACACCATTGTTCCCTGATGAAAAATTCAATCTTTCAGAACGTCAGGCGAGCATATCTACACGTATCATCGACTTGTTCTCTCCTATAGGAAAAGGGCAAAGAGGTATGATCGTATCACAACCAAAGACTGGTAAAACGATGCTTTTGAAGGATGTTGCAAATGCCATCGCTGCCAATCATCCTGAAGTTTATCTTATTGTTTTATTGATTGATGAACGCCCTGAAGAGGTAACCGATATGCAACGGAATGTACAAGGCGAAGTAGTTGCTTCTACTTTTGACAAAGAAGCTACGGAGCATGTTCGCGTTGCGAACATAGTGTTGGAAAAAGCAAAACGTTTGGTTGAATGTGGACACGATGTAGTTATCTTATTAGATTCAATTACCCGCTTGGCAAGAGCATACAATACGGTACAACCAGCATCTGGAAAGGTATTAAGTGGTGGTGTAGATGCCAATGCATTACATAAACCAAAACGTTTCTTTGGAGCTGCCCGTAATATTGAGGGAGGTGGATCACTTTCTATCATCGCAACAGCACTAACGGACACTGGATCAAAAATGGACGAAGTTATATTTGAGGAGTTCAAAGGTACCGGTAACATGGAACTTCAACTGGATCGCAAGATCAGTAATAGAAGAATATTCCCTGCTATTGACCTTACTTCATCCAGCACACGTAGAGATGATTTATTACTTGATGAAAGCACGATTCAACGCATGTGGATATTGCGAAAATACCTAGCAGACATGAATCCTATTGAAGCAATGGAGTTTATTGAGCAACGTATTAAACAGACTAAGAACAATGAAGAGTTCTTAATGACAATGAATCAGTAGTACTCTTTACAACTCATAAAACATAAATCCCAAAGGTCTAGGCTTTTGGGATTTTTTATTACCATTCAACAACTTAGGTATTTATTAATTCATTATCAATTTTAATGTAATCGGGTTATTTTAATATCTTTATAAGGCAAAGAATACACTCCCCCTGTTTTTTTTTGCATGAACATTCTATAACCTAAAAACATTGTTATGATCAAACCAAAAAAATCTCTTTTTCGTTTAATTGTGTTATCTCTTTTCGTTTTCAGTCTTAATAGTTGTGCTGAAAAAGTGGAAAAGGAACAAGAAGATGCTCCAGAAGTCTTGGCTCCTAAACAAATAGTACAGATTGACCAAGCGAAGAAGATGTATGATAATTACACCGATCGCAGAATGCCATTGATTCAAAACTATGAGGACTCAATCAACGGAGGCAAGAAAAAGTTTGATGTTGCACGCTATGTGTCTTACGATTACGAAACAATAAAACAATACTTGGCTTTTATAGAACAGGAGGCCAAAAGGGCGAATGTAGAAATCTCTGGATTGCGTTTCTATTTTTCAAATTATCCGGACAGTCCTAAGTTTGAAAATGGAGAACCTATATTACACCCTAGACAAAATTCAGTGATGTTGTCTCCTACATTGAAAGGAAAAGATAGGGAATATCTATTCTATATCGGAGGAACTGAGGCTGACCAACAGGCAGTACTACTCTCAGACAGTTTTGGACCAATAGATACTAATGGAGTTGGTAGCATTGACAATGACAATACTAAGTCACATGCCTCTTTTTTACCCAATATGCCTGAATCAACGACAAACACAACGTTGAATGCATCTTTCTACGCCGGAACCAGTCTTACTATGAATAAAGGTGGAGGCGCGCCACCACCATATAATTAATATTAAGTTATACCCTAAAATTTGTTCGATTTTTTAGCAAAAAACTATTTTATTCCACTCTATGTGGCCGCATTGATTATTTCTTTAATTCGCTATCGTTATTATTTCGAAAGTGTTTTAAAATATTTTCCGATGTTCATCGCATACACACTAGTGACAGAATTAATTGGTATTTTAATTCGGGATTTTGAAGGTTTTCAAATTGTTTATGAGGAGAGTTATCACTATGCAAACTATCTTGTATTCAACATTTACGATGTTGTTTTCTTTATATACTTCTATTCCTTATTCTGGAGAGTTGTAAAGAATTTAAAATCTAGACGCATTATTATGTATGGAGCTCTAATTTATGTTATCGCGGCAATTGTCAATCCTTTTTTTCAAAATGTCCTGGTTTTCCCTCAAATATATGCATCGACTGTAGGTTCCATTATTCTGATAGTTGCTATTTTTCTTTATTATAATGAGATTAAGAAACAAAAAGAAAAGAAGCGAAATCTAATGGTTTGGATAAGTTTTGGTCTCTTGGTTTTTAATCTTTTATTTCCATTTATTTCGCTCACTGCCCGATTTGACTATGACCTTTACCAAAGATTATTTCTTAGACAAATTCATTACATATTAATTGTAATTATGTATTCTTGTTTTGTCCTAGGTTTTTTACTTATGAGACAAATGCGCCCAAAAGAAGCCTAAAAATTAAATAGGTATTCATTTTGAACTTAAGATACTTAGAATATAATGACCAATTATGGTTAGCGAACTTACAGACTTTCTATTCAACAATTATTTCTTGGCTTTCTATGCCTTGGCTTTGGTTTTTTCTTTGGTCACCTATAAAAAATACTTTGACACTGTTTTAAAATACCTACCCATACTCATAACATATACTCTGATCACGGAAATCCTTGGTCTCTTGATTAGGGATGTTGAGGAAATTCAAATTGTTTATTTAGATGGATACTCATATTACAACCTCCTGATTTACAATATATTCGATATTATATTCTTCTTATTCTTTTTTTACGTTTTCTGGATTGTACTTTATGCCAAAAGGTTTAAGCGATTAATAAAATATGGTGGAATACTTTTTATTATTGTTAGTCTAGTCAACCCATTTTTTCAGGATTTTGTTCTCTCACCACAATTATTTGCTTCAACTGTAGGATCGGTCGTATTAATTGCCTGCATATGGTTTTATTTTATTCAATTGAAATCAAACCAAGAAATTCGGAATAATAGGGACCTGTTATTTTGGATCAGTATAGGGCTTTTGGTTTTTTATTCTTTTTACCCATTCATATTTATCATAGGGCATTATGACCATGGTTTATATCAAGAGCTGTATATACGGCAAATACTACATCTATTAATAGCATTTATGTACTCTTGCTTTATCCTAGGCTTTTTGCTCGCAAAAAGAAACGTAAGGCAAAAAAAAATGCCCTGACGGGTACCGTCAGGGCATTTATAAAATATTTTGAAAAGTATATTACAATGCAGCAACGTGCTTTGCCAATTTACTTTTTAAGTTAGCAGCTTTGTTGGAGTGAATGATATTACGTTTGGCCAACCTATCGATCATACTAACAACCTCAGGCAATAACTTCTCAGCATCCTTTTTCTTCTCCTCACCGCGTAATTTTTTGATAGCATTACGGGTAGTTTTATGCTGATATCTGTTACGTAAACGAACAGCTTCATTTCTTCTGATTCTCTTTAATGCTGACTTGTGATTTGCCATCTTCTCTTTTATTATGTTTTAAGGATACTTCATCCTTTTTTTTCTTGGTAGCCCGTAGGGGAATCGAACCCCTGTTACCAGGATGAAAACCTGGCGTCCTAACCCCTAGACGAACGGGCCATTTTATACTGGGAACAACTAAATAATCAGTTTACCCCCTTATTTCAAAACAACCTTGTAGTCCGTAGGGGAATCGAACCCCTGTTACCAGGATGAAAACCTGGCGTCCTAACCCCTAGACGAACGGACCATTACTTTGCACAAAATGCGGATGCAAAAATACAATTATTTTTAACTATCGCAACACCTACTAATTATTTTTTTTCTTAATCTTAAAATTAAGTCTGAGCCATTGCTGTTTACTATTGTTTCCAGTAGCACCAATCTTAAATATCACCTATTTTAAGAGCTTAAACAATTTTTAGTACGCCTTAGCAAATAGTACTCTTCTTGACGAAGGTTTACCAGTAACCATACAACTACCTGAAGATGCATCATTCTCCAACGGAATACAGCGTATTGTTGCTTTTGTCTCCTCTTTTATTTTATCCTCAGTTGCAATTGAACCATCCCAATGGGCAGAAACAAAACCTCCTTTATCTTCCAGCACCTTTTTAAATTCTTCATAAGAATTAACCTCGGTAATATGCTCTTCCCTATACTTATGTGCTTTAGCATAAATATTCTTCTGGATATCTTCCAATAGAAATTCAATTTTTGATACCACTTCATCCTCAGGTATGGTAACTTTTTCAAAAGTATCGCGCCTTGCTACCTCATAAGTACCATTCTCCATATCGCGCTGGCCTATTGCCAGACGTACAGGCACTCCTTTTAATTCATATTCGTTGAATTTAAAACCTGGCTTATGCGTGTCTCTACTGTCATACTTTACAGAGATTCCTTTCGCCCTTAACTCTTTCACCAAAGGCCCCACCTTTTCCGAAATAGCATCCAATTGCTCAAGTCCTCTATAAATTGGAACGATTACCACTTGAATTGGTGCCAATTTTGGAGGTAATACCAAGCCACTATCATCGCTATGTGTCATTACCAAAGCTCCCATTAATCGCGTTGAAACTCCCCAAGAAGTTGCCCAAACATATTCTTGTTTACCTTCTTTGGTTGCAAACTTCACATCAAAAGCCTTGGCAAAATTCTGCCCAAGAAAGTGTGATGTACCTGCTTGCAAAGCTTTTCCATCTTGCATTAACGCCTCTATACAATACGTTTCTATAGCTCCAGCAAAACGCTCACTTTCTGTCTTGATTCCTTTAATAACAGGTACTGCCATATGATTCTCTGCAAAATCGGCATATACATGCATCATTTGTTCAGCCTCCTCAATGGCCTCCTTTTCTGTGGCATGGGCAGTATGCCCTTCTTGCCATAAAAACTCAGCAGTCCTAAGAAAAAGACGTGTACGCATTTCCCATCGCACAACATTCGCCCATTGGTTGATCAACAATGGTAAATCGCGATATGATTGTATCCACTTTCTATATGTATCCCAAATAATGGTCTCCGAAGTAGGTCTAACTATAAGTTCTTCTTCTAGTTTTGCATCTGGATCAACAATGATGCCTTTGCCACTTTCATCATTCTTTAACCTATAGTGGGTTACAACTGCACATTCCTTTGCAAAACCCTCCACGTGACTAGCTTCTTTACTTAAATATGATTTTGGAATGAACAACGGAAAATATGCATTTTCATGCCCCGTCTCCTTGAACATTTTATCCAGTCCGGCCTGCATTTTTTCCCATATGGCGAATCCGTATGGTTTAATGACCATGCATCCGCGAACCCCCGAATTTTCTGCTAAATCAGCTTTTACTACGAGCTCGTTATACCATTTGGAATAATCCTCACTTCTCTTTGTCAAATTTTTACCCATTATGCGTAGTTTGGCACAAAACTTGTGTTAATGTTATCAAAATAGTTCGGTAAAACTAACTATTTTTAACATGTTCAACAATAAAATTTGAAACGATGATACATTCTCTACCCCTATCAAGAATTCGCACCGCGACCCTTCTTGCCATTGCCGGCATATTGGTCGTTTCCTGTGGTTCTTACCAGCAAGCATCATATTATGATAATGATGGCATATACGAAGATGATAACGTTCGTGTTGTTGAAAAAGCACCGCAACAGGTAAAGAAGAAAAAAGAACACGACCCTTACTCAGATTATTTTGGCCAGAAGGCCGATGAATATGGTGAAATATTGGATAGCGAAGTGTTTACTGATATAGATTCTTATTCAAGTGAAATAGAACAGGATAGTCTTCCGCAAAAAGGCGAATTGACCGATTACTACAAACCCGAAAATGATTATGAAGGTTATGGCGGTTGGGGTGACAACTCCACTGGTGTTACCATTAATATTTATGACAATGGTTGGAACAACTGGGGCTATGGAGGCTATTATAACCCATGGATTTTAAGCAGTTGGAACAATTGGGGTTGGAACGCCTGGAGCCCTTATTACGGTTATGGATACCACGGATATAACCCTTGGCACTTCGGCTATGGGTATGGGTACGGTTACGGATATGGTTGGGGCGGCTATTATAGCCCTTGGCGTAATCCTTACTACGGTTACGGGTATGGTGGTTATTATGGTAACAGATACTACGGAAATAGATATTATAACCGATATGGCAGCTATAGAAATTATGCCTATAACAGAAGTAGACGAGGTTATTATAACACAAGTGGCATAGCTGGTAATAGCTCAGCCAGAAATCTTAGAGGAAGGTCTAATTTGAATACCAGAGGAACTTCACCTAGATATAGAAGCAATAGCACATCCTCAAGGATTGGTAGTACAAGAAGTAGTGCCAATACAAGAAGAACAAGCACTTACAGAAGTAATTCTACCGCTCGAAGAACTGTTGGTGTTGACCAAAACAGAGCTTATCGTACAAGTAGAAGTACTAGGACAACCCCAAGATATAATAGTTCATCCAGGAACAGTCAATATTACAGAAGCAGTACCCCTAGAAGTAGCACATATAGAAGTGGTTCTTCTGGAACTCGAAGCACTACAAGATCTTCTACTCCAAGAAGTTCTACCTACAGAAGTTCAGGTAGTCGTACTAGAAGTGGTTCTACATATAGAAGTTCTGGAAGAAGCACTAGAAGTTCACAATCTTATAGAAGTTCGGCGCCAAGGAGCAGTAGCTATAGATCAGGAAGCAAAAGTTCAAGTACTAGAAGCAGCGGCAGCTACAGAAGTTCTGGAGGTAGCTCCAGAAGTTCAGGCAGTAGCGCAAGAAGCTCTGGGGGCTCTTCAAGATCATCAAGTGGCCGGTCTTCTTCGGGCAGAAGCGGTGGTAGAAGACAATAAATCTGGATTATTCAAAAGAGACATTCAAAAAAAATAAGATGAAAAGATATTTAACTTTCATAGTGATTTTGGCATGCACCTTAGTAAGCGCCCAAAACATAAATGACGTATTACGATTCAGCCATGAAAATTTACAGGGAACAGCTCGCTTTCAAGGTATGAGTGGTGCATTTGGAGCTTTGGGCGGTGACCTTTCGGCTCTTAGTGTTAACCCAGCCGGATCTGCCGTTTTCAATAACGGTTTAGTTACAATTTCTGGCACCCATTACGAAATGGATAATTTGGCCAACTACTTTGGAACCTATTCCGGAATCAAAACCAATGATGTTGATATTAATCAATTTGGTGGTGTCTTTGTTTTTAAAAGTAACGGCAATTCCGATTGGAAAAAAATGGCAATAGCCATCAACTATGACATAGTTCAGAACTTTGATGATGAATTCAACATACAGGGGGATAGTAATCAAGGAATCGATAATTATTTTCTGAGTTTTGCCCAAGGGGTTCCTTTTGGTTCAATTTTACTTCAGGACGGAGAATATATTGAAGATGGTTATCTAGATATAGGTTCTAATCAGGGATTTGGTGATCAACAGGCATTTTTAGGATACTACGGAGGTATTTTAGATCCAGAAGACCAGGATGAAGCCACCACAACATATAATAGCAATGCATTGTACGACAATGTAAACCATAACTTTTTAAGATTAACCTCGGGGTTTAATAGCAAATTTACATTCAATCTCGCCTCACAGTATCAAGATAAGCTTTATCTAGGTGCATCATTGAACTTTCACACAATATTTTATGATCAAGTTGATGAATTTCGTGAAAATGGTTATGATACTTCCTCACCAATTCAGAATACAGATTTTTTCAATTTTCTACATACTGAAGGTTCGGGGTTCTCATTTACTTTGGGAGCTATAGCTAAGCTAAACCAAAGTGTAAGACTTGGAGGTAGTTATCAATCACCAACATGGTATCGCTTAACCGATGATTTTTCTCAAAGAATCGATTCTGACCTAGCTGATGATGATATCAATTTTATAAACTTTGATGTCGTTAACCTTTTCGAAGCATACACCATAAAAACACCTGCAAAACTTACGGGTAGTATGGCTTTGGTTTTTGGCAAGGAAGGACTTCTAAGCTTTGACTACGGCTATCAAGATATGTCACAGGCTGAGTTAAGACCAACAAGTGATTCAAGTTTCGCGACCATTAATTCAGAAATAGCCAATAATCTTGGCGCAGTATCTTCTTTTAGATTAGGTGGAGAATACCGCGTGGACCAAGTAAGTCTTCGTGCAGGTTACAGGTTTGAACAAAGTCCTTATTCCGACGGAAATAATATTGGTGATCTAACAGGGTATTCTGGCGGACTTGGTTACAACTTTGGGGGGAGTAAATTAGACCTTGCCGTAAATAGAACAGAGCAAGATTATAACATGCAGTTGTTTAACACTGGTATTACCACACCTGCCCTAATTAACAAAATAAACACAAATGTAACTTTAAGTTATACCATGAATTTCTAAAAGCAAAAACCCAATAAATTAAAAAAGACCGGTAAAACCGGTCTTTTTTAATTTATCGTTTTAATGTAAAGTGAGTCCGTAATGTCTTTGCAACCAAAGCACCACCATCATCACGTGAATATTCCATTTTAAACCAATAATCCGAAGATGGCATTGGTTTACCGTTAAAAGTACCGTCCCACCCTATAGTGGTCTCATCCAGCTGTTTTAAAAGTTTACCGTATCGGTCAAAAATGTGAACGACGGGATCGGTAAGGGTTTCAATACCAAGGACATTCCAAAAATCATGAAAGCCATCTGTATTTGGAGTAAAGAACTTAGGGTACCCCACCACTAAAAATTCTATAGGTCCCGAAGTCCCGCATCCATTTTTATCATTTACAATAACAGAATTCAAACCTGGGGGAACATCTATAAAAATTGGGTCGTCTTGAAATTCACCCCCATTGATTGCATATTCATAATCTCCATTACCAACAACATTGAACTCAACATTATTACGATCCGAAAGATCATCTAAAATTGTTACTTCGTTTCCTGGTTCAAGAGCTGGTATTCCATAAAAAGTGATTAAAATATCATCCGTCACGACTCCTGCTGAAAGACTAGGTTGCAATTCAACAAAGTATCGACCAGAATCTGGACTAGAAACTGTGAGTTCCGTTTCAGTCGGGCCATTTGCCAATACCGCATCAATAACACCGTCATCTTCATAGTCTACAGACCATATGACATTAGTAATATCAGGACCAGCGGGTGAGTTTAAAGCACTCAGGATAATATCAGGGTCACCTTCACAAGCCGTTATATCCAATCCTAAAAATTCATCTCTAAGGGTACAGTCCAAAGCATTATCCTGATCTGCATCAACAGAACTACCAGTAAAAGTCAAGGAAAAAGTTTCAGCATCACCATTAAAATTAGTATTGAAATTGTTGACTAATATATAATATACTTCTCCGGGAAGTACATCCAACCAATCATCATAAGTATTTTGACTACCCTTTACAAAAGGCCCTCCCGGAACACCATTCTCAGGATTAACCCCTATACCGGTAAAACTAGTGGTATTAACTTCGTAATTACATCTAATTGGTTGCGCTGTACCATTACTTATACTCCCACAATCAACATCTGGGCCATATACTGCAAAATCCCATTCAGCAGTCACAGTACCGACACCGCCCACTGGTAAAGCCTCTATATCAAAACCAACTTGACCTCCTGTTCCGGCCCTGAACACGAACCAAGATGTATTATTCTCAATATTCGCAGAACTAACACTTCCTTTTTCCAAACATCCGCTTTGTCGAATAAAATCTGGATCAAAATCATCAATATCCCCACCTCCATCCACCATTGGCATTATTGGCTGACCATCGGCACATACAGGAATTGCACTTCTACAATCCGGAGAGTTTTGGGCGTTCATCCCTATTGTAAACAGGAAAAAACAACAAACAACGCAAATTAGTGTTCGCATAGAATATGGGGCTAACATTATACTACTGATAAATAGTATAACTCTAGCACTATTCTTTTATTATAATTTAGCGAAAATTTACGTAGTTAATCGATAAAATGCATTGATCCTAAAAACAAATCGGGCTATCTTCTTAATGAGAAGTGATTATTGATGTACTTCGCAGTACTCCTTTGCCCAAGGTTATCTAAATAGGTCAATTTAAACCAATAATCAGAAGAAGGCAATAAGTTTCCATTAAAATGTCCATCCCAGCCACTATCTGTTTGACTCAACTGTTTTAACAATTTACCATAGCGATCGTATATAAATACAACAGGGTTTTCAAGATTAGAAATCCCAGCAATGTGCCATAACTCATTATTGTCATCCCCATTTGGAGTAAAGAATTTCGGAAAACCAACGACAACAATCTGTTCTGTTGTCGTTCCACAGCCATTTGTATCGTTAACCGTTACCGTATGCATTCCCGGTATTATATCTATAAAAACATTCGAAGTTTGAAAATCCCCATCATTTAATCGGTATTCAACATTGTTGGTCACATCGGTTATTATGCTAACAGTGTTATTATTTTGTAAATCCTCAATAAGAATATCTGTAATCACAGGTGTAGTTGACTCTGTCACATTTATTGTTCTTACATCACTACAACTTAATCCTCCTAACGAATTCGTTGCAGTAACCGTATATGTTCCTGCCTGTGTAATTACAATACTGGAAGTAATTTGACCAGAATCCCACATATATGTATAATTAGAATTTGGTGGGGAGAGCTCACCGATTGTAGTACTTGAATTTTCAGCACAGAGGTAAACCTCAGTTTCAAAATTCATTATTGGCGTTTCTAAATTGGTAAGTTGAAATTCTTCAGATGCATCAAAGCACATCGGATTATTTATAGATGTAACTCTAGTATATATGGTTTGGGAACCATTACCTGTTGTGTACTGTCTAGGCAATATATTTTGTCCGTTGGTTGCATCGGTCAATGACGAATGGTAACTCACAATAAATTCTGTGGGGTTTTGAACACCTAGTACTTCACTATCTTTTTGTGACAGATTATAAATCTCAGAACCAGAACATGAGGCATCATCAGTTATTGCGAAAGAGACAGGCAAAGGGGAATAAGCAACTTGAACATAGCTATTGATGTTATTGTTGGTCGGAGTTGCAACATGAACTCTATACGTACCTGAATTTGTTACTTGTAGGGTTGAATTGTGCTGCCCCATAACGGGTTGAAAACCGCTTCCAAGGTCTTCGTACCAGTCATAATTGATAGCGTCGGCTGTTGTGGCATCCAAGGTAACTATATCATTTTCACAAGCAGCAATAGGTGGACCCAGTAAATTATTGATGATTGAACAATCCAATGCGTCATAGGGATTGGTCACGAATATGTTACCCGAAAATTGAATTGAAAATCCAGAGTTATTATTACTGAAATTATTGATTAACAAATAATAGTCCTCTCCAAGTTCAACTTGAAGCCAATCTTCATATTGAATATTTTCAACATCTCCCGTTGGGTCTTGACCTACACCTACAAAGGCACTTTCATCTTGATTATCAAAAAAATTACACCGAATAGGATCCCCAAGATTATTGCAATCGCTAGTCTTGTAAAGGGCAAAATCCCAATCTTCTTCCGTATCAAAACCAATATTGAAACCCAATTGACCTGATGCGCCAGTTTTGAAACGATACCACCCTGAGTTTGATTCTATTGCACCTGTAGTGGTCTGTTCTAAACAACCGGTCTTCTGTGCCCCATTAAAATCATCAGAACCATAGCCCATTGTACCCCCATTAACTGGTGTATTATTACAGATGGGTATAGCATTGCCACAATCAGGGGCAATCTGAGCAAAAGCAGAAGAAAACCCTAACAGCAAAGCCAAACAGATAAAAACACTTTTTTGCCTCATCTAATAGTTCCAAACTTGGAGATTATAAAAATAATCAGCACTTTTTCTTAACACTAATTTATGTTGTGTAATGGCGTAATGGTGGTATAAAGTGCCATATTATGTATATCTTTGCCGTTCTGTAAAGTTATTTTTGAATGAAATTAGATAGTACATTGGAAGAGCATTTTGAGGACATGGGAAATGATCATGTCTCTTCGGCGGAAGACACCCCATTACGTGACGATGCTTTTGTTTTAAACGATGATGAAAAAATTGAACGTATTAAAGCGAATGTGAGAGAAATAATGCTCACATTGGGTCTCGATTTAGATGACGATAGTCTGAATGGTACACCTAATCGTGTTGCTAAAATGTTTGTTAATGAGATATTCGGTGGGTTAAACCCAAAGAGAAAGCCAAAATCATCAACTTTCAAGAATAAATACAAGTATGGTGAAATGCTGGTCGAAAAAAATATAACATTGTATTCCACATGTGAACATCATCTATTACCGATTGTAGGAAAGGCTCATGTTGCTTACATCTCTAATGGAACAGTCGTAGGTTTGTCCAAAATGAATCGCATCGTTGATTTTTATGCAAAAAGACCACAGGTTCAGGAAAGATTGAATATTCAAATAGTTAGAGAGCTTCAAAAAGTATTGAATACCGAGGATGTTGCCTGCGTAATAGATGCCAAACATTTATGCGTAAATTCCAGAGGAATCAGGGATGTCGAAAGTAGTACTGTAACTGCTGAATACGGTGGTAAATTCAAAGACGAAACAGTTCGTCGTGAATTTTTGGAATATTTAAATCTGGATACAAAATTTTAATCGTTTTCGCCTAAGATGCAATTGTACAAAGAACAAAAACTAAAAGTTTCCAACTCACTTACCGGAAAAAAACAAGATTTTGAACCTATTAACGAGGGTCATATAGGCATGTATGTCTGTGGACCTACCGTATATAGCAATGTACATTTGGGCAATTGTAGAACTTTCATGTCTTTCGACATGATATTCAGATATTTTAAGCATTTAGGCTATAAAGTACGTTATGTAAGAAATATTACGGATGCGGGCCATTTGGTTGATGATGCAGATGAAGGAGAGGACAAGATTGCCAAAAAGGCAAGACTTGAAAAAATAGAGCCGATGGAGGTCGTTCAGCGTTATACTGTGGACTTCCACAACATATTAGATCAGTTTAATTTTCTGCCTCCTAGCATTGAACCAACTGCCACGGGTCATATAATTGAGCAATTGGAAATCATCAAGGAAATTCTTAAAAAAGAATTTGCCTATGAGGTAAATGGGTCTGTTTATTTTGATGTAAAAAAATTCAATGAGAGTTTTGAGTACGGTAAATTGAGCGGAAGAAAATTGGAAGACATGATAGCCAATACACGTGAACTTACTGCTCAAAGTGACAAAAGAAGCCCTCAAGATTTCGCATTGTGGAAAAAAGCAGAACCACAGCATATTATGCGCTGGCCTTCACCTTGGGGTGATGGTTTTCCTGGTTGGCATTTGGAATGTACAGCTATGAGCACAAAATATCTTGGAGAGACTTTTGACATTCATGGAGGAGGAATGGATCTTAAATTTCCACATCATGAATGCGAGATTGCCCAAGCCGAAGCAAGCAATGGTCATTCCCCTGTAAATTACTGGTTGCACGCCAATATGTTGACCATGAATGGCAAAAAAATGGCAAAATCAACAGGAAACAATATTCTTCCAGGTGAAATATTCACAGGTAAAAATGATATCTTGAGTAAAGCATTTACTCCGTCGGTTGTTCGATTTTTTATGATGCAGGCACATTATACAAGTATTCTTGACTTAAGTAACGATGCGCTTCTGGCTTCTGAAAAAGGATATCAAAGATTAATGGAAGCTGTCGAAAACCTTGATGGTTTGGATGCCGGTGGGAAATCAGATTTCGATGTCATTGAATGGCGCCAAAAATGTTACGATGCCATGAACGATGATTTCAACACACCTATTTTGATTGCAAATTTGTTTGAAGCCGTTAAACATATTAACCTCATACAAGAGGGTAACGAAAGTATTTCGATTTCAGATAAAGAATTACTTCAGCAAACAATGAAAGGTTTTGTATTTGAAGTTCTTGGATTGGAGCAAAAAAATGAAAGTGGTCAAGATTCAAATAAACTTCAGGGCGTTGTTGAATTATTGATTCAACTTCGGAATGAAGCACGAAGCAATAAAGATTTTGTCACATCTGATAAAATTCGAGATCAATTGTTAGCCTTAGGCATTCAACTTAAAGATGGGAAAGAAGGTACTACTTTTAGCGTTTCTTAAACCCGCCTTATTCTTTCTGTAAAGCTTATTGACTTTTTGTATGGAAAATAGAATCACAGTGAAGAAAGTACTTATTGCACCTTTTGTTCTGTTGGTCAAGTTCTACCAATATGCAATTTCGCCATACACACCTGCAACTTGTCGCTATTCCCCTACCTGTTCACACTATACATTAGAGGCTTTGCAAAAACATGGTCTCTTTAAAGGAGGTTGGCTTTCTATAAAGCGTATTTTCAGTTGCCATCCGTGGGGAGGAAAAGGTTATGACCCCGTTCCTTAACACAATTCAAATGGGTTCATTTGAATATTTCAAATACCATCGAATCAATACCGAGTACTTTATTCTAAATAGCTATCTTAGCTTTTCAAATTTTACATATGCACTTTTTAGGCTTTATTTGGAACCCGAACGAAACACTGTTCAAAATAGGATTCCTTCAAATTAAATACTATAATTTATTGTGGATTATTGCCTTCGCCCTCGGATGGTATATAATGAAACGTGTATTCAACAATGAAAAGAAATCAGTAGAGCAGCTAGATTCCCTTTTTATACATGCAGTTTTGGCAACCATGCTTGGTGCCAGATTGGGTCATGTTTTCTTTTATGATTGGCCCTATTATAAAAACCACATTGCAGAAATCTTACTACCTATTCGTGAAAACGCTGGTGAGACCCTCTTTGGAATTATAAATGGTTATGAATTTACAGGCTTTACTGGCTTAGCAAGTCATGGTGCTGCGATAGGCGTAATTATTGGCATGTATCTATATACTAGAAAATTTCCTGAGTTTAAATTGCTATGGGTATTGGACCGGGTTGTTATTCCTGTTGCAATCGGGGCATTCTGTGTACGATTGGGCAATTTTTTCAATTCGGAGATCAATGGAAAAGTAACTGACGAATCTTTCATTTTCGCCACTAAGTTCATTCGTGATTCCGATGATATGCATCCTTCCAAAGCTTTGGGTGTCACCAAGGAAAAAACTGTTAATGCGGCATATGATGCTATTCAAAACAATACACAATTCTCAGAGTATCTGGCTCAAATTCCGTACAGACACCCAGCACAATTGTATGAAGGTGTTTGTTATATTTTTGTCTTTTTGCTATTATATTACTTATACTGGAAGACTGATAAGAAGAATAAACTGGGGTATTTGTTCGGACTATTTCTTGTATTGTTATGGACGATTCGTTTCTTCGTAGAGTTTGTGAAGAAAAGTCAAGGTGGTTTCGAGGAATCGCTGGGTCTATTATCTACTGGGCAATGGTTAAGTATCCCTTTCATTTTAATAGGTCTCTATTTTATGTTTAGGCCCAGTACAAAGAAGTCGTAAAAAAGGCATTCTTTCATTTATGCTTAATTCTGAATAAATGATAAAACTAGATAAGTTGTTTTTCACTGTTTTTGGTCTGTTTGTGTTTTTCTTTTCTTGCAAAGAAGATTCCAAAAAAATAATCAAAACCGAGATGGTGACTTTTACAAAAGAAGGTACGTTAGCCATTTATAAGGGCCAAACTGATTCTATAGTTGTTAATTTAGATATTGAAATAGCTGAATCTAGCTATGAAACCGAGACAGGCCTGATGTATCGTAAGAGTATGGCCAAAAATCAAGGTATGCTTTTTATCTTCCCCGATGTTCGGCAGCATTTTTTCCATATGAAAAACACTGAATTTGGCTTGGATATTGTTTTTTTGGATGAAAATCTAAAAATTGCCAGCTTTCAAGAAAATGCCAGGCCATTTGATGAAAAGTTATTACCCTCCCAAGTACCAGTAAAGTATGCTTTGGAAATCAATGCTGGACTATCTGAAAAATGGTTGTTGGAGATTGGTGACAGGGTAGAATTCAATAAATTATGAATTCTAGGAGCTACCTCTTATCAAACGAGGAATCGACAAGGTTACATTTTAGAAAAATACAACCTACGGATTTTGAATTATGGCTTCCTTTTTTCCAGGACCCTTCGAGCACCGAACACTGGAACGAAAAGACCATTGCACCAGATGAGGCTTGTCAACTGTGGTTTGAAAAAGTATTTTACCGGTACAAGAACAATCTGGGTGGCATGAATGCATTAATAGACAAAAAGACCGAGAATTTTATAGGTCAGTGCGGGCTACTAAAACAGACAGTAGACGAAATGGAGGAGATTGAAATTGGATATTCTCTCCTTCCTCTATTTAGAAATATGGGCTACGCAACTGAGGCAGCTCAAAAATGTAAGTCCTTCGCTTTCGAGAACGGACTGGCCAAATCCTTGATCTCCATAATACATGTTGAAAACAAAGCTTCTCAACAGGTAGCATTAAGAAATGGTATGTCAATTGATAAGACCACAACCTACAAAAACAATCCCGTTCATATCTTTCGGGTTAATAATCACTAATCCGTATTTTTTGTGGTGTATATAAAAAAAATAGAAAATACAGAAGACAAACCTGGAGCAACATGCTAGCTAAAGCGCATTGGGCCATATTCATAGATAATTCCTCGGAGAAGATTGCTTTTATCGATAATCTGTTCAATGGAAATATTCCTGAAGCACTAATTTCGATAAAAGGTTTAAAGGGTGCTCTTTTCTCCAAACTGGCTCTACTTAAATTAATTGTTAAAGAAAGTAGGCATGGAGATAGCGGAATTACTGGTAATAGTAAGCAATCATTGCAGACCATGTCCAGTGGCGAACAAAAGAGGGTTCTTTTAAATTACTTATTAAATACCAAACCGGACTTCCTGGTATTAGACAATCCCTTTGATAATTTAGATCAAGATTTCCAAGTTGAATTCCAAACGACCCTAAAATCACTATCAAAAAATATCATAATAATCCAGATAATAAGTCGAAAAAATGACTTGCTTCCTTTTGTATCCAACTATGCGCAACTAAGAGAAAGTGAGTTCTTAAAATTGCCAAAACTAGACAACCTAAATCCAAATGTAAATTTGGAGTATTTTAACGGTTCTATACCTCCCCCTTTGAAATGGTCGGAATACAAAGACACGATATTAATTGAGCTTAACAAAGTGAATGTGAGTTACGCTGAGAAGCCAATTTTAAAAAATATCTCATGGCAAATCAACAAAGGTGATTTTTGGGAACTAAGTGGCAAAAACGGAAGCGGAAAAACAACACTTTTATCCATGATTACTGGCGAAAACCCAAAAGGATATGGGCAAGACCTTTACTTATTTGGATTTAAAAAAGGCAGTGGGGAAAGTGTTTGGGATATTAAAAAGAACATTGGCTATTTTACACCTTCAATGACCGATAAATTTACTGGCTATCACTCCGTGGAACATATGATTATTTCAGGCATTCTAGATTCTGTCGGGTTATACGTAAGGCCAACGGAAGCCCAAACTAGATTAGCGAAAGAATGGTTAAAACTCATTAATTTGTGGGAAATGAAAGATACTCTTTTTCATGATCTCACAATGGGCCAAAAAAGGTTGGTTATGACCACTCGTGCAATGATCAAACATCCTTTATTATTAATTTTGGATGAACCGACGGCCGGTCTTGACGATGAATCAGCAATGCTTCTTGTCAACCTTGTAAATAAAATCGCTTTAGAAAGTTCTTCTGCCATTATCTTTGTTTCTCACAGAAAAGAGCCTGGTTTGTCCCCTACCAATCAATTAATACTTAAAACAAGTGATATGGGTTCCATCGGTCAGACCTCATAGAAATAAAGAGTTTTGGTATATAAAGTAATCATTATGTTTTATTTGTTTTAATATTTTATTCTTTTTGGACTCTTAACTACCTTTGCATTGCTCCTCCCCTAGTAAATTCAATAAAATTATCATTACGGCTAAAACATTAGGTTTTCAGTGGTCATTTGTTGGTTGAATTCACTGGGTTTAGAACTTCTGGCGAAGAAATTTCTGAAGGGATTGAATTTTAGGTCGAAAGTTGCCGGTTTAGCAAAAAAGGAGCCTGAAAATATTATCATGGACTCATCGGGGGTTGTAGGAAGATTAACCAATTATTTCAGACTTTGTAATAACCTAAGTTTTGAGCCAAATCGGTTTGCAAAGTAATTTCAAAATTGCAGGAATTGCTCCTGATAAAATAGTTTTTGCCAACATGTTGTTTTTTAAGACTATTTTTTTTCTGATTTAAGTTATGAAAGCAAGTTGTTTCATAATAAAAATGATACTAAAAAATGATTATTAAATATTTGATAAAGTCATTAAATATTTTGTAAGCTATAGATTATAAACACTAAAATAATCAACATGCCAATTAAACTTGATCTTAGAATTTATGATAACTACCTTGTAGCTGAATTTACGGGAATACGTGAAACTACCAATGAATTGGAAGAAAGTATTAGACTTTGGACCGAAGTGGCAAATAAGTGTAAAGAACATGATTTATATAAAGTATTGGCCATTTCAAGATTAAATAAAATATTGAGCACCTCCAATGCTTTCGCTTTTGCCGAAGCATTCAAGTCTATAGGATGGAATCCCAGCTATAAACTTGCCGGTGTCGCCTTTAATAAACAATTGTTTTTACAATATCAACGTCAAGTAACTTTTATCAATAATTTTGGTTATCAATGTAAATCCTTTGGTAATACCAAAGAAGCTAAAAAATGGCTCGAAATAATATAAAAAACTCCAATATAAAAAAAGGGGCCGCTTATTTAGCGGCCCCTTTTAATTGAGTTAGTTTTTTTATTTTTATTCCTCTTTATCGTTCAAAATTTTCTTTTTCAAAGTATCAAACATAACAGGTGTCGCAATAAACACTGATGAATACGTACCTACAATAACACCTACTATCATAGCAAACATAAATCCTCTAAGCGATTCTCCTCCAAAAATGAATATCGCCAATAAAACAACCAAGGTTGTTAAAGAAGTATTTAATGTTCTACCTAACGTACTATTCACAGCTGAATTTATATTATCTCCACCTTTCCAGCCTCTTTCACCAACAATCTCACGTATACGATCAAAAACCACCACGGTATCATTCAAAGAGTACCCGATTACTGTTAGAATTGCTGCGATAAAAGCTTGATCAATTTCCATATTAAATGGCATAATCTTTCCGGTTATTGAAAAGATTCCTAGAACGATCAACACATCATGGAATACGGCGGTAACAGCACCTAACGAGAACTGCCATTTCCTAAAACGTAAAAGTATGTATAAGAATACAACTGCCAACGATCCTATAATGGCCAAAAACGCATTGTTCTTAATGTCATCCGCAATGGTTGGCCCTACTTTAACAGACTGCATAATACCAATTGCCCTGTCATCGCTACCTACTATAAAATTGGCTTTTGTTGTACCATCTGGTAGGTACTTTTGCAATGAAGTATATAATTTATCTTGAATTTCATTATCTACCTCAACACCCTCAACATCAACTTTATATGGAGTAGTAATCTTTATTTGATTATTCTCTCCATAAATCTTCACATTGGTACCGCTACCAAAAACCGTATTCAGTTCCGATGCGATTTCGGAAGCACTAACTTCCTTTTCAAAACGAACCTGATATGAACGTCCTCCTATAAAATCAACACCCTGTTGCAGCCCTGGTCCAAAGAACAGTGAAAACAAACCAATACCAACCAAAATAAATGAAATTACATAAGCTATTTTACGCTTACTCAAGAAATTAATGCTAATATTCTTGAATAGGTTTTTGGTCAATGGTGTAGAAAAATCCAGGGTTCTTCCTTTACCGCTCAGGTACCAATCAACCAATAATCTTGTAATAAATATGGCTGTAAACAAAGAAGTAAGAATACCTATTAATAAGGTTGTTGCAAACCCTTTAATTGGTCCTGAACCGAATAAGAACAATATCAAAGCTGTTAGACCTGTTGTTATATTCGCATCCAAAATAGATGAAAGTGCATTACCAAATCCATCAGAAACAGCTTGGGACTTTCCTTTGCCTTTGGCAAGTTCTTCCTTTATACGTTCAAAAATAAGCACGTTAGCATCAACTGACATACCAATGGTTAATACAATACCAGCAATACCAGGAAGTGTTAGAACCGCGCTCAAACTCGTTAATACTCCAAAAATCAAGAGTATATTCAACAATAGAGCAATATCCGCGAAGATTCCAGCTTTACCATAATAAAATACCATCCAAACAAGTACGATTGCCATAGCAATCAAAAACGACATAAAACCACTATCAATAGCTTCTTGACCCAAAGAAGGTCCTACAACATTTGATTGTATAATCTCAGCCTTTGCAGGTAATTTACCAGCTCGCAAAACATTCGCTATATCCTTGGTTTCATCAACAGTAAATGAACCGGTAATTTCAGTACCACCACCAGAAATGCCACCTACTACAGAACAACCAGGTGCAGTGTATACCTTATTATCCAATACAACTGCAATACCTGTATTGTTAACATTTGCATCGCTGGTCAATTTTTGCCATTCCTTAGCACCTCTTGAGTTCATACTCATACTCACAGCTGGCTTGCTGAACTGATCATAAGTATCCCTTGCATCACTAACGACATCACCAGCTATTCTAGGTGTACTACTTCTATTTGACTTTAAAGCATATAAATCAAGAACCTCTACATTATCCGCTGATGGGCGTTCCCATAAAAACTTGGTAAACTGAATATCAGCAGGTAACAATCTTTGAATTTCAGGCATTCTAAGGTATGCCCCAACGGTCGCAGTATCTTTTATTGCTGCCCTGAACATTGCATTTGTTCCTGGATTAGCAGGAAGCAAAATATCATATAGAGGATTTACTTGACTTGCAAGATCCAATGAATCTGTTGCATCTGACAGCAAAGAATCTAGCTCCGATTCCTCTTTTACAGGCTCTTCTATAGCATCATCAGTCTTTACAATTGACTTAAGTCTTTCATTAGCGGCAACGATAAAACTTCCAAAACTAGGATTGTTTTGCTCATAAGTTTCCCAGAACTCTAATTGTGCGGTACTGGATAATAATTCCTGAGCTCTGGCAATGTCTCTGGCTCCTGGTAATTCTACCAAAATACGACCTGAATTTCCTTCACGTTGAATATTAGGCTGCGTAACTCCAAAACCATCTATTCTTTCTCGTAATACCTCAAAAGCAGAGACTATGGATTCATCAATTTTTCTTCGGATAATTGGTTTTACCTCATCATCCGTCATTTGAAAATTAACCTCATCACTAAGTCCTTTGTTTGCAAAAACCTCCGGGGAAGCTAATTTTGAATCGCCTTTAATGTTATCAAAAGCATCAAAGAAAAGGTCAACATAGTTATCATCGCTACTCTTAGAAGCAGTATCAGCATCTGCCAAAGCTTTATTAAAAATTGGACTCTTCGTATTATTCGCAAGACCTTTAAGTATATCCTTTACAGAAATCTGTAGCGTTACGTTAATCCCTCCTTTAAGGTCAAGCCCTTTGTTCAACTCTTTCTTCTTGGCTTCATCATAATTGGTGTAACCTAAAATGGGGTTTCCGCCAATAGAATCAAGATACCTAACTTCAAGAGCCTCTCTCTTCGAAACGTAGTTCTCCTCAGCTTCAGTAATTTGATTGGAAGCATAAACTTCTGCATCTTTCTCAATCTTACCGGTGATGAAAGTGTATGATAATTGATAGATACTAACGAGCCCGAATAAGAAGGCAAAAAGCTTTATAAGTCCTTTATTTTGCATTGTTTAAGTATATTTTATGTGTGCTTTTCTCAACAGCCTGCAAATATATGATTTACACTAAGATTTGACAATATATTTATGAGTTAATGTAAAAACAAAAGCACCCTAATTAATTAATTAGAGTGCCTTTATCAAATTTGTTTATAAAAACTAGTCTAAACTTCTAGCAGCCCATTGGTTTTAGTCACACCTGCAGCACTTTCCTGCATTTTGGTTTTTTCAGCATCTGAAAGTGGCACATCCACAACCTTTTCGATACCATTTTTACCTAAAATCACGGGCACTCCAATGCAAATATCATTTAGGCCATATTCACCTTCCAACAAGGTTGAGCAAGGGAACATTTTCTTTTGATCACAGGCAATGGCCTGAACCAAAGAAGAAACGGCAGCACCCGGAGCATACCAAGCACTTGTTCCTAATAATTTAGTCAATGTTGCCCCACCTACTTTTGTATCTTCTACCACCTGATTAAGACGATCTTCAGATAAATACTCTGAAACATTGATACTGTTTCTTGTAGCATGTGACGCCAAAGGAACCATACCTGTATCGCTATGGCCACCTATTACCATACCATCAATGTCAGATATAGGAGCTTCCATGGCTTCTGCCAAACGATACTTAAAACGTGCACTATCCAAAGCACCTCCCATACCTATAATCTTATTCTTAGGCAATCCTGTTGTTTTATGAACTAAATATGTCATGGTATCCATAGGGTTGCTCACTACAATCAATATAACATTAGGTGAATGTTCAATTAAATTGGCAGATACAGTTTTAACGATTCCCGCATTAATACCTATTAATTCTTCCCTGGTCATTCCAGGTTTTCTAGGGATACCTGAAGTGATAACAGCAATATCGCTACCTGCTGTTTTGGAATAATCATTTGTTGTTCCTGTTATTTTTGTATCAAATCCGTTCAAAGAAGCTGTTTGCATCAAGTCCATGGCCTTGCCTTCAGCATAGCCTTCCTTAATATCCAAAACCACTACTTCAGATGCAAAATCTTTAATGGCAATATACTCTGCGCAACTAGCGCCAACAGCTCCTGCCCCTACTACGGTAACTTTCATATGTTTATAGTTTTAAATTGTAATTTTTTACCATGCAAAAATACTGAATCCTCGCTGAAAAAAGATGACAAAAATCAGTTTAATCGTTTTTTAAATAATGTATTGAACCACCAATAAAAGGCAGGGTTTGTTAAAAAAAATAGCGTTTCAACGAAGATTTACAAAATATTTAACCATACATCGATTTTAGACAATACCCAAAGACATAATACCGTTCAAGAAATATTAACCCCGAATCAATATTTACCTACTAATGAAAAAGTTATTTTCATTTATTGCAATTGTCAGTATTATACTTGCCAGCAACTGTTCAAGAATTCCAGAAAACAATGATCCCGTAATTGGTATTTGGACAAGTTTATCCACATTGACCAATAGTGAGACCGGAAAGGTTTCCACTCGCTTCGAATGGATATTCAATGATGCCTATCTTGGAAGGTATCACATAAAGGAAAACGGAAATGTGGTGGCCAAAACAGATTTTAAATGGCAACAAGAAGATGGCATTTATACCATCTCATACCCAGGAATGGATAAAGAAGACGATAAGGTTATAATGAAAGAATCTGAAGATCGCGCAACCCTTGAGGACAACAAAGGCAATGTTCTTGCAATAAGAGAATAAATCTTAAGTCATAAATACAAACTAAAAAGCCTTGGCATTTCTGCCAAGGCTTTTTTTATATGAGTATTATTGTTTTTCTACCTAAATCCAAAATTCACTCCGACCGATAATGTATTGAATTCGGCCACCGCATAATCCGCGTGCAACCTAAAGAATCCTAATTTTAGCTTGGTCCCAACATTTGCTGTAATTCCGCTTGTATCTTTGTCAATTGAAAAGGGATCTACATATGTCTGCTGGAAAGGACCTGACTGTACCACGTATGTTCCTAAAACATCAGTGGTTGACTTACCTGACAAATACCCCAAGCCGCCATAAAAATTGATAATGGGCAACTTAGTAGAAACAACTGCTTGAAATGCCCATGTATTGATATCCACTTCGAGTTTTTGATCCTGCCCCGCAATTACATTCGAATTTGTGAAATCATAAGAAGCATCTAAATGGGTATACCCGATAACTGCAGAAATAGCAATAGGTAAAATCTTATCAGCTGGTAAGTGCTTAGTAAATTCATGCTGAATACCAACACCATACATTCCCATGGAAAAATCATCTGTATTGATCTTGGGTAAAAACCTTGCTTTCAACTCGGTACCCTTAATAAGACCGACACTTGCTTGGATAAAACCGGAAGGAACAAAATTGATGTCCTCTGAGGCCAAACCTGAAGGTAAATCCAAATCCTGTCTTACAAGTCCGCTCTCATCTTCAATGAATACACTCACACCCTCAATATCGCCTAAGGACGTTGAGACCAATTTTGATGTGCTTCCATCTGTAAATTGCAAATTTTCGTAATCAGCTGTATTTAATTCAAAAGCTTTTTTATCATCTTTATTCTTAAAATTAGACATATTACCGATAATTGAAATCTCAAAACCACCTAATGGTTTGGCGTCTGCGGTATTGTACCATCCACTTGAAAGACTATACATGATTCCTTCGGATGTTGGTGAGAGGTAATCAGTTGTAAACTTTTCCGCATCATTTAGGCCTGCTGCCAAAATTTCATTGATATTAGATTGTGCCATAGCTTGTAAACTACAAACCATCGCAAATAGGGATACTATTCTTTTCATTTGTCTGAATTTTCCCTAAAACTAAAAACTCTGACATTGCTGTCAGAGTTTTTGTTGTGTAAGTGCTATTTCTTATGCATCAATGTTCGCATAAACGGCATTTTTCTCAATAAATTCCCTTCTTGGAGGTACTTCATCTCCCATTAACATAGAGAATACCCTATCAGATTCAGTGGCATTATCAATAGTTATTTGTCGGAGCGTTCTAAACTCAGGGTTCATCGTGGTATCCCATAATTGTTCTGCGTTCATTTCCCCAAGACCTTTGTAACGCTGAATCCCAACACTACCATTAAAGCTCTCGGCAATTTCATCACGCTCCTCATCTGACCAAGCATAACGTTTTTTACTTCCTTTTTTAACCAAGTACAAAGGTGGAGTTGCTATATATACATGTCCATTTTCAATCAGTTCCCTCATATAACGGAAGAAGAAAGTCAGAATCAATGTTTCAATATGGCTACCATCAACGTCGGCATCACACATAATAACTACTTTATGATATCTCAGTTTTTCAAGGTTCAATGCTTTACTATCTTCTTCGGTACCAATAGTAACACCAAGCGCAGTATAAATATTCTTGATTTCTTCATTTTCAAAAACCTTATGCTGCATTGCTTTTTCCACATTCAGAATCTTACCTCTAAGCGGTAAAATTGCCTGAAAGTTTCTATCACGTCCTTGTTTGGCCGTACCTCCGGCCGAATCTCCCTCAACCAGGAATACCTCACAGTTAACCGGATCTTGATCGGAGCAATCGGATAATTTTCCTGGCAAGCCACCAATACTCATTACCGTTTTACGCTGCACCATTTCACGAGCCTTAGTAGCAGCATGTCTTGCTTGTGCAGCCAAAATTACTTTTTGGACTATTATTTTAGCATCGTCTGGGTGTTCTTCCAAGTAATTAGTCAACATTTCGGACACAGATTGACTAACTGCTGAAGAAACCTCCCTATTACCCAATTTTGTCTTGGTTTGGCCTTCAAATTGGGGTTCAGCTACCTTAACCGATACAATAGCAGTTAATCCCTCTCTAAAGTCATCTCCTTGGACTTCAAATTTTAGTTTATCTAACATTCCTGAAGCATCGGCATACTTCTTCAAGGTGCTTGTTAATCCTCTTCTGAAACCTGACAAATGTGTACCTCCCTCATGGGTATTGATATTGTTCACATAAGAATGAAGGTTCTCAGTATAAGAGGTATTATACACCATTGCCACTTCAACCGGAATTCCATTTTTCTCTCCTTCCATAGAGATAACCCCTTGGGTCAATGCTTCTCGATTACCATCCAAAAACCGAACAAATTCCTTTAAGCCTTCGGTGGAGACAAAAGATTCACTAACAAATTCTCCTTTTTCGTCTTTTTGTCGTTTATCAGTAATAGAAATGGTTACCCCTTTATTCAAATACGAAAGCTCACGCATTCTATTTGACAAAGTTTCATAACTATATTCTATGGTTTGGGTAAATATGGTGGTGTCTGGATGAAAAGTAACCTCAGTTCCTCTTTCCTTCGTTTCCCCAACACTTTTAACAGGATAAAGAGATTTACCCCTTTCGTATTCTTGCTCCCAGATCTTACCATCTCTGAAAACTGTAGCTTTAAGATGGTCTGACAGTGCATTCACACAGGAAACCCCAACCCCGTGCAAACCACCAGACACTTTATAGGAATCCTTATCAAATTTACCACCTGCGCCAATCTTGGTCATAACAACCTCTAGTGCAGATACGCCTTCTTTTTTATGTAAATCAACCGGAATTCCCCGGCCATTATCTCTAGTTGTAATAGAATTGTCCTCATTAATGGTCACATCGATCCTATCGCAATGTCCTCCCATTGCCTCATCGATTGAATTGTCAACCACTTCATAAACCAAATGGTGCAATCCTCGAACACCAACGTCACCGATATACATTGAAGGTCGCATTCTAACATGCTCCATCCCTTCAAGTGCCTGAATACTATCGGCCGAATAATTCTTTTTATTTGCTTCTTCGCTCATAAATTAATTTGTTCTGATCATTAAAATTTTAGCAATCTCACAAATATAACCAATACCCTATGCAATATGGGTTTCTGACCTTTTTTAAACCATGAAGTTATCAACAAAAATTGTGGAAAATATTGACTTGATTATTTGGATTTTAGATTGAGATAAGTATTGCCAATAAGGCAGATTTTGAACAAAAAAGAAGTGCCTCCTTGGAGACACTTCTTACTGACTAATTAAATAAAACTGTAACTATCAATAGATAGAAAAACAGAATTGTCGTAAACCCTTTTAGTTGGTCAATTTAATATGCATCATCATGCACATTGGCAACTGCCCTGCCAGAAGGGTCATTCATGTTTTTGAAGGCTTCGTCCCATTCCAGCGCTATTTTAGTACTACAAGCCACTGAAGGTTCTTGTGGCACACATAAAGCTGCTGCATCTGATGGGAAATGTTGCTCAAATATTGAACGATAGTAAAACTCCTCTTTTGTAGTTGGTGTCTGTAAAGGAAAGCGGAACTTTGCATTTGCCAACTGCTCATCTGAAACTTCAGTGTCAACTACCTCCTTCAAAGTATCAATCCAGCTATAACCAACTCCATCAGAGAATTGTTCTTTTTGTCTCCAAGCTACACTTTCAGGCAACATATCTTCAAAGGCTTTTCTGACCACCCATTTTTCCATTCGTTCACCATTGATCATTTTATCTTTTGGATTGATGCGCATGGCAACATCCATAAATTCTTTATCCAAGAATGGCACACGACCTTCTATTCCCCATGCAGCCAAAGATTTGTTCGCCCTCAAGCAATCGTACATGTGTAGTTTATCCAATTTACGAACTGTCTCTTCATGAAAATCTTTTGGGCTTGGAGCCTTATGAAAGTATAGGTATCCTCCAAACAACTCGTCCGCACCTTCCCCAGAAAGCACCATTTTAATTCCCATAGACTTTATTACCCTAGCCATAAGATACATTGGCGTCGAGGCCCTAATAGTGGTTATATCATATGTTTCGAGGTTATAAACAACATCTTTTATGGCATCTAACCCTTCTTGAATGGTAAACTTGATTTCATGATGTACGGTACCAATATGATCCGCTACTTTTTGTGCGGCAGCTAAATCAGGTGAACCGTCCAATCCAACAGAAAAAGAGTGTAATTGTGGCCACCATGCCTCTGTTGTATCATCTGATTCAACTCGTTTTTGAGCATATTTCTTCGCAATTGCTGAAGTCACTGATGAATCCAACCCACCAGAAAGTAATACACCATACGGCACATCAGACATTAGTTGTCTGTGAACTGCATCTTCCAAAGCTTTTTTGATTTCTTGTATACTGGTCTCGTTTTCTTTTACGGCATCATATTCCATCCAGTCACGGGAATACCATTTTTTAAGCTCACCATCACTACTATGCATATAATGCCCGGGAGGAAATAATTCTATTTTGGTACAAACACTTTCCAATGCCTTTAATTCAGAAGCCACATAAAAAGTGCCGTTCTTATCCCAACCCATGTATAAAGGTATAATACCCATATGATCACGAGCAATAAAATATTCGTCTTTCTCAGCATCATAAATTGCGAAACCAAAAATGCCATTCATTTCATCAATAAAATCAACACCTTTTTCTTCATACAAAGCCAATATAACTTCACAATCGGATTCAGTTTGAAAATTATATTTCCCTTCAAATTGTTTACGTAACTCTCTATGATTATATATTTCGCCATTTGCAGCCAAAACCAACTTTCCGTCTTCACTAAAAAGTGGTTGTTTACCAGAAGCCGGGTCAACAATCGCCAATCTTTCATGCGCCAAAATGGCTTTTTCATCCGCATAAATGCCGCTCCAATCTGGCCCTCTATGCCTAACTTTCTTGGACATCTCCAACAATTGAGGTCTTAAAACATCCGTGCTTTCCTTAACATCAAATGCACATACAATTCCACACATAACTTAATATTTATATCAATTTAAAAGCAAAGATGCAATTAAACTATCATTCATAAAACATATCTACACTTATTACTTTCACATTAACATATTTACGAGTAATAAAACAAAATATTGAAATTGAATTACGAAAAAACAAATGATATCTGTTCATTCTGTAAGTTGGGATAATTTTAACGACTTTTTAAGTATCAATGAATGTATTACTACTTAGATTTGAATTACAAAAAACAAACACAATTATGAAAAATTTATTTGCACTTTCTATTTTAATGCTAGCCTTGGTATTCACTACAAATGTTTCTGCCCAAAAATTCAGTGGTTTGGACAAAAGTCCGATGGATATGGCCACATACCCATCTAGCTACAAAATAGCCGATAAAGCTGTTAGGGTAACCTATAGTAGACCTCAATTAAAAGGACGATCCGTTTCTGAATTAGCTCCTGCGGGAGAAGTTTGGAGAACCGGTGCCAATGAAGCTGTTGAAATCACGTTGTATAAAGATGCAAAAATCGGTGATGCAGATGTAAAGGCGGGTACTTATTCACTATTTACCATTCCTGGCAAAAACGAATGGACGGTAATTTTAAACAATAACCTAAACCAATGGGGAGCTTATTCTTATAGTAAAAAAGCTGATGTTGCCAGAGCACAGGCAAAGGCAAGCACTGATTCTGAATCTCTTGATGCCTTCTCAATTGCTTTTAAAGAAGTTGAGGGAGGTGCACATTTGGTAATGGCATGGGGAACCACTAGAGTTTCTCTTCCTATTATGATGTAGAAAAAAGTTACTTTGAAAAAGAAAATCAAAAGCCGAAGTTAATTCTTCGGCTTTTTTATATGGTAACTTATTCCTAAACGCTATAACTTTTCGTTTAAAATAGCAATCATGGTTTTAATACCTTCCCGATAATTACCCAATCGTAAATTTTCATTAGGGCTATGTTGGTTGTTATCTCTATTCACCGTTGGCACGGTAACAGCAGGAATATTCAATGTGGTCACAAAAGGAGAAATGGGAATTGAACCGCCACTCATTCGTATCATTATGGGATCTTCGTTAAATGCCTTTTTCAAGGCCCTTTGAAGCCACAGCCCAACTTCCGAGTCAAAATCTGTTCTAAAAGATTGATACGAAATTTCATGATTGAAAGTCGCAATCTTCTCGTGTGCCATGCGCTCTACTTTTGTTGGAACTTTGTTTATTACAAAATAACCTTGGTCTTCTATATGATTTCTTATCAACCCAATTAATCTATTTGGGTCTGATTCAAGTACCAGACGAACGTCAATTTCTGCCCTGGCCCATCCTGGAATAATGGTCCTCACTTTTTCATCTATCCATCCTGATTGCATTCCCCTAATATTCAAAGAGGGGTATTGAATGGCTTCTTGATAATTATTTCCGACTCTATCAACACTTCCCAATTGTAATCTATCTCGAATTTCTTCCTCATTATCAGGCACTGCTCTTAAAACCTTACTCGTTTCAGCATCAATAGAAATTCCATCATAAAAACTAGGAATAACCACACGACCATAATCATCTTTCATCCCAGCCAAAAGCTTAGACAATCGCAATGCTGGGTTTGGTGCATAATTTCCGAAATGACCACTGTGTTGTGGTACAACTGGACCATATGTGGTCAACGTGATTGTAGCGATTCCTCTTGCACCGAAAGTCAATGTTGGTTTATTCGTTATATGTCTAGGACCATCAAAAATTATCAACATATCCGCGGCAAGCAATTCAGTATTATTGATTACAGCTTTTGGCAACTGCGGAGAACCCAATTCCTCCTCAAAATCCATTATAACCTTTATGTTGTAATTAGGGTAAATCTTTCTTTCCTCAATAGCGTCCAATGCTGCAAGAAACATTGCTACTGGGCCTTTGGCATCTGAAGCCGATCTTGCAAACACCCGCCAATCATCTTCATATTCTTCAATTTTATTCCAAGGAATTTCTGACCACTCACCTGTGGTATTTTTTCTTTTTAATGTTGGACTATATGGACTAGATTGAAACCATCGGGTAGAATCTATAGGTTGTCCATCAATCTGAAGATAAATCAAAACGGTTTTCTTTGCATTTTTATGTTTCCGCTCTGCCAACAAAAGAGGGACTGTTTCTGTCGGAATTCTTGTGGTCGTGAAATTTCGCTTGATGAACGATTTCTCACACCATTTTACGTTCTCTTCTATATCATCTGGATAAAAGGCATCATTAGGAATACTAAGAATATCTTTTAGTAACGGGAATGATTTTAGAGTATGTTTAGCAGCCAACTCACCCAACTGCTTTTCATTCAATTTTTGACTATAGGCAATAGTTACGGAGAGTACACATACAAAAAGTAAAATTAGATTTTTCATGGATAAGGTATTTACCCAAAAATAAGAATTACTACGTGCTTTCCAATAATCAGTTCATTTATAGAAAACCGTTCTAAAAAAAATCCAAGAAATTCTATAAATGAATTTCTTGGATTTAAATTTTTTAAAAAAGATAGATTATTCGGGTTGCATTCTCTTGCCCTCAATGGCAAAATTACCATCGTAAGAACTACTTTCTCCACTCATCTTGTCACCATCAACATTTAAAGTGACTGAAACATTTGAGCCTTCCACATTTACAGTGAAAGTTATTACGTTATCCTTGACCTTTACATTTTCAGCATTGATTGCACCATGTTGCAGCTGCACTTTAACTATATATTCTTTATTTTCTTTAGATATCATCAAGACTCCTTTACTATATTCATAAGGAACATTCTCCACAGTATACTCCCAAGCTCCTGTGACCTCATCCGCAGGGATTGAAAAATTCACTTTATTCTTCTCATTGGTTGTATTGGCCGATGCAGCAGTAATACCAAGTAAGCATGTAGCAATCACTAAAATTTGGAACTTTCTCGCAATAGATTTCATATGATAATGTTTAATGTTTTAAGTACTGAATATATACGTAAAATTACGAAATAGAGTTGTCAGATGTATCTTATTTTCGACCTTAAATCAAAGTATTATTTCTTTCGGGGTTTAGAAGATCTGTTTTCCTTGATTTTCACATAAATCAGCTTTTTCCGACCACGGGAATCCTCACGACGTTCCAATTCAAAATTCTTTATAGACCCTATTAGCGGTGTAAGTTTCTGAAAACCATAGTTTCTTGAATCAAAATTTGGATGTCTTTTTTGCAACAAGCTCCCAACATCACCTAAAAACGCCCAACCATCATCATCTGCAACATCGGTTATTGTGCTTGTTATAAAACGAATTTCCTTTGTTGTAATCTTATCAATGGTATTCTGGCCTTTGGACTTTTCATCATCAGTATTTACTGAGGTCTCCTCGGACTGATTCTTAAGAATCTCTATATAAATGAATTTGTCGCAAGCCACAATGAACGGATCGGGTGTTTTCTTCTCACCAATGCCAAAAACCTGCATTCCGGCTTCACGTAACCGTGTTGCCAAACGTGTAAAGTCACTGTCACTACTTACTAAACAAAAACCATTTACCTTGCCCGAATACAAAATATCCATGGCATCGATGATCATAGCAGAATCCGTGGCGTTCTTACCGCTGGTATAACCGTATTGTTGTATGGGAGTAATGGCATTTTCCAAAAGAACAGCCTTCCATTTGTTAAGGCGCGGATTTGTCCAGTCACCATAAATGCGCTTTATGGTAGGGTTACCGTATTTGGCAATTTCTTCCATCATCTCTTTTACATTAGCGGAAGGAATATTGTCACCATCAATAAGTACTGCAAAGTTTACATCCATCATTTATAATTGATTTTCTGCAAGTTACGTGGTTTTAAAATCAAAGCTACTCCTAAAATTCATATTATTTATTATTGAATGATTTATCTGGGTAGGCTGGTGGGTTGGGTACTTGTCTAGGATCCTTAGCAATTAATTTTTCTAAATGTTCTATTGCTGCATCCAATTGTGCGTCTTTACCATTGAAAGTGGCATGCGGCAGGTTATCCACAACGATGTCCGGTTCAAAACCATGTCCCTCAATCAACCAATCCCCATCGGGACCATAAACGCCCATCATAGGCGCCCGAGCTATACCACCATCGCTGAGTCTATTTACCCCACTCAACCAAATTTCACCTCCCCAGGTACGGGTGCCAATCGCAGTACCAAGATTCAGCTTTTTAAAACCGTCTGCAAAGGCTTCACCATCTGATGCCGTGTTACCGTTTACCAAAACAACAATATGACCCCTAAAGGCGTATTGCATATTCCAATATGGCTTTCCCGATCTTGATTTCCAATACATCCAAGCCTTTCTAAGCAATTTTTCTAGAATAAAACTTTCAATATTACCGCCTCTATTATGACGAACGTCAATAATCAAACCAGGCCTATCAAAAACTGGATAAAACTCTCTGTACCATTGATTTAAATCACTACTACCCATAGCCTGCAAATGCACATATCCTATTTTACTTTCCGTTGCTTTTTCTACAGCTAAGCGGCGCGAGTATTCCCAATCGCGATAACGCAAACGATATGTACTGCCAATTGGTTTTACAATTACATTTTTTTTGACCGTTCCTCGTTTTATTTCTATTCTCACTTGTTTGCCTTGTTGATTTCGAATCAACTCACCTATATCAACTGCCGATAATGCCTGTTTTCCATTAATACCTGTGATTACATCGCCAACTCGAATATCAAGAAAAGGGTCGTCCAATGGAGATTTCTCATCAGGATAATCAGGATCTGCCCTGTAAATATGCTCGATTCTAAAACCACCATTTGCCTCATCTCTACTAAATCGTGCACCTAAATCTGCTACAGATATGTTTTTAGAATCTCCTCGCACATCTCCTCCCCTAACACTCGTATGTAGGGCTGCCAATTCACCAACAAACCTACCTATCAAATCAGACAACTCGTTTCTTGTAGTTATTCTATCAATTAGTGCATAATATTTATCATGCATTGCCTTCCAATTTACACCATGCATGTTCTTGTCATAGAAATAGTCTCGCTCCATACGCCATGCATCTCTAAAAATCTGTTTCCAATCTTCTTGTGGAGTAATAGCAAATTTCCATCCGCTTAAATCTATTTTTTTATCTGCTAAATCACTTACTTTCCCGGTGCCCGCATCCACCATATAAAAATTGTTCTTTTGTCTTACCAAAAGCTGTTTTGTGTCCCCTGTCAGGCCAAAACTTCGGACATCCTCCATCATAGTCTTCAATTTCACATCTTCATTATCAATTTTCAATACTCCTAGATGTGTTTTAGCATCAACCCCTGTTTCTCTGGACATTAAATAGACCGCTTTTTTAGTAACGGCCAATCCTCTATAATTACCAGGTTTTAAAGGGACCTCTTCAATTCTTTCTTGTATGCCATCGCGATCCACCTTAACTGCTACCGAATTACTCCCATCCTCTTTATCCTCTTTTTTCTCTACTGGAGCCAGCTCATCTTTAGCTCTAAAAGGAGACCTTGTTCCCTTCTGTAGTGCGATATGGTATAACTTCTCGCTGGCATCAAAATAAGGTTCAGGCTGTCTGGGCCCCCAGGGACTACCCACAAGGGTGGTAAAATTTCTGTCAGAAAGGAAATAAATGAACTTTCCATCTGGGCTCCATGCCGGGTAATTACTATTTGCTCTATCCGTGGTTATTGGAAAGGAAGCTCCCGAAGACAAACCATATAAATAAATCTGAGCCATCGTATTGTCTGCAACCTGTACAAAAGCAATCCATTTACTATCTGGTGACCACGAAAAGGAGTAAATACCTTCTTCTTTGGTTGATATTTTTTTACTCGACCCTGTTGCAATATTAAGTACAAACATATTACCCATTAAGTCATCATAGGCTAACCATTTACCATCTGGCGAAGGTTTTCCAGCATATCTAAGTACCTTACCATTATTCGTTATTGCTTCGTGTGACCCTACCCCGTTGCTGGGCATACTTACAAATTCAAATTCTCCACTTTCATCGGAAAGTGTGTATACCTTTTTCCCGTCTGAAGAAAACACCGCATCTCTAAACCTCACATTCTTCTTATCGGTAAACTCAACAAGTCTGCCTGACTTCACTGGAGCGACAAAGGCCCTTCCTCTAGCAGTAATAACAATACGTTCACCTTTCTTATCTGGATTTACCGATGTTATATATTTTGATGGATTTTCAACCCATTTTTCCCTTAATTGGTCTAGATCCGAAGTAAGTTTAATATTGATTTTTTTCTTGTTATTATTCTGAATATTGTAGTGCCAAATATCAGCTCCTATTTGATAAACAATGTTACCCTTGTGAAGATTGGCATAACGAACATCAAAATCGGTATGGTCAGTATGTTGTTTCAAATCATTTCCATTTTCATCAATAGACCAGATATTCATGATACCATCGCGATCGGTTATAAAATAAACTCGAGCATTAAACCACATGGGATGATGACTTTCACCAGCATATCCTTTTGTCAATTGAATTGCTTCTGTAGACTCATTGGTGAATTTCCAAATTTGCCTTGCCGTACCCCCTTTATATCGTTTGGTTACATTACCATGGTCCGAAGGCCTTACAAAAAAGACCGTATTACCAGAAGCATCAAAGGAAGCTTCACTTGCCTGACTCAGTGGCACCCTTACTTTTTTCTTGGTTTTAATATCTATTGTCACTAATTGCCTATCGGGCAATGTTGCAAAAGCGCGTGTATCATAAACTATCTTTCCGTCTGGGGTCCATCCGTTAGTTCTTGAGAAATCACTCTCATAGGTCCATCTTATCGGTAGTCCACCATCTATCGGCATCGAATAAATCTCCGTTGGTCCTTCATAACTTGCTGAAAATGCAATCATTTTACCATCTGGTGAAATAGCCGGATACCTTTCTTCCTCTGCATGAGTAGTAAGTTTATAAGCCAATCCGCCGGATAAAGGAACAGTCCAAATATCGCCTTCCGCAGCAAAAACGACTTTATTCCCGTGTACATCAGGGTATTGATAGTAACCCTCAAAACCTTGAGATCTTACAGTATTTGCCAGCAGCAATATCAGAGTTAACAAAAGAGGGAATAGTTTCGCGATTTTGATTTTCAAGATCATATTATTCGTTTTTTGAATTACTTTATTCTCGTTGTATTGGAATCCAAATTTCTTCTTCAGAATTTGGATCATTGTTCTTGTACTTTTCGCCTAACACTTCAAAATGAGGTCTGTGATCAAGTTTGTATTCTGAGTTTGGTAACCAAGATGTATAAATGTATTGAATAAACTTGTGGACCTCACTAGAACCTTTGTAATCAAAAACGGCATATAAACCTTCAGATGATAAACAGTTCCATGCCATCCGGAACATCAGTGTTTTCATCAATCTCAATTAAGGCCCATTTAACAAATTCAGTTAATGGATTAAAACTATCGAAATAAGATTTCGGATAAACTTGCAATGAATATTTATCATCTGAAGTTTTATACCCCATTTTGATCAATTTAGGCATGACACTGCTCCATAATTCAAAAGTTCTGTTATTCACCAATGACATTCCAATACTTACGCCAGCCAATTTCTTTGGCGGCAACGTCGCTATTCTTGGTTCCAAGCCCATTAATTCATTCTTGTTTAAATAATTCAATAGTATAGTCAAGTAGTCCAGCGTTCCCAGCTTCCCCATGCCCTGGTATTACAACCTCAACCTTCTTAAACTGTTTCTTGACATTTTCAACTGTTTTTGACCATGCTTGTACATCGGCATCTTCAAGGTTTCCTTTTCCGGCTCCAATCGACTTTACCAAGCACCCTCCAAACAACACTTTTTCCGAAGAAAAGTATCCCACAATATTATCCGAGGTATGTCCTCCGCCAAAATACTGGCTTACAACCTTTTTGTTCCCTACTTTTAGTTCTAGATACTTATCAAATCCGTTTTCTGGAACTACACCATTTTTCATCAAATCAATGGTCATATTGGTCGCGTATGAAGGAATATTATTTTTATGAAACTCTTTTAAACCTCCAATACAATCAACATGAAAATGGGTTGCAACAACAGCATTGACCTGATATTTTAAATCGTTCTTTAACCAATTAAGTAATTCTACTGAAGCCACATCATTCGTAGGAGTATCGAAAACAATTGCCTCACCATTATCAGTAACTATCATTCCTTTGCAAGGGACTTTCCCCCAGGTATCAGTCTCAAGGTATGAGATATGTACATAGGTATTTTCAGTTAATTGTTTAATTCTTAAATTTTCGGATTCAAAAGAAGAATTAGTGCTGTTTTGAGCTTTACACCCAATAATTAGAATTAAAGAAACTAAGAAAAGAGTGTATTTGATTTTCATCTTTTGAGTTGACGGTTTTCTCTGGAAGAATTCAACCAGCAATTTACAGAATAAAAAAAGCAATAAATAAAAAAAGCCCTTACATTTCTGTTAGGGCTCCTATCTTAAAAAATTAAAAAGTATCTATTAAATAACTTTTACGTTTACCGCATTTAATCCTTTATTACCTTCTTGTAGATCAAATTCAACTTCATCGCCTTCACGAATTTCGTCTACTAATCCAGATACGTGTACAAAATGATCTTTGTCAACGCCTTCTTCAGTTATAAAACCAAATCCTTTGGCGTTATTGAAGAACTTTACTGTTCCTTTGTTCATTGTTAAAATTTAAATTAATTACTTATCGTAAAACAAATATAGTGCCAATAAATGTAACCATGGCCTTTTTAAATCGTAATGTGCTGTAAATAAATAATTTATGCTGTTTTTATTGACATAAGAACTAAAACTATTGTGGATTATCAGCTTTCAAAGAACCGACCGCCATAAAAATCATGAAAGTAAGACCTAAATAGCCCAATAGTTTATACGACCCAAAAGTTGAAAAACACAAACTAAAGATAGGAGGTGCCAAAGCGCTTGCTAAAATGAGAAACCCCATTATCTTACCTGTAATGGCACCAAGGTTATTCCGCCCAAAAAACCGGGGCCAAACAATGGCGTTGAGAACGGCAAAGAATCCTCCCATAATTCCAAAGCCGGCAATTAATAAGGGTATACCAAATGGAGTGGGTAAATACAAGAAACCAATTGAAGCTACGATACCTCCCAAAATCATCAAATACAAATACCATTTTAGTTGTAAGTAATCGCTTAAAAAATTAAATATTGTAGAAATAGTTACTGCCACTACCGACCCTGGCAAAAATATTGAAATAGCATCTGATTTTGGATAACCTTCACTGGCGAAAATAGATACGACGTGAAACGTAAGACCTGTTATAAAAAAACTATTAAAGGCCAGGATTAACCCGTACATCCAAAAAGCACGGGTTCCTTTTGCTTCTTTTAGCGTGAATTGCTTTCCTAGAGCCATTGAATCAACATCAGCTTCAATTACTTTCGAAGCTCCATCAGGTAATAGACCGTGATCTTCTGGTCTATTCTTGTATAATTGCAACACAAAAAAACTAAATACTAAAAGACCCAATGCCAAGATTTTCCAGGTGACTTCCCAACTATTTCCTTCTATCAAATAATCAATCCACAAAGGTGATGATGAAAATCCAAATGAAATGGCAACACTACTTACAGCATTGACCTTTCCCCTATTCTTATCGAACCAGATCATAATCATATTTCGTGAGGCCATGGTCAATACACCCTGTCCAGAAAAACGAAGCATAAAAAAAAGTATGGTCATGAGAACGAAAGGTACCGTCCAAGAATCCAAGTTCAAGAATTCCTTTATAAAATTGCTCATATTGGCCGACCAGGAGCACAACCAAAGTGAGAAGGCCAAGGTCAACGCCGCAAAAAAAGCAACATAACGAGCTCCATATTTATCAAACCAGATACCCGCCCTGCCTATGACCAAAGCGCTTAGAATCGTGCCAATCATGTAAGAATTGCTAAACTGATTTCGCGATAAGCCTAGTGCATCCTTCACTGGGTCCGTAAAAACAGATACCCCTATTGTTTGTCCAGGAATACTAAAATAAATACCAATAGTACCGATAACCAATACCACGTAACCATAAAAGACGGGACTTTTGGATGGGTTAACAATTGAAAAACGATTTGGCCTGGACATGATTATTAAGTAATAAGCGAATGTACATATTTAGATCTGCAGAGGTGAAGCTAGGTAGTTCTTTTAATGAAAAAATAGGAATTATGCATAATCATGAGTAAGTTTGAATGAACCACTTAGCATTAAGAAAATGAAAATAAATTCCTTCTTCAAGACCCTAACATTAGCATTGTTCTTGCTAGGAACTGTAACAATCATCCACGCTCAAAATCAACAAAAGGAATATTATCAGCTCCAAACATATACTCTTGCAAATGAGAAGCAGGAATCAATGACGGATGCTTATTTGAAAAATGCTTATTTACCAGCACTAAAAAGAATGGGAATTCAGAATGTTGGCGTGTTTAAAATGCATTCGAACAACTATGTTCTATCTAATAAAATCTATGTCTTGATTCCGTTTTCCTCTCTGGACAAACTTTACGGCTTGGAACAAGACTTGCACAAAGATGAATTATACAATGAATCAGGAAAAGAATACATTTTGGCATCTTATAAACAGCCACCCTATGAAAGATTGAATTCAACTATCTTGTTGGCTTTTGATGATATGCCAAAAATGGCTCCTTCAAAAGTCGAAGGATCAAGAAAAGATAGAATATACGAGTTAAGGAGTTATGAGTCGCCAACGAAGACTATTTTCAAAAATAAAGTTGATATGTTCAACGCGGGAGGTGAAGTCACTCTTTTTGAGGAATTAGGATTTAATGCAGTTTTTTATGCGGAAGTGCTTTCAGGAGACAAAATGCCCAATTTAATGTACATGACCACCTTTACAAATAAAGAAAGCAGAGATAAACATTGGGATGCTTTTAGAGTTGCCCCAAAATGGAAAGAGTTATCTTCAATGTCTAAATACCAAAATAATGTTTCTCATATAGACATTACATTCCTATATCCTACGGAGTATTCTGACTATTAATGATCTATTTTTTTGTTGGAGAGAACAAACTCAACACGTCTGTTCATCTTTCTACCATTCTCGGAAGCGTTGCTAGCGATTGGTTCCGAGCTCCCTTTTCCCGTTGACTTTATCCGATTTGAAGATAGACCAAGTTCAACGAAATAATTAGCAACAGATTTTGCCCTTAATTTTGATAATTCAAGGTTATAACTCTCTGCGCCAACGGAATCAGTATGGCCGTAGATGGAAATAGATAAACTTGAGTCATTCTCTAAAATTCGGTAGACCCGATCCAATTCATTTTTGGCTTGTCCAAGTAAATCGTATTTGTCGAAATGAAATAAGACATTTTCAAATAAGTGAGTTTCATTCAACACAATTAAGTTTCTATCATTATTCCTAATCGCCGTTGGGTTTTGAACAAAATCAGCAGGCTCAGCCGATTCCAGAAGTACCATATCTATATAATAATAAGAACCTTGTTTTGCATTACGCTTTGTCTTAAATCTTCTCGTTCGCTTATTATTCTTGAAATTTCCCAGGGTAATATAGTTTTCGGTGCCCTTTGCATTAAATCGTTTTTCAAGCAGAACCCACTCTTTGGTATCCTCTAAGAAATTTGAAGAGCTAATTTCCAGAGTGTTGTATTCATTTTTTTTATCCCTGTACAAATGCATTTTCGAGAGTTCTTTTCTAATGGGAAAATGTAATTTGTTTTCGGAAAACAATACCCCAAATTCTTTTATGGCAAAATCGGAACGCTCCGCAAGGCTTACATAAAAAGATATTTTATACTTTTTTCCTTTTTCCAAAGTTTGGGATAATTCCGCCTGCAGGTATTCACGATAATCATCAGGGGCATAAAGATAGAGTCCCGCATAACCGACACCAAAATCGGCAGGCTGAGAACCATTGAAATTTTTTGGGGTTCCCATAGCTATACTGCAACCGTTAAAGTAATCAGTTGATCCTATTGTTGGGGACGACCAATTTTGAACATCCGAATCAAAGTTGCCCAATTGATCAGGGCATTTATCGAATTTTTCAAAACTTGGGTTTTTGATAAGGTTTTGTGCAAAAGTATTAGGTGCGCATATCATGCACAAAACCAAAACTATATGTCTTATATGATTAAGCAAAAGCACCTTAATTTGATATATCACTTCTAAAGTAACAAATTCCAATTGAGCTATGGTATAATCATATTTGTATGTTAAATAGAATCCCAAATGATTGACCTTTCAAACAATTCCAGCAGATTAACATGAACTATAGGTTTCGAATAAATTCAATCTTGATAGGCGGTAATCTTCTAAAAATCAAATTTATAAGTAGCACCACCTAGAATTTGGAAGCCTTGAACAGGATAATTCGCCCATTTTTGATAATTGTTATTTGCAATATTAGCGGCCTTCACAAAAATTGATAGTTGGTCATTTACCCTATAACCAACATGAGCATTGGCATCAAAATAACTATCCAGGATTATTCGTGTAGCATCTATACCGGTCGGGGGCGGATTTTGAACCACTATAGTAGAAAAATCCTCGCGTTCGCCAATATAAAATAGATTGACTCCCATGTACCATTGTTCATTTATTTGATAATCCATGAACAAGGAACCTTTTAAATTGGGCAAATTCCATGCTGGGTTATTGGTCTCAGTATCATACTCATAAACCTCGGCATTTATTCCTAAAGTAAAATTTCGATTTACATCAATATTTAGTTCACCAAACAGTCCCAACGTTTTTATATCATCATAAAAAACCTCGAAAGAATTACCAAAATAATACCCTTTTTCATCATTCCTAAAACTGTTTTGAGGATTTAACTTGAACAACGGACTACGATTCTCGGCCGTATACGAGCCTTTTATATTATAACTTAAATTGGGTAATAACTGGCCTTTTAAACCTATATAAGCATCGTATTGTGAATCTGTAGGCTGAATATCAAGTGTTGGGGAAATAAAAGGGTTATCCTCTACAAAACCATGATATGAATTTTGTTTCAATTCACCTTCAATACCTCCATAAGCGATAACCGTATCATCCAATAATCGATACGAAGCCGTTACGGCCGGGTAGACATAAAAATTGCTTTCGCTGTTTTCCATATCGAGTCCGTAAACAATATTAACCCCAAGGTTTAGCGTAAGATCATCTCTTAACATACTCAAGGTTGGGTTAAGTCCTACTTGAAAGTTACTGTACTTAATTTCACCCGCATTTGATATACTATTTACATTGGCATTTGCAAAACTACCCCCAACGTAATCCATATTAATATTTATCCCAAAAGATTCATCACCTACTGGAAACTCCAAGCCTGTGCCAAAAATTGCTCTATTCTCACCAGATTCAACAGCGTCCCAAAATCTTCTATACTTAATTTTGGCGTCTTTGAAATAAGCATCTTCAACATTAATATTCGCACCTAGTTCGCCCATAAAATAGTTTTGTCTTTCATCAATACCACCAATAGTGGTCAAATCAAATACACCAGCTGGGAGCCCATACCAATTATACAATTGATGTTGAAGGTCAACGTTTGCACCCCAACTCATGTCTCTATCTCTTTTCGAATAGGATGCATCGACTTCTGTATTTGAATACTTGCTTTCCAAATCCACACCATCAATTGTTGCCCTTGAAGAATTATGATTGAAACCCAAATCCAATCGTTCATCCCTATTTATTGCTCGGCTTGTATAAAATTTAGCCATGGCATTGCTTGGGTTTCCTGCACCTGCAGAAGCATACGAGTTGTATAATTCTGGTGGTGGCATTTTCTTTACAGCCGAGGCTTTACCTTTTGCTGGTGTAAAGGTCGACGCGACAGGTACCGAGAAAATATTATACTCAATTTTCTTCTTTTGAAGAACGATTGAATCATTCAAATTGGGAATGGATTTAATCTTAAAAGCATCGGAAATTGTTGGAGTATAGGCTTTGGTTACAGTCACCGTCTCGGTTCCGATATCGTCCTTTTCCTCATCCTGGGCTTGAACAAGCTGTGACAATCCCAGAATTGCTAAAAATATATTTAAGTGCTTTGGCATAACGTGTTCTTTAATGGAAATTTAGTTTCCGTCTGGATTGATAGATGAATTACTTTGGGCTTCTTTTGATTTAATTATCGCCAATTCACCTTGAGCTTCGGCAACTATCTCAGGATATTGACTAAAATTGGTAATGACACTTTCAAGGATATATGTAGCTTGATAGGCATCATCAAGTGCATAAAAATTCTTTGCCATAAGAACAAGGCCTTTACCTCCCCATTCTTTATAACTAGAGAAATCTTTAGCCAATTTTTGTACAGATACATTTGATGATTCATGTTGTCCCACTTTATTTTTAAAATAAGCGTCATAATAAAGTGCTTCGGCCGCAGTTTCACCAGTTGCTATTTTAAGTACCTCAGCGTATGCTGATTCAGCCCTGTTCTCATCATTGGTTTCAATGGCCGAACGAGCTATCATAATTTGGGCATCACTTTTAATCCGATTATCAATAGTCGGCGTGGCCAAAACCTTTTCGGCATATGCAATGGTCTGACTATAATTTCGTTGTTCATAGAATCCTTTCATTAAATTGGATTGAGCAAAGGTCCTATTTTGTTGAATATCTGCCTGTTCTTCCAATCGTAGTAAATATGGAAGAGCCGTATCATAGTCTTTACCTCCAACATAAATCTCGCAAACCCTCGTTAATGCTTGTTCGGTATACTCACTTGCACCTAAATCTGCCACGTATTTATAATATGGCAATGCATTTTCCTTTTGATTTTTTCCAAAATACAATTGGGCCAAATTAAAATTGGCTTTTACGGCGTGTAATCCATTAGGAAATTGTTTTATATAGCTTTCATAACCCTTAATCGCTGCATTTGTATTGCCTTCTAGATTTTGCTTGTCGGCTGATTCAAAACTTGCGTTATCCAGTTCAGTATCTGTTACTTCAACAAAATCAAGGTCCCGTACCCAAGCGGCATATTCATCAACTCTCCCCAAATCAACATACACCAATTTGGCGGTCGCAACGGCCTGTATCGCTTCTTGTGTGTTTGGAAAATCCCTAACTACAGTTTTGAATTTGCCCAAAGCTTTTTCATTTCTATTGGAATTATAATGAACCAAACCTTGTCTCATTATAGCCTGTGGCACCAAAGAACTTCCTCTATACCCTTGAATAAGTCGATCGTAGGCAATTAATCCTTTATTTTCCTGTCCGGCAGAAATATATGAGTTGCCCAGTTCAAAAAGGGCGTCATCTTTTAATGTGGACTTAGGGTAACGTGAAACAAATTTGTCGAGCTCCTCGATTTTTGATGCACTTTTTCCCACAAAGCCATAACTCAAGGCTTTTTGAAAAGCGGCATAATCTTTTTCTGGACCAGATAATGCCAATGCCTTATTATAGGTTTCCAAGGCTGGCCAATATTTGCTGGTAACGAAATAACTATCTCCTAAACGCAAATAACTGTCGTTCAGTTTTGCTTGATCCGTTGTGCCAGATTTAGAAAAACTATTAAAATAGCCAATTGCACTGCCATAATCCCTTAATTTGAAATGGGCATATGCCAAATTGTAATCAACGTCCTTATACTCCTCGGTGAGCCTAGCAGCGGAATTCTGTTTAAAATCGGAATAACTTGCCAAAGCCTCCTCAAAACGGTTCAACATATAAACAGCTTCGGCATTCCAATAATTGGCTCTCGCTTTGAAAAGGGCATCCTCGGCACTACCCAAGGATTTGGCAAAACTTTCATTTGCCCCGGCATAGTCCCCATCTATAAAAAGTTCCACGCCTCTGTAAAAAGCAACTTTTTGATATGTTGTTTTGCTCGCATAGTTGCGGTTCTTTTCAAGTAACTCCATTGCACCTTCAAAGTTTTTCGAAGTGATATAGGAATCAACCAATAATTCCTGCATTTCCTGAGCATGGGTATCATTTGGATATTGCTGTAAATAACTCGAAATGACCTGTGGTACCGGCTCATAGGCATTACCTATTTCATAGCTCAATCGAGCATAATTTAAATAAGCATCTTTCTGAATTTTATCCGAAAAATCCATTTGTGAAGCATTACGAAAAGCATTCAAAGCTTCCTGCTTTTTATCAAGTTTTAAATAACACTCCGCCAAATGGTAATATGCATTCTGTGAAACACTATTGGTGCCACCGATTATTTTGTTGAATTGTTGAATGGCGTTTACAAAATCACCCTGCTTATAAAAACAATACCCTAATAAGTAATAATCTGTATTGCTCCACTTACCCCTTTTACCTTTATAAGCTTCTAAATAAGGGATTGCATTTGCGTATTGTTTAAGGTTGAAATAACTCTCGCCAATAATCTTGTTAAGCTCGGAAACTTCCCTGCGGTCCGATTTTGGCAACTGTTTTTTGGCCAAAGCTATGGCCTCATCAAATTTACCAAGTTTAAAATTCATATCTGCCTGATAATATGAAAGCTTCTCGTCCAGTAACTCTGGATCAGTGATCTGATCAAACCGTTCATTGGCGCCTTCATAGTCATCTTGTTGATAGGCGATATAACCTAAATAATATTTAGCCTGCGAACCATAAACAGCAGAATTGGTGACCTTACTTAAATAACGCTCAGCTTGTTTTGTCTTTTTCGAAGAAAATAAGGAATAGCCATAATTGAAATTAAACTTGTCCATTTCATTTCGGGACATTGCGCTTTGGTCAACTTTGTTGTACCACTTTAAAGCATACGGGTATTTTCCCGTTTCAAAATAGTAGTCGGCTACATCTGAGTAGGCCGAGTTACGTTTTGTAGAGGTTGGATATCTCTCGACAAAATCCTCCATTAATCTATCGGCTCCAAGTTGGTTTAAACGCACAGCTGCATTTGCCGCATAGTAAGCGCTGTTGGCCTCGGTCTCATAATCTTTGGTGGTCAACTTGACTTTTTCAAAAATAGTTTGGGCCGCTTGGTACTGCTCATTATTGTACAGTGCCAAAGCATCTTGATAATCTTTTTGTTCGTGTGTGTAGATTTTGGTTTCCTGGGCAGCCCCAATCCAAATAATCCCCATGAAAATGGGAATAAAAGCGGTGATTCTTCTTAGCATAGTGTTCTAACTATTTAAAAATTCCGTACAATAAAAAATTCTTGAATTCTTTATTAAGATTCCTGCCTTCGCGGGAATGTGCTTAAGTGTCCTTGAGTGTTACCTCAAGGAAGACTCAGCAATTACAAAGAATAACGGCAAATATCGTACCTAAGTATATCCTTTGCTTAAATTGTAACTCTAACAAAGAAAAATATTTTACAAAGGCTGTCTTTGTAATCTGATAGAACTTATTACTTTTATATCAACAATAAGAATATGTCCGAATCCATTTTAGAATTAAAAGATGTGGGTGTTTTCCAAAAGGAAAGCATGGTATTGAATGAGGTTAGTTTGGATATAAAGAAAGGGGAATTTGTTTATCTGATCGGGAAAACCGGTAGTGGCAAAAGTAGTTTTATGAAAACCCTTTATGGTGATCTACCTTTGAGGCAAGGAACTGGAACAATTGTTGGTTTTGACCTGGAAAAACTAAAAGAAAAAGACATTCCTTTTTTAAGAAGAAAGTTAGGCATTGTTTTTCAAGACTTTAAGCTTCTTCCTGATAGAAACATAAACAACAATCTTCAATTTGTACTCAAAGCAACTGGATGGAAGGACCAGATTAAAATGAATAACCAGATTGCCGAGGTTCTGGATAAAGTTGGTATGAAAACCAAGGGTTTTAAATTTCCCCATGAATTATCTGGAGGAGAACAACAGCGCATAGCAATAGCACGGGCGCTACTAAATGACCCTGAACTCATCTTGGCAGATGAGCCTACAGGGAATCTTGACCCCCAAACTAGTGTTGAAGTAATGAAAGTGCTTCAAGAAATAAATCAATCAGGAAGAACTATACTCATGGCAACCCATGATTATGCACTTATCCTAAAATACCCTTCCAAAACACTCAAATGTGATGGTAGTAAGGTTTTTGAGGTAGTTCAGAAAGCAGTTTAGTACTAACTTTATAACCCATTCAATATATTTTTATTTCTTCCAATTGAATTTGATGAGAATTAAAATTTTCAAAAGAATCCAATTCCTCAAAATCCCCATTGTTTTCAACCCAATGCCTTAATTTATCAGTCCCGTTTATAATATCAATTGGCATATGGGTATAATCATATTCATACGGAGGTTGTTTCCACTTAAAATCTTCTCCCAAATAATGATACAATTCTCTCATAATTAACTGCCCACCTTTCCATGGTTTGAAATTAGCTTTATCCGTTATATGTATTTGTAGGCCTCCACAGACAGCATTTGCCTGTTTTTGAAAAGTGGGCAAGAAAGTAATTGGCCTGAATGCCAAACCAGCTGGTTTTTCCTTTTTTAAGACATCCTTTAAATGATTTTCATAAAATGAAAATGGTTCAATCTTTGGGTGGCCAACAATTTCCAAAGATTGTGTTGTTCCTCTGCCTTCGCTCAATTCCGTTCCTTCAAACAAAACCATTCCAGGAAATGTATATGCACTTTCAGGTCTAGCCAAATTGGGAGAAGGCAACAACCAAGGCAATCCAGTATCTTCAAAAAACATACTTCGTTCCCAATTCTCCATTCGAATAACGCGATAATTAGCAGTAGTTTTCGCCCAATACTTTTGATGCATCAGCCCCACCTCACCAATTGTCATACCATGCCGAACAGGGATTGGGTGCAATCCAATGAAAGAAGCATAATCCACATCCAGCATATTTCCTTCAAAATCAATTCCATTCAAAGGATTTGGTCTATCCAGTACTATCACTTCAATTTCCTTGTCAGCACATTTATCCAATAGTAGCGTCAAAGTGTATATGTACGTGTACATACGGCACCCTACATCCTGCAAGTCGACAAACAAATGATCAATCCGCTCTAGCATTTCGTCCGTAGGTATTCTTGTTTCTGAATAAAGTGAATACACGGGTATCTCAAAATATGGATGAACAAAATGATCGGTCTCAATCATATTATCCTGGGCATCAGTCGAAAAACCATGTTGAGGTCCAAATAATTTTGTGAACCTAGAACCAAACATGTTCTTAAACTCTGTAGCAGCATGAGTATAATTTGCATCAATTGAAGCATTATGACATAACAGCGCAATATTGCCTTTAAACTTTTGCTGCAAAGCCGAATCATTAACCAATACTTCCAAACCAGTTGCCACCTTATTCATTGTAAATGCTTTTTGCTAAATATTAAACACATAGTAATAACATGTTATTATACCTATATTCAAAAGTAAGGCTAAACCTTTTTATTCGCTACTACCATTTACAAATGGCGTTATTGGAATCCAACCGCAATGCTTCAAAGGTCAACCATACAAAATTCAAGTAAATTCTTACATTTTCTTTCCTTTCAATTCAAACATTCTATAACTTTAAATAAACGTTTATAGTTATGCCACAATTTGAATATGAGGGTTTTAAATATGCCAATTACCCTTTTGCACATTTATATAAAGATGACAATGGCCATAAAGGAGAAAAGAAAATACACCAAATAATTTTTGGTGACTGGGTCGGTGTCCTCAAACCAAAAAAGACTGATGGTGATTATGTTTTGGTAAGAGTTCGTGGTGAAAACGGATGGATGCACAAAGATGCCCTTCTAGATGAACGCGTTCTTGAAATTGTATTTATGGATGTAGGGCAAGGTGATGGAGCATTGATAGTGACTCCAGACGATGAACATATTATCGTTGACGCCGGTTTAGGTGATAACATGTGGCGTTTCTTAAAATGGCGATATAATGAATTCAAGACTGAATGGACTTTCAAATACGCAATAGCTAGTCACCCTGATCAAGATCATTATGGTGGTTATCATTATTTGGCGGGGGAACCCAATGTTTTTTTCGAAAACTATCTACATAATGGCCTTTTGGAATATCAAAAAGATGTGAAGTCCTCCTATTTTGGTGATTCGGTAATTACCGATCGTACGTATTACACTGAATTGTTCGATAGTAAGCAAAAAGTATTTGACTTTCTAATTCATGAACCCAATTGGAAACATCCCACAGGAAGAGAGCAATGGGATAAAAAGTACGCCAAACTCCTTAAACGCATGCTAGATAACAACAAAATAAAGGGAGAAATAAAGATGGTTACTGAAGGCGATAAATATCTGAAAGGTTTTGAACAGCACAAACCCCTGAACATTCAAATACTTGGACCCATTACAGAAGATATTGGTGGGCAAAAAGCACTAAGATCCTTAGGTAACAAGGGAAAGACCAAAAACGGACATTCGATAGTATTTAAACTTAACTATAAGGACATAAATATATTTCTGGGTGGTGATTTAAATATCAAAGCAGAAGAGTTTCTTCTAAAAGAACATACTGGTGAAACTTTAGAGTTTAATTCTGCGATAGAAGAGAACGAATTTATTGAAAGTGCCCGTAATATTTTTGAAGCTGACGTCTCAAAAGCCTGTCATCATGGTAGTGCTGATTTCACAAGCTTATTCTTAAAATGTCTAAATTCCATCGCAACGGTTATTTCCAGTGGCGACGAAGAACAACATTCCCACCCTAGGCCAGATACGTTAGGGGCAATTGGCGTGAACGGTAGAGGTGACAGACCATTGATATTCAGCACTGAATTGGCCCGTTCACATAGAGAAGATGAAAAAAAGACCTTGGATGAAATCTCAGAGCTGGAAATAAAACTGGCGACCGCTACAACTAATGCCAAACGCCTGAAACTAATAGATCAGATACAGGAAAAAAATGACAAGCTTAAGGAGCGAAATGTAACCGTATATGGTTCGATAAACCTAAGAACTGATGGCGAACGGTGCATCATCGCTCAAAAACTGGAAAAAGGCGGTGGCAGCAAAGTTTGGGATATTTACAAATTAGAAAAGAATAGCTTAGGCCGTTTTAAATATGTTCCTTAGATGTTATGATACACAAAAAACAAAAATCCCAATCCTCGAAAAAAGTAAATCCATTCATTGGCCTTCTATTGTTCATCATCTCAATTTTCTTGGTGGTTTTCACTGGTCCGTTGGGTTTTATCTACGGAGTTTTTCATGCTCTTTTCACCAAAGGATTCTCTGGAGTAGGAGAATTCTTTTTAAAACTTGCAATTTCCATTGATCAATTGGGCAATGTAGTAATGCAACACCTATTGAATCTTCTATGGGTGAAAAAGGGAGGGTATAGATTTGGTAATAGAGATGAAACCATATCAAGCGCACTTGGAAAGAATAAACAAGAAAATACCCTCACAGGTTTTGGTAAAGTCGTAGATAGACTTCTTGATATAATTGACAATAACCATTCCTTGAATTCTATCGACTATCATGTAGAACCAAACGATTAATTGTCAATTTTAAGAGCTCGAGCGTAATTGCTAATTCTTTTTGTTATTTTGCGCTCAAATCTAAAAAACAACAATGGTAGTTCTCGGTATTGATATAGGAGGTTCTGGAATGAAAGGAGCCTTGGTAAATTCGTTAACAGGTGAAATGTTGACTGAAAGGCATAGGATTCCCACTCCACCAACAAGAAAGCCGAAAGAAATGGCCGAAGTTGTAAAACAATTGGTAGAGCACTTTAATCATAAAGGACCTGTGGGTGTTGGTTTTCCAACAGTAATCAAGCACGGAATTTGTAAATCTCCAGGAAATCTTCATAAAAAATGGCTGAATGTAAATGTACACGAGTTATTTAGTGAAGTTACGGGCTTACCTGTTACTGTTATTAATGATGCCGATGCGGCTGGATATGCCACAATGAACTATGGCATAGGAAAAGGCAAAGAAGGTTTTGTGTTAATGATTACCATTGGTACAGGTTTAGGCAGTGGTGCATTTTTAGATGGAGAATTGATCCCGAATATGGAACTTGGTCAAATACCGTATAAAAAATATAAGAAAATTGAATTATGGGCAGCGGCTTCTGCTAAAGAACGTGAAGGACTATCTTATAAAGAATGGGGCAAACGATTCAACACATTTTTAAAGTTAGTCGACTTGATTATTTCACCAGATTTAATAATCTTGGGCGGTGGAACTTCTAAAAAATTCGATCAGTATAAAGAGTATATAACTATTGACACCCCTGTAATTCCTGCAGAACTTCGTAATGAAGCCGGTATTATTGGAGCTGCCGCGGCGGCTTTGCATCAAGCACCAAAAGACTGATAAAAACCATCTTAAATCAAAAAAGCCCAAACAATTGTTTGGGCTTTTTCATTATTCTTGATTGCACTAGGCAATTTTATTTCGCTTTCGATCAACTTCCGTTAAATAAATTTTACGTAGTCGTAAAAATTTGGGCGTTACCTCCACATACTCATCCTTTTGAATATATTCCAGAGCTTCCTCCAAAGAGAATTTGATTGCCGGTACAATTTTAGCCTTATCATCTGCTCCTGCCGAACGAACGTTGGATAATTTCTTAGTCTTCGTAATATTTATGGTCATGTCATCTCCACGAGAATTCTCTCCAATAACCTGACCTTCATAAATATCCTCGCCTGGATCAACAAAGAACTTGCCTCTATCCTGCAATTTATCAATAGAGTAAGGTATTGCTTTTCCTTTCTCCATAGAAACCAAAGAACCGTTTTGACGCTGTGGAATATTACCTTTCAAAGGTTGGTATTCAAAAAATCGGTGGGCCATAATAGCCTCGCCAGCAGTAGCTGTCAATAATTGATTTCGTAGGCCTATAATACCTCTTGACGGAATAATGAACTCGCAAAGCATACGATTCCCCTTAGCCTCCATACTGGTCATTTCACCTTTTCGGATTGACACCATCTCAACAGCTTTTCCAGAAACTTCTTCTGGTAAATCAATGGTCAAATGTTCTATAGGTTCGCATTTAACTCCATCGAACTCTCTAATGATAACTTGAGGTTGACCTATTTGTAGTTCATACCCTTCCCTTCTCATCGTCTCAATCAATACTGAAAGGTGTAATACTCCACGGCCAAAAACCATAAACTTATCTGCACTATCTGTTTCTTCAACACGTAATGCTAAGTTCTTTTCAAGTTCTTTTTCTAAACGTTCTTTAATATGCCTTGAAGTAACGAACTTACCATCCTGTCCAAAAAATGGACTATCATTAATGGTAAACAACATGCTCATCGTAGGCTCATCAATAGCAATGGTCTTTAATCCTTCAGGGTTCTCCAAGTCGGCTATGGTGTCACCAATATCAAAACCTTCCAAACCTATAATCGCACAAATATCACCAGTAGCAACCTCTTTTACTTTAATTCTTCCAAGGCCTTCGAACGTAAAAAGTTCTTTAATTTTTGATTTTACAATACTACCATCCCTTTTTACCAAAGAGACCTGTTGTCCTTCTTTTAAGCTACCACGTTGCAATCTTCCAATAGCTATTCTTCCTGTAAAGGAAGAAAAATCCAAGGAAGTAATAAGCATTTGGGTATTACCTTCTTGAGCATGAAATGAGGGAACATGTTCAATTACCATTTCCAACAATGGTTCAATGGAATCTGTTTCGTTCTGCCAATCCTCGCTCATCCAATTATGCTTGGCTGATCCATAAACGGTAGGAAAATCCAATTGCCATTCCTCAGCACCCAATTCGAACATCAAATCAAATACTTTTTCATGAACTTCCTCAGGTGTGCAATTTTCTTTATCAACCTTGTTAATAACCACACATGGTTTCAATCCTAAATCAATTGCCTTTTGTAAAACGAACCTGGTTTGTGGCATTGGGCCTTCAAAAGCATCAACTAACAAAAGAACACCATCGGCCATATTTAAAACACGCTCAACTTCGCCACCAAAATCGGCGTGACCAGGAGTATCAATAATATTGATTTTAGTATCCTTATAGGTTACAGACACATTTTTAGAAACAATGGTAATTCCGCGTTCGCGTTCCAAATCATTGTTATCCAAAATTAATTCACCGGTCTTTTCATTCTCACGAAACAGTTCACAATGGTGCATGATCTTATCTACCAATGTAGTCTTACCGTGGTCTACGTGTGCGATAATCGCGATATTCTTAGTTGTTGACATATCTTTATTTTACTAGGCCTGCTATTTGCAGCGCGCAAAGATACTGCTATTTTTTGGAGTTAATAATAAAAGACCATTAATTCTTAATTAATTGATTTTGAGCATGTTCAACATAAACAATTTCGAATCAAAAACCGTTATCTTTGACCAATCAATTTAACGTCTATGAAACTGAGTTTAATACCACAAATAAAACATACAAATTCAAATAACTTCTTTCTTTTAGCAGGCCCTTGTGCAATCGAAGGGGAAGATATGGCCATGCGTATAGCTGAAAGAATCATTAGTATAACAGATAAGCTTGAGATCCCTTATGTTTTTAAAGGAAGTTTCAAAAAAGCGAACCGTAGTAGAGTTGATTCATTTACGGGAATTGGAGATGAAAAGGCTCTTAATATTTTAAAGAAGGTTTCTGAAGCCTTTAAGGTTCCAACTGTTACCGATATCCATGAAGTTTCCGATGCCGAATTGGCAGCAGAATATGTAGATGTTCTTCAGATTCCTGCGTTTTTAGTCCGCCAGACTGATTTGGTTGTGGCTGCGGCAAAAACTGGCAAAGTAGTGAACCTTAAAAAAGGGCAGTTTATGAGTCCGGAAAGTATGCAACATGCAGTTCGTAAAGTTGAGGACTCTGCAAACGAACAGGTAATGGTCACGGATCGTGGCACTATGTTCGGTTATCAAGATATGATAGTGGATTTTAGAGGAATCCCGACCATGAAAAAGTACGCACCCGTTGTTTTAGACGTAACCCATTCGTTACAGCAACCCAATCAAACTTCTGGGGTGACTGGTGGGCGGCCAGATATGATCGAGACCATTGCTAGAGCCGGAATAGCTACTGGAGCGGACGGGCTTTTCATTGAAACACATTTTGATCCTTCCAATGCCAAAAGTGATGGTGCCAATATGTTGCATTTAGACCATTTGGAAAAATTATTGACTAACTTGGTAATGTTGCGAAAAACTGTAAACATGTTGAATTGATTCTATTTCTCAATTATATATCAAATCTAATTGGAACTAAATCTTCTAAGCGAGGTGGTTCTTTAAGAATATACAGAAAAAATATATTAGTAATTTCCATACTACTAATTACAGTTTTCTTTGTTTCATCTTGTAAAGAAAAACCCAAAAAACCCCAGCCCAAAAAACCCAACATTATCCTGGTTATGGCTGACGATCTTGGTTTTGAGGCTTTGGGAACCTACAAAGGTTCTAGTTATAAAACACCAAACCTGGACAAGCTTGCGATTGATGGTATGCGGTTCGACCATTGTTATTCCACTCCTCTTTGCACTCCGTCAAGGGTACAGATGATGACAGGTAAATATAATCACCGAAATTATATAGGTTTTGGCCTGCTGGATCCAAATGAAAAAACCTTTGGGCATTATATGAAAGAAGCTGGGTATAAAACTTTTGTGGCTGGGAAATGGCAACTATTGGGTAATGCCCATCAACAAAAATTAGCAGGAAACAAAAAGGGAACAACTCCTGAAAAAGCTGGCTTTGATGACTTTTGTCTATGGCAGATAGACCAAAGGGGATTTAGATACAAGAACCCTACTTTAAGTACCCCAGATGGAGTAATGAAGTATGAGAATGAATTTGGTCCTGATATTTTTGTAGATAAGATGGAAACCTTCATGGATAAAAATAAGGACAATCCTTTCTTTATTTATTATCCCATGGTGCTCACCCACGACCCCTTTGTTCCAACACCCGATAACCAAATTTTCAAGTCCTTTGACCCAGCATCAAAAGTAAACGATACTATTTATTTTGGTGAAATGGTTAGTTACATGGACAAGCTTATTGGTAGAATAAGAAAGAAAGTTGAAAAATTGGGTATTCAAAACAACACTTTGATTCTATTTGTTGGGGACAACGGTACTGATCGAGATGTGACATCCATTAAGGATGGGAAATCAATTATAGGAAATAAAGGATATACTACAGATGCAGGCACACATGTTCCATTGATAGCTTTTTGGGATGGAAAAATAAAAAAAGGAAGTATTAATGATAACCTTATTGATTTTACCGATTTTCTGCCAACTATTTTAGAGACAGCAACAGAAAGCAGATTGGATTCAACTGTAACTGATGGTCATAGTTTTTACCCGCAACTTACTGGAGATGATTCAAAACCAAGAGAATGGATTTTTTGTCATTACGAACCAAACTGGGGAAATTTCAAACCTCGACGCTATGTTCAAAACAAAAAATGGAAATTGTATGAGAATGGAGAATTCTATAATCTGGGAAATGACATGGAAGAACAAAATCCTATAGACCAAAACACGCAATCAGAAAAAGTAATGAAAATCCATTCGCAATTTCAAAAAGTGTTGGGGAAATACCCAATAATGAAATAGAGTTTTGACTATAAATCAATACATTTGGTATAGGTCAACCAAATTTCATTAAATGAAAATCAATATTCTAGGTTTAGCACTTATCAGCAGTCTTTTTATTACTTCATGCGGAAGTCATAAAAAAGAAAATCCAAAACCGAAAAAACCGAACATTGTTTTCATCATGTCCGATGATCATGCCTATCAGGCAATCAGTGCTTATAATGACGAACTGATTCAAACGCCGAATATTGATAGAATAGGTAATGAGGGTATGCTTTTCACAAATGCCAGTGTAACCAATTCTATTTGCGCACCTTCGAGAGCAGTAATTCTAACCGGCAAGCATTCTCATATAAACGGAAAGATTGATAACCTCTCCCCTTTTGACACTACCAATGTAACTTTTCCACAACTGCTTAAAAATGCAGGCTATCAAACGGCCATGTTCGGGAAACTACATTTTGGTAACAATCCTAAAGGTTTTGATGAATTCAAAATACTACCGGGACAGGGTGATTATTACAATCCAAAATTCAATACTTCCAAGGGGGATACCACCATTACAGGATATGTGACCGACATTATAACTGACTTGACCATTGATTGGCTTGAGAAAAGAAGGGCGCCTGACAAACCTTTTTTATTAATGTACCTACACAAGGCACCACATAGAACTTGGATGCCCGCCGAACGTCATTACCCAACATTCACCAAAAACACTTATCCGTTACCGGAGTCTCTTTTTGATATACACAACACAAGAGAAACCACGGCAGGACCTGCCGAAATGGGAATATTGAGACATATGCAAGTCTCTTACGACCTAAAAGTACCCAATAAGGTTGCTGAAAATATTGACATTGAGAACTGGAATCAATTAGGGAATCGAGTGAATAGACTCAATGATGAACAACGGGCCAAATGGGATGCCGTTTACAATCCTATTGCAGAAGAATTTGCAGCAGAATTCGGCACTATGAACGACTCGACTCTTGCCGTATGGAAATACCAGCGTTATATGCAGGATTATTTAGGTACAATCGCAGGAGTAGATGAAAATGTGGGGCGCTTATTAGATTATTTGGACGATAAAAAGCTTTCTGAGAATACCATAGTGGTCTATACCTCTGACCAAGGATTTTATTTGGGTGAACATGGTTGGTTCGACAAACGTTTTATGTATAATGAATCATTCAAAACACCATTATTGATAAAGTGGCCCAATAAGATTGCCCCAGGCACTACAGAAGACGAAATGGTACAGAACCTTGACTTTGCGCAGACTTTTTTAGAAGCGGCAGGGGTGACAGCTCCTCAAGATATGCAGGGAGAAAGTTTGGTCCCATTATTAAAAGGACAAAAAGAAAAATGGGATAGAGACGCTGTTTATTACCACTATTACGAATACCCAGCTGAGCACGCCGTAAAAAGGCACTATGGTATTGCTACGAAAGAATTTAAACTCATTCACTTTTATTACGATGTTGATGTTTGGGAATTGTATGACTTGGAGAATGACCCTCAAGAAATGAACAATGTTTATGACAATCCTGAGTATGCTTCAACCGCAAAAGAAATGAAGCTCAAGATGGATGAAGTTCGTAAAAAGTACAAAGACTCCGATGAGATAAGCAATGGTTATATTCAGTTATACAAGGATAAAGGTTGGATTGAATAGTCATTAGCGAATAAGAAAAACATCTTAAAAGGCTCATCCAAATTAGCTATCTATCTTCGGCGGAATCAATTAAATTAAAGTGATGACTTCTTAGGTCTATAGCGACATGTTTTACTAATTTAAGATGTCAAAGTAATGAACCTAAACAAACCTAACAATATGAAAAAAACAGCTTTAACCATTCTTCTATTATTTAGTTTTTCTCTCGTTTTTACCCAATCACACTCGCATCTAAGCAATAAGGCATTTACCTATCCAAATATTGAGGGCTATGTGACCTTAAAGGCGGATTTACATATACATACTGTTTTTTCAGATGGAAATGTTTGGCCCACCATACGGGTACAGGAAGCATTACGGGAGAATCTAGATGCTATTTCACTTACCGAGCATATTGAGTACCAACCGCACAAAGATGATATTCCGCACCCTGATAGAAACAGAGCTTATCACTTGGCATTCGCAGAAGCGAAAGACCATGATTTATTAATTATTCCTGGTTCAGAAATAACCCGATCAGAGCCTGTTGGTCATAACAATGCCGTTTTTATAAATGATGCAAATAAGTTAATGGGCAGCAATCCTGAATCACCATTTAAAGAAGCAAAAAAACAAAATGCATTTGTTTTTTGGAACCACCCTGCATGGCATGCTCAAAGCCCGACTGGAAACCCAATTATGAGTGACTTCCAAAAAGAGCGCATCAAAAATGGTGAACTTCATGGTATTGAGGTTATCAATGCGATGGATTATGCAGAAGAATCATTGGCACTGGCATTGGAATATGATTTAACCATTATGGGCACAAGTGATATTCATGGATTAATTGATTGGGATTATACTGAAAAGGGCAATCATCGACCTATAACATTGGTTTTCGCAAAAGAAAAAAGCTTGAAAAGTATGAAAGAAGCCCTGTTTGAAGGTAGAACCGTTGCGGTATACAATGACCTTTTAGTAGGGAAACCTGAATACTTGAATCCGCTTTTAAAGGAAAGCATTGTGATTGAAAGTGCAAAATACCTTTCTAAAACTAATGTACTCAAAGTGGAGTTAAAGAATATATCAAGCAGCGATTTACTTTTTGAAAACCAAATGGACTTCAATTTTTACGATAGTTCTCCTGTTTTTGAGGTTGAAGCAGGTAGAACGAAAACCGTCCATATCAAAACTATAGAAAAATTAACTTCTGTTCAATTAAAGCTTAAAGCCCTAGGTGCTTTTACTGCTCCCAAACAGCAACCTGTTGTGGAATGGAAAATTGTTGTTGACTAACATTTTTTTCAATATGTTTATAAAAAGAGATTTTCCTTTCTTTCTTGTTTTGCTTTTTGCGCTATCATCGTGTTCTCAGGAAGCAAAAAAGCCGAATGTTCTATTCATCATTGCAGATGATCTAACAACAACTGCGGTTTCTTCTTATGGAAATTCAGAAGTCAATACACCTCATATCGACAAACTAGCTTCAGAAGGAGTACTATTTACAAGAACGTACAGTCAATATCCAGTTTGTGGTCCTTCAAGGGCTTCATTCATGTCTGGTTATTACCCAAGTGCCACTACAACCTATGGCTACGTAAGTGGGCGCAAAAATATTGGGAGTGAGAGAAAAACTTGGTCCCAGGTTTTTAAGGATAACGGATATTATACCGCACGTGTGAGCAAAATCTTCCACATGGGTGTGCCCATTGATATTGAAAAAGGGAGCAATGGGCAAGATGATGAGCAATCTTGGACTGAACGATTCAATAGCCAAGGTCCCGAATGGAAAGCGCCTGGAGCGGGGGAATTGGTTCAAGGAAATCCCGATGGTACATTGCCCATAAAAGGGGGAAACGTAATGACCATTGTTAAGGCAGATGGTGATGACCTAGTCCATTCAGATGGTAAGACAGCAGAAAAAGCCAGTGAATTAATCAGAAAACATAAAGACAAACCGTTCTTTTTGGCCATTGGTTTTGTTAGGCCGCACGTACCTTTTGTCGCACCTAAAAGCTATTTTGAACCGTATCCACATAACCAAACGAAGCTCCCAAAAAAAGTTGAAAATGATTGGGACGATATTCCAAAACGCGGTATTAACTATGTGACCAGTGTTAATGGTAAAATGAATACTGAGCAGGAAAAAAAAGCCATTGCTGCTTATTATGCTTCAGTTTCTTATATGGATGCTCAAGTTGGAAAAGTATTAAAAACCTTGAAGGAAGAAGGCCTTGAAGACAATACGATTGTTGTCTTTACCTCTGATCATGGGTTTCATCTTGGAGAGCATGAATTTTGGATGAAAGTCAGCTTGCATGAAGAATCGGTTAAAGTTCCTTTGATTATAAAGGTCCCCGGTAAAAAACCTGCGGTATGCCATTCGTTTACCGAGTTATTAGACCTATACCCTACTATCACCGCATTGGCCGGGTTGAAGTATTCAGATCAGCTTCAAGGCGAATCTTTGGTGAATATATTAGATGAACCTACCTATGAAGTTAGGGATATGGCATTTTCTGTTTCCCAAGGAGGTAAATCATTTTTGTTACGAAATGAGGATTGGGCCTATATTCAATATGATGAAGACGCAGCTTCGGGGATTGAATTGTTCGATATGAAAAAAGACCCAAAACAATTTACCAATCTGGCACAACTACCGGAATACGCATCTATTGTGGACTCATTCAAGGAAAAATTGAAAACAAAATTGAAAGCCGTTAGAAGCAATGACCTAAACATTGATTACAGCTTAAAAAAGTAACCACTTATCTACATCAACCCAATTTCTTTTGGAAAAGTGGGTTTTTGTTTTAACTTTGCATTTCAAAGTACTTTTAATATGGAATCAAAAAACTATTTAAAAGACCTCAGTGAGATAAAAGATCTCATGAGCAAGTCATCTCGCTTTATATCATTAAGTGGCCTCTCTGGAGTATTGGCCGGTATTTACGCCTTAATTGGTGCTACCATAACGTATTGGTTGGTAACCACCTATAGCAACGGAACCTTACTTTTGGATGGATGGATTTTCAGAACCTCACTACTCATTTTATGCTGTGTAGCTGGGCTAAGTATACTAACGGGTATTTATTTAACCACTCGAAAAGCCAAGAAAAATGGAGAAAAAATATGGGACGCCTCATCAAAAAGGTTAATTGTAAATTTCATGATTCCTATGATAACCGGTGGCTTATATATAATTATAATATTAAGTCAGCAAAAGTATGGCCAAGCTGGAGCGTTAATGCTTATATTTTACGGTCTCGCTTTAATTAATGCAGCTAAATACAGCATTGGCAACATTCGTTACTTAGGGTATATTGAGATTATACTGGGCCTTATATGCGCACTGGTTCCTGGGTACGGTTTTTGGTTATGGGTATTTGGCTTTGGCATTATGCACATCATATACGGATCGGTAATGTATTTTAAGTACGAGAAAAAATAGTCGTGAGCATTATAACCAATATAAACAAAGTATTTGACCATCGCATAAGACTGGGCATTATGTCTATTCTTATGGTAAATGAATATGCGGAATTTACAACTTTGAAAGAGTTATTGGAAGTTACTGATGGTAATCTCGCAAGTCATATAAAGGCGCTGGAAAAAGGCACCTATTTAGAGGTGAAAAAGCAATTTATTGGTAACAAGCCAAATACCAGATATACAATTACGCCGTTGGGAAGAAACGCTTTCCAAAAACATATTAGTGCCCTCGAAAATTTAATTAAGCAACAAGAATAATTTTTTTATCATTTTACTTTGCAATTCAAAGTACTTTTAATTTTTAAACATGGAAACAAAAAAGCAAAAAATCGGAAACTGGTTCAGAACATCCATCTCAGCCAAAATGTTTGTAGTAGGGTTTATTCTTCTAATTCTTTTGATACCCTTGAGTTATGTCAAAGATTTAATCAGGGAGCGAGAAATACGGCAATCCGAAGTAATTCAGGAAATAAATGAGAAATGGGGTAATGAAGTAATTTTATATGGCCCTATACTTAGAATTCCTTATAAAACTTATCGCGAAGAAAAAACATTTGATGACAAAACCAAAACCTTCATAAAAACATATGAAGAGATAATCAACCATGGGTACTTTTTACCAAATAAACTGAACATAGATTCTGGTGTCAAAAGTAAACAACTGGAACGTGGAATTTATGAATCGGTTGTATATACGGCAGATGTTAAAATGCAAGGGAGTTTTTCGATCTTTGATTTTTCCTCCAAAGACATTCCCCAAGAAGATATCCTTTGGGATAAAACAACTTTACTATTTAAAACCTCAAACTTAAAAGGAATTCGTAATGAGTTAAAGGTTCAATTGAATGATGCCGAATACACTTTGAAACCTAAATTCGATGAAGAATATATGAGTACTCTGGAATCGGGGTATATTCAAAAACTTAAGGATCAAAGTTCCGCTTCAACATTCGACCTGAATTTAAGAATCAATGGAAGCGAAGGACTACGATTTATTCCCATTGGAGCCGAAACCACTGTTCATATGGCTTCAGATTGGCATTCTCCAAGTTTCAATGGAAATTATCTGCCGAATGATGAAACCAAGAAAATAACAAACAACGGATTTAAAGCTGATTGGAAGGTCCTTGAAACAAACCGTCAATTTGGTCAACAGTTCTTCAACAATCTTCCCAATTTGAACAAATACTCTTTTGGCACCAATTTGATCATTCCCATAGATGACTATCAAAAAACCGAACGTACAAGCAAGTACGGTCTTATGATCATTGGTCTTACCCTTTTGGTTTTCTTGTTGATTCAGATTATTAGCAAAATCCCCATACACCCATTTCAATATTTTATGATAGGATTGGCTTTGGTCATGTTCTATACTCTGCTTATCTCTATTTCCGAACATCAAAACTTTTTAATCGCCTATTTAATCGCCGGAATTTCAGTAGTTGGTTTAATAACGACCTATTCGAAAACCATTTTAAAGAACAAGAAATTTCCACTTCTCATTTTTGGTTCTTTAACCGCGCTATATGCCTTCATTTTTGTCATCATTCAATTAGAGAACTATGCATTATTAGTGGGCAGTATAGGACTGTTCATCATCCTTGCCATTATCATGTTCACCTCAAAGAAAATCGATTGGGCAAATAATAATTAAGAGTTATCAAATAAAAACCGCCAGAATGCAATATTCTGGCGGTTTAATACTTTTCTAAATTTATGGTTTACTCCTTTCCATCAACATAATCCTGGAGATAGGCATATCTTTTAGTAAGCTTCCCATTTTTGGTCATACGGGCTCTTTTGAGAATTCCGTGTGTATCCTTATCAAAAAAAGCGGGTATTACATATTTGACAAATGCTTCTCCAAAACCACCACTGGCGTCTCGAGGCAATTCTGCTGGAAGATTATCCACCGCCATTACAGCAATGGCCCTTTTATTTTTGAAGTTGGTTTCTGTTTCTGATTGAGGATCATATCCATATATTGGGTCGGCAATAGTCGAAGCCCTCAAGGTACTTGCCACAGGCCCATCAATATCACAACTGATATCTGCCACCGTATTTATTCTAAACTCAGGTTGTTTTGCATCTTCCCTGGTGAAGAGAAAAGGTGCTCCATCGCCATGAAAGTGACCTGCGATATAGAAATCGGCCACTTTTGTAAAACGAAAGAAATTGGATCTATATTCTTCTGGATTAGCAAAGAAATCAGCTTTATTTCCCCGAACTCCGTCTTTACGCTTATTATAATCTGAGGCATCTATTTGACAATAAACTGGTTCATTGAATTCCTCATCTAAAAATTCATGCACATTCACCTTTCTCATGCCCATACCATCCAACATTTCACGAGCACCATTACCAACTCTACCCCTACCTGTCAATAGAATCTTGATATTCGATAACTTGATTCCCGAAAGTTCAGCTATCAATGCCTGTTGGTCAGTCAATTTTTCTGCCTTTGGCATTTTATAAAGTCCGTTTTTTAATCCATAAGCACGAAAACCATTATAGGCCCCCACTACACCGGCATACCTACCAAAGGCAACCAACCGAATACCTTTTTCATTGGTGATGACCTCATGGTCATACATTTCTATATTCTTATCTAGAATAGCCCTTAACAACTTCCTATTATAGGGCTGTTTTTTAATGGTATGTGAAAAGAAAAAGTATTTTTTACTAGGAATCAAATTCTTAATTGGGACTTCCTTAACCCCCAATAGCACATCACATTCTTTCATCTTTGAAGCAACTTCAATTTCGGCCTCTTTATATTCTTCATTGGTAAAAACCCGTATTGGTGAAGGTTCCACCGTTATTTGGGCTTTATCATATGTTGAAAGGACTTTTTGACAGGCCTCTGGTGATAGCACTACTCGCCTATCTGGTGGATTTTTACGTTCTCGTATGATTCCGAATCGCATAAGTGATGTTTGGTATAAATTTTGCCCTAAAATAGGTGGAATTGCGAGGGTACGCAAACTTTTTGTTAGCTTTGCAATCCTTTGATAGGATGTTCTTTGAAAATATGGGGCCGACTGGTTTTGACAGCGAGACCAATGGCAATGTAAGCATGTCGAGCGCTGGTGAATAGCTCGCTAATCTCATTTTCCACACTTTTAATTGGCGATAACAATTACGCTCTTGCCGCTTAATCTGAATTATAGTAAGATTAGCCTCGTCTCTACTAGGTAGAGAAGCGAGATGTTCCTGAATAGCCTCTGTCGACGGCGATTCAATTCGGAGCACCATAAATGTCGATATAAGGCTACTAGCGCTTCGATAGTAGCACCAAAATCTTAAGAAGATAAGTGTATGTTAGGCCGTTTCCGGTCAGGCATGCAACGAAAACCAATCGGAAACTAAACATGTAGAAGGCATTAACGTTGCTTGTTTGGACGAGGGTTCGACTCCCTCCGGCTCCACAATACTATTAATTAAAAGATTGATTATTAGATATTTAAATGTATTTTTGATATATTTTAGTCAGCTAATAGTCAATTTTTTAATTTAAGGCTCTTCAAGTGTAGATTTACTCAGGCAAAATCCTAAAACTTTTTGAACATAATTTTAAATATTTTACCCCCACCCCTAAAATAGATTCGATTTTCTTTTTAACCATATAGGCCAAAAGGTATATCAGTACCTTTTTTAGAAAATTGAAGACAGCGTAACAGGCTTAAATTTTGATGTAAAATCATGTAACTTTTTGCGATTTCTTATATGACGGATTTTTTACCTGTTTTATTTTTTCTCTAAACATTTGTTCTTTAAATCTATACAATCAGAATCATCTTTATTTACTGCAAGGGATTTATCTAAGTAAGAGATTGCTACCCGATAATTTTTAAGATTATAATAAGATTTTGCCAGCCAATAGTTAACATTATTGTTAGCTGGCTTTAAGTTTTTAAATTTCACCCAATCATTTATTGCATCGTTATAATTTCTTAAATCGAATAAAACACTACCACGCCAAAAATAAACATAAGCAAAATTATTGTCTAAATATATTGATGTATTATAATGTTCAAGGGCATCTTCTAATTGTCCGTTTTGTTCATAAGACCTCCCTAATTCAAAATGAGTATTGCCATTGTCATTTCCAATTTCTAAAGATTTCAGATAATATTTAATAGCACTTTCAAAGTCCTTTTTTTCTGAAAATTCTAATGCAACATTTTTTAAATCTATTGCTTCAATTTTTCTGGTATAATTACAGTAATGACTGTTATTACAAGCATAGAAATACCCAAAACGGCCATTTCGTTCAACTAATTTACCATTGTCGCACCATTCACATTTTAAAGAGGTAATTGGCGGGAAAGGTTCAATTTCTTCAATAAATTTTGAAGGATATTCATGACTTGATAAGATATGTACTTGTTTTTTTGCTCTTGTTAAAGCAACATAGAACGAACGCCTTTCCTCTCCATTAGGGAATTGGTCTGCTTTTGATAGTAAAAAGTTTAACAATGGGTCATCTGAAATTTCCGAAGGGAAACCGTATGTCCCTGAATTACCATTTAGAATAACAACATAATCTGCTTCCAAACCTTTTGATGCATGAATTGTTAAAAAATTTATAGTATGATTTTGATTACCCTTAAATACATAATCATATCTATTTAGTTGCTCATTATACTTCTTAGCTATGTTCTGAGAATCTTCGACTATTCTTCTTTCAAAATCATATCTACCTAATAACAATACCGAAATATTATTGCTTTTTTCTTTTTCATTGATTATTTCTAAAGCATTATTTAAGGCTTGATATGCGGATTTACCATTTCGTTCTGCATCTCTATATTTATGAATAGTAACAGGGCTATAATTTGATTTCTTATGACTTTTTAATGTCTTTTTTATTTGGTTAGGGTTTTTTAAAATAAAACTACTAGACAAGTCAATCAACTTATTCTCGAATCTGTAAGTATATTCTATATTAGACCTGCTTGTAGTTCTTTTAAACCCCTTAATAGAAGATGATTTAAAGTACTTTGAAAAACCTGTAAATACACCTATATCACTTCCTGCAAAACGATATATTGATTGCCAATCATCACCTACACAAAATAATTTTGTATCAGGTTTTTGGTCTAATAATGATTTAATTAATTTATATCTTGCTTGTGAAATATCCTGAAATTCATCTATGATAATATACTTGTATGGTGATGTAAATTGGTTATTTAGAATCGAATTAGTGGCTAAATTTATCATATCACTAAAATCAATTTCATTAAGTTCTTTTAAATAGCTTTCATAACTTTTAAATATTGGCTCATATAATTCTAAAAACAATATTGCTCTTTCATTCCCCTCTTTATTTGCTCTATTTGATAAGTTATTTATTGTTTCATCGTTAGATTTAAACAATATTAAAAAAGTGTTTAATAATTGCGTAAATACATCAATATCTTCTGTGGTATACTGTTCAATATATTGCCATAATTCATCATCTGACATAGGGTTGAAAACTACTCCTTTGTCTTCAAGTTTAATTTTTAAATTAGAAAGTAATATCCCTTTTTTTTGTTCCCAAGAATAGGTTTCAATTAGTGTCGTACCGTTATCACGATGTTCATTTCTTTTCCACTCAATACCTTCCGTATATTTTTGTTGCGCTGATTTTTCAGTATCCCCTTTGAACCAAGAAGGGACTTTACCTTTTTCATCAATACCAAAATGTTCCAAATAAATTTTGCGTTCGGGTAAATAAAAGTCTGGTTTGTATTGGCCGAACTTCTTACTCGCTGTTTTATATTGATAGCTTTCTTCATATCTATATTCAATATTATTTCTGAAAAAGAAGTTGGCTATTAATACTTCTTCTTGGCTTTTAAATCTTTCCCTATATTTTATTTCAACACCATTTGAAGTTGTTTTATTTATTGTTTTATAGCCTTCGAGCTTTTGTTCTTTTAAGTAATTATTATGTTCAGCATCGGATTCAAAGTCGTGAATGTCTTTATAAGGTTTTAAGTGATATGCTAAAAAGTCAATTAGCTTATTTAAATATTGGCTATTAGCCTTTGCATTCGATATAAATGAAGTTATTAATTGCAGTATTTCTTTTTGAGATAAACCAAAGATTGATGGTTTTTGGTTTGATGATTCAGCAAGTATATCTAATCCTAATTTGTGAAATGTTTTTACGGGTAATGAAATATCCATTTTCTTTTGGATTCTTTCCGCCATTTCATCTGCTGATTTACGTGTAAATGAAATTAGTAATATGCTTTCAGGTTTAACTTTTAATCTTTGAGTGAGATACTTTACTTTACCCGCAATAGTAGTTGTTTTACCAGAGCCAGCACCTGCAATAATTAAGTTGTTATCTTCATTTACTATAATTGCATTTCGCTGTTGTTTATCAAGAGAATGCCCTTCAACATCACTTAACAAATCATTGGCTTTCTCTAGTTCATTTTTAACAAATTTGTTGTTTCTTTCTTTAATTAATTCTTTAATCTTTGAATAATCAAGTAAAAAACTACTTATGAAATTTATTTCATTCTCAAAGTCTGGTAAATGTTTATACTCAACATTACTAACTTCATAAAATAAATCTTCATAATTTAATTTAAAATCAAATATATCATAGTTTGAAATGTACTTTATTTCATTCCTAAATCTTTTAAAATCTTCATTGAAATACTCAATTTTTAAAAGAATTTTTTGAAGACTTTTTTTATAACTTTCGAGTATACGTAATCTTTGTTCCTCTTCAAACCTTTTTTTCTTTTTAACATTTAAATAAGCTGAAACAGAAATAGTAGTTAAAGCAATACCACCTAAAGCGACGTACACTAACATTCAGATATAATTTAATGATTATTCAAACTTTAATTTTGGAAATGCTACAATAAATATAGAACTATGATAACATTTGGTCAACGATTTTAATTAATTTACTTAGGCATACGTTACATAAATTCTATAACACAAACATAATTAAACTATTTCAGGTGCAAATGGAAAACAATATTACGCCGAAACAGAAATTAAGGATTCAATTTATTTTGAAATAAGTGATAATCTTGGTGTAAATTTTAGGTTTTCTAAAAGCTAAAACTTTTTGAGGTTAATTATTTGTTTTCGAAACCCCCCGTCTTAAAATAAATCGTTTTCCTTTTGGCATATCACGGCCTACAACAATACATGTCCTTTACGGGTTTAAGAGAGAGGCTAAAAAATAACTAATTAGTTTTAATCATAACTTGTAACTTCCATAAAACCAGTTTATTAAAGTCTTCAAATCAATTTATAGTCTATACGGATAGTTATAGATTAATGAATAAAATTGCAATACGTTCTCTTTTTTAGCATGACAGGTTTCATACCTAATTTTATCCCTTACATCTTTAAATTTAGCTAAAATCTTGTAGGACTTTACTTCTTATAAATTGTATTTTTGTTAGGTGTCTCACCGAGCTATAATTATTTATTCCCACAATAGTTTCATTCTACAATTATAGCTGAGAAGATTAGTGCTGAACAAAATAAAGATTGAATGAATATGGAAAAAGACTATTTCCTTTTAAAGGATAAAATAAAGGAAATTGAATCAAAATTTTTTATCAATAACGGTTGGCTCAAAATTTATGAGAATGATTCAAAAGGCCTAGACGATTCGTCTGGAATATATTGTTGTTTGGTTTCTAATAATCAATTCGAGTTGTATAATAAAGATTATAAATGGCCACTTTCAATGGGAAGAGAAGGAAAACCATCCGTCTATGGGGATAATGCTTATAAAACATACGATGAAGAAGGTTTAGAACCCTTTCTTTTTTACAAGCAGTTTTCCCTTACTGAATCCTCTGTTAAGTACATAGATATTTCCGAGGAATTTATTCTTTATTTCAGGCTTTATGAAAAAGGTAGTGATAAACAAAACAGAACTTTTTTTTACGTCAATGATTATGGAGAATTAGATGAAGTCATCACAATTGAACCACATTTAATTAAAATACAAATCAAATACTTAAAGGAATATATTACAATGAGGGATATGAACTTTGTTGTGTGTTATGATTTTATGAGACTTGTCTCAAATATACCATCAGAATGGAATATTAAATACGGGGAAAAATTGATAAATGACAATGAATTTATCTATAGTCATCTTATTCGAAATGTATCTGATAAAATACAAAGTTGGATAATGGGTAAAGTTTTAATAAAACCAAACAAAGTAAAAAAAACCCATTTTGATTTAGGCGAATCAAAGAATGAAGAATTTATAATTGGCTATGATGATGAAGGAGAATTACTTTATGAAAATTGTGGAAAAACGGATGGAAATCATTTTAAAGCAACCTACTTCAAAAAGGAAGTGCTAAACAAATACTATAACGAACCGTATAAATATGAAGTTGATGGATTTGGAGTGAGTTCTAAGTTCTTTTCATTAAAGATTGATAACAATGTTGGTGATTATGTTCCTGTTTTTCTTACGAATTTAAGAACACTCCCTCATAAAGAACAGCTTCATTGGAAGCAATATAATATTCCACCAAAAGAGAACATGAATATTAGTCGTACTTATTATCGTACAATGATAGATGGACAATGGGCGGAGCAACCAGAAACTGCGGATTTATTCTTCAAATCAAAATATAAAGAGTTCAATAAAAAGTGGGAAAAGAAATTTGGATGGAATCTCTATAAACCATTATCTGAATTGGATAAATATTTATTTACCTCTTTACATAAAATAACGTCTAATAATATTAAAGCCTTTTGTGAACAAACACTAACCATTGTCAAATTAACAATAGACAGGTTAAATGAAAAAGAATTAGCCAAGGGACTAAATTTAGATTCGAATGTCAGGGGAATTTTAAAATTTGAGAAATTTTTAGAATCCAAAGAAATGAAAATTCCGGATATGTTTGAATTTTTAAGAAATTTACAAAATTTAAGGTCTGGTTTGATTGCTCATAGCTTTAGTGAATCAAATTCGGATTGTAAAAAAGCGCTTAAATATTTTAAAATAGAAGATGACAATTACATGGAAGTATTAGAAGAAATATTCATAAAATCTGTTCATACCTTTAATACACTAGAAGAGTATTTCAAATTGAAATAACATAGCCCTATTGATGATAACCGGCATTGATTAATGAAAAAGCCAAATTGACTACAAATCTAAAATCCAAAACGAAAAATAGTAAGACCCTTTACATTATTGGTAATGGATTTGACTTGCATCACGGACTAAAAACCGGTTATAATGATTTTGGTGAATATCTTTTAGACAACGATAAAGAGTTATTTGAATTGTTGGAAAAGTATATTGCTTTCACCATTAAAGGTGATACTCCAACAGAGGATGATAATCTATGGGGTGATTTTGAAGAAAATTTGGCCCATTTGGATATAGACGGCATCATTGATGATAACAATGTATACCTACCGGATTGGTCGAGTGACGATTTTCGAGCGGGAGATTTGCATGCTTTTCCTAATACCATGATGGAAATTTGTGGAAAACTGACTTCTGATTTAATTCAAAATTTTGAAGATTTCATCCTTAGAACTGTTTATAAAGAATCTGTTTCAGAAAGATTGATAGAACTAAATAAAAATGCCAAATATTTAAGTTTCAATTACACCAATACCTTAGAAAGATTATACGATATACCAAAAGAAAAAATCTTATACATACATAATAGTGCTTTCCACGGCTCAGGTGATATTATACTAGGTCATGGAATTAAACCAGAAAATTTTAGAAATGACCCAACTCCACCAGATGGTTTGACAGAGGAAGAGATGGATAGGTGGGTGGAAGAGCAGAATGATAACTATGATTATTCTTTTGATGAAGGAATGGAACAGTTATACCGATATTTTACTGACACCTATAAACCTACTGATACTATAATAAAAGCCAATGAAGATTTTTTTAAGAAACTAGCTGACATTGAACAGATTTATATTTTTGGGCTTTCATTTTCAAGCGTTGATTTGCCTTATTTAATAGAGATAGTAAAGAATCTTAGCGTTAAGGTAAAATGGACTGTTTCCTATCGGTCGGCAAATAAAGTGGCAGAAGTTAAAAAGACCTTGGAAGGAATAGGGATTAAGGATATTAATTTTATTAAGCTAGATGAGTTGTTAATAGATAATAAACAACTTAAATTAGACCTCTTTCCAAATGAAAAAACAGCATAAAATATGAGTTTCGAACAAACTTTTAAAAATATAGATGACCTGCTTTACAAAGATTCAGGAGCAGATAGCGAATTAGATTACATAGGACAAACCTCTTGGGTTATGTTCTTGCGTTATTTAGACGAACTGGAACAAGACAAAGCAGACGAAGCGGAATTAAAAGGCGAAGAATACAAATTCATTTTAGATGAAGAATACCGTTGGCCAATTTGGGCAATGCCAAAAGATGATGACGGAAAATTAGACTACCACAAGGCTATGACAGGACCAGATTTGGTTCAGTTTGTAGACAGAAAGTTATTTCCTTACTTGGCAGAGTTCAAACAAAAAGCTGACAACCCAAAAACTATTGAATACAAGATTGGCGAAATATTCTCTGAACTGAAAAACAAAATTAAAAGCGGTTATAACTTACGAGAGATTTTAGAATATGCAGACGAACTTCCTTTTCGAGCTTCTACTGATAAACATGAGTTAAGCCACTTGTACGAAAGTAAGATTAAAAACATGGGTAATGCAGGTCGTAATGGTGGACAATACTACACACCAAGACCGCTTATTCGTGCCATGATTAATGTGATTGACCCACAAATTGGAGAAAAAATTTATGATGGTGCAGCAGGTTCTTGTGGTTTCTTATGCGAAACATACGAATACATGTATGAGCGCATGGAAAAAACAACCGGCAATCTTAAAACTTTACAAGAGGAAACACTTTATGGAAAAGAGAAAAAGAACTTGGCGTATGTTATTGGGGTCATGAACATGATTCTTCACGGCATTGAAGCCCCAAACATCATTCATACCAATACGCTGGGCGAAAATGTTCGTGATATACAAGAGAAGAATCGTTACCATGTTATTCTAGCGAATCCGCCATTTGGTGGTAAAGAAAGAAAAGAAGTACAACAAAATTTTGACATAAAAACGGGAGAAACTGCATCTTTGTTTCTACAGCATTTTATTAAAAGTTTAAAAACAGGTGGACGAGCGGCAATAGTAATAAAAGATTCTTTTTTATCTAATAATACTGAAAAAGCATACTCAACACTTCGGAAAAATCTACTTGGAAGTTGCGAGTTAAATTGTATTCTCGATTTGCCAAGAGGTACATTTTATGGAGCAGGAGTCAAAACTGTGGTTTTATTTTTTACAAAAGGGGCTCCAACTAAGAAAATATGGTACTATAAACTTGACCCTAAAAGAACTTTAGGGAAAACAAAACCTCTTAATGATAATGATTTTAAAGATTTTCTTGAAAAAATAAGGAATAAAGAAATTGGTAAAAACTCTTGGATAATAAAAGCCCATGAAATAGATGAGAACACATGCAATTTAACTCCAATAAATCCAAATGAGGAAAAGTTAGATAAGATATTAAGCCCTAATACGATTATTTCTGCTGTAAGCAAGTACTCCATGGATTTTAATTCAGAACTTCAAAAAATTAAAACCAATATCGACAGTTATTTGTCAGAAGTTAATCTAATGCTAAAAAATGAGGGAGGAATATGGAAAGAGGAACGTTTCGGCGATGTTTGTGAATTTGTAAGGGGTCCTTTTGGCGGTAGTTTAAAAAAATCAATTTTTGTTGAAAAGGGAATTGCAGTTTATGAACAACAACATGCAATAAATAACCAATTTGAACATGTAAGATATTACATAAATCAAGATAAGTTCAATGAAATGAAAAGATTTGAACTTAAATCAGGTGACTTAATAATGAGTTGTTCGGGCACAATGGGTAAGGTTGCTATTGTCCCTAAATCATTTGAAAAAGGAATAATAAATCAGGCTTTATTAAAACTATCACCTAATCCTTCAATTGATGTAAATTTTTTGAAGTATTGGATGGAAAGTAAAGTATTCAAACTAAAAATTGAAGAACTATCAATGGGTGCAGCAATTAAGAATGTAGCTTCTGTGAAAATTCTAAAAGAAATAATGGTACCTATTCCTCCAATTGAAATACAAAAGAGAATTATTCAAAGAATCGATTCTTTAGTTAATTCTTTTGAAGATGCAATACTCATAACGCGTAATCAGCTTAATCATTTGGAAGACCTCGGAGAGTCTCTACTACAGGAAACTTTTGAAGCAAGTATTGAGGAATTAGAATCTGCTTAATAATGAATGAGGCTCAAACCAAACACGATTTAATAGAGCCCGCTTTGCGTGAAGCAGGTTGGGGCATTGTTAAAGGTAGTCGATTGCGTTTGGAGTTTCCTATTACCAAAGGTCGTTTAATTGGTCAAAACAGACGTTCTAAACCACTTTTTGCTGATTATGTTTTAGAATATAAAAACAGAAGAATAGGTATTGTAGAAGCTAAAAAAAGAGATTTATATTATACAGATGGTGTTGGTCAAGCCAAAGACTACGCAGAACGTCTAAATATTCGATTTACGTACGCCACCAACGGTTTACAAATCTATGGTATAGATTTAGAAGAATGTACAGAAGGTGATGTATCTAAATACCCAACACCTGACGAGCTTTGGGAAATGACGTACCCAACGCCTAAAGAAGATTACAAAGTTGAGATTGCCAATTGGAAAGAACGCTTATTTGCAATTCCTTTCGAAGATAGAGGAGGCACTTGGCAACCAAGATATTATCAACAAAATGCAATCGCTAAAGTATTAGAAGCTATTTCAGAGAAGAAGGACAGAATCTTGCTGACTTTAGCAACAGGAACAGGAAAAACTGCAATTGCCTTTCAAATTGCTTGGAAATTATTTCATGCCAAATGGAATTTAAGGCGAGATGCATCAAGAAGTCCAAGAATCTTATTCTTAGCAGACAGAAATATTTTAGCAGACCAAGCATTTAATTCATTCAATGCTTTTGATACCATTGATGAAAACATAAAGGTTCGAATCCGACCGTCGGAAATAAAAAAGAAAGGTACGGTACCTACAAATGGGAGTGTTTTCTTTACCATTTTTCAAACTTTTATGACGGATGCACAAAAGAATGTTGACCTAGAAGAAGTTTCTGAGGATGTAATACCTGAAATAAAAAAACCAGAAGATTTTAATTTCGGACAATACCCACCAGATTTTTTCGACTTGATAGTTATTGACGAGTGTCATCGTGGAGGTGGTAATGATGAAAGTTCTTGGAGAGCCATAATGGATTATTTTTCGCCTGCTGTACAATTAGGTTTAACTGCAACGCCAAAACGAGATGTAAACGGAGATACCTACAATTACTTTGGTGACCCTGTCTATACTTATAAGTTAAAAGATGGTATTAATGATGGTTTCTTAACCCCTTTTAAGGTAAAAGAAATTCAAACCAATTATGATGAATACACAGTAACAGAAGATGATACTATAATTTTCGGTGAAGCAGAGGTAGGCGATACTTTTACCTATAGGGATTATGGTCGTAAAATTATAATTCAACAGGTTGAGGAATATAGAGTTAAAAAATTCTTGGAAATCATTAATCAAAACCAAAAGTCTTTGGTTTTCTGTGCAACTCAAAAGCACGCTGCATTAATAAGAGATTTAATAAATCAAAATACAGATAGTAAGAGTACAAATTATTGTCATCGTGTAACGGCAGATGATGGCAAAATGGGCGAACTGCACCTAAGAGATTTTCAAGACAATGAAAAAAGTATTCCTACTATATTAACAACTTCACAAAAGTTGAGTACGGGTGTAGATGCACCAGAAATTAGAAACATTGTTTTACTTCGTCCTGTAGATTCCATGGTAGAGTTTAAGCAAATAGTTGGTCGTGGCACAAGGTTATTTGATAGTAAAGATTATTTCACCTTGTTCGATTTTGTGAATGCTCATAATCATTTTCAAGACCCAGAATGGGACGGCGAACCTATACCGCCAGAACCATCAACGGGAGGCGGAACACCAAGAGTTTGTAATATTTGCGGAGAAACACCTTGTGTTTGCGAAAGACCGGAGCCTGAACCCTGTCCTGAATGTGATAATATTCCTTGTGTTTGCGAAACACCACCGAGAAGAATGATTAAAGTTAAACTCTCGGATAACAAAGTGAGAGAAATAGATTCTATGGTCAAGACTTCATTTTGGAGTCCATCAGGAAAACCAATTTCCTCACAAGAATTTATTGAGCAATTGTTTGGGGATTTACCTTCATTCTTTGCAAGTGAAAATGAATTACGAAAAATTTGGAGTTTGCCAAGCACACGCAAAAAATTGCTAAACGAGCTAAGCGAAAAAGGATACACAAACTCGCAATTGGAAGATTTGAGAAATTTAATTCACGGTGAAGAAAGTGACCTTTTTGATGTGTTAAGCTACGTAGCGTATCACAAAGACCTTGTTCCTCGATTAGAAAGAGCAGGTAAAGCTAAAATCCAGATGAATGACTACAATCCAAAGCAACAGGAGTTTTTGAACTTTGTATTAGAGCAATATGTCAAAGAAGGAGTTGATGAACTGGATGACGCCAAACTTCCAAATTTATTAGAATTGAAGTATCAGGCTATCGCTGACGCCAAAAATGAACTAGGTGCAATTAAGTCAATAAGAGATACCTTTATTGGGTTTCAGGAGTTGTTGTATCGAGATAGGGCAATGTGAGAATGGAGGATGAATTAATCAACTAGTAATCAATTGCAATTTATTGAATATCAGGTTTTAGCAGAACATCTGTTACATTAGGGTAATTAGTAGTTTATTGTTTATTGTAATTCCCTTATCTTCTGTCCAGTTCTCCAATTCTATAGTTGGTTTTAATCTCGTAATATCGAATAAATATTTTTCCATTTTATTTTGTAATAGTGTTTTCATATCGTCTGTTGTAACTAATGAATCATGTATGCTCAACAATGGCATTTCAGGATATTTGGCCGCAATTTTCTTCGCTACACAATCCAAAAGGCAGTATGCCTCAACATGACTTAATAATTGATAAAATTCTACATCTTCATCTTCTTTTATTCGTTGAATAATAGCATAAATAGAGGGGAAAGCAGCAGCAAAGGCCTTGGTCTCCGCCGAACTGTACCCTTTTTTACAGTTAAATACGGTCAGTACCACTTCTTTCATACAGTCTCTTTCAGACTCGTATAATTTCTTGGTTATAAACTCTTTCATGCCCTTGCCATTAATTACTATTCTAAAAGGTTTTCCTGTTTCTAAATCATATTGAATTGGAATTATTTTAATAAGTACATTGTATAAATCCTCGTTGATTACATCACAAGCAAAGGCACGGGCTTCATCAATATCAACTAGAGCGCACAACTCTTGAATCAAATTCATTCCTAGAATTTTGGTTGCACCTATTCTTTCCAAATAATCTATGTCCCGAAAACAAAGACCTTTTAAAATGGCGCATAAAAAATAAGGCTGAGATGTTTTTAAATCAAGGCCAACTAAACCTTTATCTTGATATCTTAAATGCTTTCTAAGGCTTCTGTTTGTCCTTGTGAGGGTTGTGTGAAGTCGGTTGTCCGTTTCAGGTTTTATACTGTAAGTCCATGATTTATCTTCCCATTCTGAAATAAGCTGCATGCTATGAATGTATTTCTGATGGTCATCGTTATTCCGGTAGTAGCTTATCTCGTTGTGGGCATCCTCTCGATTGATACTTAGGTTTTCATCGAACCATCTAACCAAATGTGGGCGTTGCTCTCTGCAAAAATCCATTTGATGGGATTTAGAACTATCTCGTCCCTTTTGGTCGAATTTTTCTAAAACGGATTTATTCCATATTCTAAATGGCACAATTTCACCATGGAAGTATTGTTCAGGAATCCGATATGCAGCACATTTGCCATGAAAGGATGAATGGTTTCTAACTTTTTCAATGAACCTATTTTTAATAAGAAACCTCATGTAATCAGCAGCTTTCCAATCAACCCCTTTCAACTTTTGGGAATCTAAATTGACCCGCATAAAGTCAATTTCATTACCCCGATATGAGGTTGGCATGCTATTGATTAGGCTTACAAAATAAACAGCCTTGTCCAATTCCAATTTGTTCTGTAGTCCAATACTCTCTTTAAGGTCTTCAAGTAATGGCTTTTGAATTATCACTGATTTCATAATCACTACTGATTAAGCCTGATAATGGCAGCTTCAACTTCTTCTCTCTTATAATAGACCCTATTGCCAATACCATAAGACGTCAGTACTCCCTTTTTCGTCCAAATATAAAGTGTGCTAAGGTCGATTTGAAGCATTTTGGCTACATCTGCTCTACTTAAATAATCTATTGGGGCATTTGTTGAAAAGCCTTTTTTTAACTCCTCTAGCTGCTTGCTTAGCCCCTTTAAAATTTCATGTTTTAACTCCTCCGGAGTAACTTGTAAAAATTGAATTGTTTTGCTCATAATATGTCTTTTTTATAATTATTAGAGCTAAACTATAGAATCAAAAAAAGGTGGTAATCCAAGGGGAATAACCTTGTTTTTAAGGTATTGCGATAGCTTGAATCAGTGATTTCAAAGGGGAATTAAAGGGGAATAAAATGAGTCTAAAGGGGAATTAGGTAAGGAGGTGATTAAATTTGTTCAAATCAAGAGACCTTTTATTAAATTTACTCGGTTTGGATTGGTCACCTACGTTCAAATTATAGAAATCCTCGAAGAAGTGTATGTGATTAGTTAGCGATATGTTCTTATTCAAAATACTATTGCTATTCAATACTCTGCAAAAATCTACTAATTCATTTTTTTTGCCCATCCAAAAATAACCACTATTATCAAATCCAACTAATCCATATTCTACGGCTTTGGAATTAACTTCTTTGAATTTCATCAGTTTGTCTTGGAAGATATGTTTTTCTAATTTTTTATTCTTAATTGTTGTTAGAGCTTCAATCTCGGTTTGAGGAAAGTAATCTCCATAGTATTGAGCCATATATGTTAGTGTATCTCTATAGCTTTTAGAATATCTTTCAATAATGATTCTTTGTGCATCATTGCCCTTGAGAGATTTTAGTGACTTAGCAGACCTATTTATATTGCTGACATAAGACTTAACCATTAGTTTGACTTTGAAATCAGTGGTTGACCTATGTGTCCTAATAGTTAAGTCCTTCAAAAAAAACTTCCTTTGATTTTCTATAACCTCATCTAAATGCGCAAGGTATTCTTCTCGATTTTGATAAAATTCATCAGTTAATTCATTGTCAATTTCTATTAATGAATTTTTCATGTAGTGATATATCACAAGTCTTTTAATTTTCATATGAGATTATTCCTTAATTCATCTTCAATTCTTAGTTTCAATTTTAGCCCAAATTCTAGCTAATTGCAAACTATAATCTATAGGCTTTTTACCAATATATTCTAAAAACTGTCTTTCAGTACTATGTGCTGTTATATTCATCAATAAAGGTGTTGGATATTCTGGGTCGCCATAAAAATTCGTTGCAAAAGACCTTCTACAAATATGAGAAGATACAAGTTTAAATTTTTCATAAAGTCCTTTCTTCGTTCGCTCAGTCTCTTTGTCATAAAGATTACCCTCAACCAATTCGTTTATCTGGGCAGATTCACACAATTTTTTTAAGTACCTATTAAAAAGGGTTTTACTACTCTCCAAGTTATTAGTATGTAACGGAGGAAACTGGCTATTTCTTTTATCTAAGATTTTCCTTACTTCTGGATGAATAGGAATTTGAACAATCTTACCTGTCTTTTTTTGATTTAAGACTATAAAGTTAAAACCTTGAATTTTCTGAAACATACTTGTTGATATTCTCAATAAATCAGATACTCTTTGACCGGTATAGCAACCAATAATAAGCCAATCTCTGGCTATCAAAAGTTTTTCTTCTTCCAATTTGGTTTGCTTAATTTTTTCTAGGTCATCAAACGAAAGTGTAACTGTTGGTGACTCTTCTGTAAACCCCATAAAAAATGGTAACTGCTTACTTACTGTAATACCATTTTTATCTGCATCAATACAAATAGTTTTTACAAATTTCAAATAGCGGCCAATAGTATTCATAGAAAGTTTGTCCACATCTGATAGATAGTCAATAAATCTCTCACGAAAGGCTAAATCAATATCCTGAACTAAATACTTTTTTCCTGTATGTTTTTCATAATTAGATAACTTGTTAACTATCGTATGGTATTTTTTAACTGTTGAAAGAGACTTTTGACTGCTTCTTATTTTACTAAGAAAGAATGTACAATACTCGGCTAGAAATTCCTTAGAATCCTCTTTACTATGGCCGTGAAACTTATCAATAATAGTTTCTAACCAATCACCATTTATAGAGTGTGGGGGAACTTTGGTGTCGTTTAGACTTTCATAAACAAAGGCCTCTAATTCTTTTAACTTAACACTTAAATTCTTGTTCTTAGCTTCATTCTGCTTTGGATAGCCAGTAGCCAAGCTCCAACTATTTGGATTTATAAAAACTCCGGTCTTTCTTTTTATACTTTTGCTTTTCCCAAGAGAAAGTCTCATGTAGATTGGGACGTTATTCGCAGAGCTTTGTAATAAATATTTAATTGTAGCCATGATAATTAAATAACTACAAATGTATAATAATATTACATTTTAGTCATTTATTAGTCAGCTTATTTGCAACTAGATGCTACTTATATCAATCCAGTTCAATTACAAAAGAACCGAAATTCAATGGTTTTGATTGTATTTAAATAAATATATGTAGATTTCATTAGAGTTATTTCGATAGACACATTGTACTAATGTAGTCCCTCCGGCTCCACGACACTCAAAAATACCCAGCCGCTTAGAGCATTATAAAATGCCTAGCTTGCTAAAGCATTTTTGAATGATTAGTAAGATGCCCATCGTGATAGCGATGGGTATTTTTATTTGCAACATTGCGAGATATTTGGGAGCAACGAAGCTAACCACTGCGACTCCACAATAACAAATCACTCTTTGCGGAGTGGTTTTATAACTTTTCTATTTATTAAGAAACTGCCTAACCTTAAATGCCCAGCCAATAAATACAAACTGAATTGGCAAGCGAATTAATGCCGCTTTATGGCTACCTATTGCAGGTGTATCTGCAAACACATCCCAAATGTGTATTGGTAAAAAAACCAACATGAGTAATAGTATTCCAGTACTCGCCAATTTAGCATATCTGGGAATCAGCAACAGTAAACCAAAAACAACTTCAAATAAACCAGAGAGATAAATGAGGCTTATTTCAAAAGGCAAAAAACTAGGAACAAATGGTGTATAAAACTCGGGCTTCATAAAATGCTGAATTCCAGCATAAATCATAAACACAGCCAATAGAATTTGTAATACCCTCCAAAATATCTTCATATGCACCCTATTTTTATTGATTTAGTTTACTAATAGCCATTCTTTTCCCGCAATATGAAACAGTTCCATTCTTGTTGAAGAGCGATTTTTAAATCCTTTCCAAGTTTTTCCATTGGAATTTTTAAGGAGGTCAAGGTATTTTGAAATAATAATTAAATACAGTTATAGTAAATTCATTACGAAAATAAACATTTAACAGGAAAAGCTTAATTTTAACTTGTTGCCAAAATTTAAAAGTGAAGTATTCGCTAAACCTAATATGGGTGATTTATTATACTACAAGAACATTATGCTGACCCACCACGTTAATATTTTAAGTGCTATTGTTGACATGGGTGAAAAAAGGGCCAAAAAAGCAATGCGTGATCATTTACTGGAAACCAGAAATAATTATTTATTATCAATTAAAAAACAATGAGTTTTGTAGCCTTTGGAGAAATAATGTTACGTCTAAGTCCTGCCGACTTTTCTAATAAAATAAGGACATCACAGGCATTTGATGTTGGATATGCAGGTTCTGAATCCAATGTAGCCAGTTCTTTAGGGAAATTGGGGAATCAAGTTTCATATATTACAAAATTACCTGGTAATCAATTGGGAGATGCGGCCATTAGCTCGATTCGTGGATTTGGCATCGACACAAAGTATATAGTTAAAGGTGGGAATAGAATTGGCACTTATTTTGTTGAAATCGGTTCTTCGATAAGACCATCCAGTGTTATTTATGATAGAAAAGGCTCTGCCATAAGTGAATTAAGTTCCGAAGAATTTGATTGGGAAGAAATTCTACTTAATAAAAAATGGTTATTCTTATCCGGAATAACTCCGGTTCTCTCTGAACAATGTGCCCTCGAAACAATTAAAGCTGCAGAGATTGCAAAAAAAATGGGCGTAAAAGTCGCCTTCGATATGAATTATAGGAGGTCATTGTGGAATAATCCTGCAGATGCACGAAAGATATTCGATAAAATTTTGAAACACACAGATTTGTTGTTTGGCAATTTCGGTGTTCTTAAAGATGTTTATGAAATGCAAGCAAAAGGGAGCAATATAAGTGAGCAAACCCTGAAAGTTGCATTTGATGCATCTAAAAAGTTTAATGTCCCACACATTGCCTTTACTATTCGAAAACACATTTCAGCAAGTAATAACTTGGTTTCGGCCATTTACATTTCAGGTTCGAAACATTATATTTCAGATTCATATGACGTGGAAATCACAGATCGCTTTGGAACAGGAGATGCCTTTGCAGCGGCATGTCTTCATGCAATTAATCATGACTGGAAAAATGATGACATTATCAATTTTGGGGCAGCTGCTTTTGCGCTAAAACACACAATAAAAGGAGATCAACATACGAGCGATGAAAAAGAAATCCTGTCCATTATGATAGGTAATGCAGGAGGATATGTCTTAAGATGAAAAGAAAAGAAGTTACAAACATCATTGAAAAAGAGAAAATAGTTGCAATCATCCGATTGAAGAAACAATCGGAGGTTGATACTGTAATTAAGGGGTTGATTTTAGGCGGAATAAAAGTATTGGAAATAACTTCCAATACCCCTGGATTCAACAAGGAAATAAAAAAAGCCCGAGATTCTTATCCGAATATCTTAATTGGGGCAGGAACAGTTGTAAATACGTCTATTGCTAAAATTGCCATAGAGGCAGGAGCTCAGTTCTTGGTTACGCCCAATACCAATATTGATGTACTAACGCTCGCACATGAAAATGATGTTCCGGTTTTAATGGGTGCTTTTACTCCCTCAGAAATTTGTTTAGCAATTGAATATGGAGCAGATATAATTAAACTTTTTCCCGCTGGAAATTTGGGGATAGATTACTTTAAGGCAATACAGGGGCCTCTTAATGATGCTAAATTCTTTATTGTAGGCGGAATTAATTTGGAAAACATTCAAGAATGGTTCAAGGCCGGAGTATCTGGCGTTGGTATTGGTAGCGTTTTAACCAACTCACCAAACGAGGAAATATGTGAAGAAACCATCAAAAATAAGGCTCAAGAATTTATAAATCTGATCAAAAATTTCTAATGGATAAACTTACAATTGAAAAAATAGAATTATTTAAAGTCCCTCCGAGATGGCTTTTTATAAAAATAACTACCAAATCAGGAATTGTAGGATGGGGAGAACCTGTTGTAGAAGGAAAGGCTGATACAGTTGCAGCTTGTGTAAAAGAGCTTCAAAAGTTTATACTGGGGCAAAAAGCCAATAATATAGAAGATATATGGCAAATTCTTTATAGAGGAGGGTTCTATAGAGGAGGTCCCATTATTATGAGTGCAATAGCCGGCATAGATCAAGCACTTTGGGATATAAAAGGAAAATTTCTAAATGTCTCTGTACACGAACTGCTTGGAGGGGCTGTCCGTCAAAAGATGAAGATGTACTGCTGGATAGGAGGTGATAACCCAGATGTTGTGCTTGAACAAGCTCATGAAAAAGTCAAATCTGGCTACAAGGCTGTTAAAATGAATGCCACCGGTCCCATGGATTGGGTTTCATCACTAAAGGATATAAAAAAAATATCACAGAACATTAAACTGCTAAGAGAAGAATTTGGATATGATTTGGACGTTGGATTGGACTTTCATGGACGAGTACATAAGCCAATGGTAAAGAAATTAATTGATGAACTTTCCCCTTATGAGCCCATGTTTATCGAAGAACCTTTGCTTAGTGAGAATAATAATGCTTTAAAAGATATTTATCACTATTCCAACATTCCCATAGCGACTGGGGAGAGAATGTACTCTAGATGGGATTTCAAGGAGATATTGCATCAAGGGGTGGTCGATATTATTCAACCGGATTTAAGTCATGCCGGTGGAATATCAGAAGTAAGAAGAATTGCCACAATGGCCGAGGCTTATGATATAGCACTGGCACCACACTGTCCTTTAGGTCCCATTTCTTTAGCATCGGCATTACAAATTGATTTTGTTTCGGCCAATGCATTTATTCAGGAAAGTAGCTTGGGTATTCATTATAATCAAGGTTATGACTTATTGGATTATGTCTTGAATCCTGAAGATTTTTATCTCAATGATGGTTATATAAATGTTTTAACCAAACCAGGTTTAGGAGTGGAAATAAATGAAGATAAGTTAAAGAAAGCCTCAAAAATAGGTCATGATTGGACTAATCCTATTTGGCGTAATGAAGATTCTAGTTTTGCAGAATGGTAATATCCTAAATTGCACAAATGATTTTTAATCAGAATAATATTTGAAATGATATATATAGTTGCATTAATAGTATCGTTGGTGTTTTTAGTTGTTGGCATTGTTAAATTTAAGATTCATCCTTTCTTTGTATTACTAATGGCTGCAATTATATATGGCTTTTTCACAGGAATGAGTATTGATATGATAGTTGCATCTATCAATAACGGTTTCGGAGATATTTTAGGTAAAATAGGATTAATAATTCTATTTGGCGTAACTATAGGGACCATACTGGAAAAATCTGGGGGGGCATTGGTCATAGCGTCCAAAATTATTAATCTCATTGGTGAAAAAGCTATTCATTTAGCAATGCTTCTTACTGGATACTTCTTATCTATACCAATTTTCGCTGATAGTGCACTTTTAATAATGAATCCTCTAAATAAGGTATTATCAAAAAAAGCCGCTGTTTCATATGCTGGAACCACTGCTGCGTTGGCGATGGGACTTACCGCATCACATGTCATGGTACCGCCAACACCCGGTCCAATCGCCGCCGCAGGAATTCTTGGGGCCAATCTAGGAGATGTAATATTATGGGGACTTTTAGTGAGTATTATCTCATTAGGACCTTGTTATTTTTATGCTAAACGAGTGGCCTCAAAAATCGAATTACCCATTAAAATTAAACCTACTGCCAATCCAAAACGACAACCGGCTTTATGGAAATCTTTGCTGGCCATTGTAGTTCCTCTAGTGCTAATCTTAGCCAAATCAGTGTTAGACTATCCCGAATTAAAAATTGAACCGTCGATTTTTACGCAATGTCTTTCATTCTTGGGTACTCCAGTAATTGCACTTCTAATTGGAGTATTATTGACCCTTGTATTACCTGAAAAATTGGATGAAAAAGTTTTTTCAAGTTCTGGCTGGATTGGGGAATCTTTGAAAGTTGCAGCACCTATCATACTCATAACAGGTGCAGGCGGAATTTTTGGTAAGATGCTCCAGAATTCAGGAATCGCCGACATAATTACAACAGGATTCTCTGGAATGGAAATAGGGCTTTTTTTTCCTTTTCTTTTAGCTGCTTGCCTTAAAACTACTCAAGGATCATCAACTGTGGCACTAGTTACTACAGCTTCGATTGTAGCCCCACTAATGCCTGTTTTAGGTTTAGATGAACCGTCGTTTCAGACCATGACAGTCTTAGCGATTGGAGCTGGTTCCTCAGTTGTCACCCACGTTAATGATAGTTTTTTCTGGGTACTTACCCAACTTACTGGTATGAATGTGAAACAAGGTTATCAGGTACTTACGGCAGGAACTCTAATTTTTGGAGTTACTGCAATGGCGGTAATATATTTCATAACCAAACTCATTTTATAGTCATGAAATATTTCGTAGTAATAGGTCTATCCATTTTGATAGTAACAGTTTCTTGCAAAAAAATCCGAAAAGAAGACTCTGTAGAACCAAAGACTGAGAAAGCAGCTAGCTTTTCAATAGAAATATTGGATAATGAAGCGTTGGGCGTTATAGCGCCCAATGCAACCATAAATGTTTTGGCTAGTGGTTTTATTTGGACAGAAGGTCCCTTGTGGATTGATGATGGGAAGTATTTATTATTCTCTGACATTCCCAACAATAAGGTTTATAAACTTGACTCCAAGAATGATACCATTACATATTTACAACCTTCAGGCTTCACTGCAAAAGGTTTTTCAGGAGATGAACCAGGTTCAAATGGATTATTACTGAACCCAGAAGGAAAACTAGTGCTTATGCAACATGGAGATAGGCAAATTGGATTAATGGATGCACCATTATCAGCACCAAGTGAAAAGTACATTTCACTGGCAAGCTCCTTTAAAGGAAAGAAATTCAACAGTCCAAACGACGGTTCTTTTGACAAAGAAGGAAACCTATACTTCACAGACCCCCCATATGGGCTTCCAAAAAAAATGAACGACCCAAATAAGCAGCTTGAATTTCAAGGTGTATACTGTCTTTTGAAAAATGGCGAGATAATGCTGTTGGATAAACTGTCAAGACCAAATGGGATAGCTCTTTCTTTGAACCAAAAAACCCTCTATGTAGCCGTTTCAGATAAAAAACATGCAGTCTGGTACCAATATGATATCCTTGAACCAGGCAAAGTTGTCAATAAAAGAATATTCCATGATGTTACCTATTTAGTTGGCCAAAAAGGTCAACAAGGACTCCCGGACGGAATGAAAGTGAACAATAAAGGATATCTTTTTGCAACAGGTCCTGGTGGAATATGGATTTTCAATAAATCTGCAAAGCCAATAGGCAGGATTTATACAGGTCAACTTACATCTAACTGTGCTTTATCAAAAGACCAAAAAACACTTTTCATTACAGCGGATGATTACATTATGTCAGTAAACCTGAAATAACCTTTCAAAAACAGTTCTAATTTACAGTGTGATGAACGAAAACAAACCCAATAAGCAAACAACTTAGCTTATCATAATTTTTGTTTTTTTTTCGAACTACGAATATCTACTCAAGAGCCTTGCTATGAAGCAACTCCATCCCTGTTGAAGAACGATTTTTAAACCCTTCCCAAGTTTTTATATTGGAATTTTTAGGGAGGCCAAGGTATTTTGAAAAATCACCTCCTTTTAAATGGGTGCCTAAAAACGCTGTAACAAAATGCTGATTGATATTGTTGATTTTACGTTGATCCCAAGTGGGCTCTGCATAACGATAATACTCATCAATATGTAATCCAAGCCTTAAGGACTCCGCTGGGGGAGGGTTAGGCGCTACGTTATGTCTTGCATTCATATATGTGAGTAAATAGCGATCAGCATTAACAGCCCCTTCATAGATGGCCTTGATACCTTTTTCATAGCCCGAAATATCATCTTCACTGCCTGCAACAAATAATGTTGGGGTTTTTAAGCCTTTTAAGCCTTCTGCATCCCAAACGCCACGTTCCATGCCCCAAGGAGCAAAGGCCACAACTGCTTTGATGCGAGAGTCTTTTCCGCCCATAAAGTTGGGATTACTGGCCAAAAGCTCTGAAATGGCCGAACTACCGCCGGTCATGCCTGTAAAAAACTTGCCCATACCATCAGAATAACCAGCACCCGCTACATTAAGGACACCATAACCTCCCATGGAATATCCAACAATGCCAGTTTTATTGGCATCAATGATTCCTGCCAATGTATCACTACTATCGCTTTTACCTAAGCGTTCCATTTCACTGATAACGAACTGTATATCCTTCGCACGATTCAGCAATGTACTTGGAAAAGGGGCAGCATCCTTAAAAGTAGAATCGGTATGATCAATGGCAACGACCACATACCCCTTGGAGGCCAAATTTTCGGTCAAATATGTCATTAGGTATCGTGAACCAACATAACCATGGGACACAATAACTAGTGGATACTTTTCAGTAGCAGCTTTGGGTTCTGCATCACGCAAAGCCCTTCCCTTAAAGGTAAAAGGCACCAAAGGACGTAACGAATCACCACGAGTGCCCATTACTTCTTCATAAATTACAATGGCTTCTACATCTGTTTCTACTTGTGCGGGGTACCATATTTCTACTTTCAAGTTACGATTATACAACGGATCGTTTCCCTCCTTGGAATTCAAAATATCTACTTGACCTGTGTTTACCAAATCAATTGTACGCACTCCTACGGAAAGCTCACCACGCTTCGATAGCTCGGGCGCATCAGGTAAAGGATCACCATACAAAAAAGTGTCCTGAGCATTTAGGGAAACATTTAAAAAAAGAATAATAAGGGTAAAGCAGAAAGATGATTTTAGAACAAAACTGAACTTCATATTAGGGAATATTGGTTTTGTTTAAATGTACGGAATTTATCAGGGAGTAATAATCTTAATCAGAAGTCACATAAACCAATCCTTAATAAAACTAATCCAGGTATTCACCGACGAGTTACGATAAAAAAGGTTTCATCACTAAAATTGATCTTTACAGCCAATTTAATTCCTTATTTAAACCTATTTTGGGTTCTTTGCTCCGGATATGTAAATTTGATTTAGATTTTAAGTATCTCTTTTTTTTAATGAGTCCTCCTTGAGGTATGCCTAGTGCAGTAATTAGAAAAAAACCTTTATTTTTACATGCCCCATTGAACTTAAACCAAATAACATGGTTAAAAGAAGTACACTTTTTATTGTTGAAATAATTATCCTTGCCGGATTTGGTATTGGAATATACCTACAAGACTTAAAACACAAGGAAAGTACAAGTGCATATTGGAAGGCCAATAGACATAATATGGGTAGACTCCAGAATATTCAAAAATTTACTTCCCAAATAAATTCAAGGAATTGGAAGGCAATGCGAGATAGTATTCATCACCAAATGGATACTTTGGTGATTCTAAGGTTTAGAAAAGAAGTTGACAGCCTGAATAATACCCGGAAAACGCCACAGCAATAAATTACTGACGTATCTATTTACAAATCAGATAAGTAATTCTTGACACCTGATAGTGACCGATTTCCTTTTTCGAAATTGATTGTAACATCTATACCACGCGAAGGATTTTTTTTGATTGAAAAAAATCAACGAAAAACACCTTAAAATCACACCCACAAAGCTTTAACAAAATTTTAAGTGTGCATTTCATCGAAAAAATAATGCATTTCATCCGCGCCTTGATTCTTTTGGATATTTTCGTGTGCGAATTAATAAACCTGAAGCTAAACCTCTACCATCTCGCAGATTTATATGAAAACCTTTTTTCGCGCCACACTTTACTTTTGTTCATTTTCCCTTTTCGTCCTTTGTTTTACTTCCTGTGATAAAAATTCTGATTTAGTTGAAGAATATGTTCTTTCAGAGAACTTACAAGAACAGAAACTTGATGATCCTTCTGTACAAAACACAGCTCAAAGAGCAGTTCTCGATACAAAGGAAAATGACTTATTTACCGACTAGGGCAGCCCAATAACCATCTTTTATACCCAAAATTTTATTGAAATCTATTCAATGCATCCCTTTTAAAAGCTATCTAATCGAACATTAGCAGTTTTAACCGTTGTTATATCGCCCGTTGCATCAGTCCAGGCAAAATATATTTTGTCTTGAACCAGTTCCATTTGAGGGAAGCCTGATTTTCTAGAGGCGGCCATCGTATCAATAACTATAGACCTTCCCATTTGCCCATTTTTATTTACTTTAACTGCCTTGAAGAGCGCTTTTTGGTTGATTGTTTCCATCCAACTTACTATGGCCCTTTCAGCATCAATAAGTGCAATATCCACTCTTCCCATAGCCTTGGTATCTCCTATACGAATAGGTTTGTCAAAATTAACCCCACCATCTGAGGAGAAGGTGACTTTTACTTTGGCTTCACCATTCGCCTCCGTAAACCAAGCTACAACCAAATCATTGTCAATAGCATCAGCCTTGGGGCCATTTACAGGACATCCTTTTATCTGCCAATTATCATTGTTGATGGTCTTTGGAGCTGTCCAATTTCCATTGACCAACCTTACGATAGACATATCTCTTACCTCATCATCCGATCTATCCCGATAAACAACTACTGGCCCATTTGCCGTTATAGCAGCAGTAGTCTGGCAACAATCGCAGGTTCTTTCATCCAATACATGTTCATTACTTATTAAGCCTTTTGAAGATACTTCAGCGGCTCTAATGGTCATTGCTCCACCATGGTGGTCATGACCAGAACCTGAGGTGTTACGACCATCTAACCAAGTAATAAAAAACGCCTCATCATATGGTAATGTTGTTACAAAACCATGTTCAGTTTTGGTAGAATCTGAGTGTAATTGAAGATCTGCCGCCCATTGAGAGTTCTCTTTCCCCATTACATTTAATCGGACATCATACGAAAAAGTCTTTTTTGATGACTTTTTTAAAACATGTGAAACAAGATTACCGTTGTTCTCAGCTATGGTAGGAAAATCAGCCCAATTCACAAACCAATCCTCACCTTGCGTTATTAATTTCGGATCTTTCCATTGTCCACCTATCAACCTCGCATACTTCAGTTTCGTCAATGAATCATTAACTTTTTCAACCCAAGAAATAAGTGTAATATCCTTATTAGAAGACAAACTTGGCAGTGAACTCATGGGTCCCGTCGGCGAAGAAACAAACTTTACCAATTGTACCTCTCTCTTTTGTTCTTCTTTACATGATAAAAACAAAATAAAAGCAAGCGCGAATAAACAAAACCTCATTAATCTAAACTTTTAAGTCTTTCAATAGTTTCTGGGGAATCCCATTCCAGAGCTCCAGAAATTTCATCAACTTTTTTCCCCTCTTCATTATATACAAAAGTTTTTGGCAATGCTTTAATACCAAGATCGGCAAAGGCTCCAGTATATCTAATATACGTGAATTCAAAACCTTTCCGTTCTTTAAAGGAGTTAATGATTTTAACCGATTGGTCAGTGGCCAACAAAACGACATAGTTCTCCTTTTCTAGAATCTCTTCTGCTTTTAATAGTGAGGGCATTTCTTCAACACAAGGTCTACACCAAGTTGCCCAAAAATTAAGAAGAATTCTTTTTCCTTTATAATCACTAAGGTCTACAGGGTTTCCTTCTAAATCTTCATAACCGTTACTTGAAACAACCGCCTCTTCAATCGATTTATCCATTCTGACGACGGTCGTACTTTTTTTATCCGCATCCTTACAAGAATTCAACATCCCCATTATCAGGACCAATAAAAAAACTGGAGTTCTCATAAATATTTTTTGAAGTTCAATGCACAAAATTAACTCATTTTAGTTGTTTGAAAGGCACAAAAAAAACTAAATAATCCACAAAAACACACCACTATACCTCTACTTAAATTTTCAAAAATCCAACTTATAATCCGATATTTCCGCTGATAATTGAGAGCCTAGAATACCTTTTGGCTTCCCAATATCAAAAGGTGATGGCGGCATCCATTCACTTTTCACTCCTTCAATGATTAAACTTCCTTTAGGGTTTAATGTGGCAAACGCATATAATGGATCTTTGTATGGTGCCAAATTTGCCAACCATTTGTACTCCTCATATAACTCTTTGGAATAGCGTTCCGTACTTCGATATTTATCGCTCATCCACTGGTATGACGCGCTATTTATTTCGATATAATCAATTCCGTTTTGATAATGATGAAAATCAATGTGGTTATGCCCGTTCATACAACATATCACTTTTTCTTTTTGGGCTTCCATTATTCTTTGAAGTGCAAGTCTATTCTTCACACCCCATTCATAGTGCCAAAGACTTTGATGTGAAAAAACAACAGTTGGTAGTTTTGTAGCTTCTAAATCAGCTTTGAACCATTCAATCTGGGCATCATCAATAAATGTTCGCAGACTACTATCTACATAAAAATTAGCTTTTTCATAATCAATGAACTTACCATCTTGGAACAAAAAATTAGCATCCAATACCACAAAATGAAATCCCTGAAAATCATAGGAATAATAGGTTTTTGGCATTCCCCAATAATCGAGCATCTCTTTCTTTGAATGCCTGTCCATATCATGATTGCCCAAAACATGATATTTCGGCCCTTTATACGTTTCCCATATATTCATAAATGCGGTGTTTTCTTCTTCCGCCATGCAGAAATCACCCATTTGAATTATGAAATCAACTTCTCTTTGATTTGCCTCGGAAATGAATTCTTCCAAACGTCTGTTGGCATCGGGCATTAAATCTTTATGAACATCGGCAATGATTCCAAAATTCAATTCGTTTTTTTCAGTATTGATAGATGGAGCAAAAGAAAGCATGGTGGTAGGAACAACGGTTGCAGCAGTCCCAAGACCTATTTTATTTATAAAATATCGTCGATCCATAACGTTATACTCGCTTATAATTTCTCTGTTATCACCCCAATTTCCCCAAAGGAAGTAGTATAATCTTCACCTGCCACTTTTATTCCCCTCAACCTAATATATCTCCCTTTGGTTGATTTGAAATTCACTTTCTGCTGAATCCGATTGTTTACAATATTTGCAAATTCTCCCCGTACAACACGGTTCCAGCTTTTACCATCTGTACTAACATAGAATTCATAGTTTGTTATAATACCAAACGGATATCTCTCTTGAATGGGCCAATAGGTGAACCCTTTTAAGTTATGAACCTCACCCATATCAATAATTACTTCTTGAATTGTGGAAACACCTTTGTCAGTTGACCAGAAAGTATTTGGGTCATCATCCATAAGTCTAATTCCATCGTTCATATTACCAGTTGTTGTATGTATTACTTCCCAATTTTTCTTAGAGACATCAAAATAGGTTTCTGTAATTTCACTTTGTTCATTGGTGTCGGGGTCATATGAAATACCTTTTACCATGGTTGGTGAGTTAACCTCAAAAGATTTGTCATATTTCATTGATTTATCGGTAGGTTCAGAACCATCAAGCGTATAAAATATTTGAACACTTTCATCTGGAACAACCATACTTACCATACCTTCTCTTGTCCTTTTAATAGTTGGTTCAATCAAGAGATTGGGAGCCCTAAACAGCTCTATGTTCGATATCGCCAACGGCCCTTTAGCTTCTAAAAAATGTACTTTTATTTTCTTGGTCTTAACGGTCTCAAATCTTAATATTCGCTTAAACCCAATTGTTGTCTGCCCATCTAACTCTCGCCATTCCCCATGCAGTTCCGCCGAAACAATAAAATTTTTAACCCTTTGTCCCAGTGGTATATATTCCTGCAATAAGACTCGGTTTACTTCCGTTGGCTCATCAAATTCAAAAAACAATGAAGCATTTGTTACTGTGTCATTGGTTGCCCAATACGTTTCTGGTTTTCCATCGTTTACATTGACCGCTTTATAGGATGTATTCTTACCTCTTTCGTCAGTAGCCGAGACTTTAGCATTTTTGGCCAATTCTGTCTTAAAGTCCGCATCCAATTGTTTACGTAATGTTTTAAGTTGTTCCACATCCGTTTCATGTACCAACCCGCGATTATCTACAGGTAAATTCAATAAGAAAGATGCATTTCTTCCAACGGAGTGATAATAAATATCCAAAAGTTTAGGCAAGGTTTTAACTTGATGGTCCTCAGCTGCATGGTAATACCAACCTGGTCTAATTGACACATCAACTTCAGCAGGTAACCAATGTGTGCCATCTTCATGCCCAGAACGTAACTCAACATATCTTGGCCATCCTGGATGAATCTCGTTTCGTCGCATGATGCTCCAATTGGTTTCATTAGCCCAACCCTCTTCATTACCAACCCAACGTATATCAGGCCCTCCATCACTAAAAACAACAGCATTGGGTTGAAGTTCTCGGACAATGGCCACTGCCTCTCCCCACTCATAATATGTCTTATTATCAATTTTTCTGGTTTCATTAGCTCCCCCATAATATCCGGAACCCCCATTGGCACCGTCGAACCAAACCTCAAAGACTTCACCATAATTGGTCAATAGTTCTCGTAATTGCTCGTGAAAGTCTTTCACATATTCTGGTTTTCCATAATCCTCATGATTCCGGTCCCATGGGGATAGATAAACCCCAAACTTAAGACCAAATTCTTTACAAGCCTCTGAGAGGTCTTTCAGTAAATCACCATTACCATTTTTCCAAGGAGAATTCTTTACTGAGTGCTCTGTGGTCTTAGTAGGCCAAAGACAGAAACCATCGTGGTGTTTTGCCGTAATTATTATTCCCTTCATTCCAGCTTCTTTGGCCACTTTTGCCCATTGTCTTGTATCCAATTCCGAAGGATTGAACTGAGCTGGTTTTTCACCTCCAGTACCCCATTCCATATTGGTAAAGGTGTTCATATTAAAATGCACAAATGCATAATATTCTAGCTCATGCCATGCCAATTGCCGCTCAGATGGCAAAGGACCAATAGGTTCGGGTGGATTTACTTTATCACAGGATTGGAATAGGAGTAAAATAGCAACAATAAATATCTTTTCTTTGCTCATCATAAAATCATTTAAAAGATAACTTTCTTTAAAGTTAATCATTGATACACTTTGACCCAATCTATTATCATTTGTACTGGTAAATCCTTTGGGTTTACATCGCCTACCCAAGAACCCCCGAGTTGTTGGTCTATCAATAAATAAAATGGTTGATCAAATGGCCATTGAGATGGATCAATCCCTTCAATTTTTGGATATGTATAAGATTCTTTTCCATTTAGGGTGTACACCAGTTTATCTGGATACCACTCTAAACCATATGTATTAAACTTTTCAGTATCACATTTGACCGTGGTATAATAGGGCGGGTTCTTTTTTTGTTTCAATTCCAGGGTATAATATGAATGTGTGGTTTGATATACTTTATCCTCATAATTTAAATGTTCCATGATATCAATTTCTCCATTTCGAGGGTATGCACCATACTTGCTTTGCTCTGACAACATCCAAATTGCTGGCCATGCTCCCTTTGCACTTTCAAATTTGGCCCTGATTTCAATTTTTCCGTACTGAAAGGCAAATTTCCCTTTGGTATAAATACCACCGGTCAAAAAAGGACGTGGATCACTAATAGTATCAGGATTATTAATACCAATTAAGGACAATTTACCATCGGTTAGAGAATAGCATCGTGGGTCGCTGGTCATATAATTTCCCCAATCCGCATTATTGGGGGGTATGCGTGTCCATTTTGTAGTATCTATTTTTGCTTTGTCAAAATCATCCTGCCAAACTACTTTCCAATCTTTATGTATTCTATTTTCCTTTTGAACATAAATAGTAGTACTCGCTTTTTTAGTTGAAACAGATTTGCACCCAACAACCAAAATCAACACTACGAGCCATAATACATTTTTCATACTTTTCTTTAACCCTTTAGATTATTGAACTACCAGCCAGGTATATCCGTTTGGTGGAATTGTCACTTTGATTTCCGATTCGTAATTCCGGTTCAATTTTGAAGTTAGAGAATTCTCTCCTTTCTCCACTATGCGTGCTTCTTCATCCAATCCTGTAAAATACAGGGGTAAACTAATTTCTTCTTCAATCGTTTTTGATGTAGGATTAAAAAGCATAACCAAAGCTTTTTCTTCCAGGCTCGGATTCACATGCATAAATCCATCCCAAGTCCTACCATCTGGTCTTCTCAAGTGAATAATATCTGAATTCAATATATTTCGATACTTCTTGTAATGGTCGATCTGATCTATGACCAATTCTTTTGTGGCCTGAGAGTCGAACAGTCTAGGGCCCCTGTAGCAAGCTTGCACCCCTGAACCATAATTTTGCACCATATGCGCTTCATAAGAATCTAAATGATCATTCAAAGGTTCTAAAGTAGCTTCGGCACCTCCTCCATGATATTCGGTCAAAGGAACGAATGTCCAGGCCATCGAAGGTGTTTTCTCCCAAGTACCATCATAAATATTCTGCCTCCCCAACATAATCTGTTGCGCTCTAGGCAAGGACCAATTTACCTCTCGATAACCTATCCCACATTTGTTTGAGCCTTGCAAATAATAAAAATCAGGGGCATTTAAATAAATATCTTTCTCTTTTAGCCAATGGTAAAAGTCTTTGGTCATATTCCATTGCACCCATTGAGAATCTTCATATCCTTTGTGGTGTTTATGAGTGGTAGATGCACAATAATCTCCTGGATAAGGCCCATCATGCTCTAGGAGGTCAAACCCTGTTTTATCAAGGAAGTATTTAATTCTTTTTAGATAGGTGTGCCCCCATTCCGAAGCCAAGCAAGGGGCATTCCCGAATTTGGCACCACCCGGTTTTCCTGTATCCTTGTCGATTACATCAACAGAATCACTGATTTTTCGACTCGAGAACAATGAATATCCACCCAATTCAATGCCTTTGTTATGTGCATAATCGGCCAGTTCTTTGAACTTTTTAATATTACCCTCTGAATTATCCTCCATATTGAGCCCGCTTCCAAAGCTCAATATCACCATTTCGTAACCTGTAGCTTCACACTGGTCTATGGCCGTTTTAACCTTTTCAGGGTTGGTGGTTGTCAAATGCATAAAAATGGGATTCTCTGTAGACCAAGGAGCCAATAATCTATACATTTTACGAACAGCCAAAGATGTTCTTTCTCGATCCGTATTATCTTGTAGCAATTCATAGGTATGAAAACTCTCAAAAGAATCTTTTGGCTTAACAACTTCATTCGGCCCAACCAATAATTTACTTTCCAATAAACATTCAGTCTTCATCAACCAATTGACCTGTGAAGTATATTCTGGGTCAAATTCCCAAAAGATGGATGTTTCTGACTCGCCGGATGTAAACCCTCCAAAAGAATAATCACTTTCTACGTGCATATTGGGTCGTCGCCATCTTTTTGAAGGTTCAACAAAGTTTTCAGCTTCAGGAAATGCCAAAATTTCATTTTTAAACCCGGTGATTCCTATGCTTTTATTTGACTTATTTTCTACGGAAATCCATTTGGCAATCAATGGAATGCCATCGTAAATCTCATAATGTACATTGACCAAAACTCCATCTAACTCCTTTAATGAATGATTAAATTGAATGATTAACTCTTTACCTTTTGGAGTGGCGTTTTCAGTAGTATGAAAACGTTTTTTATCATTCCATTTTATTTTGGATTGAATTTGTTTCACTTCATGTTTTACATATTGAAAGGCATCGGCATCTGCTGTTAAATCATCTAACCATTCTTCCAAAAGATAGCCATGTTCTTTCAATCCCACTAAGCCACCGACCGCATAAGTTTCCCCATTGATTGAAACTTCGGCCTCAGGTTTTATACTTCGAAGCATGGATTCACCCGTGGTTAGATTCCTGTATTCGACGGTTGCTGCATTTGGTGCTATTCTAATCGTTCGGTTTACAAGCCCATTATCCAAGCTAATATCATTTCCTTTTTGAATCACCAAGGATGTAAATCCCGAATTATCTATCAGCCAGTCTTTTGTGTCTTCAGATTTTTGAGCCATGCACAATGTACTACTAATGCCAACCACCATTAAAGAAACAAACTTCCCTATTCTACTCTTTAAAATCATCTATTCAGGTTTTATTCAAATTAAAATATCATCATTTGTTTGTCTTAAGTATTTTTGGACCGTCTAAAACAAAAAAACTGTTTTACTTATTTACGAAAAACACACTAAAATTCTTAACCTTAGGAGTTTTAGTGTGTTTTGTAACCACCAATCGAATTCGTTTTACTTTAACAGCATCAAATTGTTCTATCCTTTTATTTCCAACGCTTTGTCCTTGCGCCAATAATTGCCATTTCCCATTTACCAAGCCTTCAATTTTGTATTCTCGAATTCGTTCCCCAAATTTAATATCCTCTTGTATTATGACGTGGTCAATTATTCTTGACTCTTCCAATTTCATTACCAATTTGGCACCTTCTCCCTTCGCAGATTTAATCGGCGTGGAGAACCTTCTTCTTATTTCATCTCCCCATTCCTTTAATCTTTGAACATCTGGTTCAGGCAATAAACCATCAGGATTTGGTGTTAGGCCCATAATCAAAGTAGAATTACGCCCTACAGATTTGTAATACATCTCCATAAGGTTATTCAATGGAAAAATATGGGCTTCATCCCCCGGTTCCCAAAACCATTCATGACGCCCGTTATATCCACGTAATGGAGCATCTGACATGGCTGGCATCCAATACCCTCCATTTGGATCACCAGTTTTCAATAGCTGAAATCCGTTTTTTGCAATATTCTCCTTAGCACTCTCGCCAGCTCCTGTAGCCCTATAGGGAAATGTAGCCCATGACGGATAAGACACAGTCCCGGATTCTGAACCGCCCCAACGCGCCTCTGCAAGTTGACCGTTGTGATAAAAGAGACAATTAGGTTGATATTGCTGAACAATTGGCAACACATCTGGCGCTCCGTTATCTGGATGATCAGCTCCTCCATCAAACCAAATTTCAAACAATTCGCCATAGCTGGTACAGATTTCTTTGACCATTTTTTCGACCATATTGTTGTACCATTTCTGGCGGTTAACCTTAAAATCACCTTCGCCGTTCACTTTAAAATCATGCACTCCCATGAATGAATTCCATCGAATTCCTAAATAAATACCAGGTTTTATGCCATATTTACGGCACGAGTTTACAAAATCACGTACCACATCTCCTTTACCGTCCTGAAATTTTAAGGCCTTCATGCCATAAGGATTTACGTTCGATTGGAACAGCGCGAAACCGGTTTCATGGGTTGCTGTTAATATGGCAAAAGTAAAACCAGCATCTTTTGCAGCCTTTACCCATTGATCTGTATCCAATTTTTCTGGATTAAAAACCTGATAGTCTTTTACAGGGTCAATACGGTTGTTTCCCTGCCCATATTTCAAACCATCAAAAACATGGAGGTCATAGTGAAATACCGCACCCATTTCGGCTTGCTGCCAGGCCAATTGTCTTTTATTGGGTACTGGAAGCTCTTCTTTTTCTTTGATAGGCACAAATACCGTATAGGACTCATCACCCTTCTTTACGGCCATGCTCAATACCTGAGGTTGGTTGTCCTCTACATAAATAAAAGGCCGTTCCATTCGGTCTGGGATAATTTCTGAATCTCCAAGCCATAACGATTTTTTTGGCATAAGTGCATACTCGGTGGCTTTTTTCCAATTTATACCATCCGGCGAGCTGATCATTCCAATCATTGTATGTGCATGAAAAGTACCATAGAAATAATCGCGTTTAGCGTCATACCACATGGACATATCCTCAGTATCGAGATAATCAATCACTGGGCTTGGTTGCATTTCAAAAGGCCCAAGAGGAGATTTGGAAATAGCAATAGCCTGGTTTCTAACAAATCGTTTTTCATTGGGTTTATCTCCTTTTACGATCAAATAATACCTGCCATCTTTTCCTTTGTCTATGGCCGGATTCACTGTCAATGTCGTAATTGGGCCAGACGGTTCAATTAATGGTTTTCCCATTCGTGTCCATGGCCCATTTATAGAATTCGAAACTGCTACACCAGTACGCTGATTTGGTCTTAAAATCTTCCAATTGGCATGGTTATAACCAGTGTGAGCTGTCTCAATAAGTTCTTTTTCAGTAAAATCCTTCTCTCCTAAGTTGGTGGATATATAGTATAAGTAGTATTTGCCGTCAAAATATTTGATTTTGGGATTATGGGCTGTAATAGCATCCCACTTACCCTTTCCCCTACCGGTAATTACGGTGTTTTTAAATTTCCAAGGCCCTTGCGGGCTCCTAGATGTTGCATGGGCAATTTCTGAATGAGTTAACCAACCAGTGAACTTGTAGTCTTTTTTCCAACGTGAGTAAAAAAGATGGTAGGTGCCTTTCTTGTCCTTAATAATGGAGGCTCCCCAGTTATAATAACCCTCTGTCTTAAAAATATTATCTGATGAAAGTAGTTGTATCCTATCTTTAAAAAATAAGGTGTCTGGTGGGGATTGGGCAATGGAGTTGATAAAAAAGAAAAATAACAGTGGAGCAACTAAGCTTTTAAGAAATCTAAAATCAAAACTCATCTTGTAATTAGGTATTTCTGAAGCTACATTAACGCTAATGACCATTATAGGTTGATTTTAAAGACATATGCCACAGTTCTATCACCTCCATAAATATTCCATCCTCCTGGCCCATACAAATAGGCCGGCTTCCCTTCTGACATTAAAATTTTAGGGCGTTCCAATTTGGGGTCCGGTCCATAAATCTTAGTACTTATTTTTTCATCATATTCAAGATAATATGATGGAAGTCGACCATAACCAATAGTTGCATCTTCTAATTTAAAATAAATACCATCCTTGGATTTCCATAAGGTTCCTCCACCAACAACACCAGTGTTTTCACCATGATTATCAGTGGTAAGAAGATAAATATGATCTTCATACTTAAAAACTGTACCATCTTCCAAAGTTCCTTTGTTTGAAGTTACAGGAGAATCGGTTATAGTATAGGGACCTTCTAAATTATCAGCAACGGCCAAACCGTATTGTAAATTACCATTTATATGTCTCGTTTTAAAATAGAGATAAAACTTACCATTATGAGTTAAGAAAGTCGGATTGGCCACCCCATTTTTGGACTGATAGTTCCATTTTTCAGGATTGTTCGAGTCTAATATTTTACCATCTACGCCTACTTTCTCCCAAGGTCCGTAAGGGCTATCGGACATTGCCATTCCTATACTTTGATTAGATGGGTGAGGAGGTTGCTGGTGGTCGGTATTTGCTATGTATACCAATACGTATTTATCATCAACTTTTGTTATTTCTGGATTGTGAGGGGCATATTTATCCCAAGTATTCTCATTGGTTCCAGTAATTGCAACATCCGAAAAAGTAAATGGCCCTTCTGGGCTATTGGAAACATAATGTGCTATTTCTGATGATTTTCTCCATGCTGGGTCCACATTCTTCTCCGGCCAACGAGCTGCAAATAAATGTGTTTTACCATCTTTACTTTGAATTGGGGCACATCCCCAAATCGTGTAATCTTTATCCTCAAGAGCTACACCTTTAAACTCCAGGTTTTTAGCAATAAATGATAATTCTGGTCCGGTTTCTTCTATAATTAATTCTGAAGGATATGGAACTCGTTCTCCCGTACTCTTTTCGATAGGCATTTGTGCCTTAACATCTTTTAAATGATTTGTAAGGACACTTGCCAATTCTTTCACTTTATCACTTTCTTCAGCTACCAAGTTTTTGGTTTCACCTATATCCCGTTTTAAATTGTACAATTCCATTCGCCTATCTTCATGAAAATAGATAAATTTCCAATCTCCTTTGCGCACGGCACTGGACGCCCCTATTCCCGGACCATCAGGGCCCCATTCATTTGGATAATGCCAAAACAATGCACGCGGCTCTCCAGGTTCTTTCATCTCCTCTTCAAAGGTTGCCACAAAACTTTTTCCGTCTACAGCCTGCACAGTTTCATATCCTTCAATCCCTGCCATTTCAAGTATGGATGGATAGAAGTCTTCGATAATCACCTGTTCATTTGATTCCGTATTTGGAGCTGCGGTTCCAGGCCATTTAACCAACATAGGTTCTCGAATTCCGCCTTCGTATACTGAACCTTTACCACTCGATAGTGGTAAATTATGTTTATGTCTTTCACCTCCCCGGGCTACGGAACTCAATCCTCCATTATCAGACATGAATAGAATAATGGTATTCTCTGCAATTTCCTTCTCCTCTAAATAATCCATGATATCCCCAAGACTCTTGTCCATTCCTTCGACCATAGATGCATATTTGGCCTCAGTGGAATCCATTCCTTTTTCAAAATACTTTTGAACAAAGCGGTCATCTGGCATTATCGGGGTATGAACCGCGTAATGGGCCATGTATAAGAAAAAGGGCTGTTGTGTTGCTACAACAGAGTCAAGAGACATCAACGCCTCTTGGGTTATAGCCTCTGATAAATGTACGTTCTTCCCATGATATTTTTCCAATCCCGGTACCGCCCATATTTCTTTGCCTTCTTTTCCGTTTCCGAAATTATCGGTACCATGATAACTCTCTGGGGCTCCGGCCGCATGCCCTCCAATATTCACATCAAAACCTAAATTCAAGGGATCCTCACCTGGCGTACCAATAGCTCCTAAATGTGCTTTACCAGAATGGACAGTAAAATAACCCGCATCATTCAATAATTGAGGTAGTGGAGTTGCATGAACTGCTTTGGGGTCACCTGCTACCGGACTCATTCCGTTTACATTCCATAATGGAAATTCCAGTATTGGGTGGTTTTTTTCCATAGGCTGAATACTATCCTTTCTCAATGTCCAGTTCGTCACACGATGTCTTGCGGCATTCATCCCGGTCATTAAGCTTACTCGAGTTGGTGAACAGACTGCCGTCGAATATGCTTGGGTGAATTTAACTCCGTCCGCAGCCAAACGTTCCATGTTAGGAGTTTTATAAACCTCATTGAACGGCGTTTTTTTATACCAAAAAGGTACAGATGTATCTTGCCACCCCATGTCATCCACAAAAAACAAAACAATATTTGGTTTGGGCTCAGGTATTTGCTCTGGCTCACATGAGGTTATACCAAAAAACAAAACCAATAACAATAATAATCTAGTTTTTATCATTCTCAAATGCCTTTATTACCGGTTTTCCTCTCCAAAAATCTGGTGATTCAAGGGCAAGGATATGCGCAATAGTCGATGCAGTATCGTAAGTAACTATACTTGTTTCCAATTTACCCTTAGCTGGAACATTCTTACCATAAATTATCCAAGGAATCTCCATTTCCAACAAAGTCTTTCCTCCGTGACCTTTATCAATTCCTCCGTGATCAGAACTAAAGATAATTATACTTTCTTCAATCATTCCAGCTTCTTCAAGTGATTTCAAAATCTTACCAACCAATCCATCAATCATTTCCACTGCCTCATAATACTCGGGGGTGTCATGACCTAAATTATGACCTGCACCATCAGGTTCATCAAAATGAATGAATGTCAAGGCGGGCTTTTCTTTGATAATGAATTCTAAGGCCTTATCGGCAGTTTCTTCATCTGATTTCCCATTAAAATCAAGATCCACCATATTCTTTTCAAACAAATAGCCAATACCTCCCCATTTATAGGAAACCCCTTTCTTCGCATCTGGCATTTGTTCATCTATTACTCCAAATATTGTGGGATATATACTGTCCTTTCCGATTATTCGGGAAGGTACTTCAGGGGTTTTACTTCCCCATTCGGTATACCCATGAAGTTCTGGTCCCGAGCCCATAATCATTGATGCCCAATTTACAGCACTGGAAGAAGGTAAAACTGCCCTTGCTTCCAAGGAATACGACCCCTCCTCCATCATTTTCCTAAGGTTAGGCACTTTTGCTTTCTTAATAGCATAAGCACCAAAACCATCTGAACCGATAAGGATTACATGTTTCGCCAGAGGTTTTTGCGCTTCAATTTTTACTTCAGTCTTACATGAAAATAAAATCAATGTGCATGATATGCATATAGTCCAAACTCTCTTCATTTTCTTATTTTTCTAATATTGAATTCAACTCTATTTTTTCGTTCTTTGGAAGTTCAATTTCAACTTCTTTAGTACCATATTTTATTTTTATGCTTTTTGTTTTCTTCGCTGTCAATCCTAGTTTCACAAGCTCGCCATCCTTCCATTCAATATCAACCTCAATATCACCTCTGGCTTTTATACCATTTATTTTACCGTTTTTCCAATTAGCCGGGAGAGCCGGTAAAATTCTTAAAAAACCTTCATGGGATTGGAACAACAATTCTGGTACAGCGGCGGTGAATCCAAAATTCCCGTCAATTTGAAAAGGTGGGTGCTCATCGAACATATTATCCGCAATTGATATCTCCAGAAACTTCCTTATATTTTCCTCCGCCGCATTACCATCCAAAAGGCGCGCATTGAGATTTATCATCCAGGCCCTACTCCATCCAGTACCAGCACCACCATGTTCCAACCTATAATCAATGGTCTTCTTTGCAGCGGCAAAAGCTTCTGAATTGTCAGCAGTTATTTCATCGCCAGGGTGCAAGGCATATAAATGAGACATATGTCGATGCCCTTTTTCTGGTTCATCATAGGGTTCGTTCCATTCCAATAATCTACCATCATCACCAACAACAATTCCAGGGAATAACTTCTCTCTTTTTGCTTTTACCTCTTTGGTAAATTCATCTTGAATTCCCAAAACCTTTGCCGCCTCTAACACATTATCAAATACCTCAGCAATTATTTGGTGGCCCATGGCACTACCGAATGAAACTGCAGCAGAATTGCCATCTGCATTAAAATAAGAATTTTCGGGGGAGGTTTCTGGTGATGAAACCCAAGCTTTACTGGTTTCATCCCAAACCAACCAATCCAAATAAAACTCTGATATCCCTTTTAAAACAGGGTATGCTCTATTCTTTAAAAATTCCTTATCTTCTGTATATCTGTAATGCTCCCAATAATGTTGGGCACACCATCCACCACCATGTACCCATGAACCCCAATAGGCCCGTTCAGCACGCATAAATGGTGTTGCCCATAAATCGGATGCATGATGGGCCATTGTACCTCTATTAATGCCGTATTGTTTTTTTGCAGTATTTTTTCCGCGCTCCAAAACCCTATCCAAGTATTCGAAAAAAGGTTGGTGAAGCTCGCTTAAATTGGCCACTTCCGCCGGCCAGTAATTCATTTGTAAATTAATGTTCAAGTGATAATCCGCATTCCAAGGGGCAGTAATGTGCTCATTCCAAATACCTTGAAGATTTGCAGGGTTTGTTCCTTGACGAGAAGATGCGATTAGAAGATAACGACCATATTTAAATAATTTTGCAGCCAAATCTGGATCATCATTCCCTTCCTTTATTCGCTGTAACCGGGCATCAATTGGAAGACTATCCAATTCCCTACCACCCAAATCCAAACCTACTCGATTGTACAGTTCTTCATAGTCCTTTGTGTGATTTTTCAAAAGTGTCTTGAACGAAGAGTTATTGACTTTTTCCAAAGTCTCAAGGTTCTTCTTAGTGTAATTTTCTCCATGATAAAAAGAGGTGTTACCTACTAAATGAATCAGCACCGTTTTCACCCCCTTCAAAGTTAATTGCCCTTTATCGGCAGTAACTGTTCCTCCTTCATTATGCACACGTAATCTAGTTTCAAACTTAACCCCATAATCCAATGGGAAAGACTTGGAATCTCTTTTACCACTGTATTGAGTCACTACCCCTTTCATACTTATTTCAGATTCTGATGGATTTCTCGTAGTTACAGTTGCATTTCCATCATCAGTGGGCCTGTTCATTCGAAGTGTAAAATCCATGCCATCTGTAGCATCAGTGGATAGTTCAATGACCATAACATCATCAGGTTTTGAACTAAAAACCTTTTGAGAATAAGAATTTCCTCCTGATTGGTACGCTGCGGTAATCAAAGCATCATTCAAATTTAAAGACCTCGTATAATTTTCGACCGACCTTTCATTTTCAAAATCTATATAGAGGTCTCCCATGGTTTGATGCGAACGAACAATGGTTTTATAGGAGAATTTTTCTACTATTAAGCTATCTACCTCACCGGTTTTACCCTCATTCAGTAAATTTCTAATCTCTTCTAAATCATCTGAATTGCCCCTATAATCTGGCCAATCTGCCTCGCCGGGCCACATTGAGTCCTCATTCAATTGAATTCGTTCATGATTGGGGTCCCCAAATACCATGGCCCCCAAACGACCGTTACCAACCGGTAAGGCCTGCATCCATTCCTTAGCAGGTTTGCCGTACCATAATTTATCCTCGTACTCAAAAGATTTTTCAGTACTACAGGAGGTCATCAATAAAATAAAAACTAGCCTAACAAGTATCTTTTTTGCTGTCATGGTCGATTATTCATTATGATTATTCAAATTTCCAAGAATCTGTTCTAAAAGCCGGTACCGGTAGTCCCTCGGTATTATATAAATTAGGCTCGGCAGTGTCAGTAAATGCAAATCTGACAGCTTTTGGATTTTTTACATTTTTGGCATAAACTACAATCGTATTTCCTTCGATTTTAGCTTTAGCGGAATAAAAAACCTTGTCTGTTCCGGCGACTTTGAAATTGGTCAATTTTTTTCCCTTTTTAATCAATCCGTTGTTGGCATGATCAAAAGACAAGATAATCTTGTTTCTATTGATTTTCATCGATTTATAAATGGGACCCGATTCCACTAACTTCCGAATACCGTAATCGTTGACCAATGCCCATAGCGCAAGCCTTTTACCAACTTCTTGCTTATTAATAGGGTGAATATTTTCCAAATTACCAATATCTGAGGTAACGGCCATTCCTGTTTTGGGAACATGTAGCATTGTTGTCAATTGGGCATCGCGAACAATAGCGGCATCAATAGCATCCATTTTTCCGTATTTAAATGGAGCAATCTGCGCAAAATAAAATGAAAAATCCTTCCGCCATAGGTCTCTCCAAGACTTAATAAGTAAAGGAAATGATTTATAATATGAATTGGGGTTTTGTCTATTTGATTCCCCTTGATACCAAATACATCCTGCAATATTAAATTTTGATAAGGGATGAATCATTGCGTTATAGGCTAAGCCAGCATCATTGGGCCACCATGGTTTTTCTTCTACCTTGGTCGCCGCTTTTTTTAATTCCATATCCCCATTGATTAGTTCTGACGGAATCCAAGTTTCTATTGGAGTACCTCCCCAATTAGAACTAATCATTCCCATAGGAAAAGACAGCCTATCTTGAATATTCCTAGCAAAAAAATACGCCACAGAACTAAAGTCCTTCATTGTCTCCGGTGTACACTCCATCCATTTTCCAGGTGTGTTTTCTTGTGGAAATTTTGCCGTATGTTGATCGACTTGAAAAAATCGAATGTTAGGAAAATTCGCATTTTTAATCTCTTCCTCTGCATTTAATAAGCCATTGGTAGGAGTCCACTGCATGTTCGATTGACCAGAAGCTATCCAAACTTCCCCAATCAATACATTTTGGATCTCTATTGCCTCATGCCCTTCAATTTTAAGGGTAAATGGGCCTCCAGATTTTGGGGTTTTAATTTTCAACGACCAAGTACCCTGATAGGCTTCTGTTGTTACCCCCTCGTTATCCCAAGACCCAATAACGGTAATTTTTTCAGAGGTATGCGTCGTCCATCCCCAAATAGTGACTTCTGAATTTTGTTGTAACACCATATTATCTGAAAGTATCGAAGGAAGCCAAATTTTGGCAAGACTTTCTTGAACGAAACAAAGTGATACTACTACTAAAAAGAACTTAATTGATTTTTTCATTTTTCTAGAATATTATTTCTTAATGCGGTTAGTTGATTCCATTCTTCATTACCAAAACCGTTTTCTTCATTGGTTTGCTTTTTTCCTGGAGTACTTCGACCGTCGTCAATATAGTCAAGCATAAGCTCACTAAGTTGGCCTTCAATATCAGGGTGGTGCCCAAATAAATTTGTTTGCTCAGAGGGGTCATTCGCCAAATCATACAATTGAAACTTTGGTAACTCCTCTATTCCCTCTGAATTAGGTTTGGGGTCGCTCCAACCACCAGACCCAGTACAAAAAATCATTTTCCAATTTGCCTTTCGCAAAGCAAAACTTCCATTGATCGAATGATGAACCGTCGCCTCACGTTTAAACTCTCTTTTATCCGTAGTATCCAAAAGCGGTAAGATTGAGAAACTATCCTCTCCTTGATTATCTAAAAGGTCAACATTAAGAATATCAGCGACTGTTGCCAATAAGTCCGTAGTACAAATTGTTTTATCCGACACAGAACCTGATTCAATTTTTGACGGCCATTTCACCACAAACGGAATCCTATGCCCTCCTTCATAAATATCAGCTTTGTGTCCTCTATAAATGGCGCTTGGATCATGACCTAAATCTCCTAAAATCTTAAAATCGGCCTGTGGAGAACAGCCATTGTCACTTGTAAAAATGACTATCGTATTTTCAGCTAAACCCTTTTGTTCTAGAACCTCAACCAATTGCCCCAGATAATCATCAATCATTACCACAAAATCCGCATATGGATTCAAATTACTTTTTCCTTGCCACTCCTCAGTTGGTAAAATGGGAGTATGTGGTGATGGTAAAGCCAAGTATAAAAAGAATGGTTGTTCCTCAGCACCTTGTTCTTTAATAAAAGACATGGATTTTCTAAAAAAGTTAGGGGTTACCTCATCATGAACAAAATCCGCAGCTGTTGGGCCTTCACGCCACCAGGTGTATTTTCCTTTATCGACAGTTACCGTATCAACTTTAGCAGTGGCCATTCCGTTTTCCACATAAACATAGGGTGCCATATCCAATGAACCTGAATGCCCATAGGCATAATCAAAACCTAAATCATTTGGGGTATTTGTAACAGGCTTTGTAAAATCAAGGTTTTCAAAATCTGTTGCATTCCAGCCTTCTCCACCATTATTGGTAGAATCCTTTATTGCCCAGTCCCAACCCAAATGCCATTTACCTATAAAACCGGTTTTGTAGCCATTATCACTTAAAAAGGAGGCAACTGTAGTTCTTGAATTCGGAATCAAAGCTTCCGATTTACCTGTTAAAACTCCACTTTTTATTGGACTGCGCCAATTGTACCTCCCTGTTAATATACCATAACGCGTAGGTGTACAAACGGCTGAAGAAGTATGGGCATCAGTAAATTTCATACCATCTTTAGCTAAGTTATCTATATTAGGGGTTTGTATTTTACCTTCTGCATTAAATGCACTTATATCGCCATAACCCAAATCATCTGCTAAAATGTAAACTATATTCGGCGGTTTCTGCTTTTTGACAATTTGTGTTTTTTCTGAACACCCTACAAGTAAGACTATACAAAAAATGGCAAAAACTACTGATCTAAACATTTGCATTACTTTCATTTTGTTATCAAGATAACGGATATTTCTTTTTGATTACGAATAACTTGCAAATTCAATTTCCCTTTCCAATTATTATTTTGAAAAGATTTCATTAAATCTTCAACTGTGGTTATTTCATCTTCTTCGCTCGATATTATGACATCATTAACCTTTAATTCTGAACGAGCAATAGTAGAATTCTCCTCTATTGATAAAATTAATACTCCAGCTGTATTGTCCAGCCCCGAAGCTGAACGTTCGGCCATGGTCTCAATGTTTTTTAAAACACTACCTAACCATTTGTATTCTGCTGAGCTATCACTTGATACCCCAAAAAATATCTTTGGAATTTCCGGGCTCTTTGCCAACATTTTAAGTGACTCATTTTTTACGCCATAGACATCCGTAGAAAAAGAATTAAACCCAACTTCAATAGCTGGAGAATCATTGACTAAACTATAATTGCCAATTTTCGAATCGATGAATAAAGGATCTCCATAAATACTATGGACGTCAACACCTTTCTCCTGTGTTTTTAGCAATGTGGCCTTGTCTGGAAAGAAATTATAATCCACTTCTTTACCCCATCCCTGTAGTCGAATATCTTTATGTTCTGTAAAAACAATATTTCTCATAAAAACATCTTTACTTTCTTTAAACCAAACATGTGGGTGAAAGCCATTGTTTACCAAAATATTATTTTCAGCTATTCGATTGAATCCTTCTCTAAATTTCAATCCTCCATTCAAACAAACATTGTTATAAATATGATAATTGGAGGAACCATCGTCCAAGTCTATATCCCAACCATGATCACATCGAAACCTATTATTTCGAATTATTGTGGTGTGAATGGCATCCCATTTTGGCATTTCAGGATTATCAATAACCAGTTTATCTAACTCGTTCCTATTCGGGTGCCAAAAACGATCTCTACCCCATGAATTGAAAGCCCCATGATCACCTGATTCCAAAACGGTATTGAAAACATCATTATAATCAATAATATGACCTCCCCATGTGCCATCACCAATATTAATACCTGCTCTTGGCACATCATAAATACTATTATTACTTATGGTGATTTTCATTGCCATTGCAATCTGAACCCCTGCTGTTTGCTTCTCTACACGTCCAATTCTATGAATCAAGTTATTATCAACCAAAGAATTACTAGGGTACGAATTGGTTTTAGGCCCAACAATTGTATCCATCTCGCTTAATTCTACATACTGCCCGTATTGAAAAGAAGGTGACCGAACAGCATTTGGGCTACCAACAAAACTAACCGCACTTGCTCCAATTTGATGAATATGATTGTTTGAGATTATTGTACCTCGATTATAATTGCTCACAAAAATTGCATTACCGCCTAACTCTGTAAATTCACAATCATTAATAGAAACATTTTCTGTACCTTCTATAAATACCGCCGCCCCTCGATACATCATCCAATCACTTCGCAATAACGGTTCATACTTCTCCATTACTGTTCTTTGGGCATGTTCAAAACGAATACCTTCAATTACTACATTTTCAACTGGGTTTTCTTCAGAACCAACTATTTCGAACAAATGCTTTTGCCGAACCACTTCAAACTCTGCCTTCTTTAAATCGGTACCAGCTATCGGCCAGTAATATAATCTTGAAGACTCTTTATCTAAATACCATTCTCCAGCGGTATCCAATTCCTCAAATACGTTTTCGACCATTCTATAGGTTGCATGCATTTCAGAAGGTCTGTTATTTTGGTGCCCTCCTTTGAGAATCAGTCCGCCATCTTCATCAACACCTGAAACTTCAAAATGAAAACCACCCCATTCTCCTCTGTGCATAGCATGAACAATTGCACCTTTAGGATTTGCCCATGTATTCACCCTTTCTTTTGAAATTGCGTCCGCGGCATGTCCCTGCCAATGACCTCCTAGCTCGCTATAATTTGGATATCTCGCCAAAATTTGCATTTTTCCATCCACAAACAGTTGATCAAAACCTACATCTTTAGTCACATTTGCAACCCATATCTCATCATCATGCTTTTCCCATACTATATCAATTTTTTCTGAACCCTTAACACTTGTCTTGTCACTCCCAGCCCCAATAATTTTCAATGGACCCAGATTCGCCGATATCACAATCGGAGAGAACAACCTGTGATCACCTGCCAATAAATGCAAGGTTATCAAATCATCATAACCTTCTTCTCTTAACAGGTTCACTTTGTCTATTCCCTCTTTAATTGAATTAAAAACCGGATTCTTATTTGCTTGGGAAGTGTTGACCCCAGATGGAGCAATATAAATATCATTTATTTGAGGAGAGCAACCTACCAATGTAACGAAAAACAGTACTAAAATGAAAGATAAATTTTTCATGGTTATTCTATTTATGTCTTTCTAGGTCCAGTATTACTTCACTAAAAAATCTAATTCTGCAATAGCCGCTGACGTATCGCTTCCTGCAATTACCTTAGATGCTATTTTAATGTATCTGGTTGTAATAGTATTATTAAATTGATGCGTCCTAGCAACCGGGTCGTTAATTAAATTACCAAATTCAAAAACATCAAAAGGCTTCCAAGATTTCCCATCGTCGCTTACTAAAAGTTCACCTTGTTCAATCATTCCTTCGCCATTCTCTTTTTGTGGAGTATATACAAATCCGTTAAGTGTATACTTTTTTCCTAAATCGATTGAGACATAGTGCTTTTTACTATCCGATTTTGATTTCCAATACGTATTTTCATCCTCATCAAAAACATGATTGCCTTGATGCTCTTTTAAATTACTGTCTGTATCAATAAGTTTCCAATCTTTTTTGAGAATACCTAACCTTCTGGACGTTTCACTGCCAGAAACATTCTTAATAAAGGCTCTTGCTTTTACCTCACCAAAATCTAATCTGAAAGGAGATTCAAATGAAGACGATTCCTTTGATGGTTCGCTTCCATTTGTGGTATACCTGATTTCCAAACCGTAAGACAGATTACCCCCATTACCCTGTCCGTGAGGTTTCCATCCAAACACATGTTTTTTTGGCTGAATACTTACTTCTCCTTCAATAGTTCTTGTAATACTTAATTGTGGTGGGCGGGTATTATAATAAAATGCAGAAACAACAGAAATTGCTGGACTTAATCGTGATTCTGAAATTCTAATTCGGAATTTATTGGAAGTTATCTCAGGAAAACGCAAAATTCGCTTATACCCAATATTAGTGGCCGTAGCCACTTCTTGCCAAGAATTATTTAGCCATGCATCAATGGCATGCTTTTCAACCCTTTCACTATGTGTGAAAATTGCCTCTTGTAGGACCAAACGATTAATTGTAATTGCTTCGTTCAGTGTAATTTCGATTTCTTTCTGTTCACTGTCCAAAAGCTCAAAAGTATCCGTATTTGTATCCAATACATTTTTTGGCCCCGATGCACCTCTAAACAAATCGGTAGTGTACGTTTCATTAATACGCTCACCAACTTCTTGCAAAACACGAACATCTTCAGGTGAAAATCTACCTACTCTATTTGGTGGAATGTTCAATAAAAAGGTAGAGTTACCCCCTACTGAACGCTCATAGATATCAAAAATATCATCTACGCTTCTTGTTTTCTGCGAAGTATCATCTCTATAAAACCATCCTTCCCGAATCGAAGTATTTGTTTCAGCCTGTTGATAGTGTAAATATTTAGCGTTATATAATTTTTCCCTACTACCTATATCCTTGCTGGTAATATCAGCAAAACTGTTCATTTCGAGCGGATTTTCCTGATAAGGAACAATATTCCACTCCGTATTTCTTGTACCACCAGATTCGTTACCACACCATCTAATATCCTGTTTACCAAAGACAACGGCTTCTGGCGCTAAGGTAGAAATCAACTCTTTCCAGGCTATATAATTATATTTTTGCCCTCCTTTACGTTTTGGGTGTGCCCCATCAAACCATACTTCGTGAATTGGGCCATACTCAGTCAGCAATTCGAACAACTGATTTAAGAAATACTCATTATAATCATCGACGTTAAATGTAAATTTTGTTTTGTTTTCAAAAGGGCGCCCTTCAATTGGTCTAGGAATAACTCGATCAGAATAAGTACTTAAATTCCCATATAACCCTTCTTTGTTTTCAATTTGATATAGATCGGCCGGCGATAAATAAACCCCCAACTTTAACCCATACTTTTTACAAGAAGCAGAAAGTTCTTTTAAAATATCGCCTTTCCCGTCCTGAAAAGGTGTTGACATTATACCATGTTTAGTATAACGACTCTGCCAGAGCACAAAACCATCATGATGTTTAACAGTGATAACGACCATTTTCATTTGGGCTGCTTTCATTGCTTTGCACCACTGATCGGTATCCAATTCTTCCAGATTGAAAATTTTTGGATCTTCCATTCCGTTACCCCATTCCATTCTGGTAAACGTATTGGGGCCAAAATGAATAAACGCTATAAACTCATTCTTTAAGGCATTATATTGATTTGCTGTGGGCACAATATGTGCCGCTTTATATATAATGGAATCATTCGTATCATCATTGTCAATTGAACTGGTTGAAGTGGTAATCGGTAATTGTCTTGTAGACATATTGCAAGACACTAATGTCAAGGCTAAACTGATAAAACAAAGGAGTTTTTTCATTTTTTTTAATCATTCTTTGGTTATTTTAAAAACATAAGCGTAGTCCAATCCAGGCTGAATTTTATTTGGGTCGTAGGTGGAACCTTCCAAAACAATATTATTTCCCTGTTGTTTCCAGTTAATCGTCTCTCCAGTCGCCAACAAGGTAATAAGAGAGCTTTTATTCAACACGACATTTTCTAAAACAATTTCTTTATCTGACCATCTGGGGACAATAGCATAATAAGCACTGTTAGTCTGAGTGAAGAATACCTCTTTTACCGCATATCCTGGTTCGGGATCAACAGTTTGTTTTAATATAAAGTCACCGCCTAAATAGTGCTGTTTTGGTTTGAAATTTCGTTCACCTTCAGACCACTGAAAAGAACTATTCCAAGGAGTGGTATTGTAAATGGCCTCCCCATTAACTCTTAACCACTTACCCATTTGTTTTAACCTTTCTTGCATTATTACCGGGATTCTACCTCGAGAATCAGGACCAATGTCCAGCAATAAATTACCACCCGTACTAACAATATTTACTAGCATCAAAACCAATGCTTTAGGAGTGTTATAATCCTCACTATCTTCATTTTGGTTGTACCCAAATGAGAACCCCATTCCTCTGCATTCTTCCCAAGGTTTTTCAAATTCAGGTGCTTCAGATTCATATTCTGTTGTAAAATAACCTCCATGCTTTTTTCGAACACCTTTTCCCCAGCGATCGTTTACAACCACCGTATTTTTTATCTTGGATTCGTTGAACAACCAAGCCAAAAATTCTTTCGACTTCCATTTTTCGGCTTCCATATCCCATTCCCCGTCTGCCCAAAGGATGTCCGGTTGGTAATTTTGAACTAAATCTTTTACTTGAGGCAGAAAATGTTCATCTACAAAACGTTCCTTGTCATTTTGCCACCAAGGGTGATACCATTCGTATAATGAATAATACAAGCCCATCTTAATTCCCTTCTTCTTAACTGCATTTGACAATTCTCCAACCAAATCTTTTTTAGACCCAACTTCCATACTATTCCATGCAAATCCTCGATCATTGGCTTCTTTGTTTGGCCATAATGTAAAACCATCATGATGTTTTGAAGTAAGAACCACATATTTTGCACCAGCTTCTTCAAACAAACTTGCCCATTTATCTGGTTCGAACAAATCTGCTTTGAACATTTCCCCAAATTTGTAATAGTCAAAATTCTTACCGTATGTCTTATGATGATACTTGGTAACCTCATCTCCTTTAAAATCTCCATTTCCAAAAAGAGCCTCGCTTTGCAACCAGTATTGATACCATTCAGAATAAGTGCCTTTGGGCGACCACGCAGGAACCGAATATGGGCCCCAATGAATAAATATTCCAAACTTGGCTCCTCCGAACCAATTCGGAACCGATCTGGAGTCAATTGATTCCCAGGTGGGTTGATATTGTTTTTGGGTCTGAGCCACACCTGAATAAACTATGCATAGAAATACGAAGAGAATTGTAACTTTTTTGAGCATAACCTTTAATCTTAGTGTATCAAATTTACCTTCAGAAAGATTAAATTGCTACCACAAAATTTATTATTACCGATACTTTTTTTGCCCTTTTTGATTGTAGTTATTCAATCATGGACAATAATCTTCATAGATTTACCACGAATGGGCAATACAATTCTAAGTATCTTTAGGGACTAAAAAGTAGGTTTCGATATTAAAAATCGAAGTTTCTATTCAACTCACGTTTTCTTTACAAATTATTAAATTTAGGCTACCTACAATGTATACGATTGTTGACATAGAAACCACCGGAAATGGAATAAAAGGCAACAAGATTACAGAAATATCGATTTTTAAGTATGATGGATATGATATTATAGATGAATTTACCTCATTGGTTAATCCTGAATGTGAAATCCCCTATTTCATTACTGGGCTGACAGGGATAGACAATGACTTGGTTCGTGATGCTCCCAAATTGATTGAAATTTCTCATAAGATTTTAGAAATAACCAAAGACACCATTTTTGTGGCCCATAGTGTTGGTTTTGATTATGGAGTTATCAAAAATGAGTTGAAAACCATTGGCCTTGATTTTACTCGAAAAAAGTTGTGCACGGTGCGATTGTCCAGAAAACTGATACCCGGTTATAATTCATACAGCCTTGGAAAAATATGCTCTGCCCTAAAAATTCCTTTGACCGATAGGCATAGGGCAAGGGGCGATGCCCATGCAACCACCTTATTATTCCAAAAATTATTACGGGCTAAAGATGCCGATGCCGTATTCAAAAAATTTCTGAACGCCCGTTCACAGGAAACCACTCTCCCACCAAGTTTACCCAAACAAACCTATGATAACCTTCCCACAGTTCCTGGCATATATTATTTTAAAAATGAAAAAGGGAAGATAATTTATGTTGGCAAGGCGATAAATATCAAGAAAAGGGTATTGAGTCATTTCTATGATAAAGCAACCAAAGAAATTCAAATGTGTGAGGAAACAACGGATATTGATTACGAACTATCCGGCAGTGACCTCGTAGCACTTTTAATGGAATCCGCGGCAATAAAGCACCATTACCCCGAATATAACCGGGCCCAAAAAAGAAATGTTCAGCGCTATGGTATTTTCACTTATGAGGACAGAAATGGGATTATGCATTTGGCATTCAATAAAATAAAGATGGCACCAAATCCTGTTGCTATCTTATATAACACCACAGATTGCCGATTGTATCTCGAAGAAATATGTAAGTCATTTTCGCTCTGTGCTAAATTTTGCCACCTCCAAGAAAATGTAACGACATGTTCTCATTACAGAATAAAACAATGCGATGGTATTTGCAGGGGCATCGAAACTTCAGAAGTTTATAATAACAAGGTAAATATGGCCCTTTCTTATATAAAAGATTCAAATGAAAATTTTATCATTCAGGAAAAGGGAAGAAGTTTTATTGAAAGTGCATTTGTAATGGTCAAAAATGGAATCTACGTTGGATATGGCTTTATTGATAAGGAAGTCCAAATAAACACTAATGAAGATTTAGAAGCCTATTTAATACCCCAAAAAAACACATTGGAAACTGAACGTATCATTAAGTCATTTGTAACAAGAAATCCCAACAAGTTGCAAGAAGGTGTTGAGGAACTAACATTCGAATGAATCCTGTGCATAGAGTATTTGCAAATCGCCATGCTATGAAAAACCTAGGCAATAGAAAATCGTTTCTTAATTAGAAGATTTCTTATAGTCCAATGTAAAAAATGCCGCCTAAGATTTAGCTATCTTTTTTCTTACCACTATTCATGAGCATTAATAATGCCACGACCAATGCTACGCACACCGCGGCAAAAACACCAATCATTATAATTCCGTTGCCCCAATTCACTAAAGGTAGTATGTATGCCATTGTATTGAATATTTAATCAAAGTGTAAAAATAAAATGTCTTAAAACTTCAAAATATGATAAAAGTCAGGTAACGTTAATACCGCAGCCATAAAACGAAGCTAATCCTTCTTTCTTCTACAACTGTTTATTCCGAACATACCATATAAAGGACAAAAACCTACCAAACTGGTAATTACAAAAATAGCTGATGCTGTTAAAAGAATATAAGCCGAAGTACCACTTACAACCTCAAAATAAACTAAAAGTCCAGCAACTATTGCCAAAACAACCCTTATTATTTTGTCCAAACCTCCCATATTTTTTTTCATGCCTAATCGGTTTTGTTAACTAATCATTAAATAAAATGTAATCATCTAAACAATTATCGTAAAGAATCAAGGACTATAATCAAACCTCTATTTTAAAACCAATTTCTCTCTCTACAAAGTAGTAGGGCAGACATAATTGGTAACTTCAATCCCAGCAGTTTTGATTGCCTTGAACCCTTCGGCGACATCAATAAAATTATGGATTCCTCTACTCTTCAAAATTGATGCTGCAATAACAGATCGATAGCCCCCTGCACAATGCACCAAAAATTCTTGCTCTTTAGGGAATTCTGCAAGGTGCTTGTTTATAACATCCAGTGGAGTATTTAGAGCATCAATAACATGTTCAGATTTGTACTCACTTTCTTTGCGAACATCAAAGACTGATATTCCTTTCTTATTAATTTGTTCCTTCACTTCTGTCGCAGACAACGAAGTAATAGTATCATCTTCCTTACCCGCTTCTTTCCAAGAGTCAAATCCTCCTTTTAAATATCCCAAAGTACCATCAAAGCCAACGCGAGAAAGTCTTATGACCGTTTCATTTTCTTTACCTGTAGGTGCGACCAATAAAATGGGTTGTTTTACATCAGCGATCAATGCCCCCACCCAAGGAGCAAAATCACCGTTTAATCCAATAAAAATTGAACGCGGAATGTGCCCTTTTACAAATTCATTTTGATGTCGTACATCCAAGACCAAAGCCCCAGTTTCATTAGCTACAGCTTCAAAAGCTTCAGGAGACAAAGCAACATTACCTCTTTTTAGCACATCATCTATATCCTCATAACCCTCTTTGTTCATCTTCACATTCAATGGAAAATATTTTGGTGGAGGTAACAGACCTTCGGTAACCTCATCTATAAATTCCTGCCTCGTCATATCCGTACGAAGCGCATAATTCATTTTCTTTTGATTACCCAAGGTATCAACTGTTTCTTTCATCATATTCTTACCACAAGCCGATCCAGCACCATGCGCGGGATAAACAATGATATCATTGGCCAAAGGCATTATTTTGGTGCGAAGACTATCAAACAATATTCCGGCTAAATCTTCCTGAGTCATATTTGCAGCTTTTTGAGCCAAATCCGGCCTTCCAACATCTCCCAAGAACAAAGTATCACCGGAAAATATTGCATGATCTTTACCCTCTTCATCTTTAAGAAGATAAGTCGTACTTTCCATGGTATGACCTGGCGTATGCAATACCTTAATGGTTAGTTCCCCAAGTTTAAATTCTTGATTATCTTCTGCAATAATTGCCTCAAAGGATGGGTTAGCTGTTGGCCCATAAATAATAGGGGCACCTGTTTGCCTGGATAAGGTAACATGACCACTCACGAAATCAGCATGAAAATGTGTTTCAAAAATATACTTGATTTTGGCATTATCAGTTCTAGCGCGTTCAATATAGGGCTCCACTTCCCGTAATGGATCAATAATGGCTACTTCCCCATTACTTTCAATATAATAAGCTCCCTGGGCAAGGCACCCCGTATAAATCTGTTCTATGTTCATATTCTTCTTCTGTATAAATATTGTAATTATAGGATATAAGTATTTATAAATCAGCAATAATATTTACCACAATTTTTTGCTCTGATGAGCAATCTTTTCACGAAAATCGGGAATATTAGCTGGATCATCAAAATGGGCAACTGCCTCCTTGGTCCTTACAAAAAGAAAATCCTTATCCAAAGCATCAATAATTCCACTACTAAAAATAATATCCCTGGTAGGGCCAATTGCACCGGCTATATAAAATCTTAGATCGTGATCATGTAATTCGTTAATAACTGAAATCAACATATTCGCAGCAGTTGAGTCTATATAGTTCACCGCTTCGGCATTTAATATAACGCCTTTTAAACCATTCCCTTTGGCATTAACCTCTTTCATTAAATGGGACTTAAAATAACTTTTGTTTCCGAAATATAATTGAGAGTCAAATCTTAATATGAGTAAATCCTCCCGTTTCTCAATTTCATCGCCAAACCGCTCTATATTCTTATAATATTCGGATCCTTTTACCTTTCCCAATACAGCAAAATGAGGTTTTGAAGTACGATATACCATCAAGAGTAATGAAAAAAGAACGCCAATTAGTACACCTTCCTTAATTCCAATAAACAAAGTAATCAAGAAAGTAAGCACTAAAACGATAAACTCATCTTTACGAAATTTCCATAATGTTCTGGGGTACTCAAAATCTATCAAGCCAAATACAGAGACCATTATTATACTTGCTAGAATTGCCTTTGGTAAAAAATAGAACAGCGGAGTCAAAAACAATAAAGTAACCACTACCGTAATAACACTGAACAACGCATAAAGATTTGTCTTGCCACCGACATCACCGCTAATTGCCGAACGGGAAAAACTTGCTGTAACGGGATACGATTGAAAAAAAGAACCAACGATATTGGAACTCCCGAGTGCAATAAGTTCCTGGTTTGCATCTATGGTCTCCTCGTTGTTCTTTTCTTCGATGGCTTTTCCTATTGAAATAGCCTCAAGGTAACCCACCAGTGCTAAAGTCAAAGCAATTGGCCAAAGATCCATTACATTCTGAAAACTAAAATCAGGGACTTGAAAATTTGGCAACCCATTTGGTATCTCGCCTACAATTTTAATGCCTAAATGCTGAAGTTCAAGAAAATAGACACTTAGAATCCCCAAAACAACTACTAACAGAATAGAGGGTATTTTTCTGTTAACTTTTTTTAGAAGAACAATGATAAGTATGCCGATAATGCCGATAGCAAAATCATATATGTTAGTTTCGACGAGCTTGTCAAAAACATTAAGCACAAGTTGATGGAACTTATTACTTTTTTCAATATCAGCACCCAACAAATGCTTTATTTGACTGAACATAATAATAAGTGCTGCACCGGAAGTAAAACCGCTAATCACAGGTTTAGACAGAAAATTCACCAAAAACCCCATTCTAAACAGACCAAAAAGCAGTTGTATGGCACCAACCATAAATGCCAAAAAAATTGCTATTGCAATGTAATTCTCAATGCCTGTAATAGCCAAGGTACCTAACCCGGCAGCAACCAACAAAGAATCCATCGCAACAGGGCCAACGGCCAATTGTCTTGAAGTACCTAAAAACAAATAAACCAATATAGGAAAAACAGAAGCGTACAAACCATATACGGGTGGTAACCCAGCAATCATGGCATACGCCATGCCTTGCGGAACAAGAATGATTCCAACAGTAAGACCTGCTATCAAATCCTTTAAAAGGAAGCTTTTATTGTATTTGGACAACCAATCTTGAAATGGGAAAAAATTTCGCATTGGTCAAATTTACGCAAATCAAGCAGGAATTAATGAATATTTCCACCCACAGAAAGTCCGCTTGGCACTTTTTCAGGAATCGACTTATCAAAATCATCATCGTTCAATGTATTCAAAAAAGAAATTATCAACGACATTTCTTTGACACTAAGCTCTAATTCACGAACAAACGGGTCAAACTTTTCTTTTGGAACCAGAGGGTTTCTGCTTTTTCCGTTGGCTATATCTTCATAGAACTCCAACACTCTTTTCAAAGTCTTTAGGCTACCATTATGCATATATGGCGCAGTATATCTTAGATTTCTCAAAGATGGTGTCCTAAACCCAAAACTATCCTTTACACCCGCATCTGGCAACTCTAATTTACTGTTTTGGGGAACTCCAAGGACATGAACTTTATAGTCAGAGAACATGGGACCATTATGACAGTTTACACAACCTACTTTTTTGAAAAGCTCAAAGCCTTCTTTCTCAGAAATGAGAATAGCATCATTATCCCCTCGCATAAATTGATCAAAGCGCGAATTATTTGTTATTAAACTACGCTCAAATGCCGCAATAGCCTTTCCTAGATTTTCAATTGAAATATTAGCATCCCCGAAAGCAGTATTGAACAATTCTCTATATTCAGGAATTTGATTCAACCTACTAACTACTTCTTCCAAAATCTCAGATTCAGAAAACCCGTGACCTCGCATTTCTTCAAAGGCCTTTATTGGCTCCAAAGCCTGTTTCTCTAGGCTCTTAACCCGGTCATCCCAAAACATTGGAGCATCTCCAGGATTATACTTGTTATATGTATTTATTCCGTTAAACGCCGTATTAATAATGGTTTGCGCGTTTCTTTTAACAAATGGTATATCGTTTGGAGAATTGAATTTTCGTTTGCTCCCAAAACCTTTCGCATTCGCACCGATTGAAATATCCAAAAACTCGGCATAACCAGTACTAGGGTGATGACAAGTGGCACAAGCCACATCTTTATTTCCTGAAAGAATTGGATCAAAAAACAATAATCGCCCAAGTTCAATTTTTTCAAACGAATTCACATTGCCTTTTGGGTCCATTACCTGTTTTGGCAGGGCCGATATAGTAGTAGAAACCTTTTTAACGGGCTTATTGGATATTTTTTTAGTTTTTGAATCAGAACATCCCAATAAACTGAACACTGAAACAAATAACAATATGAATAAAAGTAAACTTCTCATTTCATTCGTTATTTGCTGTTCTTTTTCATCTTATTGCTATAAAAATATAATTTAAATTCATAAGTCCATTAAACTCGTCTAGTTCAAATGGGCGCTCAACTCAGTTAACTTTCCAATCTCAACATGTAAAAGCTGCAACTTTTTTCTATTACTATTCAAATCACCCAATATAATGGCATTGGTCTCTTTGAATAGTTCTTTTGATGTATTGAACAACGACTCGTAATAACTTATACCTTCATTAAGGTTTTTAGCAAAATTGTTTAAGTAATTCTCTTGCTTTTTACTAATTGTGTCCTTAACCTCATCTATTTTATTTTTTAAAAAATCAACGTAGATTGAGAGTTCTTTGACAAACATATTTGGACGGTCCAATCTTGTAATTACATTCGCCCGACCATAAATATGATCTGTAATCTCTTTAAGGCTCATTGAGCTCGAAAAATATGCCATATTGGGTCCTGGACATACTGAAACACCAGTACCCTCTACCCTTGTATCAAGGTCATTGACCAAAAGTGCTGAAGTTCCTAAACCTACACAAATACAGGATTTGTCCACTATCTTATTAAACTCCTCGTCATATTTTTCTGGAGCATACTCTGTCTCATTTAATTCTTTGATTTTCAAATGCTGATATTGACGGGATGCAACACATATTGCCTTATCTGTAAATTCAGTGTTCAACGAAACAAATTTACGCGGGCATGAACTGCCTGGCCTATCTTTATCAATCAAGGCCTTTTTTTCATCATCTTTTGTATTGCCTTTGAGGCTATTGAACGGCACCCCAAGTGGTGATATATTACTTAAATATAAATCTTCCTCTTTGGCGCCCATCAATTTTTCCATTGTCGGATCATCAACCGTCGTGGCTTCCGGCACCAGAAGAAATGGCGTTCCCCATCCTACCGAATCCAGGTCATAAGTATCAATTAAAAATTGATGTTCCTCAGCTGTACCTACACCACCTTGAGCCGTGATTTTTAAAGGTAGTAAAGAGCTAGGCACCGTTTTATTCTTACTAGTCAAGGCTTGTTCCAATACTGTAAATGTAGATGTAATCAACTCTTCTCTTTTTTCTTTGAATTCTTCAAGGACAGGCCCTAAAAGATAACCGTCGGTCGCAAAAGCATGTCCTCCACAATTCAATCCTGACTCCACTCGATATTCAGACACCCAAATACCTTTTTTTGCCAAAAATTTCCCTTGAATCGAAGCTGATCGGTAATCACTAACCTTGAGAACAACTTTTTTCTTAATAAAACCATTCTCGTCGGGAAAAAAGTCATCAAATTTCTCTAAAAAACCATATAGACGAGGATTCATTCCGGCAGAAAGAATAACTGAAGAACATAAATCACTTTCAGCATAACCCCTTAAAGCGGCATGGGCATCATTATACTCAGATGGTAATTTTTCACCTTTGAAATAATTTGCCTTATCAACCTTGGTCATAATATTCACATCAATACTACCAAGTGACAAATTCTCCTTTATCCAATTACCAGCTTCGTTGATGTTCAAGAACTTCTCACTTAAGTTTTTGAACTCCTTTTTTATAGTGGTCCCATCTGGTAACATATTAAGATAATCCTTAACCTCTTTACCTGTATTTAGGGCAGAATTCTTTAATTCATCAAACTTTTTTTCGGCCAGTGAATTGATAAGGTTGAGATACGATGTGATTCTCTTGGCCCTAAAATCTTCTATTTTATCAGTGATTTCCTTATATGGAATTTCGTGAACCTCACAATACATTTTTCTCAACTTCTCGAGAAGAATGTCATCGACCAAAGAAATCACAGAATCCATGCCATACTGTGCAACTTTTAAAGGGGTATCAACTGTAAACCCAATTCCCATGACCGGAATATGGAATGAATGTGTTTTCGTCATAATTGTACTATGTAACTGATTGTTTTGTTTAGTGCTAGGTTTCGAACAGAGCCGAAAAACCTCAAAACTAAACTCTTAATCTGGGAGAAAATATGACAATTGTCATGCATTGGTCAAACACCAAGTGTTTTTTTGAAGCAAACACTATTATCTATTCCGGTATATTGGCCATAATTGGGAATTTGCATATAACCATTTTTGACGTATAATTTAATGGCTTCAGGCTGCCTTTTCCCTGTTTCCAGAACACAACCTTCATATGACATCTCTAAGGCCCAAGTCTCAAGTTCAGTAAGAATTTTAGTTGCCAATCCTTTTCCTCTATTTTCTGGAATGGTGTACATACGTTTCACCTCCATTGTAGAATTATCAAATTCTTTTATTGCTCCACATCCTAAAGGTTTTTGATTTTCATAAAGTACCACGACATGTTGAATGACGTCAATATTATTGAATTTATCGTAAAAAGCATGTTCCTCTTTGTCACGTTCAGCCAACTCGCCGTCCAAGCGTTTTACAAGACTTACAAAATCTTGATTTTGAGAATTTGTCCTGATTACCTCAATCATTTTTAATCCCTCACTTTTCCTGCAAGCAAACTAACCTTCGAATTGAACGGATTACCAGCCGCGCGCCGCATCATAACAATTTGTCCTGCATGCCAAACTGCGTCTTCAATTGGACCATTCAAATGATTCCAAAAAGGGAATTCAGACTGACCGTTTTTTCTTAAAAATATAATTTTATGATCGCTTAAATCTTTTGTCGCTTTGAACAAATCACTAGCAATCTTAAAATTTTCAAGTGTTCTTTTTCGCTTTTCTTCAATTGATAATTCTTCACGTTCAGCGGTAAAGTCAGTTGGCTCTTTTTTTGCTGAATTAACAATGGTTCTAGAAAGGCCATATACGTGATCCATCGTCTGTTCAATTGTTCTACCATCCTCACTAGGCTTGTACTGCATATTTTCCTGGGTTAAGCCTTCCGTGGCCCAATAATACCTAAAACCAAGTCCATCTATCATTCGAGAAACCACAGTGCCTGGTGTATAAGATTCTGGAACTTCAGGAATGACGGCATATGGGAGCGGGTCTTTCATAGATTCTTGTGCTAGGATTGAACTTGTGATAAATAACAGAATAACATTAATATAAGCTTTCATTTAGCCTTTTTTTTTTAAAATTCATAGTAGGTTACTATTGTGGTAGAATTTCAACTTTGAATTGGGCACTACCCTCTTTCAAAAACATGAATCCCTCATTTAGTTTTTTTTGCTTCACCTTATATGGATAGAAAGTAATTGGTTCTATACAGATCATATTGTCAACCTCTGTCCACAACATAAAGTTACCAAATCCTGCTGTTCTTATTTGCAATCTTTTTGCATCCTGCAAAAAAAGGTCTTCACACTCGTCTAAACACAATGCTCGACTACCAACCGAAAGCACTTGTTCCAAGTTTATTCTCTGTTTTTTTGTCTCGACAAACGAATCCTTTGCATACAATTTAAAAGCAGGATGATAGCCCAACATGAAAGGCATATCTTCATCTCCGAAAATCTCAAATGTTATTACCAAGCCTTTCTTAGAAAGTTCAAATCTTTTTTCAAACTTAAAATCATAGGGCCAAGATAATTCTTCAACCAATGATTTATCAGGATATTTTGAATTCACCACCTTGCTGCTGGCAAAATACTCTTTCGCAAAAACTGCATGCTTATTCGAGACTTGTACCAATTCATAATCAAGTTCCCTCAAAAGCCCATGTTGGTCTTGAACAGCTGTGCCTTTCAGAGTTGCAACTTGATAATCAGCCTCGGCGGTTGGGCCTATTATAGGAAACATCTCGGTATCTGAGTTTCGCCATCCTAAGCTCCCTTTTTGATGAATATACTCATGGTCATCTACCACATAACCAAGCAACTCACCTTTATCAATCCTGACGGTTTGGTTTTCGCAATTTAGAATGACCATTCTTATTGATTAATTAGTCTATAAATAAGTACTGCTGTTCGCTTGGTCAAAGACTCAATGGTATTCAAGTTGACCGTTTCTTCTGGAGTATGGGCTCCCGAGCCCATGGTGCCCAAACCATCTAAACAATCAACATAGGCGGCGACGAATGAAGTATCGGCCGCTCCTCTTTTTCCCGGGTCATAAGCAATTACCTCTCCTTGGGATAAATCCAAACTAACTTGGTTCAACTGTTTAAGTAAGCTTTTGTTTCCGTCTGTTGGCCCCATTGCCGGATAACTATCCGTGAATTTAATGCTAGCGGAAGTGTTTGGAAGATTATTTTTAACTATTTCACGCATTCTATTTCTTGCATCTTCTTTCTGTTCTTCTGATATAAAACGTAATCCCCCTTTTACGATGGCATTTTGAGCAACTACGTTGCTTTTTCCGAAAGCAGAAGCATTTCCTGTTTTAATGTCATAATCCAAGAATGTACCGCCCATTAAAATTCCTGGATTAAAGGTCAAGAACTCTTCGCCTTTAACATTGGTATAGAATTCGTTCAAAATTCTGGACATCTCGAATATGGCGCCAGCACCAACACTTTCACTAAATATACCCGAGGAGTGTGCGCGTTTCCCTTTTACCTCAACTTCCCAACCCGAGGCCCCCCGTCGGGCTACCGTTGCATAATTAAAACCGGTCGAAGTTTCGAAACCTAAGGCAATGTCGCTCCTTTTTGCAGCATTGACCAAATCCCCTCTACTGGTTTTCAAAGGTTTACCCGTACTTTCTTCATCACCTGTGTAAGCCACAATAATTTGTGCATCATCTAGCAACCCATTTTCACGTAAAGCTTTTAATGCATAAAGCACGATGATGTTACCCCCCTTCATATCATTTCCCCCTGGAGCATGGGCAATACTGTCATTGACCATTTTAAAAGTTTGGAAAGGACTATTCTCTTCAAAAACAGTATCAAGATGACCAATAAGCAATAACTTTTTTCCTTTACCGCCCTTAATCTCTGCAAACAAATGTCCCGCTCTATTCATTTCGGCAGGCATATCAATCCATTTAGTTTCAAAATTTATTGATTGAAACTCCTTGGCAAATACCTCTCCGACCTCTTTAACACCTTTGGTATTTAAAGTGCCACTATTAATATTCACAGTCTTTTCTAATAATGTAATGGCATCGGCATTGTTCTTTGCAACGATTTTCACTAATTTCTTCTCAACTCTTGTCAGTTTTTGAGCAGTAATATGGAATGAAGAAAAAAATAGAATGAGGAAAATAAAAAATCTAATATTCATGTAAAAAATAATTATTTGAAATTATAAAGCTTCAATGGAACCATCTAACCACCACAGGCGATTATCGATCCACGTTCTTAAATAGTCAACTTCATCACTGTAACTCGCCCCTACATAATTATTGGGCCAAACATATGTGCCGAAAATATTCCATTTTTGAAAATTTGATTCAATGGCATTTGTAGTCTCCAAATTGGCTACATATGAATCGACCTTGTTGTGAATATTACCATCAGCCAATATACCGGATCTAAGCGCTGTCCATCGTGCTTTCAATTGTGAAACAAACTCAGGATCTTGCAATAATCTATCCCACCAGAAAGGCACCTGCCAAAAGTCCCCTGGGCAGCGTTCATTAAATCTATATGCCCACACTTGCGTTGACCCCCCGCTGCAATAATCTGCATTGCCAAAAGCCAAGTTAAAATCCCAAATCGGCCCCATTCTAAGTTTTTCATTCTTATCCTTGTGCAAATAAGTACTTAAACGGTATCCATCTACATTATTCGAAAGCTCATTCAGAATGAAAAAATCTATAAAACTTGCTACATCAATATAGGAGCTATAACCAAGTGTGGGATCAGTAAATGTATCAGCCGCCAAGGCATTTTCAAACCCTAAAACATAATCGGTAATATATGCTCTCTGTTCGCTGGTAATTTCATCCGGTTTTGGATATGCATATTGATATACTATGGTTTGACCAGAATTACCACTTAATGGGGCATGTGGAGATATAAATGAATTCATTGAACTTAGACCACTACCGGCACCAGTTGATTTATCGATCTTTAATATGTATCCTCCAGTAAGCTCTTCACCTAAATTATCATCTATTTTCAACTTACTTATATCTAACCTAACACTATCACGCTTTATTTTTTCCATTAACACGTAAACTCCCTGATAATCATCATTTATAGATACATCAGTAAATTTTGTTCTACTTGCATACATGCCAAAATCTCTGGCCAAATCGAATATAAGTTTATTCCTCACAAGTGATTTATCACTAAATGGGCCATGAAGTATCCAATCTTCTTCTTCAGGAAAACCCATCAATGCAACATCTAAATCTTCGTTGCTGGCGTCACGTGTTTCAAAACCGTATGATTTTTTAGGGAAGAAAAACTGAGAAGAAGAACCCCTAATTTCAATAGCGATATTGCCATCAAAGGTTATTGTGCCATCCTCTGTAATCGTCATTAAAGCATCAATTTTGGGCTCATCAACAATTGAACCGCCAAGCGTATTAATTGAAACGGACGGAAGTCTATCGCCATCAGGGATTTCAGTTTCTTTATCAGGATCAACGGAAATGTTACCATCATCATTGCTACAGCCAACAATCAATGTCGTAAATAAAACAAGTAATAAGCGATATTGAATTTTAAACATTTGGAACTTATAATTCATCGAAAAACAATTTTTTCCGAAGATACCAAATCTATTCTTCATTTTAAATTACACTGTACTTGATTATCCACCCTTAATCATTCAAACTTAATAGCTTTAACAGGGTTTATTTTGGTAATAATATAAGAAGGTACAAGAAGCATTAATAAACACAAGGCCAATACACCAAGATTCAGAAAAAGAATAGTTGGAAGATCAATATGCACAGGAATATATTCTATATAGTATTCTTTAGGATTCGGAAACTTAAGAATACGATATTTTTGCTGAGCCCAAATAAAACCTAACCCCAATAGATTGCCCCAAAATAAGCCAACAGCAATCAAATACGCAGCATTGTACAAAAAAACCTTTCGAATACTCCAATTCGCAGAACCTAAGGCTTTTAAAATACCTATCATTTGGGTACGTTCAAGGATAAGCACCAATAAGGCAGTAATCATATTAATACCACCTACAATAATCATTATACCTATAATGAGTGCAATATTAAAGTCAAATAAATTTATCCACTCAAAAATTTTATAATATTTATTTACCACTGTCTGTGTATCTAAATTGGATAAAATCTTACCATAGATTTCTTGGCTTATCTGATCAATATCATCATAACCATTTAAAAAGACCTCAAAATTACCCACTTGATCTTGTTCCCATTTGTTCATTCGTTGCACATGCCGAATATCAACAAATGCAAATACACCATCAATCTCCTCAAAACCACTATCATAAATACCAACTAATTTAAATCTTCGCTGATTTGGTTTCAAGGGATCTTCTTCTTTTGGAAAAAAAGCAGAAAAAGAATCCCCGGTCTTCAATTGCAACCGATTGGCCATTAACTGTGAAAGCACGACTTCAGTATTTAAGTCACCCGAATAATCTGGCAATTCGCCAACCACTAAATACTCTTCGAAAACTTTCCAATTGTAATCTTTGCCCACACCCTTGGCAATAAAACCCTCAAAAGTATCTTCTGTTCTTATGATTCCGGCTTTTGAAGCGACTGCCTGAATATGGTCAACACCCTCTACAATATTGAAATTAGGATAAAACTCTTGCTCTTTTGAAACGGGAACTACAGATACATCTGAAGTATTGTTATCATAATTGTAAATTTGGATATGCCCATTAAAAGCTGCTACTTTTTCACGTATTTTATGCTTTAAACCAACACCCGTTGCAATAGCAATCAACATCATAAAAACACTGATAGCAATAGCCGCTATAGCAATTTTTATTATTGGTGCGGATATGCTAATTTTATGCGCCGCACCCTTGATGAGTCGTTTGGCTATAAAATATTCTAAATTCAAATTATGGCGTTTTTATCCAGTTTCAAAAGTACAGTTTTCTTATGGGTTTTAGTAATGTCAGGCTGTGGAAACAGTGAAAAACAATCTAAAAAAACAGAAGGTTCTGAAATTGATAAAATTTCATTGGAAGAAAAAAAACCTATAAAAGTAGGTGCCAATAGAACTGAGGAGTATCTAAATTTACTAAAAGGAAAAAAAGTAGGAATCGTTGGGAACCAGACCAGTGTTATTTATAAAACCAATAAAAATTATACCCATCTGGTAGATTCGTTATTAAGTTTAAAGATTGACATTATAAAAGTGTTTGCTCCAGAACATGGGTTTCGTGGTCAAGCCGATGCAGGTGAAAAGGTTAAAGATGGTGTTGACACCAAAACAGGACTGCCCCTAATTTCACTTTATGGAAAAAACAGAAAGCCTTCAAAGGAACTTTTGAAAGGCTTGGATGTTGTTTTATTTGATATACAGGATGTAGGCGTCCGATTTTACACCTATATCGCTACGCTTCAATTGGTCATGGAAGCCTGCGCGGATAATAATATTCCCGTAATCGTATTGGACAGACCCAATCCCAACGGTCATTATGTTGATGGACCAACCATGGAAAAGGAACATACAGGCTTTTTAGGAATGACCACTATACCCCTTGTGTACGGAATGACAATAGGGGAATATGCACAAATGATAAATACCGAAGGGTGGTTAGCAAATGAAGTTAAAGCAAACCTTACGGTGATTAAATTGAAAAATTACACTCATGATTCTGAATACAGTATTGCTTTAAGACCCTCGCCCAATTTACCCAGTGACACGGCCATTAATTTATATCCAAGTTTAGGATTATTTGAAGGAACCAATATCAATGCCGGTAGGGGTACCGAATTTCAATTTCAACGGTACGGCGCATCGTTTTTAGATAGTATCCAATACAGTTTTAAATATTCCCCAAAACCAAATTTTGGTTCTAAAAGTCCTAAAGAAAATGGGCAGTTGTGCTATGGAAAAGATTTGTCCAAATTTCCTAAAATGAACGAAGTTTCTCTAAAATGGATAATTGATGCTTATGAAAATGCCCATGATAAATCTAAGGTTTTCAATACTAGTGGGTTTACCAAACATGCAGGAACCGAAAAATTACAGCAACAAATCGAAGCTGGACTTTCTGAAAATGAAATAAAAAAAACTTGGCAAGCCGATTTGAAGCGATTTATGAAAATAAGAGCAAAGTATCTGCTATATAATTAAAGCAGGTTTTATTCATTATTTGAGCCTTTTTTTCATTTCCTCAACAATGTTAAAAGCCGCAGGACAAATAGCGACATTCTTCATGGTTAGACCACTTATTTGCTGAAATTTTTTCCTGTCGGTATGTGGAAATTCACGACAAGCCTTTGGCCTTACATCATATATGGAGCAATAATTATCAGTACCCAAAAAAGTACAGGGGACTTGCTGAAGCACATAGTCGTTATCCTCATCAATTTTTAAGTATTCTTTTATAAACTGTTGAGGTTTTAATCTAAAATGTTTGGAAATTCTCTCAACATCGGCATTCGTAAAAAGAGGTCCCGTGGTTTTACAACAATTTGCGCAAGTAAGACAATTTGTTTTTTCAAATTCATTGTCATGTAATTCCTGCATTACATAATCTATGTTCTTCGGTGGTTTCTTTTTTAGTCTAGTGAAAAACTTCTTGTTTTCATTCTTTTTTTCTGCTGCTTTTTTAGGAAGTTGTTTTAGAATTTCATTCATTCTTCAACAGATTTAAAGATGACATGTAGAGGTTTCTGCTCCAAACTTCAGAAACCTTGGATACTTCTTGGCTCAAAATTTCTTGCTTCGCATTGATTTTTTTTCCAATCTCCGAAATATAAAAAACTTTAAGTTCGGACTTATGGGTCTCGGTCATTTTAGTACGATCCTTTATTAACAAGGTTCCAGCTTCAGTCTTATAAAAAGTCAACATTCTGTTGATTTCACTTTTGGTGAAATTTGACTCATAGATGGGAATTAATAAATGCTTCATTTTTTTCAATTCCTTACTTCTATTTTCTTTCAAGTATTTCCATTTATGCGCATTTCCCTTATTTTCCGGATAATGGCCACTCAATATTTTTATCAGTTCAGCATAGGCATATTCATATTGCAACATTGTACCATTACTATCCAAATATTTGGATACATCTTCCGAATAACCTGATTCTTGCCCCGTAATTGTTAGTGGTAAAAATAGTAAGCAACATAAAATCTTCTTGAGGTTATTCATCTACAGTTTTTTATAACGAGGTAAAAACCCCACTTTTGCACGCAAAGTACAAATTCTTAGGATATGGATGTATTCGGAAAGGCTTTATGGGATTACGAAAATGGCAAGTATTCCGATGATATTATCACTATTTCTTCCTTAGATGAACAAGATACTATTCCTCTAACTTATCTTTTTAGAGCATATGAAGAAATGCCCCCAATTGAACAAGAAGCCTTAAAACTATGTAAAGGAAGTATCTTGGATATTGGATGTGGAGCCGGTAATCATAGCCTTTATTTACAAAATAAAAATAAGACAGTCACTGCCCTGGACAGTTCTAACGGAGCTATTAGGACTTGTATTCAAAGAGGGATTAAATCAACTAAAAACTGTACAATCCTCGATTTTAACGGCGAAAGGTTTGATACTTTATTGATGCTCATGAACGGTGTTGGCATAGTTGGAAAACTATCATTGCTCAAGTCATATTTAAGTCATTTTAAATCATTACTAAAACCTCAAGGTCAAATAATCTTGGACTCTAGCGATATTATTTATATGTTCGAAGAAGATGAGGACGGGGGCCATTGGGTTCCCAACAATGTCTCATATTATGGGGAAGTACAGTTTACCATGCAATACAAAGGTGAGAAAGGCTCGCCTTTTGATTGGTTATACCTTGATTACAACACATTACAGAATGCCGCAAATGATAGCGGATTCGTATGTGAACTTGTAAGCCAAGGGGAACATTACGACTATTTAGCCAGATTGACGCACAAATAATAATAGTAGGTATGTTTTTTGCGTTATCTTTTTACATTTTACAATAAAAGAGCCATGAAAAAACGTATTTGGGTAGTGTTGCTGTTATTTTTGGGTATAGTACTCGGTTGTTCAAAAAACTCGAACGATGACCCCAAACAAAGTGCGGTTGATAAAACAGCAAACTTAAAAGCCACAGGCTCCTCTGCAAACGATATTCTGTCGAACACAAATTTTGATAAACTACAAATTGAAATAGCATATGTTGACGGTTTTAGACCTACGACAAGTGCTATGACAGATTTTGTCAACTTTTTAGAGACCCATTCATTCAAACAAAATATAGAACTCATTTACAAGGAATTACCTTCACCAAACGAAGCTAAGTTAACACTAGATGAAATTGTTGAATTAGAGGATAAGAACAGAACCATTTATAATGATGGCAGCACTCTGGCAATCTATATTTATTTTGCAGATGCTCCTTCCGAAGACGATAAGGAAGAAGAAGATTTAGTGACCTTGGGAGCTGTGTACCTAAATACTTCTATGGTTATTTATGAGGATACAATTCGCACTTTGGCCAGTAAAAGCAATCTGATCTCGGTTGGCGATGTAGAGACGGCTACACTTAACCATGAATTTGGGCATTTGTTAGGGCTTGTAGACCTTGGCTCAACTCCTGTTAACGGCCATGAAGATGTAGATTCTGAAAACCATTGCAATGTTGAGGGTTGCCTAATGAGAGCTGAATTACAATTTGGCGCAGGAATGAAAAAAATGCTTGAAAAAAGAGCTTCCAAAGGATTCGCCGATGCACCTGGACTGGATCCTGAGTGCATATTGGACCTTCAAACCAATGGCGGCAGGTAATAGCTAAGGAATATTCAAATATTTATGAGTCTGCAATGATACTTTCCATTTAGGGTTCTTCATTACATACTCAACTATCATTGGCACAACCTTATCACGAACACTCCATTCTGGCTGCAAATACAAAATACAATTCTTGCCTACCTGAGCTGCCTGTTCTTCTGCAAAAATCAAATCATGTTTATTATAGACAATTACTTTGAGCTCGTGGGCCTTTTCATATATAAGACCAGACGGAAGTTTGTTCTTTTTTGGAGAGAGACAGATCCAATCCCAATCACCAGTAAGTTTATAAGCTCCAGAAGTCTCTATATGAGTATTTATATTTTTTGATTTCAACGCCTGCGTTAAAGGCCCCATGTCCCAAGTTAGGGGTTCACCCCCAGTTACAACAATGGTATCTGAATAAACGGCGGCATTAACTACAATACTTTTTATGTCTGTAGGCGGATGTGTCTCTGCATCCCAACTTTCTTTTACATCGCACCAGTGACACCCTACGTCGCAACCACCAACCCTTACAAAGTATGCAGCCGTACCTTTATGGTAACCTTCCCCTTGAATGGTATAAAATTCTTCCATTAACGGAAGCATCAATCCTTTGTCTACCAATGCTAAAACTTCCTCATTTGCCATTTGGCAAAGATAGTACTTAGTATTCGTTTTATTGTTGCCTAAAAATGCCCTATTTTTATCAAAAATTAGACCTCATGAGCTCCAAAGAAGAATTTTTCGCACATATAGAAAAAGGGTATACCACAAAGGGCGATTTCATAACAATGGGCGCTGCAATGTTAGATGGTGAAGCCGTTAGCAATGCGCTTGTAAAAGTCCCCCTAAAAACCCTAAATCGTCATGGCTTGATCGCGGGTGCTACAGGGACAGGTAAAACAAAGACCCTTCAGATTATTGCAGAAAATTTATCTGATAAAGGAATTCCGGTATTGCTTATGGACCTCAAAGGTGATTTAAGTGGTATTGCAGAACCTAGTCCAGGCCATCCTAAAATTGATGAGCGTCATGAGAAAATAGGGATCCCTTTTGAGCCGAAGAATTTTCCGGTGGAAATACTTTCACTGTCGGAACAAGACGGGGTGAAATTGAGGGCTACGGTTTCAGAATTTGGACCAGTTTTACTATCAAGAATTCTTGATCTGACAGAAACTCAAGAAGGAATCGTCGCTGTGGTCTTCAAGTATTGTGATGATAATAAGCTACCTCTATTAGATCTTAAAGATTTTAAAAAAGTACTTCAATACGCAACAGGAACTGGCAAAAAGGAATTCACTAAGGATTATGGGCGAATTTCAACCAGTTCTACTGGAACCATCTTAAGAAAAATCATTGAAATGGAACAACAAGGAGCAGATTTGTTCTTTGGTGAAAAATCTTTTGAGGTTGATGACCTTACCAGAATTGATGAAAATGGTAGAGGATATATAAACATCATTCGTCTTACCGACATTCAAGACCGTCCTAAGTTATTCTCAACTTTTATGTTGAGCCTTTTGGCCGAAATATATTCAACATTCCCTGAACAAGGTGACAGTGATAAACCTGAACTGATATTATTCATTGATGAGGCACATTTAATATTCAAAGAAGCCTCGAGAGCGTTGTTGGATCAAATTGAAAGTATTGTAAAATTAATACGTTCTAAGGGTATTGGATTGTATTTCGTTACCCAAAACCCAACCGATGTTCCCAATGAAGTACTCGCACAATTAGGGCTTAAAGTTCAGCACGCGTTGAGGGCATTTACCGCCCGGGACAGAAAAGCTATTAAATTGACCGCTGAGAACTATCCGCTTTCAGATTATTATGACACCAAAGAAGTATTGACATCTCTAGGAATAGGTGAGGCATTGATTTCGGCTTTGGACGAAAAAGGCCGCCCCACTCCTTTGGCAGCTACATTGTTACGTGCTCCAATGAGCCGCATGGATGTTCTTACCGATAGTGAGCTAAGGTCTGTAATTAAAAGCTCTAATCTCGTAGGCAAATACAATAAAGTCATTGATAGGGAAAGTGCTTATGAAATTCTCAATGAAAAAATAGAGAAAGCTGAAAAAGAGGCTGAAAAAGAACGGAATAAACCAAAAAGTAGAAAAAGAACATCCTCTCGAAGAAGTACAAGACAAAATCCAGTCATCAAGGTATTAACTAGTGCCACCTTCATAAGAGGTGTTTTAGGAGTATTAAAAAAAGTAATGCGATAATAAATATGAAGAAGGTATATGCGGTTATAGCGGTATTTGCTATTGCTTTATTGACTCAATGTAGTAAAGAAAAAGACACAACTTTTTTGATTACCAACAACAGCGTTGGTAAACTTGACAAAATAAGTTTAGTGCGGGATCTGGAGGTAATCTACGATCAAGATTCGATTGTAAAAGATACAATGAAGCTGGCCTTGGGTTTTGGAGCCAGAAGCATAAATGTCTATGAGAAAAGTGGCAGTCATCTTTTGACCTTAACACCAAGTACAGATAGTATTCCCAAAGTGCAGAATGTTAGGATTAATGATTCAAGGTTCAAAACAGAAAAAGGGGTAGGTTTAAACAGTACGTTTAAGGATATCAAAGAAAAATACTCAATAAAAAAAATCATAACATCGATTAACAATATTGTAATCTTCGTTAAGGATTCTGACGTGTATTTTACGATTGACAAGAGTGAATTACCGGCAAGTCTTCGCTATGTTTCAAGTCCAAGTATAGATGCCGTTCAAGTACCGGATGAGGCGAAAATAAAATATTTGATGGTTGGTTGGGATTAACCAACTAAATGCTTTGCTTGTAGTTTTTCCTGTTTCTCATGATTACATCACTATAGTCGTTGACCCATTCAGTAAGTTCAATCAATTTTTGCAGGTAGGAATGGCCAAAATCTGTAAGTCCATATTCAACGCGTACAGGAACCTCGGGATACATCTTCCTAAAAATATAACCATCAGCCTCTAAGTTTTTTAAGCGTTCACTCAGAACTTTGCTTGAAATACCATACACATATTTCTTTAACTTATTGAAACGTATTACTGGAAAATAACCCAAATACAGGATTATGAGAATACTCCACTTATCAGAAGCCAAGGCCATAACATCCCTAATTGGACAATATTCTTCAAATTTTGGATCAAGATGTCCAAACATTTTTTTTATTTTTTTTGCAACCTTAACCTTTTGATTCTCAGTGATAGTTTCCATTTGCATACCTTGTGACCTTTTTTACACCTAACAAAAAATTGGTGTAATATTCTTATTTTTGGTATTAATTTAATACTAAGTTACAAAAAGTAACTTCATTATAAAATGAAAAGAACACTTAACAAATTAGTTCCACTGGCTTTCGGGGCCTTTTTTAACCTAATCGCCCTCTTTTCAAGAAAACAAGCTGCAAAAAAAGCCTTTAATCTATTTTGCACTCCTAGAAAAGGAAAAGTAAGACCGGAGCAACAAGAATTCCTTGAACAAGCCAAAAGTCAAAGGATAAAGGTTAAAGATTTAGAGTTACAGGCCTACGAATGGAAAGGCTCTAATGAAACTGTTCTGCTTTTACATGGTTGGGAAAGCAATGCTTTTCGATGGAGAAACCTAATATCATACTTGAATAATGAGGACTACAACATCGTAGCTTTTGACGCCCCTGCCCATGGTAATTCTACAGGTACAATTCTAAATGTACCGTTATATACCGAATGTACTGAGGCAATCGTTGATTACTATAAACCTCAAATAGTAATCGGACATTCCGTTGGTGGTATGAACACATTGTATCACCATGAAAAATATCCCAATGACCAGATAAAAAAAATAGTAACGATTGGATCACCTTCCAAGCTTCAGGATATAATGGAACACTATCAACAGCTACTAAAATTCAACGATAGTGTTTTTAGTGCACTAGATGACTATTTCAAAGATTATTTCGGATTTAGAATACATGAGTTTTCCACTTCAACATTTACGGGGCATTTATCAAAAAGAGGGCTTGTAATTCATGATGAGGAAGATAGCATTGCTCCTTTCAAAGCTTCTGAAAGTGTACATGCAAACTGGGAGAATAGCACTTTTTACAAAACCAAGGGGTTAGGCCATTCTATGCATCAAGGCAATGTGAATCTAGAGATAATGAGGTTTCTTAAATCATAGAAAAGATCTACTTTTAAGCAAACTTTCAGTTATGCCAGAAGTATCTCCTTTTCACATTGCCATTCCTGTTCACAATCTATCTGAATGCCGTAAATTTTATGGTGAAATTCTTGGCTGCGAAGAAGGTCGAAGTAGCGATCATTGGGTAGATTTTAATCTGTTCGGACATCAATTGGTGATACATTATAAACCAAAAACCAACGAAGAACTGCACACGAACCCTGTAGACGGAAAAAACGTTCCTGTACCTCATTATGGTGTGGTTCTGCCATGGGACACCTTTCAAACTTTTTCAACCGAGTTGAAGTCTAAAGGAATCAATTTCGTAATTGAGCCATATATAAGATTTGAGGGCCAAGTAGGGGAACAAGCCACAATGTTCTTTCTAGATCCTGCAGGAAACGCATTGGAATTCAAAGCTTTCAAAGATATGGGGCAATTATTTGCCAAATAAGTTATTGAGACCATACAGTTGGCACCCTATCCCATCTATGCCCTCTCAATTTTTCGAATAATGCTTCTGAAATACCTTTACCATCGCTTATAGCAGTATTGGCCAAAACATTACGTTCTTTTCGCATACCGGGAATCATGGTGCTTACCGCTTTATTCATTGTGATAAAACGTAAAGCCATTTCGGCCATTGTCATTCCTTCAGGAATTAACGGTCGTAAGGCATCGGCCTTTTCAACACTTGAATTTAAATTTTCTGGAACAAAATAAGTACCCCTCCAATCACCTTCGGGGAAAGTGGTTTCTTTAGTTATATTTCCTGTTAAAGTGCCTTCATCAAAAGGAACCCTTCCAATCACGGCAATATCCATTTCATTACACAAGGGAAATAGTTTGTCTTCTGGAGCTTGGTCAAAAATATTATAGATAACCTGAACCGCATCCAACATTCCAGTTTTAAGGGCCTCAATGCCATTTTCTGGTTCCCAACGATTCATACTTATACCCATAGAAGCTATTTTTCCTGCCTCCTTTAATTCCTCAATTGCTCGCTGCCATTCTTCCCTTTCTGTCCACACATCGTCCCAAGTATGCAATTGCATCAAATCTATCTGTTCCAAACCTAAATTCTGCAAAGTTTTATCGGTGTACTCAATAATATGCCCAATGGGATAAGAATCTTCAAATTTATATTCGGGTTTTGCAGGCCATTTAAAATTCTTAGGCGGAATTTTACTTGCGGTATACAATTTTTTGTTGACATGTCTACGTACTAATTGCCCTAACAATTTCTCACTGTGACCCTCACCATAACCCCAGGCAGTATCGAAAAAATTAACTCCATTTTCAACAGCTAAATCAAGTGATTTTGCGGATTGCACATCATCAGACTCTTTCCATCCACCCATGCCCCACATACCATAACCAATTTCGCTTACCTGCCAATCTGTTCTTCCGAACCGTCTATAAATCATACTAATTTTTTTTATTCCTAAACTTCTCTCTAAACCAAATAAATACACCATAAAGAAGTCCAAATACCACGCCTTCAAGAATTTCTCGAAGAATAATATCATTCGTATACTCCTTCTCCAATATCAATGAAATCCCAACATAGAGTATCACTGCAGCCAATACTTGTAATACCAATCTTTTAATACTCATATATTTAATATTGATGAAATGCCTGTGAAACAAACTCTAAGACCTTGGGCAAAGACTCTCTCCAGTAGGTCCAACTATGGGCCCCATTACGAACGCGATATTCATGTGGAATATCTTTCTTTTTCATAGCAATATGTACCAAACTATTACCTTCAAACAAGAAATCGTCATCTCCACAATCTATATACCAACGAACAGATTTTATTTTCTCAACAGCAACACTTTCTACTAGATTGAGCGCATCGTAATTTTTCATATAAGATTTTATTTCAGCATCTGTATATTTTTCACCTCTTCTTTCACCTTGCCGTTTCATGTTTTCTTTAGTCAAAGGGCCAACGTAAGCGCTTAAAGGGCAAGCTGAGGAAAACAGTTCCGGGTGTCGAAGTGCATACATAAAGGATCCTCCTCCTCCCATTGAAAGTCCCGCTACTGCACGATATTTTTTTTCACTTTTGATACGATATTTCTTTTCCACATGAGGCATAAATTCCTCAAAGAAAAAATCTTCATATTTCCAATCACCTACATTGAAATACCCCATACGACCAGTATCGGCATCTGGCATTACAATTATCATAGGCGTTGCAGTGCCGTCTTTTATCGCATTATCAGTAATTCTCAACACCTCGCCGAACTGTACCCAACCCGTGTGGTCGTCAGTCGCTCCATGCAACAAATACATAACTGGGTAACTACGTTCCGAAGTTTCATAATCCGGAGGAAGGTACACAGCATACTTTCTTTCACCATCCAATATTTTACTGGTCATTGACAAATTATCGTACACCTTGCCTGTCTGTGCCAAACAGGATATTAAAAACCCAAAAATGAAAGTTAGCGTAAAGAGTAATTTTCTCATATATTAATGATTGTTATATTCTTAATTTAAGAACATACAAGTTAATGAAATGTGCTCAGAAATTTGAGTTATATTCTTGCAAAGAATACGCAAATCTTGAAATATTTGAAGTAGTTATCCTATTGCAAAACCTCTTTTGCGCACCCAAAAGAATGCGAAGATCATATTAGGCACCCAGCAAAGCCATGCTACAATTCGGTAGGCGATGGCAAAATCCTCGAAAATAATGTTCAAAATGGGCAACCAAATTCTCAAGGTCACGGCTGCAAAACAGGCGGCATAGGAGTAGATCATAAAACCTTTATGTAAAGTAATATCCTTATTTCGGACTGCTGTATATGCCTTAATTGTAGTGAAGAGCCATAATAATCCCAAACAAATAAAACCAAGGGAGGCGATAATCCCACCTGTTGCATAGAATGCAATATACACCCCACAAATTCCGCTTATCAGAACGGAAATAATGTACAGTTTACCAACATTCCTGTGCATTTTCAGATTGACTTTTCTTAGTTTTTTACTGAATTGCGCCCAACCGATAAAAAGCGCCAATCCCCCGAGTAAAATATGCCCGTAAAACCCAATATTCCATAGTGTATTTGCAAGCAATTCAGGTGATTTAGAGCCTAAAAGCCCAAACTGTCTGTCAATAAAAAAATAAATAAGCGGATATAATCCTACTGCTACCGCCAATACCACAAATACCAGCCAAGAAACCTTATTGGACTTATTCTTCATTTCCTACTATTTATATCTCCAACTTGTTAAATCTGCCCCTTTGGGTGCGCTTTCTGCTATACGCTTCATTATTTTTGGAACATACATTGAATTATAACGCATTCGACTTATGGCGTTGGGTTGGTCTGGGTCACCATTCCAACAATGTTCGTCCCTATCACCATAAGTGACCTCACCACCATAATACGGCTCAGTGGTACTCTCTAAAAAGTCTTCCATTAAATAAACCGCATTATTAAGGTAATAGTTGTCCATATCGCCACAATAGATATGTATTTTTCCTTTTAGATTATCGCCTAACTTATCCCAATCCCTTTCTAAAATATGTCTTAAATCAAAATTCTCTTTCCAATATTCAGCGACTTTATGGTCAATATCCCCGCTCATTTTATCCCAAAGTCGTACAGGATAACCATCTTCCCCTTGAGGAGAATAGGTTGCTTCCCATATATCCCATTGTTGTCCAGATCTAGATTTGTCGCCCAGCACCAATTCCAAATGATTACCCTGTCGCAATGTAGATTGAATTTGCCCCAGATAATCACGGTGTGATGGAACTTCAAGCTTTTTATGACCGCTATCGTAATAATAGGCATTCTCATCCTCATAAATATTAGTAAGGCAATATGCCCTAAAATCTATTGGGTCGGGACAAGCCGCAAAGCAACCATTGTATTCTTCAGGGTATTTGACCTGTACGGCCAATGCTTCCCAACCACCTGTTGAACCACCATATAAAAAACGTGACCACCCTTCTCCCATTCCTCGAAATTGCTTCTCAATCTCTGGAATCAATTCGTAAGTAATGGCGTCACCATAGGGTCCTTGGCTGGCAGAATTAACTGCATAAGAATCATCATAATACGGAGTAGGGTGTTGAATCTCAATAATCAGGAACCTCGGAAAATCAGGTTCATTCCATCGTTTATAAAAATCGTATGATTCCTGCTCCTGGATTATGTTATAACCTTCCATACTAAAACGAGCCGAGTACTCTGGTTTCATATTTGGATCAGGTGGTGTGGTTCTAAAACCGCCAAAATCTGATGGAAAATGACCATGAAAAACCATCAAAGGATATTTGGCCTCAGGATGCTCATTAAACCCTTTGGGCAATAACACATGTGCGCCCAAGAATACATCCCTACCCCAAAACTCCGATAGTTTTTCTGATTTAACTTTTATGTGTTTTATCCACTCAGTATCCTTGGGTTCTTCTATTGGTGGAATTGCCTCATCCATAACAACCTCTACATTATGAATACCGCTTTCAGTTACTGTAATCTTGAATGGTTTGCTGTACAAGTTTCCAGGCGACCTGTTCCATTGTTGCCCTTCGCCATTATCCATTGGCAATTTCACCGTATGACCGGTAGAAAGGTCAAAGGTTTCGTAAACATGCAATAAGGCCTGTACATTATACTCTCCCGGAGGCACATCTTTGAGTGATGCATATGGATAACCAAATACTGAATCGTCAAAAGTTATAGATTCTCCAGCTTTCATATTATCTACATTCATTCCAAAAATCAGTTGGGTGTTTAATCCATCATTAATTTGAAAACGCGGTTCCTTTTCGTCATTATTGGACAACATTAATAGTAGGCGCCCATCTAATTCCTCTACATTCACACTTTCTGAGAAAGAAATGGCAATACTGTTCTGGTTTTTGGTTGGGGTATTGCAACCATATATACATAGCAAACAAAAAAGGGAAATAAGTATGAGGTTTTTCATGTTGAAGGTTGATTATCTACAAAAGGTACTGAATTGCAGGCAATCAATCAAACCTCACGTCTGTATACAGGTAACATTTTCAACTTTTTGACGTTATTTAGATAGCATAACATGGTAATAATACCTACTAAATTACCACCTATGAAGAAGTTATTTTTTATTGGAATACTACTTTACGCGATAATCTGTATGAGCAGTTGTGATTATGATGATAGTAATGATTTGGATGTAATTACACCCAATGATAGTATTGAAGCCAAGATGATACTGGAAGACTATTGACCTTACGCCCTACTTCTATGACGTTCTCTCGCCAATAAAGTATTCTTAAGTAACATGGCAATGGTCATTGGACCAACACCTCCTGGAACTGGCGTAATAAAAGAGGCTTTTTTGCTTACATTTTCAAAATCTACATCACCGGTAATATAGTATCCTCTTTCTCGAGTTTCATCTGGTACACGGGTAATACCCACATCAATAATAACGGCATCGTCCTTGACCATTTCAGCCTTTAAAAATTTAGGCACACCCAATGCCGATATGATAATATCTGCCTGAGAAGTAATTTGCGTGATATTCTTGGTACGGCTATGGGTTAAGGTGACAGTTGAGTTGCCTGGGAATCCTTTACGGCCCATAAGAATACTCATAGGTCTACCAACAATATGGCTTCTACCGATAACTACGGTATGCTTCCCCTGGGTTTCTACCCCGTATCTTTCAATAAGTTCCAAAATTCCAAATGGGGTCGCTGGTATGAATGTACTCATGTCCAACGCCATTTTGCCAAAATTCGTAGGATGAAAACCATCAACATCTTTATCAGGATCAACGGCCATAAGTACTTTTTGCGTATCAATCTGGTCAGGTAATGGCAATTGTACTATAAACCCATCAATATCATCATTTTGGTTCAACTCTTCAATTTTATTAAGTAACTCTACCTCCGAAGTGGTGTTAGGCATTTGAACCAAGGTAGATTCAAATCCAACACGCTCACAAGAACGAACTTTGCTACCTACGTAGGTAAGGCTAGCGCCATCATTACCCACAATAATTGCAGCCAAATGAGGAACTTTTTCCCCGTTTTCCTTCATCTTGGTCACTTCTAAAGCAATTTCCTCTTTTATTTCGTTGGAAACCTTTTTCCCGTCTAGAATTGTCATGTGTCTAATGATTTATTATGGTTGTTGCTTTACTTAAAAAATTATGGTCGCATACCTTTCATGCCACCCATCATTTGCATCATCTTTTTACCGCCACCGCCTTGCATCATTTTCATCATTTTACCCATTTGGTCAAATTGTTTTAGAAGCTGATTTACCTCTGGAACATCACGACCACTGCCTTTTGCAATTCGTTTTTTACGACTAGCGTTCAATTTAGAAGGGTTTGAGCGCTCATCAGGTGTCATAGAATGAATGATGGCCTCAATATGTTTGAAAGCGTCATCATCTATGTCAAGTCCTTTTAAAGCTTTACCCGCTCCTGGAATCATGCCCATAAGATCCTTGATGTTACCCATCTTTTTAATTTGTTGGATCTGGTTCAAGAAATCATCAAAACCAAATTTATTCTTGGCGATTTTCTTTTGGATTTTGCGGGCTTCCTCTTCATCAAACTGCTCTTGGGCCCTTTCAACAAGAGATATAACATCTCCCATTCCTAAAATACGTTCAGCCATTCTTGATGGATGGAACACATCAATGGCCTCCATCTTCTCACCAGTACCAATGAATTTAATCGGCTTATCTACAACTGATTTAATTGAAATAGCAGCACCACCACGTGTATCACCATCTAATTTGGTTAATATAACCCCATCAAAATTCAAGACGTCATTAAAGGCTTTAGCAGTATTCACTGCGTCCTGCCCTGTCATGGAATCGACAACAAACAACGTTTCCTGTGGTTTAACCGCACCATGAATGTTCGATATTTCGGTCATCATCTTTTCATCCACAGCAAGTCGACCAGCGGTATCTATAATTACCACATTATGCCCATTTGCCTTTGCATGTGCCACACCTGCTTGCGCCAACGAAACAGGATCGTTATTTTCCCTGTCGGAATAAACCTCAATACCTATTTGGTCACCAACAACGTGTAACTGATCAATCGCAGCTGGGCGATAAACATCACAGGCAACCAATAATGGTTTCTTTGATTTTTTTGTCTTAAGAAAATTGGCCAATTTACCTGAGAACGTGGTTTTACCAGAACCCTGTAAACCAGACATCAGAATCACTGAAGGAGTGCCTGAAAGGTCAATACCTTCGGTTTCACCTCCCATTAGCTGGGTTAGTTCATCTTTTACAATTTTGACCATTAATTGGCCTGGTTGTAAAGAAGTCAATACATTATGGCCCAAAGCTTTCTCTTTTACCCTATTGGTAAATTCTTTGGCTATCTTAAAGTTAACATCAGCATCCAATAAAGCCCTACGGACTTCTTTGGTCGTTTCAGCAACATTTATTTCGGTAATCTGCCCATGTCCTTTTAGGACGTGCAGTGCTTTATCTAGCTTTTCGCTTAAATTATCAAACATATTCTTGCATTGTTAGCGGAGGTTTGCAAAGTAAAGAAATATAGTGTCCATAGGCAAGTGAGTGTTAATAAGAATCGTTGATTGTTGAGTTTTGTTAAACCTATAAACTTTTTCTTCATTTTAATAAAAACAAAAAAGCACCCATTTAAAATGAATGCTTTTTCAAGGGTTGTGGGGCAAAAAAGGGTTATATTTTTTCGAAAGTCAAATAATCAGTGCTACTATCCTCTGTGCTTACATCGATAAGTTCAATTTTTGAACTTGAGTATTTCTTTATTTCCCAATCATCTGCAAGCTCCTCAAAAATATCTGGGGTTGTAAAGAATATATTGAAATCCAACTCGTCATTATCTGTAGATTTCAAAGACCAAGCACCAGATACCGAAGTACTCCCATCTGTAGCTCCTAAAGTACCATCATTGTTGAATGTGAAATTGAAGCCTTCATAATTGATGGTTTCATTAGAGCCAGCATCTGAATAATCAGTTATTTTCCAATCACCAGATTCAACTGCCGTCTTAATTTTAGACATATCAGCCGATGTAATCTCTTGTTCAACTTCTGTTTCATCCTTATCACATGAAATTATTAATCCCATGCTCAGTATGGCAAATGCCATAAACATTATTCTTTTTTTCATAGGTTAGAATTTAGGGGTATTAAAAAAGACCCCCAACACAAATTGCATTGGGAATCAATATATTATATCTTCTCAAAAATCAAATGGTCATAGCCGCCATAGCGATTTTCGTGCTTTAATTCTATTCGATTTTCTTCAACCTCTAGAATTTTATAGTCATTGCTAAGAGGTTGGAAATTACTTCCAGGCTCGAACCTAATTATCATTTCCAATTTTTCATCACTATTTCTATACACATACCATTTGCCAGTACTAATCTCTTGCATGTCCTGATCTAGAACGGTAATCGCACCATCTGTACTGAACTTATAAATGAAACCACCATAAGCTTCAACCATTGGATCCTCATTTTGATTGAACAAAGCTAATTCCCATTCGGTTTCATTGAACAACCCTCTAATCCAAGTTACATCTTCGTCGTTATCGTCATTATCACAATTTCTTTCAAGAACCAACTCATAATCTGTTCCGGGTATTGAGAATTTTAGTCTATCATCTCTTAAGTCAGACAATGGCCATTCAAAACTAACACCAGGCTCTTCTCCCATAGTTATTGCCATTACCAAACGTCCTTGCTCATTTGTGGTTATCTCCCAAGTACCTTGAGATACAATATCTCCACTACTCAATGTAACAACACCTTCTGGTTCGAAATTGAATTCAAATCCTAACAACCTTTTGATTTCCTGACCTTCGTTGAACACTCTCTTTATTATCCAACTACATTCAGTTAACACTTCTCTCAGTGTGTTTGGATCATCATTAATAATATCACAACCTCTGTGCATTATAATACGGTTTCCGTCATCACCATAAATCTTGATTCTACCTTCACCCAATTCATAAACAAACCATTCTAAAGTAAAATCAACCAAGTCATCAAACTCCATCTTCAACATTACTTTATGCTCTGCTACTCTAGTAGACCATGTTCCATTCAATTCATTACCCTCGCGGTCAACAACCTTAACTGCACCATCTTCGGTGAAATTCATCACGTAATCAATATATTGGTCTGTCTGTAATTGATTATCTCTTTTAACCTCATGAATTAACCACGGGCACTCAACCAAATACTCTTCTAATCTTTCTTGGGTAAAGTCATCATCGTTATGATCATTATCATCATCTTCATCACATAACTCTTTCGCATTTTCTATTGCCGCAGCCATTTCAGCATTTGAATTAACCACCATTTCAGTATCATCATACAATTTCAGAGTTACAGGAAAATCCATACTTATCAGGTCATCCTTGTCAAGTCCCGCAAAAAATCTTCTAAGATCTTTATCACTCTCAACAATAATATTCCCTGTTTCTTCATTATTAAGATCAAAAGTGTACATCGTAATAGGATATACAAAATCTATACACTCAATATCGTCATCATCACCACCTTCTTTACAATCCTGGGCCAGTTCACGTAAATCCTCAATACCATTAATGGTTACTTCGGCATAATCTGCCATAGTGATTGTTATTGGGAAAATAATGTCTAAAACATCCTCATCATCTTCCAAAGCATCAAAAATCTCCTCGATCATATCAAGATTCTCTATTGAATTAATTGTTAATTCAACTCCGTTTACGTTAACCGTATATGGAAAATTGATGTTGAAACAACTTGATTCATCAACTATATTGTCAAATGACCCATCATTAGAGCATGTATCCTCTATCAACTTGGCAGTTGATGAACTTGCATTTATCGCTTGTTCTTGGGCCTCATCCTCAGGTAATTTCTCAAACTCATCCTGACAAGAAGTGAATGTTAATGCCATTACCAGTAGGCTAGAGTAAAATGTGTAACTAAAAAACTTTTTCATAACGATTTGGATTTTTTTTGTTCGTATGACTTTAAAACAACCAACTTTAAAAATACCCTACCCCGTTATTTCATTTTTTTCAAATATCTTTGGAGTAAAACCAATCTAATTGAACTCCAATACTCAGGACAACGTATGTGAAGAAGAGGTATATAGCAATCTCTTCAGGGCTAATTCCAAAACGGTTTTTAACTATATATATTATAAATTCGGTAATGAAGAAAAGGCGAATGATGCGGTGCAAGAGGCCTTTGTAAAACTTTGGGAGAACTGCGCGAAGGTTACGCCAGAAAAAGCCAAGGCATACGTTTATACTATAGCGAACAATCTATACCTTAATGTAATAAAGGCCGAGAAAGTACGATTAAAACATGCCGATAAAGTAAATACAACCAATTTTGAGTCCCCAGAATTTTTAATGGAGGAAAACGAATTCAAGAAAAAATTGGACGACGCGTTGAACGCACTTCCTGAAAACCAACGAACTACCTTCTTGTTAAATAGAATCGACGGAAAGAAATATGCCCAGATTGCAGAAATGGAAGGGGTAAGCGTAAAAGCGATTGAAAAGCGTATGCATTTGGCGCTTAAAACGCTACGCGAACAAATAGATGGAATTTAAAAGTAGGGTTTTTTTAATTTGAATTGTTATTAAGATATAAAGCTAGAAATCATGCAAGAAAATTACTTGGCTAAATGGCTCAATAACGAACTCACAGAGGCTGAACTCGCAGAATTCAAGAAATCTGACGAGTACACTTCTTATAAACGAATTCGAGAGACCTCCAGTACTTTGGAAGGGCCTGATTTTAATATAGAAAATGCTCTAGAGGCTGTTAAAAATAAACGGGTTCTACAGGAGGATAAAGTGATTCAATTGAAACCTTTTAAAAGGTTCTTAAGAGTGGCTGCTGCTGTAACACTTATTATGGTGGGCTCTTATTTTTATCTGAATACTTTGAACGAAAATATTGCTACCCAATATGCTGAAAATAAAGAGGTAGTACTCCCAGATGCATCGGAGATTCTTTTAAATGCCGAATCACAAATATCCTATAGCGAAAAGAAATGGGATGAAGAAAGAAATGTTTCTTTGGAAGGAGAGGCTTTTTTCAAAGTGGCCAAAGGAAAACGATTTACAGTATCCACAGATCATGGAGATGTGGTGGTGTTGGGAACCCAGTTCAATGTTGAAAATAGAGAAGGTTATTTTGAGGTTACTTGTTATGAAGGATTGGTAAGTGTAACCTTCAACAATGAAGAAACCAAACTACCAGCCGGGACTTCTTTCTTGGCAATCGATGGTAAAGTAATAGATACTGACAAACCGAATGCGGAGACACCATCATGGATGAACAATGAAAGTTCTTTCAAGAGTATTCCTTTAAAATATGTCCTTGATGAATTTCAGAGACAGCACAACATTAAGGTTGAAACACAAAATATTAGTATTAATACATTATTTACAGGCACTTTTAGCAACACAAATACAGAATTGGCGTTACAAAGTATTAGTGTTCCTTCTCAAATAAAGTTTAAATTAGAAGGAAATAAAGTGTTGTTCTATGCCCAAGAAACGCCATAAGCAATTCTTAATTGTTTTATCTTTTCTGTTACTATCGTTTTACCCAAAAAACATAATAGCACAGGAAGACGTTGGTGATTCCCAAAACCTAGTCACTTACCTTCAAATATTGGAGCAACGTTTTGAAATAAAGTTTTCTTTTGTTGATGAGGACATTGATAAAATTAACATCGTTATTCCTGAAAATCAGAACCTACAGGAAATTCTATTGAATCTGCAGGAACAAACGCAGATTAAAATTCAAAAACTTAATACTCGCTATTATACCCTGACTAAAAGCACTACGGTGGATATTTGCGCAACGGTTCTTGATAATTTCAAAGAAAATACGGTAAATGGTTCAACCATAGAGGTGCTGGGAAGTTCTGTTGCAGGTATAACCGATGAAAATGGAGCTTTCAATTTTGAGAATATTCCAAGAGATGCAATCATTCAAATCAAACATATAGGCTTTAAACCTTTGTTCATTGCCGCCAAAGAATTGACAGGGGCCAACCCATGCAAAACACTTCTGCTGGATGAAAAATTTGAGCAATTGGAAGAGGTTATTGTACATCAGTTCTTGACAACCGGTTTAAGCAAAGAACCGGATGCAAGTATTCAACTACAAACCAATGACTTTGGTATACTTCCAGGGTTAATTGAACCAGATGTATTACAAACCATTCAGGCACTACCAGGAATAAAAAGTATTGATGAAACTGTATCCAATATCAACATTCGTGGCGGAACCAATGACCAAAATCTTATTCTTTGGGACGGCATCAGAATGTACCAGTCAGGTCATTTTTTTGGTCTGATTTCTGCCTTTAATCCCTACCTGACCGAAAAGGTTACCTTAATTAAAAATGGTACTAGCGCAGAATATGGCGGTGGAGTCAGTGGTATTCTTGATATTAAAACCAATAATCAAATTACCGATTATTTAGCTGGTGGAGCAGGATTTAACTTGATTAACGGAGATATATATGGGCAGGTACCTATTGCGCATAATGCAGCATTTCAGTTTTCAGGAAGAAGATCGTTAACCGATTTTTTCAATACCCCAACCTACGATGAATTTTTTAAAAGAGCATTTCAAGATACTCAAATCAAAGGCGGGACCGGGCAGTCGGATGAAATCAACAGAACGGAAGATTTTTATTTCTACGATTTTACGGGTAAACTTTTATATGACATAAATGAAAATCATAAAATCAGGGTCAGTTTTATCAATATCAACAATCATCTTGATTACACAGAACAAAACATAACTTCATTACGTGAAACCAACAGCAGGTTAAACCAAACAAATCTTTCTATAGGAGGAAGCTTAGAAAGCAATTGGAGTGATGTTTTCTCAACAAAGATCAACACATATTACACCCATTATGACCTTGATTCGGAGAACACCACGGTGAATTCTCCCCAAATCCTATCGCAGGAAAACGAAGTAATAGAAACCGCGCTTGTTTTGAATACACGGTTTCAACTAAGTGATGCGTTACATTGGTTAAATGGTTACAACTTAAGAGAAACAGGAGTGTTCAATTTTTCAGAAGTTAGTCAACCTCCTTATTTTAATAAAATTAAAAACGTTTTGCGCTCACATTCGGTTTTTTCAGAAGTGGAATATAGGTCCCCAGACGAAAAGCTTTTTGCAAGAGGAGGAGCTCGCGTAAACTATGTTGAAAATCTTGACACTTTCAGTGAATATATTGTTGAACCTCGCTTAAATGTCAATTATGAGCTATCCCAAGATTTTAATATTGAATTGCAAGGGGAGTTTAAAAGTCAATCCACGCATCAAGTTGTAGATTTAGAACAGAATTTTTTAGGAATTGAAAAACGTAGATGGTACATCGCCGACCCAGAAAACGCACTAGTACCTTTGCCAATTACAAAAAGCAAACAAGGTTCAATTGGCTTAAATTATGACCATCACAGCCTATATGTTGGGGCTGAGGCGTTTTATAAACAAGTCAATGGAATTAGTGCCCGAACCCAAGGATTCCAAAGCAAAGATCAATTCAATGAAGAAATCGGCAGTTATGATGTGAAAGGAATCGAGTTTCTGATTAATAAAAAAACAGCAGATTATAGCGCATGGTTAAGTTATACCTACAACGTTAATAATTATACTTTTGATGATGTTGTTCCCAGTACATTTCCCAACAATCTAGATGTTAGGCATACGCTTACTTTTGCAGGTAATTACACCTATAATGATTTTAGAATTGGTGTCGGGTTAAATTATAGGAGCGGAAAGCCATTTACCAAACCTGAGGAAAACAATCCGGTTAACACTAATTTCTTTCCTAGTAGAATTACTTTTCAAGAACCAAATAGCAGCCGATTGCCCGAATTCTTAAGAGTTGACACCTCAGCCTTGTATGATTTTGACCTCCTTCCTAAAATTAAGGCGACAGTAGGTGTATCAATACTGAATGTCACAAATCGTAAAAACATTCTCAACACGTATTACCGTCTAAATAGTAATGACGAAGTTGAAACGGTAGAGAGTGTTTCTTTAGGTCTAACACCCAATTTTAGTTTTAGACTGAAATTTTAAAATTAGTCACTCTATTAATTCTACTTCTTTTCCTACTATATCGAACATAGTGAGGATTATTCTGGTTGAACAAGACAATATTTTAACGTTTTAAAAGTTAATATAATCAACCCAAACCAACCTACGTTTTTAGAATGAAAACTTCTTATTCCTTCATTTGTTCAGCGCTTTTAATTATTACAAATATAACTGCACAAAAAAGTGTTAACCCAACTGAAGAACACATAGCCCATGCCGAGTTATTGAGCTCAATCTATCCCGATGATGAGATTCTTATTCTCAACAGTAATGAAAACATAACCTTTGATTACAATAAATCAGATAATCTTGTGGAGGTGAACCAGAAACTCAACGAGGAATTAATGAATATTGTGCCAAGGTCAGACATTCAGAAATATGTCATGTACGACAACACAACCAAAATCAAAAATTTTAGCACAAAGCTCAGAAATGGTAAGCCAAAATATTTTGCGGTAAAAGATGAATTTTATGAAAGTGGTGACATTTTTTATCATGATGCCCGGGTCAAATACATGAATATTGACTTTCCTGTCAAAGGGTACAAATACAAATACAACCTTGAAAAAGAATATAGCGATATAAAGTACTTTACTAAAATCGCCTTTAATAATGAATACCCTATTCTAGAAAAGAAAGTATCATTTTATATCCCTGATTGGTTACAATTGAAAGTAATGGAATTTAATCTTGAAGGATATGAAATCAATAAAGAAGAAAAATACGACGAAAAGAAAAAAGCCACTGAGTATACGTATACCATAAAAAACATGCCTGCTTTTCCAACAGAAAAGAATGCCCCAGGACCATCACACTATCAACCACATGTTCTAGTAATTGCCAAATCAATGACCAAGGACGAAAACAAGGTAAACTTGTTTCCTGAAACCCAACAATTATACGATTGGTACAAATCTTTGGTTGATAGTATGGAAGATGATACAGCTGTCCTAAAAAGTAAAGTCGATGAACTTACCGAAGATGCCAAGACAGATGATGAGAAAATCAAAAATATCTACTACTGGGTTCAGGACAATATAAGATATATAGCTTTTGAAGATGGTATTGCCGGTTTTAAACCCGATGAATCACAGAATGTATTTACCAAACGTTATGGTGATTGTAAAGGTATGGCCAATCTCACTAAAAAAATGCTGGTTCTCGCGGGTTTTGATGCCAGATTAACTTGGATTGGCACTAAGAGAATCGCCTATGACTATTCTATCCCAAGTTTAGCTGTAGACAATCACATGATTTGTTCACTTATTGACAACGGAAAAACATATTTCTTAGATAGCACAGAAAAATATAACTCCTTTGGTGAATATGCTGAACGCATTCAAGGAAGACCAGTTTTAATAGAAAATGGTGATGAGTATATTTTAGATAACATCCCCAATGGGATTGCTTCCAAGAATAAGGAAATTACAAACTATGACTTTGAGATTTCCGATGATAAAATTATCGGAACGGTAAATAAGACCTATCAGGGAGAAAGCAGGTCGCACTTTTTACATAGCTATAATTCAATCAAGACAAACAAAAAAGAGAACGCTCTTAATGCCTATTTGAGTAAAGCGGATAAAAATTGTCAAGTCACTGATGTCAATACAACAGACTTGGAAAATAGGGACAATGATATAACTATTGATTATTCTATTTCTTTGGACAATAAAATCTCTTCTTTTGATGACGAGGTTTACATTGATTTGGAATACGGGAATCATTTTAAAGATTTGGACCTTTCCGAAAGAGAACTTGATTTGGAGTTCCCGTATAAAACACACGTTGAGTATAACACTACATTAAAAATTCCGAACGGCTATAGTATAAAAGAGATTCCTGAAGATTTCAATGTACAAACTGAAGATTTCAACATTTCAATAACAATTATCAAAAAGAACAATACTCTTGAGTATAACAAAAAGTTTGTATTAAATAAGGCAGCGATTACCAAAACTAATTTTGAGAAATGGAATTCAGCCGTCAAACAACTGAACAATATCTACCAAGAACAAGTGATACTTATCAAAAACAATAATACCAAATAAACAACCTAAACATGATCAACAAAGAATCAATAATTTGCCTGTTCGTTAGTTTATGCACATTTTCGATTGTTGCACAATCCAAAAAGGAAATTGAGATAAAAGAGATCTTCTGGGGTGCAAACGACACCCAAAAAGAAAATGCAGATATACCATCAAAATGGCAAGATCAGTCGGCCGTTATTCTTTATAAGGAGTACTTCTATGATTACCACAAATTTGCCAAGCAGGTAGATTATGTACACTCATTTAGAAAACGAATTATGCTATTGGATAAAGCGGCTATTGACGATCATTCTGAATTTTCATTCACCAAAAGATTGAGGGCTAGAAAAGGTTGGGGAAGAAGAGGCACCAACTATGTAGGGGTAAAAATCATAAAACCAGATGGTTCTGAAAAAGAAATTGAGATTGATGAAGAAGCGGTCAGGGCCGATGATGAATATAAATTGGCTATATCCGGATTAGAGGAAGGTGATATATTAGATTATTACATCTATAGCATAGAACCCTTTAAACAAAAATACGGGTACACTTTTGAACCCATAACACGAACCATAAGCGATGAATACCCTATTAAAGAGATGGTATTGAAATTCAACACCGAAAATGATTTTTTCATCAATTTCAACAGCTATAACGGTGCTCCCGAGCTTGCCGAAATAAAGACTGACAAAAGAAATGACAGAAGGTATACACTTAAGGCAGAAAACATAGATAAGAACGATTTCCCATTTTGGTATTATCCTCAAATAGAATTACCCTATTACAAGTTTCAAGTAACTTTTGCACGCAGAGGAAGTCATGAGAACAGAATTTTCGATTTCATTTCCGAAGATGAAGATGTAATCAAAAAGGTGGTGTCAAAAGAAGACGTTCTAGAGCTTTACCATGATCACTGGGATTATGACGCGAAGAACTCAAGATTCAGGGAATTAGACAAGTTTTTTGAAGGTCATAACCTTTCTGAAGAAGAAAAGATAAAACAGGCGTACTATTATTTTAGACATTTTTACCTCACTCAATTCATAGAGCGATCGGTCTATGCCCAAACCGAGATCATTCCTAACATGGTCTATGGCAGCACTGCTTATGATGACCATTTTGATGCATTTGAGAATACCTCATTGATGGCTGAATACTTAGATAGGCATGAAATAAAATTTGACCGTATTCTTGCTGTCCCAAGGTATGAAGGCACCATAAAGGACGTTCTTTTTAAAAGTGAAATCTCGACTTTTTTAGAAGTTCATGTAAACGGAAAAACATTATATGTTCCACCATTGTCGCAACATTCCGATATTGATGAGCTAGCGTATAAGTTTGAAAATACCGAAGTCTATGCCCTTAACAAGATTGATGGCAAAAACAAGTTGAACAACATTAAGACAGTCTCAACCAGAAAAACCTCTTTTGAAGATAATGGCACTGTAGATAACGCTATAATTACCCTCAATGAAGATTTTAGTGGTTTCAAGGTTGAAAAAAACGTGGCCTACAAGGGGAACAGCAAAAGTTCTGCCCAAGAAGACCTACTTTATTATTTTGACTATATAAATGAAGACTATAAGAAATTCAACAACCAAAACTATATAGACAAACAGGTAAAAAAGAAAAAACGAAAAGACCAAATCCAGAAAGAGTCACATGCGTTAATTTCCAAACTGAAGAAAAGGCAAGGGGAATCTATAAAAAAACAGACTGAAAAAGAGTACGATTTGACTATAGACGAACATACGTATGAAATTTTGGAAACGGGTAGATATGGTCACGAAAGTCCGTTAGTAACTAAAGAGTATTTTACCATTGAAAACCAATTGGTAAAAAAAGCAGGAAAGAACTATATTTTTGAAGTTGGGAGATTAGTCGGCGGCCAAGTTAGTTTAACAGAGAAAGAAAAAGCACGTACAAATAACGTTTACATGTACTCGCCAAGGTCTTTTGAAAACACCATTGAATTGAAAATTCCTATTGGATATTCTGTTGGAGGTCTTGACAAATTGAATGTGAATATTGAAAATGCCTCTGGTGGATTCATTAGTTCTGCCAAAATCGAAGGTGACGTATTAAAAATTCATACTCGTAAGCACTACAAAAATTATTTTGAACCAAATGCAAACTGGCCTCAAATAGTAGATTTTCTTGAAGCCGCCTACCAATTCACACAAGAAAAGATAATTTTCAAAAAGGGTAAATCAACAGCTAAATAATAAGCTTAAAAGTAATAGCGACTAACCTCAGAAGTTAATCTACTTGTGAGGTTTTTTATTTCAAATAACTAATTGCCACACATTCCTGTAGTCTTAACCTTCATCACCGTAAACTTATTATGAATCGTATTGAGCAATGAATATTGATCAAATGAATCTTGACCAAGCTCCCAAATCATAATACCACCTGTTCTCTTTACTGCCAATTCCACTTTCCTTTCTATAGTAGATCTTCCATTATAGTACCGCTGTGTAGATTCATCTAAGTCGGCAAACTCAGTGCTCTCTTCAATCATTTGCCCATAAGTGAATGACACAACTTCTTGATTGGTAAAATCGTATCCATAGAAAGGAACTCCAAGTGTTAGTCTATCGGAGTTTATATTTTGAGAGCTATTCCAAAAGTCAATCCCATTCTCAGCAAAATCATAAGAGCTATGCTGGCCAGGATTATTAGCGTTCCATGGCCCTGTGCCATCATAAGCCATAATATTTATAAAATCGAACGCGGCAAGCGCTGCATCGTTAATATGTTCAAATCGCGTATTATTTGGTAGTGCAGCAGTTAGAAGTTTATCTTCTTTTTTCAATGCCTGATTTAATGTCAAAATAAAATTACTGTATCCAATAGTAACATGACTCCATTCTAAATCTACATCAACCCCATCCAAATCATTTAACAATACATAGTCTATTATTTTATCAACAAGGGTGCTTGTTTTGGTATTATCATCAACAAACGAAGACCAATTTATTTCTTGCTCGACAGAGAGGCTGCCACCTGCGAGAGAAATAAAAATGAGGATATCCCCATTTCTGCTCCGAGCGTCATTCACCACATCATTTATGCTTTCTGGAACAATAAGGTTACCTTCATTATCAGGGTTTGCAAAGGCCAGGTTAAGATGGGTTAATTTGCAATAATCAATTTTGTTACTATTAAAAAAACGATAGTAGGGCAAATACCCAACAACTCTTTTCTCCCCATTGTTTTCATAAATAATGGAATCCTCTGTTGATGAGTCAGAACAGGCTCCTGCCCAAACTATAGTACATAGAGCAAGTCTTTTGAAGAATTTTATCAAAAACATATAAACTCATTTCCCTATTTAACCAATTCTACATCCTCTCAGGAACTTGAATCCCCAGCAATAAAAATGCAGACTGGATCACTTCACCCACTTTTTTCGAAAGTTGTACTCTAAAAACTTTCTTTTGCTCAACAGATTCGCCCAAAATTGATACCTGCTGATAAAAAGAATTAAACTCCTTTACCAAATCATACGTATAATTTGCGATGAGAGCTGGACTATAATTTTCTGCCGCCAATTGAATGGTTTCAGGAAAAGCTTGAACCTGTTTTAATAACTCTTTCTCCTTGGAATGTAATTCCATAGCAGGTTCAACCTCGGAATCCCAAACATTCGCTATCTCGTCCCCTTTGCGAAGTATAGATTGTATTCTGGCGTATGTGTATTGAATAAATGGCCCTGTATTCCCTTGAAAATCAACCGACTCTTCAGGGTCAAAAAGAATTCTTTTTTTAGGGTCCACTTTCAATATATAATATTTCAAAGCTCCTAAGCCAATCATCTTAAATAATCCTTGTTTCTCTGTAACAGAATAGTCATCCAATTTCCCTAATTCTTCTGAGATTTTGGCCGCTGTTTCTGACATATCAATCATTAAATCATCAGCATCCACAACAGTACCTTCCCTACTCTTCATTTTACCACTGGGCAAATCAACCATTCCATAACTTAAATGATGTAAACGCTCTGCCCATGTAAAACCGAGTTTTTTCAAAATCAGAAAAAGCACTTTAAAATGATAATCCTGTTCATTTCCGACCGTATAGACCATACCTGTGATATCAGAATAATCCTTTACTCGTTGTATTGCCGTACCAATATCTTGGGTCATATATACTGCCGTACCATCTGATCGCAGTACAATTTTCTCATCAAGGCCTTCATCGGTCAAATCAATCCAAACGCTGCCATCCTCCTTTTTGTAAAAAACACCTTTTTCTAATCCACTTGCTACAACATCCTTTCCTAAAAGATAAGTGTCACTCTCGTAATAAAGTTTATCAAAATCAACGCCAAGGTTCTTGTACGTCTCATCAAAACCTTTATAAACCCATCCGTTCATGGTTTTCCAAAGACCTACAACCTCATCATCGCTAGCTTCCCATTTTCGTAGCATTGATTGAGCTTCCAACAAAATAGGGGCTTCTTTTTCTGCTTGTTTCTTTTCAACTCCTTTCGAGACCATTTCTTCGATTTCAGCTTTATAAGCCTTATCAAATGCGACATAGTAATTACCAACAAGTTTATCGCCCTTTAATCCAGTATTTTGAGGTGTTTCGCCTTTTCCAAATTTCTGCCAAGCCAGCATACTTTTACATATATGAATACCCCTATCATTGATGATTTGGGTTTTATATACCTTTTTACCTGCTGCCTTCAAAATTTCGGCAACTGAGTAACCTAATAGATTATTACGAATATGACCTAAGTGCAGTGGCTTGTTGGTATTGGGAGAGGAATATTCCACCATTACGGCTTCCTTACCTGCATTAGCTCTATAGCCAAAATTTTTAATTTTTTTTATGGATTTAAAAAACTCAATGTAGTGTGAATCACTGATTACAATATTCAAAAACCCTTTCACCACATTGAAACCTGATACATCCTCAACATGTTCCATTAGGTATTCACCTATTTGATTTCCTAATACCGCAGGGTTGCCTTTGACAAATCGTAGCATCGGAAAAACAACAACCGTAATATCCCCTTCAAAGTCCTTTCTGGTAGGCTGAAACTCAACAGTTGGCAAATCAACTTTGTATACTGTAGAAATTGCTTCTTTTACCTTAGTGGTTAGGATTTCTTGAATGCTCATTGGGCTGTAATTTAAGCTGCAAAACTAAACATTTTTTATGCTTTAAGACCTATTGCCCACATTTACTTAAACCCCTATTTGGGTGTTAGACATTACACGAAAACAAACACGATAGCTTCTTAGGCCTTTGGCAAGAATACTTCAGCCATCATACAGCGGGCACTACCACCTCCACAGGTTTCTATTGTATCCAATGAACTATGTATTATTTCACAGTGTTTCTCAAAGGCCTTAATTTGTTTAAAATCCAAACTATTGAATGCAGCGCTGCTCATTGCCAAAAACCGCTTGTCATTGGCTCCCAGGACCTGTAACATATTCCCTGCAAAATGATGCATCTGATCTTCGGTGATTTCAATAATCTCCTTACCATCTTTCCTTAGGTGTTCAACGACACTCTTGCGTTCTTTTTTGTCATCAATAGAACCTAAACAAATCACAGCAAATTCCTCACCCAAAGCCATCATCACATTTGTGTGATAAATTGGTAATCTCTGCCCATCAACTGTTTGATTGGCTGTAAATATTACGGGAAAACAATTAAAATCCTCACAAAACTCAATGATCAACTCCTCATGAGCCCTATCTGACAGCGCACAGTATACTTTTTGATGTATGCGATCCATAAGAATACTACCTGTACCCTCTAAAAACAAACCTTCTTCCTCCGCCGAAGTATAATCTACAACATCTTTGATGATAAACCCTTCGTCTTCCAATATTTCAAGAATATCCTCACGCCTTTCATTTCTTCTGTTCTCAGCGAACATAGGGTAAATACCAACCGTACCGCTAGCGTGAAAAGAAATCCAATTATTAGGGAAAATAGAATCGGGAGTATCTGGCACTTGGGTATCATCAATTACAATTACATTAACACCTTTGCTTCGTAATGCGTCAACAAACGCATCAAACTCCTCTTGTGCCTTTTCATTGACAGATTTTGCTTTCAAATCTATCTCCTCCATAAAATAATTGTTCACTGCAGTCTGTTCGTTCATACGAAAGTTCACAGGGCGAATCATTAATATTGTATTTGTAATCTGCATAGGTTTTCTGAAATTTTGGGCAAATGTAATTTTTTGCTTTAGATTTTTGACAAAAATGCGTCAAAAGTCAAATTAGCCGGCATAAATGGGTCTTACTCACGAATCAGAGGCATCGTACTACAACGTAAAAGACCTCCTTGCTTAGAAATCTCAGAATATGGAATTTCCTCTACAACAAAACCTTGTTCCCTGAGCCAAGTGTTCAAACGCGTAAAATTGCGCTCAGAAACTACGACATTTGGTGCTATCGAAAACACATTACTGCACATCTGATACATTTCATCAGCGGTGATTTCAAACACATTCTCTTGACCAAAATAATTCAACAACCACTCGTATTCTTCCTCGACCAAAAATCCATTCTTATGCATAATGGCCTTATTTGTTCCAATTGGCTGAAAACAACAGTCTAAATGCAAGGCATTTTCTTTTGCGTTGGTGATTGATTTTCTCAATTCAAATGACTTAACAATCTTTTTCGGAAACATTTTTTTGATATACTCAACTCCCTGCCAATTAGTTCTTGCGGTAATATAATCTGGATAATCCTTACCAGTATAGGTTCCAATAAAAATATGGTCATTCCATGGCATCACGTCTCCACCTTCTATATGCACTTCGTCAGGTGGATATAAAATCTTCTCGGGATCAATTCTGTCCAACACATGAAGTATTGCCTCAAACTCTTCCTCCCGATCTGGCAGTATATTCGCTTTGATCAATTTATCATCTATTACAAAAGCAATATCCCTAGAAAATATCTGATTACAATCGCTCAATACTTCTGGTCTAAAAACATCAACACCATGCTTTTCAAACACCTCAGCAAATGCCTCCATTTCATTAATCATATCTTCCTCTGCAGGATATGTACCAGCCAATATATGCTCCAATGATTTAGGATCGTAAGCCTCTTCAGGTAAAGGCATACCACCACTTTCTTTTGCAGTGCCTAGCACAACAGCTTTCAACTTTGATGTTTCGTCATTTATATTTAGATGCAGCATATACTTTTTGCGCAAATATATGAATTCAGTTTTGTAGATAATAAAAAACCACCTTTTTCTAAAATTGAAAAAAGTGGTTGATTACTGTTTAGTTATTTGAACTTGTTACCTTTTGTTCAAAGGAACAAAAGGTCTTGTAGTTTCGCCAATGAATACTTGTCTTGGGCGACCAATCGGCTCATTTCTCAAGCGCATTTCCCTCCAGTGAGCCATCCATCCTGGTAATCGACCCATAGCGAACATCACTGTAAACATTTCTACTGGTATACCCAATGCGCGATAAATAATTCCAGAATAAAAATCTACGTTGGGATATAGTTTTCTTTCAACAAAATATGGATCTTCCAAAGCTACTTTTTCCAATCCTTTGGCTACTTCCAAAATTGGATCATCAACTCCTAAATCTTCCAATACTTCATCAGCAGCTTTCTTGATTATTCTTGCTCTTGGATCAAAATTCTTGTAAACCCTATGCCCAAAGCCCATTAATCTAAAAGGATCGCTCTTGTCCTTTGCCTTCGCCATATACTTTTCCGTGTCACCACCATCTTCAGCAATAGCTTCCAACATTTCTAAAACAGCCTGATTGGCTCCACCATGTAACGGGCCCCAAAGCGCTGAGATACCAGCTGATAATGAAACAAACAATCCTGCATGGGAAGAACCTGTAATACGCACTGTCGAAGTAGAACAATTTTGTTCATGATCAGCGTGCAATATCAATAACTTGTCAAGAGCATCAATTACAATTTTGTTTTTTTCATATTCCTTGTTCGGCTTTTTGAACATCATTTTATGTAGGTTCTCTACATAACCTAAACTATCATCGCCATAATCCAAAGGCAAACCTTTTTTCTTACGCATGGTCCAAGCCACCAATACAGGGAATTTACCCAATATCCTCACCATAGCATGGTACATTTCTTTTTCAGATGAAACATTTACAGAAGTTGGATTAAAGGCAATTAAAGCACTGGTCAATGAAGACAACACTCCCATTGGGTGTGCAGACTTAGGAAAACCATCTAAAATTTTCTTCATTTCTTCATCTACATGGGATTCAGCCTTAATATCATTATGAAAAGAAGTCAATTGTTCTTTATTGGGTAGTTCTCCAAAAATCAGCAAATAAACAACTTCTAAAAAATCAGCCTTTTCAGCCAATTCTTCTATTGAATATCCACGGTACCTCAACATTCCTTTTTCACCATCTAAAAATGTAATGGCACTTTCGCAAGAGCCTGTATTTTTATACCCAGGATCTATAGTAATCATACCCGTGGTAGACCTCAATGTTTTTATATCAATGGCCAGTTCATCTTCTGAACCTTTTATTACAGGAAATTCATATTTTTTACCGTTATACTCTAGAGTTGCTTTATCTGACATTTGTATATTTTACTTGGATTATGGTGAAAGACAAATTTAAGAAAAACCCATCATTTTAACAATTTTGCTGTAGTAATGACAAGTCATTTATAATCAATCTATTTTGCTTAAGAACTGAAGGAATACAACTGCTTATAATATGCATCAACAGACTTCTTCCAAGTAAAACGCATTTTCTTCGCATTCCCCTGGATTTTTTTCCATTTGGGCTTATCATTTTTATAAATATCTAAGATCAGGTCAAATGAGGTTGTCATGTTTTTGATCTTCTCCTCATAAGTTGCCCCATCAAAACTGAATCCAGTTTTCATATGTTCCACTGTATCTTTTAAACCTCCTGTATGGTGCACCAAACATGGTACTCCATTACGCATTGCCAACATTTGACTTATTCCACAGGGCTCAAAAAGGCTTGGCATAAAATAAAGATCTGATTCAAGGTACATTGAATCAATCAAACTTTCTGATTGACCATTAGTAAAAATGAAGTTTTTATTCTCATAACTGATCTTCCTAAATAAATCTTCATATTCCGGGGCACCAGTACCTAAGAGCATAAAAATACCGTTTACCTTATCCAGCTTCTTTAGAATTTCAACAAATGCATCGGGCGAACGTTTAATAAAATAGAATTTCTGCTCCGTTAGACGCGCCACGCTTGATGCAATAAAACTGGGTCTGCCCTCTATTATGTACTTAATTATTTTTTCTCCTGTGTGGGCCAAAAAATCTGATTTGTACTTTTTAGTCTCATCTTGTAACCATTGAAACAATGCTAATACCGTATTACGATAAATCATCCCCGTGGATTCCTCATTAATATTTGAATAATTACTTCCGTTCAAAATACCAAACAACCTTCCTTCATTGGCTGCTTTTTGCAAGTCCTTTTCGAGACCCTCCCCACCAATGAATTCAGGCGGTTCACTGGGCAGGAGTACATCCTCCATATAAGAAGGTGAAACTGTGTGAACAGCATCGGCGTACCGTATACCTACGGCCATTAAATTAATACAGTCTTGATATCGATAATCCATCAACCCTTTGGAATCAAAGGGAATATCAGGAAACCAATTCCGTACAGAGGCATAATTGTTTTCTAAAGGTCTTATCCCCTGAATTGCAAGATTATGTATGCTATATACAAACCTCATCTTCCTTAGGGATTTATACTTAGGATGAAAAGTTTTCAAGAACAATAATAAGCTAGAATGCCAATCGTGCATATGCACAATATCAAGCTTACCAAACTCACCATGTTTAATTGCCTCGGCTACCGCTGTACAGAATATGACATACTTCACAAAATCAGTAAAAAATGGCTCAACCGGATTATCGTGGTAAATCTTTGCTATTTCACCTCCCTCAATTTCAGGATGATGAATCACATAATGATGAACGTTTTTGAATTCTTTTTTGGGAATAACCTCATACAGTTCTGCCGTATAGGTAGTACCTCTTAATCCAAAATTCAATTTGGCCTTGAGTATACCTCCTTTATGTAGTCTTGAATATGCAGGAACTACTACATGGACCTTATCCCCTCTTTCAGATATCTGTCTCGGCACATCCCGAACAACATCGCCCATACCTCCTGCTTTACAATTGTACAATCCATCATTTTCAGCAGCAACAAAAAGAAAGTTATTCATTTAGGTGTATTAATTTGATTAGTAATCGGTTGGTCTAAAAAGGTAAGTAAAGTTTAGCTCAGAGCCAAAAAAAGCCTTTCAAAGAAAGGCTTTTGCAAAGGTTCAAATCTTATTGATTTACTTTAAAAGCTTTCTCCTGCGGATAATAAGCCGTACTACCTAATTCTTCCTCGATACGAAGTAATTGGTTGTATTTTGCCATTCTATCTGAACGTGAAGCTGAACCAGTTTTTATCTGACCTGTGTTTAATGCCACCGCCAAATCCGCAATGGTATTATCTTCAGTTTCACCAGAACGATGAGACATCACTGAAGTAAAACCAGCATCTTTAGCCATGTTTACAGCTGCTATGGTTTCAGTCAATGAACCGATTTGGTTCACTTTTATCAATATAGAGTTCGCAATACCATTTTCTATACCTCTAGATAAACGCTCTACATTGGTCACGTAAAGATCATCACCAACCAATTGTACTTTATCCCCAATCATCTCCGTCAAAACTTTCCAACCGTCCCAATCATTTTCATCCATACCGTCTTCTATGGAAATAATGGGATACTTAGCACAAAGTTCAGCAAGATATTTTGCCTGTTCCTCGGAAGAACGTACAGCTCCTTTATCCCCTTCGAACAAGGTGTAATCATATTTACCGTTTTCGTAAAATTCTGCTGCAGCACAATCTAAAGCAATTTTTACTTCATCTCCGAATTTGTAACCGGCATTTTCTACCGCTTTTCCAATAGTCTCAATAGCATCTTCTGTTCCGTCCAATGTAGGAGCAAATCCTCCTTCATCACCAACAGCAGTACTTAAGCCTCTATCATGTAAAACTTTTTTAAGATTATGGAAAATCTCAGTTCCCATTTGCATAGCATGAGAAAAGTTTTTAGCCTTTATTGGCATCACCATAAATTCCTGAAAAGCTATTGGCGCATCTGAATGCGAACCTCCATTGATTATATTCATCATTGGCACTGGCAATGTATTTGCACTTACACCACCAACATATCTGAACAATGATATTCCAAGTTCATTGGCCGCGGCTTTTGCTGCTGCCAAGGAAACTCCAAGGATAGCATTTGCGCCTAGCTTGGATTTATTGGGAGTCCCATCCAAATCAATCATTGTTTGATCAATTAGGTTCTGCTCAAAAACAGACATTCCCAATATTTCTTCTGCGATTAGGGAATTCACATTATTAACAGCCTTACTAACACCTTTACCCATGAAAGTATTACCACCGTCTCTAAGTTCAACAGCTTCGTGTTCTCCAGTAGAAGCACCAGAAGGAACCGCTGCTCTACCCATTATACCATTTTCTGTGATTACATCAACTTCTACCGTTGGATTGCCTCGAGAATCCAAAATCTGTCTCGCGTGCACACTAATAATAACACTCATATAATTTGCTTTTAGTATTGATTTTTTCAAAGTACAAAGATACGAAACAACCAAATTATAAGGTGCAATCACACCATATATTCACATTAAATTTGTGATAATCTAAACTTTGACTTTCTGGTTTGCGGAATTCTTGATCAAATTTAAAAACTCATCAAAAAGATACTCAGAATCGTGCGGTCCAGGACTTGCTTCAGGATGGTATTGTACAGAAAAAACATCTTTATTCTTCAACCTAATACCTGCAACAGTATTGTCATTTAAATGAACATGTGTTATCTCTATATCAGGATTAGCTTCAGTCTCTTCCCTATTAATTGCAAAACCATGGTTCTGAGAAGTAATTTCACCCTTTCCAGTTTTTAGATTCATAATTGGGTGATTTATTCCTCTATGCCCATTATGCATTTTATAGGTAGATACCCCATTGGCCAATGCGATAACTTGGTGGCCCAAACATATTCCAAAAAGAGGCTTATCACTGCTAATGATATCCTTTGCAGTATTTATCGAAGCATTCAATGGTTCTGGATCCCCAGGCCCGTTCGAAATAAAATAACCATCAGGATTCCATTCTTGCATTTCATCAAATGTAGCATTGTAAGGGAAAACCTTAATGTAACAATCTCTTTTGGCAATATTTCGAAGAATATTCAATTTTATACCAATGTCAAGAGCTGACACTTTATAAGTTGCATTCTCTTCCCCATAATAGTACGGTTCTTTTGTAGATACCTTAGAAGCAAGTTCTAAACCTTTCATACTAGGTAGCTTCGCTAATTCAGTTTTTAGATTTTCAATGTTGTCCACATCAGTAGAAATAACCGCATTCATAGCTCCATTATCTCTTATATAAGACACCAAAGCCCGTGTATCAACATCTGAAATTGCGAGCGTATTGCTTTTATTCAAAAAATCCAATAAGCTTGAATCGGCATCAGGTCGTGAATATTCATAACTAAAATTCTTGCAAATTAATCCAGCAATTTTTACTGTTTGTGATTCAACCTCACCTTCATTGGTCCCATAGTTCCCAATATGTGCGTTTGTAGCAACCATTAATTGCCCAAAATAGGACGGGTCTGTAAAAATCTCCTGGTACCCGGTCATACCAGTATTGAAACATACCTCACCAAATGATGTCCCCTCTTTTCCGCCTACAGCTTTACCATAGAAAATTGTGCCGTCAGCTAGTAAAAGAACGGCACGTTTTTTAGATTGATACTTCATATTCTATTCTCAATAATTAAATTTCACAAATAAACATAAAAAAAGGATAAACTGTAAAGCTTATCCTTTCGTAAATATTATTAGTTAATAACATTTTATTCTTCTGAATCATCTGATTTACTATCAGCCACAGCTACTGGTGGAGTTTCTGTTTTTGCACCACCACCTCTTCTACTTCGTCTTGTCGTTTTCTTCTTAGGCTTATCAGCGTTATAAATCTCATTAAAGTCAACCAACTCGATCATTGCCATATCGGCGTTATCCCCAAGTCTATTTCCTAATTTAATGATTCTTGTATAACCACCTGGTCTATCACCAACTTTTTCAGAAACTGCACTGAACAACTCAGTGACAGCATATTTGTTTCTTAAATATTTGAAAACTATACGTCTGTTGTGTGTGCCCTTTTCAGCTGTCTGATTGTTAGCTGCCTTAGACTTTGTTATCAATGGCTCAACAAACTGCTTTAAGGCTTTTGCCTTGGCAACAGTAGTGTTTATTCTTTTATGCTCTATAAGAGAAGAAGCCATATTTGCCAACATAGCTTTTCTATGTGCAGCTTTTCTTCCTAAATGATTAACTTTTTTTCCGTGTCTCATTATTCAATTTTATCATCTTGCTACCAAATCCCAAAAATTACCTTTAGGAGAGCAAAATATGATTATTTAATCTTTGTCTAATTTATATTTTGAAAGATCCATTCCGAAGCTCAATCCTTTGTTGATCACCAACTCTTCAAGTTCAGTTAAGGATTTCTTTCCAAAGTTTCTGAACTTCATCAAGTCATTTTTATTGAATGAAACCAAGTCTCCCAAAGTATCTACTTCAGCTGCTTTCAAACAATTCAAAGCACGAACTGAAAGATCCATGTCTACTAATTTCGTTTTCAACAATTGACGCATATGTAATGATTCCTCATCATATGTTTCAGTTTGAGCTATCTCATCCGCCTCAAGTGTGATTCTCTCATCGGAGAATAACATGAAGTGGTGAATAAGAACTTTTGCACCTTCAGTCAAAGCATCTTTCGGGTGTATTGAACCATCAGTAACGATTTCAAAAACTAATTTTTCATAATCAGTCTTTTGTTCAACCCTAAAGTTTTCAATACTATATTTTACATTTTTTATAGGTGTAAAAATAGAATCAACCGCAATTGTACCTAAGGCAGCATTGGATTTTTTGTTTTCCTCTGCAGGAACATACCCTCTACCTTTATCAATAACAATTTCCATATTGATACTGACCTTGGAATCCATATTACAGATAACCAAATCAGGGTTCAAAACTTGATACCCAGAAATGAATTTTTGAAAATCACCAGCAGTCAATTGATCTTTTCCACTTACAGAAATAGATACAACCTCAGCTTCTGAATCCTCAATTTGCTTTTTAAAACGAACTTGTTTCAAGTTCAAAATAATCTCTGTAACATCTTCTACAACACCAGGAATTACAGAGAACTCATGTTCTACTTTATCAATCCTTACAGAAGTAATAGCATGGCCTTCCAAAGATGAAAGCAATACTCTTCTTAATGCGTTCCCAACGGTTAAACCGTAACCAGGTTCCAATGGTCTAAATTCAAATTTCCCTTCGAAATCTGAAGAATCGATCATTATTACTTTATCGGGTTTCTGAAAATTAAATAATGCCATAATTGGATCAGTGTTGTTTTATTTTGAGTATAACTCGACGATTAATTGTTCCTTGATATTTTCAGGAATCTGCATTCTCTCTGGAACAGAAACAAAAGTTCCTTCTTTCTTTTCTGAGTTCCAAGTAATCCATTCATATACATGACCACTAGCTGACAAAGCATCTTCAATAGTCTGTAAAGATTTTGATTTTTCTCTTACTCCTACAACATCACCTGCTTTCAAAGAATAAGAAGGAATATTAACCAACTCCCCATTAACCGTAATATGCCTGTGAGAAACCAATTGTCTTGCACCTCTTCTAGAAGTAGAGACTCCCATTCTGTAAACTACATTGTCAAGTCTTGATTCACAAAGTTGTAAAAGTACCTCACCGGTTACTCCTTTACTTCTATTTGCACTGGCAAACAAGTTTCTAAATTGTTTTTCCAATATACCATAGGTATATTTTGCCTTTTGTTTTTCCATCAACTGAACAGCGTATTCAGATTTTTTACCTCTACGTCTATTCTGTCCGTGTTGCCCAGGAGGGTAACTTTTCTTTTCAAAAGACTTATCGTCTCCAAAAATCGCTTCGCCAAACTTACGTGCGATCTTACTTTTTGGTCCTGTATATCTTGCCATCTTCTTTTAATTTGGAAATGTGATTATGAATTAAGGCTTAATCCTTCGATAATCGTAACTACACCTCCTTTGAAATATTAATATTAATTAAACTCTTCTTCTTTTTGGAGGTCTACACCCGTTATGTGGCATTGGGGTAACATCGATGATTTCAGTAACCTCGATACCAGCATTGTGTAAAGAACGAATTGCAGATTCTCTACCATTACCTGGCCCCTTTACATAAACCTTCACCTTTCTAAGACCTGCTTCGTGAGCTACCTTAGCACAATCCTCAGCAGCTACTTGAGCAGCATATGGAGTGTTCTTCTTAGAACCTCTGAAACCTTGTTTTCCAGCAGATGACCAAGAGATAACATCTCCCTTTTTATTAGTCAAGGATATGATAATATTATTGAAAGATGCTGTAACGTGAGCTTCTCCCACGGCATCTACTATTACCTTACGTTTCTTAGCCGATTTTGCATTTGTCTTTGCCATAATATGCTACTTATTATTTAGTTGCCTTTTTCTTGTTGGCAACTGTTTTTCTTTTTCCTTTACGGGTTCTAGAGTTGTTCTTGGTTCTTTGACCTCTTAAAGGCAGACCAGCTCTATGACGAATACCTCTGTAACAACCAATATCCATTAATCGCTTAATGTTCAATTGTGTCTCAGACCTTAATTCACCTTCAATAGTGTATAAAGCAACAGCCTCACGAATACGACCAATTTCATCATCGTTCCAATCAGATACTTTAGTATCTTCACTAACCTGTGCCTTATCTAAAATCTCTTTAGACCTACTTTTACCAATACCAAAAATATAGGTAAGGGCTATAACACCTCTCTTCTGTTTTGGTATATCTATACCTGCAATTCTTGCCATAATTACCCTTGTCTTTGTTTAAATCTAGGATTCTTTTTGTTGATTACGTACAACCTGCCTTTTCTGCGAACTATTTTGCAATCGGCACTTCTTTTCTTTACTGAAGCTCTAACTTTCATCTTGCTGTCTTAATATCTATATGTAATTCTTGCTTTGGTCAGGTCATATGGGCTCATCTCCAATTTAACCTTATCTCCAGGAAGCAATTTTATGTAATGCATTCTCATTTTGCCCGATATATGAGCTGTTACCACATGCCCATTTTCAAGTTCCACTCGAAACATTGCATTCGAAAGAGCCTCTATAATAGACCCATCTTGTTCAATTGCCGCTTGTTTAGCCATAACTTATGCTACTTTCCTGTTTTTACCAGATTTCATTAAACCATCATAATGTCTGTTCAATAGGTAAGCGTTTACTTGCTGAACAGTATCAATGGCTACACCAACCATAATCAATAGCGATGTACCACCATAAAACAATGCCCAACCTGCTTGAACATCCATCAACTTAACCACTATTGCCGGTAATACTGCCAATAGAGCTAGAAAGACTGATCCAGGTAATGTAATCAATGACATTATCTTATCTAAGAAATCTCCGGTTTCCTTCCCTGGTCTAATACCTGGGATAAAACCACCACTTCTTTTCAAATCATCAGCCATCTTATTTGTAGGCACTGTAATTGCAGTATAAAAATATGTAAAGATTATAATCAATAGTCCAAACAATATATTATAGGCCAATCCAAAAATATCCTGAAACTGTACTTCCATCCACTGACCAACTGCTGTATTATTAAACGTTTTCCCAATTAAACCAGGAGCAAACATTATAGCTTGTGCAAAGATGATTGGCATTACCCCAGAAGCATTCAACTTCAATGGAATATATTGTCTAGACCCCATTACATTTTTCTCGTAACCACCAGAGGCAGTTCTTCGAGCATATTGCACGGGAATTTGACGTGTTGCCATTACCAATAATACACTGGCTAGGATAACCAAGAACCATAATATGACCTCGATTAGGATGAACATTAAACCACCATTATTATTAGCAGTTCTAGAAATGAATTCCTGAACGAAAGATTGCGGTAAAGTGGCAATAATACCAATCATTATCAATAATGAAATACCATTACCAATACCTTTATCTGTAATTTTCTCACCCAACCACATTGCAAACACACATCCTGTTACCAATATAATAACAGAAGGCACTATAAAATCCAATCCTTTTCCTAGTACAAAAGCACTATCAGGAACACCCAATGCACCTAAACTATAAAGATATGCCGGCGCTTGAACAATACAAATACCAATGGTCAACCATCTAGTAATTTGGTTTATAGTTTTTCGGCCGCTCTCGCCTTCTTTCTGTAATTTCTGTAAATACGGAATTGCAATACCCATTAATTGTACAACAATCGACGCAGAAATATAGGGCATTATCCCCAAGGCAAAAACAGAGGCATTAGCAAATGCACCACCTGTAAAAGCATTAAGTATGCCTAAAATACCATTATCGGTATTTGAGGATAACTCTGCTAATTGTGTGGTATCAATACCAGGAAGAACAATTTGACAGCCAAAACGGTATACCAAAAGAAGACCTAAGGTGATAATAATTCTATTCCTTAGCTCTTCAATCTTCCAAATGTTTGATATTGTCTCGAAAAATTTCTTCATAGTCTTGTCTTGTCTAGCTTATAAACTTATTGCTTCACCACCAGCAGCCTCAATAGCAGCTTTTGCCGTAGCCGTAAACTTATGCACAGAAACTTTTAAAGAAGCCTTTAACTCCCCTCTACCTAAAATTTTAACCAATTCGTTCTTTCCAACTAAACCGTTTTCAACAAGGTTTTCAAAAGTAACAACATCTTTAATCACCTTAGTGTCTACAAGCTCTTGTAGCTTATCAAGATTTATTCCTTGGTATTCTTTCCTGTTTATGTTCTTAAATCCAAATTTAGGAACACGTCTTTGCAAAGGCATTTGACCACCTTCAAAACCAATTTTCTTGGAATAACCTGATCTAGATTTGGCTCCCTTGTGACCTCTGGTCGCAGTACCACCTTTTCCTGATCCCTGTCCTCTTCCTACTCTTTTACCGTCTCTATTGACAGAACCTTCAGCTGGTTTTAGATTACTTAAATTCATTACACCGTATATATATTAAGCCTCCTCTGTGGAAACTAAGTGTTTAACTTTATCTATCATGCCAAGAATATTTGGCGTGGCATCATGCTCTACAATCTGGCCAATCTTACGTAGTCCCAAAGCTTCCAACGTTCTCTTTTGGTTCTGTGGACGCTTAATACTACTTTTTAACTGTTTTACTTTAATCTTTGCCATAATATTCAATTATCCTTTAAAAACTTTTTCCAAAGAAACACCTCTTTGTTGCGCGACTGTTTTTGCACCTCTTAACTGTAAAAGCGCATCAAAAGTAGCTTTAACAACATTATGAGGGTTAGAAGAACCTTGTGACTTTGACAATACATCATGTACTCCCACCGCTTCCAGTACCGCTCTCACAGCACCACCAGCAATTACACCTGTACCATGTGATGCAGGTTGAATATAAACACGGGCACCACCAAATTTTCCTTTTTGCTCATGCGGCAAAGTGTGTTTGTCCAAAGGAATTCTAATAAGGTTCTTTTTAGCATCCTCGATAGCCTTAGCAATAGCTGTTGCAACTTCTTTGGATTTACCCAAGCCATGCCCTACAACTCCTGCTTCATCACCTACCACGACGATAGCCGAGAAACCAAATGCTCTACCACCCTTGGTTACTTTGGTTACCCTTTGTACGCCAACCAATCTATCTTTTAAATCTAAACCTCCTGGCTTAACAGTCTCTACGTTTTTGTATTTCTGGTACATACTCTTTATTAAAATTTTAGTCCTGCTTCCCTTGCTCCTTCAGCGAGCGATTTTACTCTGCCGTGATATAAGTTACCCCCTCTATCAAATGCAACTTGCTCAATGCCAGCTTTTTTGCATTTTTCAGCGATAGTCTTTCCTACCAACGTAGCAATTTCCGATTTGCTTCCCTTTTCAGAAGCCAAATCTTTATCTCTGGATGAAGCTGCAAGTAGGGTAGTCCCTTCGTTATCATCGATTACTTGAGCATAGATTCCAGTATTACTTCTAAATACTGACAATCTTGGTCTGTCAGCAGTTCCGAAGGAAACCTTTCTGATTCTCCTTCTGATTCTTAATTTTCTTTGAGTCTTTGATAATCCCATGACGCTAATTATTAAGCTGATTTACCTGCTTTTCTTCTTAATTGTTCACCAACGAACTTGATACCTTTTCCTTTGTAAGGCTCTGGCTTACGGAAAGAACGAATCTTTGCTGCCACTTGCCCAACTAATTGCTTGTCAAAAGAGGAAAGTTTTATAATTGGATTCTTTCCTTTTTCAGATGTTGTCTCAATCTTAACTTCTGGAGCAATGTTCATCACAATATTGTGGGAAAACCCAAGGGCAAGATCCAATTTTTGACCTTGATTGCTAGCTCTATAACCAACACCAACCAATTCCAGTTCCTTGGTCCAACCTTTAGATACACCTTCAACCATATTCAAAACCAAAGATCTGTACAGACCATGTTTTGCTTTATGTTCTTTTGAATCTGAAGGCCTAGTCACCAATGCCTGACCATCTTCTATCTTAATCTCTACACCAGAAAAATCCTGAGTTAATTCACCCAATTTTCCTTTTACGGCAACCACATTATCCTTAACCTCGATGGTTACACCTTCTGGGATTGCGATTGGATTATTACCTATTCTTGACATTTTTTTACTCTTTAAATAGTATTAATATACATAGCATAATACCTCGCCACCAACATTCTCGTTTTTGGCCTGCTTACTGGTCATTACCCCGTGAGAAGTAGAAACAATCGCAATACCCAACCCGTTAAGTACTCGTGGCATATTACCAGAGTTGGCATACTTACGTAAACCTGGCTTACTTATACGCTGTAATTTTTTAATTACTGGCTCTTTTGTCACCTTATCATATTTTAAGGCAATCTTTATTGAACCCTGTACTTCATCTTCCTCGAACTTATAACTTAAAATATATCCTTGATCGAATAATATTTTCGTTATCTCTTTCTTAACATTGGATGCCGGAATTTCGACCACTCTGTGACCAGCCGAATTGGCATTTCTAACTCTTGTTAAGTAATCTGCTATAGTATCTGTTACCATGTATATATATTTCGGTAGCGGTTTTCAACAATTTGTCGAACCTAAAACCAATTAATCTTTTATTACCAGCTTGCTTTTTTAACTCCAGGAATCAACCCTTGGTTGGCCATCTCTCTGAAAGTCACCCTTGAAATACCAAAAGTTCTCATATACCCTTTAGGTCTCCCTGTTAATTTGCAACGATTGTGCATGCGGACAGGAGAAGCATTTTTTGGCAATTTCTGAAGCGCTTCATAGTCACCAGCTTCTTTCAAAGCTTTACGCTTTTCAGCATATTTAGCAACTGTCTTTGCCCTTTTTCTTTCACGGGCCTTCATTGATTCTTTAGCCATACTAGTTCTTTTTAAAAGGTAATCCTAATTCCGTTAATAATGATTTCGCTTCTTTATCAGTTGGCGCAGATGTAACGAATGTTATATCCATACCATTAATTCTGTTGATTTTATCAATATTGATTTCAGGAAAAATAATCTGTTCAGTAACACCTAAACTATAATTACCTCTGCCATCAAAACCTGTGGCACGAATTCCTTGAAAATCTCTTACCCTTGGCAAAGCCGAAGTAACTAATCTATCCAAGAATTCATACATTTTTTCTCCACGCAAAGTAACTTTCGCCCCAATCGGCATTCCTTTACGAAGTTTAAATGTGGCAACATCCTTTTTTGATATAGTAGCTATAGCCTTTTGACCAGTGATATTTGACAATTCATCAACAGCATGATCAATCAACTTTTTATCAGCTACTGCAGCTCCTACACCTCTGCTCACCACAATTTTTTCTAATTTAGGAACTTGCATTACATTTTTGTAACCAAACTCCTCTTTAAGCGCACTTACAATACGCTCGTTATATTCTGTTTTTAATCTTGCAACGTAAGCCATAACTAAATTACTTCATTGGATTTTTTAGAAAATCTAACCTTCTTACCATCTCTAACTTCTAACCCCACCCTAGTTGCTTCACTAGATTTGGAATCTATCAATGATAGATTGGAAATATGAATAGGAGCCTCTTTCTTAACAATACCGCCTTGAGGATTGTTCGCACTTGGCTTCTCATGTTTTGAAACCATATTGGCTCCTTCCACGATAGCCTTGTCCTTTTCAATAAACACCTTGGTCACTTTACCTTCAGTACCTTTATGGTCTCCAGCAATTATCCGAACGGTATCTCCTGTTTTTATCTTTAACTTTTTCATTATCGTCTTAATATTAAAGCACCTCAGGGGCTAATGATACAATCTTCATGAACTGCTTATCACGTAATTCCCTGGCAACTGGGCCAAAAACACGAGTACCTCTCATTTCACCTGTTGGGTTCAATAAAACACAAGCATTATCATCAAAACGAATGTAAGAACCATCCTGTCTTCTTACTTCTTTCTTTGTCCTAACCACAACTGCGGTTGAAACTGCTCCTTTTTTGATACCACCATTTGGTGTAGCTTCTTTTACCGTAACAACGATTTTATCGCCAATAGAAGCATATCTTCTTTTGGTACCACCAAGAACTCGGATGGTCAAAACCTCTTTTGCTCCTGTATTGTCCGCTACCTTTAATCTTGATTCTTGCTGTAACATAATTATTTAGCTCTTTCTAAGATTTCTACTAACCTCCAACATTTTGTCTTGCTCAAGGGACGGGTCTCCATAATCTTTACGGTATCACCAATATTACAATCGTTCTTTTCGTCGTGTGCAACGTATTTCTTCGTTTTCAAAACGAACTTACCGTACATAGGGTGTTTAACTCTTTTTACTTCAGCGACTACAATAGATTTCTCCATTTTGTCGCTAGTAACAACCCCTACTCTCTCTTTTCTTAAGTTTCTTTTTTCCATAAAGCAGAACCAATTATTGGTTTTCCCTATTAGTTAATTCTGTTGCTAATCTTGCAACCGTTCTTCTTACTTTTCTGATCTGAAGAGGGTTCTCCAATGGAGTTACAAAATGCGCCATCTTTAAATCTGCATGCTGCTTCTTGTACTCAGCAAGCTTTTCCGTAAGTTCTTCGACAGATAATTTCTTTATTTCTAAATTTTTCATGATTCCTTACGATTAATTCTCTTCAGTATAATCTCTTGCAACAACGAACTTCGTTTTTACAGGTAATTTCTGGGCTGCCAATCGCAAAGCTTCCTTTGCAACTTCTTGGGGCACACCACCAACTTCGAACATTATTCTACCTGGCTTTACCACAGCAACAAAATATTCTGGAGCACCTTTACCTTTACCCATACGTACTTCCAATGGTTTCTTGGTAATAGGCTTATCTGGGAATATTTTAATCCATAATTGCCCTTCCCTTTTCATAAACCTTGTTGCAGCAATACGAGCTGCTTCAATTTGACGGGAAGTCAAAAAAGATGAATCCAAGGATTTTATGCCGAACATTCCGTTTGAAAGCCTATGACCTCTTCCGGAGTTACCCTTCATACGGCCCTTTTGCATTTTACGAAACTTGGTTCTTTTCGGTTGTAACATTTCTCTACTTCTTTAAAAAATTACTTTCTACGACGTTGCTTTCTCTGTCCGTCTTGCTTTCCACCTTTTCCACCTTGGCCTTTTTGCATGCCAACCAATGGAGAAAGCTCTCTTTTACCGTATACCTCACCTTTCATGATCCAAACCTTTATACCTAATCTTCCGTAGGTAGTATGAGCTTCATGTAAGGCATAATCAATATCGGCCCTAAAAGTTGATAAAGGAATACGACCATCTTTATAAGATTCGGAACGAGCCATTTCAGCCCCATTCAAACGTCCTGATATCTGAACTTTTATCCCCTCCGCATTCATTCTCATTGCAGCAGCAATTGACATTTTGATTGCACGTCTGAATGAAATTCTACTCTCAATTTGTCTTGCAATACTTGCAGCAACCAAATTAGCATCTACTTCAGGTCTTTTGATCTCATAAATATTGATCTGAACCTCTTTATTGGTAATCTTCTTTAACTCCTCTTTTAGCTTGTCAACTTCTTGACCACCTTTACCAATTATAATACCTGGTCTCGCAGTTGTTACCGTAACGGTAATCAACTTTAAAGTGCGCTCAATAATTACCCTAGATACACTTGCCTTAGAAAGACGGGCATGTATATACTTTCTGATTTTATCATCTTCTGCCAGCTTATCGCCATAATCATTTCCACCATACCAGTTAGATTCCCATCCTCTGATAATTCCTAGACGATTTCCTATCGGATTTGTTTTCTGTCCCATTCTAGCTTGCTATATTATTGTTAGACCCCAAAACCAAAGTAACATGGTTTGAACGTTTTCTTATTCTATGCGCTCTACCCTGTGGTGCTGGTCGCAATCTTTTTAACATACTACCACTATCAACTCTAATCTCCTTAACTACAAGGTCAGCATCTTCCATACTGGCATCCTCATTTTTAGCTTGCCAATTTGCCAATGCAGATAAAAGCAATTTTTCCAATCTTCTAGAAGCTTCTTTTGAATTAAATCTCAAGATTGCCAAAGCTTTCTCAACTTCAACTCCTCTAATCAAATCTGCAACCAATCTCATCTTTCTAGGAGAGGTAGGGCAATTATTCAATTTAGCGAATGCCAATTGTTGTTTTTCAGCCTTGATTCTTTCGGCCATTTGTCTTTTTCGAACTCCCATAGCTTACTTTTTACCCTTATTCTTAGCTCCTGCATGACCTCTAAAAGATCTAGTCGGAGAAAATTCGCCTAGTTTGTGACCTACCATATTCTCTGTAATATAAACAGGAACAAATTGTCTCCCATTATGAACAGCTACAGTAAGACCAACAAAATCAGGTGTTATCATTGATGCTCTTGACCAAGTTTTTATCACACTCTTCTTTCCAGAAGATGCATTTTGTTGGACTTTTTTATCCAAACTATGATGAACGTAAGGTCCTTTTTTTAGTGAACGTGCCATTTCTTTTTCTTTTTATTTCTTTCTACGTTCTAATATATATCTATTCGTGCTTTTGGTTTTAGAACGAGTTCTATAACCTTTGGCAGGAATTCCATTTTTAGATCTTGGGTGTCCTCCAGAAGCTCTACCTTCACCACCACCCATTGGATGATCAACAGGGTTCATAGCTACCGGCCTTGTCCTAGGTCTTCTACCCAACCATCTGCTTCTACCTGCTTTACCAGATACCAACAATTGATGATCCGAATTTGAGACAGCCCCAATAGTCGCTAAACAACCAGAGAGCACAAGCCTAGTTTCACCTGATGGTAATTTTACCGTAACAAACTTACCGTCCTTTGCCATTAACTGAGCAAATGTTCCAGCACTTCGCGCCATCACGGCACCTTGTCCTGGTCTCAACTCAATACATGAAATAATAGTTCCTAAAGGAATATCATTCAATGGAAGTGCATTTCCTATCTCCGGAGCAGCAGTAGCTCCAGCAGAAACTGTTTGACCTACTTCTAATCCGTTTTGCGCTATCACATAGCGTTTTTCTCCATCTACATATTCCAGTAACGCAATAAAAGCGGTTCTGTTAGGATCATACTGAATTGATTTTACTGTAGCAGCAACTCCTTGCTTATCTCTTTTAAAATCAATAATACGATACCTTCTTTTATGACCTCCGCCTCTATGGCGCATGGTCATTTTTCCATGACTATTTCTACCTCCCGACTTTTTTAACGGAGCAAGCAAGCTTTTCTCCGGCTTATCAGCAGTAATGGCGTCAAATCCGTTTACTACTCTAAAACGCTGTCCAGGAGTGATTGGTTTTAATTTTCTAACTGACATTTCTTGTCTTTATAGATTACTGTAAAAATCAATTATATCACCTTCAGCAACATCGATAATAGCCTTTTTAATAGCATTTGTCTTACCGTGCTGAATTCCAGTTTTAGTATATCGTGACTTTCTAGTAGGACCATAATTCATGGTTCTTACTTTTTTCACAGAAACACCATAAGTTGCCTCAACAGCATCCTTAATCTGGATTTTGTTTGCCTTAGGATCCACAACGAAACCATAACGATTGTGCAACTCGCTATCCGCAGTCATTTTTTCCGTTATAATTGGCTTTATTAACACACTCATCGTTTTCCTATTTATTTAAGTTCAATTCTATACCTTCTAATGAACCTTCAAGCAATACAATATTATTTGCATTTAATATTTTGTAAGTGCTTAATTCTGAGTTGATTACAACTTCAGAACGCTCTAAATTACGCGAAGACAAATATACACCATTATTTGAATCACCCAACACAAACAAAGATTTTTTGTTTTCCAGTCCCAAGGACTTTAAAATTTGTACAAAATCCTTCGTTTTAGGTGTCTCCAAATCAAAGTCTTCAACTACCATTACGGCCTTCTCTTTTGTCTTAATACTAAGAGCAGATTTTCTAGCCAAACGTTTTACGTTTTTATTCAGTTTTTGGCTATAATCTTTAGGTCTTGGGCCAAAAATACGACCACCACCTCTAAAGATAGGAGACTTGATACTACCCGCTCTAGCGGTACCAGTACCTTTTTGCTTCTTAATCTTTCTTGTACTTCCAACAATCTCGCCTCTTTCCTTAGCCTTGTGAGTACCCTGCCTCTGATGAGCCAAGTACTGCTTAACATCCAGGTAAATAGCGTGGTTGTTTGGTTCTATAGCGAAAACATTGTCAGAAAGGTCTACCTTTCTTCCTGTTTCTTTTCCTTTAATATCTAAAACTGCTACCTTCATTACTGCCACCTTTTAATGGTTACATAAGCATTCTTATGACCAGGAACACACCCTTTAACAACTAAAAGATTTTTCTCTGGAACTATTTTTAAAACTCTAAGGTTTTGAACCGTTGTACGGTCACCACCCATTCTACCGGCCATCCTCATACCTTTGAATACTCTCGCAGGATAAGAAGCCGCCCCAATAGAACCAGGAGCCCTAAGTCTATTGTGTTGCCCGTGAGTTGCTTGACCAACACCGGCGAAACCGTGTCGCTTTACAACTCCTTGAAAACCTTTTCCCTTTGATGTTCCTACAACATCAACAAATTCTCCTTCTACAAAAACGTCAACACCAATAGTGTCTCCCAATTTATATTCACCTTCAAATCCTTGGAACTCAACGACTTTTTTCTTTGGAGAAGCACCTGCTTTTTTAAAGTGGCCAGATTCAGCCTTATTAGCACGTTTTTCTGCCTTGTCATCGAAACCAAGTTGAAGGGCACTGTACCCGTCTACCTCTTCGGTTCTGACTTGGGTAACCACACATGGGCCTGCCTCAATGACGGTACATGGAACATTTTTTCCATTCTCATCAAAGATGCTGGTCATGCCTACTTTTTTTCCTATTAACCCAGACATATAATTATTATTTATTTATTATTCAACTATTAAACTCTTTTACAAAAAAACAGGGTCAAAAATAATTCAACCCTGAATTTATTTTTGTTACCGTTTTTCCCTTGCACGCAGCTCGGGACATGTTTAAACCATTCCTATTTGGAATGACCGATACTTACACTTTAATCTCAACCTCAACACCACTTGGAAGTTCTAACTTCATAAGGGCATCAATTGTTTTAGACGAAGAACTATAAATGTCCAACAATCTTTTATAAGAGCTCAATTGAAATTGCTCTCTTGATTTTTTATTTACGTGCGGAGAACGCAAAACCGTAAATATTTTTTTATGTGTTGGTAAAGGAATTGGCCCAGTTACCACCGCTCCGGTTGTCTTTACCGTTTTTACGATTTTCTCGGCCGACTTATCTACCAAGTTATGATCGTAAGATTTTAGTTTTATTCTAATTTTCTGACTCATTTTCTAAAAATTAAGCGGTTACTCCTTTAGCAGCCTTAATTACTTCCTCAGCGATATTTGATGGTGTTTCAGCATAATGTGAAAATTCCATAGTTGAAGTTGCTCTACCTGATGATAATGTTCTTAATGATGTTACATAGCCAAACATTTCAGATAAAGGAACAGTACCTTTTACAACTTTCGCTCCGGCCCTATCGCTCATATCGCTAATAGTACCACGTCTTCTGTTCAAGTCACCAACAATATCACCCATGTTTTCTTCAGGTGTAAGCACCTCAAGCTTCATGATTGGCTCCATGATTACAGCACCAGCTGCTTTACCTGCAGCTTTGTACCCCATTTTTGCAGCCAATTCGAATGATAATGCATCCGAATCAACAGGGTGAAAAGACCCGTCCTTCAATACAACCTTCATTGTATCCATCTCAAATCCCGCCAACGGTCCATTTAACATTGCCGCAGCAAAGCCTTTTTCAACCGATGGAATAAATTCTTTTGGGATACGCCCTCCTTTAATTTGGTCAACAAATTGAAGTCCAGTTCCTTCGAAATCTTCATCAGCAGGACTCATTTCAAAAACAATATCTCCAAATTTACCACGACCACCAGATTGCTTCTTGTATGTCTCTCTGTGGGCAGCCAATTTTGTCAAGGCCTCTTTATATTCAACTTGTGGCTCACCTTGGCTCACCTCAACTTTAAACTCCCGCCTTAAACGATCAACTATAATATCCAAGTGAAGTTCACCCATACCAGATATAATGGTCTGACCTGATGCTTCATCCGTTTTTACTTGGAATGTAGGATCTTCTTCAGCCAATTTAGCCAAAGCCATACCCAATTTATCAACATCAACCTTAGTTTTAGGCTCCACTGCAATACCAATTACCGGATCAGGAAAGTCCATACTCTCCAAAACAATTGGATGTTTTTCAGAAGACATAGTATCTCCAGTCTTAATATCCTTAAATCCAACAGCGGCCCCAATATCTCCAGCTTCGATGTAATCAATTGCATTTTGCTTGTTAGAATGCATTTGATATATACGTGAAATACGTTCTTTTTTACCTGAACGGTTATTCAATATATATGAACCCGCATCCAAGCGACCTGAATATGTTCTGAAAAATGCCAAACGACCTACAAATGGATCGGTTGCAATCTTAAATGCTAAAGCCGAAAATGGCTCTTTAACATCTGGCTTGCGAGAAATTTGGTCTCCTGTATCAGGATCAGTACCAATAATATCATCCTTATCTATAGGAGAAGGCAAATATCTACACACTGCATCCAATAAAAACTGAACACCTTTATTCTTAAAAGAAGAACCGCAGATCATAGGAATAATAGCCCTATCCATAACAGCAGCTCTTAAAGCAGCGTGAACTTCCTCTTCTGTAATAGAATCTTCATCTTCGAAGAATTTCTCCATTAACTCTTCATCATATTCAGCAACAGCCTCAATCAATGCCGCACGATACTCATGTACCTCTTCCTTCATTTCTTCTGGAATAGCAACAACATCAAAAGTTGACCCATAATTATCCTCATGCCACACAATTGCCCTGTTCTTAGCTAAGTCGACAATTCCCTTAAAATCAGCCTCATCACCAATTGGCAATACAATAGGTACTGCATTAGAGCCCAACATTTCTTTAACTTGCTTACAAACCATCAAGAAATTTGAACCCTGACGATCCATCTTGTTGACAAAACCAATACGAGGCACTTTATAATTATCAGCTAATCTCCAGTTAGTTTCCGATTGCGGCTCAACACCATCAACAGCACTAAACAAGAAAACCAACCCATCAAGAACCCTTAAAGAACGGTTAACTTCAACCGTAAAATCAACGTGACCCGGAGTATCTATTATATTAAAGTGATACCCTTTAGCATCACTTGTTGGCTTACCATTTTCTGTAGGAAATTCCCATGTACAAGTGGTCGCAGCCGAAGTAATGGTAATACCACGCTCCTGCTCCTGCTCCATCCAGTCCATTGTTGCAGCACCATCATGCACCTCACCTATTTTATGACTTACACCCGTATAAAACAATATACGCTCTGTTGTAGTGGTCTTACCTGCATCAATATGAGCCGCAATACCAATATTTCTCGTGTATTTTAAATCTCTTGCCATTTCTATCTAGAATCTAAAGTGAGAGAATGCTTTATTTGCTTCGGCCATCTTATGCGTATCAACTCTTTTCTTAACAGCTGCACCTTCTTCTTTTGAAGCTGCCAATATTTCTGCTGCCAATTTTTGAGACATACCTTTTTCGTTTCGTTTACGAGCGAAACTTATCAACCATTTCATGGCGGTAGATATTTTACGGTCTGGCCTGATCTGCATAGGAATCTGGAAGGTAGCCCCACCAACTCTCCTACTTCTCACCTCAACATGTGGCATTACATTGGAAAGAGCATCTTTCCAAAGCTCCAATGCTGTTTTTTCTTCATCAGTATTCTTCTCCTCAACAATATCAATAGCATCATAGAATACACTGAATGCAACTGATTTCTTGCCATCCCACATCATCATGTTCACAAAACGTGTTACCAATTGGTCGTTAAACCGTGGGTCTGGTAATAATGGTCTTTTCTTTGCCTGTCTTTTTCTCATTACTGTCTCTTAAATAGTTATGATTATTTCTTTGGACGTTTTGCACCATACTTAGATCTACGCTGAGTTCTACCTGCAACACCTGCGGTGTCCAATGCGCCTCTAACAATATGATATCTAACACCTGGCAAATCCTTTACTCTTCCGCCCCTTACTAATACTATCGAGTGCTCTTGTAAATTGTGACCCTCTCCTGGAATGTAAGCATTCACTTCCTTTCCATTTGTCAACCTTACCCTTGCAACTTTACGCATTGCCGAGTTTGGTTTCTTTGGAGTAGTCGTATATACCCTAGTACATACACCTCTCCTTTGAGGACACGAATCCAAAGCAGCCGATTTACTCTTCTTAGTAATCGTGGCCCTTCCTTTTCGTACTAATTGTGAAATTGTTGGCATACTATATATATGTATAAAAATTTTACCCTCTGTTTAAGGGCTGGCAAATGTAGTAATATTTCATTATAATTCAAATCCTTCCAAGATTAATTTTAAAGTTTTTTAATCTTCCTCAAAAAACACCTCGCGCTAAGCTATTATGTCACCTCTGATTCAAAAAACACTCTTAGCTTTTTGTAAAAAATCTTGCCTAAAATCACGCTTTATTACATTTTTAACATTTATCGAATCCTATAAATCACATATATTCATTTTTTGTGTACTTTTCTTACACTATTCTCAACGTATAACAAAAAGGACTGAGAAAGTTGTATTATCTAATTCCACTCTTAAAGTTTTATTAAAATTATTTTGGATTATTAACATGAAATTGTGATTTTTGCCGATAGCTAATTCAAATAATTAAAAAATGAGAACAAAATTCAATGGAATCTTAACGCTGCTATTGGCGTTTGTTGTGCACATTTCATTTGCACAAGAGAAAACGATTTCTGGTACAGTTACAGACCAAGACGGTTTGCCACTTCCCGGAGTTAACATCGTTGTAGAAGGTACTACAAATGGTACCCAGACCGATTTTGATGGAAACTATTCAATTAGTGCCGCTGAAGGTCAATCACTTCTTTTTACCTATATAGGTCAAAAAGACATCAGACAAATAGTTGGTGCTGGCAATTCAATGAATGTGCAAATGCAGGAAGATGCACAAGCACTGGAAGAAGTTGTTGTAACGGCTCTTGGTGTTAAAAAGGAGGCGCAATCGCTAGGTTATTCCATCGCAAAGGTTGATGGTGATGAGGTCGCTCAGAAGCCTTCAAGTGACGTTGGTAGACTTCTTCAAGGAAAAGCTGCCGGTGTTAACATTACTGCTTCGAATGGTCTTTCTGGTTCGTCAACCAATATTGTAATTAGGGGATATACTTCTATTACTGGTTCAAACCAACCACTATTCGTAGTAGATGGTGTTCCTTTTGGAAGTGACACTAATAACAATGAAGCCTTTTTCGATAATGCAACTGAGTCAAGTAGATTTTTGGATTTGGATCCAAACAATATTGCTGACATAAATGTATTGAAAGGCCTTAGTGCAACTGCTCTTTATGGAAATAGAGGTAGAAACGGTGTGATCTTGATTACTACCAAAAATGCACAAGGAGGAGATTTTGAAGGTAAAACTACTGTAACAGTAAGTAGCTCTACTTTCTTTAGTAATCCTCACTTACCTGAATACCAACAAGAGTACGGTGGAGGATTCGATCAAGAATTCGGATGGTACTTTAGTAACTGGGGGCCTAGATTTGGAGATACAAATCCAGGTATATGGACTGGTTATTTAAATGAAATCAGAGATGGAAGAGTATTCTTAAATCACCCATTTGCAACTAATACAGTGCCTGCCTATATAACAGGTTACGAGGATTTAGCAGCTGGACAATATGAATACAAAGCCTACCAAAGTGTTCCTGAATTCTTCAGAACTGGTGTTTACACAAGCCAATCTGTTGGAATCAACGGAGGTAATGGAACTACCGGATATAACGTAACATATTCTCGTACTGAGGACAAAAGTTTTGTTCCTGGCAACAGATTAATGAAGAACAACTTTGGTGTTGGTGGTTCTACCAAACTAGGTAAACTTTCTGTTAATGCTAGTTTAAATTATAGTGTTACAGATCTTAACAGCCCTCCAATCGCAGCCTCAAGGGGTTCAGGTGTTGAAGGTGATGGTGCTTCTTTATTCGGAGATTTAATGTATACTCCTAGAAGTGTTGATTTATCTAACATTCCTTATACTAGAGCTGATGGTGGTTCTTTATACTATAGAGAAACAAACAGTATCCAAAATCCAAATTGGACAGTAGAGAACTCTAAGACTGGTCAAAAAGTCGATAGATTTTTTGGAAATGTTTCCCTTAGCTACGAACTCTCTGAAAATTTGAGTGCTTCTTACCGCTATGGTTTGGATATCTATAATGAAGGTTCATTCTATGGCCAACAAAAAGGTGGTATCGACGGTAACGCCTTGGGACTTTATAGAACCCAAAAAATTAGAAACATGATTACTGATCATAATATGAGCATTAATTATGACAAGGATTTGAACGAAAACTTCAATCTAAAATTAGTAGGTGGTTTTAATGCCAACTCAATTTTATTCGAAAGAGATGGTCTTGAGAGTACCAATCAAATTGCTTATGGAGTATTAAAGCACTGGAACTTCACCAATGCTGCATCTTCAAATTCATTTAATGGTATCAACTTCCAGAGAAAAACACAAAACAACACCTATGGTGTTTATGCTGATGTTTCTTTAGGATACAAAGATTTCTTATACTTAAACGGTTCTGTTAGAAATGACTGGACATCAACTTTGGAAAGTGATAATAACTCATTGTTATATCCTTCTGCAAGTGTATCGTTTGTACCTACCAACGCATTTGAAGGTTTGCGTTCAGATGGCAATGGTTTAAACTATCTTAAATTGAGATTTGGATATGGTTCTTCTGCAGGTTTCCCAAGTGTTTATAGTACAAGAAACACCTTATCATTATCGGGAAGAGCGTTTGTGGATGAAAGTGGAAATGTTGTATCTAGTAACACAACATCCAATTTCCTCGGTAACCCTACCTTGGAACCTGAGACAGTATCTGAAATTGAAATTGGTGTAGACACAAGATTCTTAAACAATAGAGTTGGTCTTAATGCAAGTATATTCAAGAAAGAAACTAAAGATTTGATCACTGATAAAGATTTAGATCCTTCAACTGGATATACACTAACAACAATCAATGGTGGAGACATGGAGGTCAAAGGTGTTGAAGTTGATTTAGATTTGCATTTAGTAAAAAGTGTTGACAATGGTTTTAATTGGAAAACAAATGTTAATTTTTATGCAGATGAGTCTTTGGTAACAAGATTACCTGACGGTATTGACCAAATTATCATAGGAAACTTCTTTACTGCGGATGCAAAAAATGCCGCTATTGTAGGTCAGCCATTTGGTGTTTTGATTGGTGATAAAATTGTAAGGGACGATGCTGGAAATAAAGTAATTACAGCTAGTACAGGTGCCTATGTGAACGATACTAATGATGTTCCTATTGGGGATCCAAACCCAGATTGGACTGCTTCTTTAGACAATACTTTCACCTATAAAGGATTCAGTATTGGTGCAACATTAGGTTACAGACATGGTGGAGATATCTTTTCCAAAACAGCTGTAACTTTATTAAGTAGAGGTGTTATAGACTTCCCTTTCGATCGTTTAGGAACATATGTTTTACCTGGAGTAAATCCTGATGGCAATGTTAACACTACACAGATTGGTGCAACTGATATCGCCTTCTCAAACTGGTTAGGTCAAGATGAATTGGAAGTTTGGGATGGTACTACTATTCGACTTCGTGACGTAAGATTGGGTTATTCTTTATCTAGTAAAATGTTAGAGAAAACACCATTCGCAAGTTTATCCTTCACGCTATCTGGTTCTAACTTATGGTATAAAGCTGTTAACTTCCCAGAAGGAGTTAACTTCGACACCAATACGTTGTCTAATGGTGTAGGTAACAACATTGGATTGGAATACTTCTCAGGTCCAAGTTCAAAACGCTATGGATTTAGTATTAAAGCAACATTCTAAAAAAAGAAATAAAAATGAAAAGATTAAGTAAAAAAATAAATTTAGGTTTCGCTGCTTTGATCCTATTACTGGGTGCTGGCAGTTGTGAAACTTTGGAATTAGAGATATTGGACGATCCAAATGCTCTAAATGCCACTACAGCATCTCCGGATTTTTATGTAAATTCTATACAAATTGACTTGAGAGAGTTTTTTGGAGGTGATCATAGTTTTTCCAGTCTCTCAGAGAGAGGTGCAGAAGCTACTCGAATTCTTCATATGTTCGGTCCTTTATATGATAATGCCTATTCACCTGGTAATCATGATTTTGCATGGCGAACAGCATATTCTGGAATTTTGGCCGATGTAGCTAGTTTGGAACCATTAGCTTTGGAGCAAGAACTGTTTATGCATTTAGGTATTGCTCAAGTAGCTGAGGCATATGCTGTGGCCACATTGGTTGATTTCTTCGGAGATGTTCCTTATTCTGAAAGTAATGATGGCGTTTCTTTTAATCCTGTAGCCGACCCTGGTCTACAGACTTATCAAGCGGTGCATGCTCTTTTAGATGAGGCAATTGCCAATTTCAACAAAGATGAATTTTCAAAGCCAGCAAACGATTTCTTTTATGGGGGTAATAAGTCTAAATGGATTAATTTAGCAAATACACTTAAATTGAAATTGTATGTACAATCTAGATTGGTTACCGAAAGTGAGTCTACTTCAGGCATAAATGCTATACTTACAAGTGGTAATTATATACAATCCGCTAGTGGAGATTTCAAATTCCCATATGGAACTACTGACAACAACCCAGACAGTAGGCATCCTATATTTGCCCGAAACTTCGTTGAAGGTACTGGTGTTACAGACTATATGTCTAACACTTATATGGATATGCTTCTTAATGGTAAATCTGTTGAGGATCCTAGAGTAAGATACTATATCTACAGACAACGTAATACAAATGCTCAAAATACTGTAGAACAATCATGTTTCGGTGGCTTACCACCTGCACACATAGGATTTTCAGCTGTATTCTGTAACCTAGTTGACAACCCAGGTTATTGGGGTAGAGATCATGGATATGATTTCGGTATTCCACCTGATACTGGTGCAAGATCTACTTGGGGACTTTATCCTGTAGGGGGTAATTTTGATGACAGTTCTTTTACTGCCATTGCTGATAGAACCATTTCCACCAAAGGTTCTGGATTTGAGCCCATCATGATGTCAAGTTTTGTTGACTTCATGTTAGCTGAAGCTGCTCTAACTATTGGTGTTGATGGTGATCCAGCGGTCTATTTAGAAAACGGAATGAGAGAAAGTATTGGTACGGTCATGTCTTTTAGAGAAGATTTGGTAGATGCTAGCTATGCTCCTACTCCAGCTGAAGTTGATACTTATGTTAATGAAGTATTGGCTAACTTTGCAGCAGCTGATGCTGATGAAAAAATGAACATCATCGCAACGGAATATTGGTTAGCTCTTTGGGGTAATGGTATAGAATCTTACAATACTTATAGAAGAACTGGTAAGCCAGACAATCTTGGACAATTGGTAAGAGAACCTTCTGATAACTTTATGCGATCTTTTTGGTATCCTGACACTTACGTTAACCAAAACTTGAATGCGAGCCAAAAACCAGATGTTTTTCAAAAAGTCTTCTGGGATACTAATCCTGACACAGGTTTCATTTACTAAAAATATAACTATGAAAAAAATTATTTCTTTATTAACAGTGTCCGCACTTATCTTCTCAACTTTTTCTTGTGAAGATGAGGACAAGGACAGATTAGACGTAAATCAAATAACTGGAGGGGCCATCTTAAGGACTTTGTCCTCAGACACACCTCCAATTAACTCAGCTTTTCCAAGTAACTCAAATATGAGTGCTACAGTTGAATTTGATGATTTCTTGAATGATGACACTTTAGAGTCAGTAGATGTTTTCTTGGAATTCATAGATGCAACTCCTGTGAACAATGCCGTTTTGACTTTTCCTGAGGCTCAAATCGCTACTGTACCTGGTAGTGCTTTTACAATGCAAGATGGTAAGTTGTCAACTACTATTACCGCGAACATCGGTGATGCATTAGGAACTTTAGGTATTGATCAATCTGTATTGTATGGTGGAGATGTCTTTTTATTAAGATTAGCTCTTCATACTACAGAGGGACAAACATTCACATCAACTAATGTTGGTACTAAAATTCAGACTAGTTCTGCATTTAGATCACCATTCAGATATTCTGCGGCAGTTGCATGTCCTCCACCAGCTAATTTAGCTGGAGATTGGATTATTGATATGCAGGATTCTTACGGTGATGGTTGGAATGGAGCTTCAATTACGGTTAGTGCTGCAGGTGTTGCCACCGACTATACGATTACAGGTGGTTCTTCTGGCACGGCTACCGTAAATGCCCCAGCAGGTGAATTGTTCACTTTTACATTCAATTCTGGTGCTTGGGATAGTGAAATCACTTATCAGATTACAGATCCGTTAGGAAATGTAGTTGCTGATCATGGACCAACTCCCTCAGTAGGCCCAATTTCATTAACAGTAGATTTCTGTGCTCCATAAGAGTTTCTTAAAAGATATACAATAAATATTGTACTATTAGAAACCGCCCAATTACAATTGGGCGGTTTTTTTATACACTATTATAGAAGTTAGAAAGCATCTACTGTTAAATACTATATTGGTTAAAATGGGATTTTTAAATTGTTGTACTTTTCTTACAAAAACCATGAACTCGACTAAATTCAAATATTACCTTATTGCTTTCCAAGCCATCTTTATATCATGTTCCAGTGATTCGAAAGACGAAACACCAATAGATGAACCTAAATACGAAGTTTTTGAAGGGTCTCTGGGAAAAGTTGAGTATTTTCATCGTAGTAAAGTTGCTGACGGCTATATCTTGGTCAATAATGCCAATGGAGATAGAGCATACCTAATGGATAAAGATGCTGAATTAATCCATGATTTTCCATTGAATGACAAAAAAATAGGTAATGACGTTTTTTTAATGGACAATGGGCAATTACTGGCAAACTTGGAGTCAGACGAACAGAAAATAGGGCTGGGAGGTCAGGGTGGAATAATACAAATCCTAGATGCTGACGGAACCGTACAATGGAATTTTGAATATTCTTCTGATGATCACATATTACACCATGATGCTGAAATGCTTCCGAATGGTAATATTATAGTTCAGGTATGGGAAAGAAAAACTACTCAAGAAGCTAAAGATGCAGGCTCTGAATTGGACTTAGACCTTTTCCCTGATGCAATAATTGAGATTGACACAAGTACCGAGGAAATAGTCTGGGAATGGCACGCATGGGATCATTTGATTCAGGAATATGATGACACTAAAAATAATTATGGAAATATCTCAACCAGTCCTCAAAAAATAAACCTTAATCACGTACTTGATCAGGAGGGAGATATTATGCATGCAAATGGAATTGCCTATGACGCCATTAATGACGTAATTTTTTTAAGTGCCAATTTCTACAGTGAGATTTGGGTTATCGACCATAGCACTACTTCTGCTGAAGCAGCAACTAGCTTGGGAGGAAATTATGGAAAGGGCGGCGACCTTATATACAGATTTGGAAATCCCACAGCTTATAACAATACCCATGGAGAGCGTCTTTTCTTCAATAATCATTTTCCAAACCTTCTAACGGGGCAAGATCAAGGTAATATATTGGTCTTTTCAAATGGTCAAGGCAAAGATCAATCAACAGTATATGAGCTAAAACTGCCTAGAGACTATTCTATTGAAACAAATCAAAATAATGAACCCGAAATTATATGGAGTTTCACCGATCCCGACTTGTTCTCACCAAAAGTATCTGGAGCAGTCAGATTGTCAAATGGAAACACACTTATTACAGAAGGAGATTTTGGCCTTTGGGAGGTAACCCCAGAAGGTGATATTGTATGGAAATTCAGTAACCCAGGGTTTTATTGGAGAGCCTATTCCTATGATAAAACATCACAGGCCATTATCAGTTTAAACCTTTAATTCAACAACATTTACTATCTTTATAGACATTTTGTTTCGTTAATTAAAAATAAATATTGCACATATGAAAAATATTCTAGTAATTCTTTTATGCTTTTTTGCCTATTTTGGCATGGCACAAGCCGATGCCTCTGCGGAAGCCGTAGTAGGAATGGGCATTGGAAATAGTACATTAGCCTCATCATCAGTAATGACTAATACCGTTAGATCTGTTAAACCAGGAACAGTAAATCCTAGTTTTGAAAATATTACGGGATCTGCTTATTTGACTGACTTCTTCCTGCCTTCAAAGCTATATTACGATGGTGAATTCATGAAGAATATCTATTATAGGTTCAATGCCTATAATGGAGAAATTGAAGTAAAGCAAAATTCCACTCCAACTTCATTAAATGTTGCCTCTTTAAACAAGGACAAAAAAATCGCCATCCTTGTGAATAATAATAAAATGAGCTTTAAAACCTTTGTCACTTCTAAGAAGAAGACACTTAATGGTTATCTCATTATGTTATTGGATGGTAAAGATTATGATTTGTACAAGAGAGAATATGTTATTTTTTCTCCTGGACGTGTTTCTACAAATTCGTTTGTAAAGGCTGTCCCAAATAGATTCACCAACTTTACCGAATATTATTTTCAAAAAGAGGGTGTTAATCGAATTGATGAGATTTTACCGAACAATCGTCAATTCTTGAAATTGATTGATAATGATAAACGTGCTGCCCTAAAAGAGTATTTGAAAGAAAATAAATTAAATGCAAAAGAAGAATCTGATTTAATAAAGACCTTTAAGCATTTGAACCAATAGAATTACAATTATTAATCATCTGATGACCATCCCTTAATTATGGGATGGTTTTTTATTTACCTTTATCCAATGGAAAAAATCACCCAGATTTATGGCATAAGAGCCGTTATCGAAGCCATTAATTCAAATGAAACCATAGATAAGGTTTTTGTTCAAAAAGGTCTTAAAGGGGACTTATTTAGAGAATTAGAAGGTTTATTACGTAAAAAAGGGATTGCAGCAGCCTACGTTCCAATTGAGAAACTAAATCGTCTAAGTAAAAATAACCACCAAGGCGTAATTGCCAACATCTCACCAATTGCTTTCTATACAATCGAAAGCCTTGTAGAAAAAGTTCTTGCTTCAAATAATACCCCATTATTTCTCCTTTTGGACCAGCTTTCTGATGTACGTAATTTTGGCGCAATAATAAGAACTGCAGAATGCACAGGGGTAGATGGTATAATTATCCCAAAAAAAGGTGCCGCACCAGTAACGGCCGATACTATTAAAACTTCCGCCGGAGCAGCATTCAAAGTGCCAATTGCAAAAGTTGATCATATAAAAGATGCGGTTTTCTATCTTCAGGCATCAGGAATTTCAGTTACTGTAGCTACTGAAAAAACAAATAATACGATTTATGATGTGCCTTTCAAAGAACCCTGTGCAATTGTCATGGGCTCTGAGGACAGAGGTGTATCACCTTCTGTCATCAAGGCAGCTGACCAGCTGGCCAAATTACCCCTATTAGGAGAAATTGAATCTCTTAACGTTTCTGTCGCCTGCGCTGTGTTCTTATATGAAGTTGTTCGCCAGAGAAGAACTTAGTCTTTGGAATTATCGCCTTTTGCTTTTAGCTGATATTGATATGTGATTTTTATAGAGTTTTCATCACCCTTAAGTTCCTGAGGCTTGGTTTCAATAAAATTCCCTTCCTCGTCAAAATGCTTAAGAAATTCATCAGCCTCTTCATTGTAATCTTCATGTTCCCAATCGAACTTCTTAGCAGTGGGGGTTTCTGTCTTAATCAATATGGCCAACAACAGACCTGTTAAGAAACCACCTAAATGTCCTTCCCAAGAAATACCATCCTTAATTGGGAATATGTACCATAGTAGTCCTCCGTATATAAAAACTACTATTAAGGACAACGCGACTAATCGATAGTATTTAGAAAAAACACCTTTAAAAAAAACAAAACTGGCCAAAACATAGATCAACCCGCTGGCACCAATGTGGTATGATGGCCTTCCAATAGCCCAGGTTAAGATTCCTGATAATAAAACACCGTAAAAAATCACCTTCAGCGATATTTTTCTATAGAAATAGAACAAAGAAGCTGTTAGAATCGCAAGAGGTAGGGTGTTATTATATAAATGCTCGACCGACCCATGGATAAATGGACTAAAAATGACTCCTTTTAATCCCTTTAAGGTTCTAGGGTAAACTCCATATTCGTTTAGGTTTAAATGAAACCTTAATTCCATCCAAAAAACCGCCCAAATCAAAATAACACCCAATAGCGGGGCAACAATGACCGAATTGGTAAACCTAAAATACTTACTTTCAGACATATCTTAAAAATAATGGTATTATAGTCAAAAAACCTACCATAAGAGTAAAACATGATAAATTGTCATTTATCTTAGTTTATTCTAATCCTTTAAAAGTATAAAAGCCAACTTTGTTTTAAATTTATAACATGAATGAGCCATTGGCAGAAAGAGTACGCCCAAAGAGTTTAAAAGAATATATTAGCCAAAACCATTTGGTGGGCGAAGCCGGATCATTGACCCACCAAATCAAAAAAGGAATAATTCCTTCTATAATTCTTTGGGGACCTCCTGGGACTGGAAAAACAACTTTGGCCAATATTATCGCCAATGAAAGCCAAAGACCATTCTATATTCTTAGCGCAATAAATAGCGGTGTCAAAGACATTCGTGAAGTTATTGACAAGGCAAAACAAACCGGAGGGCTTTTCACCGCTAAAAACCCTATTTTATTCATAGATGAAATTCACAGGTTCAGCAAGTCACAACAAGATTCGCTTTTAGGAGCTGTAGAAAAAGGATGGGTAACCCTAATCGGTGCTACTACAGAAAATCCAAGTTTTGAAGTTATTCCGGCCCTTTTGTCAAGATGCCAGGTCTACGTTTTGAATCCTTTTGGGAAAGAAGATCTAGAGTCTCTCCTTTCACGCGCATTAAAACAGGACACATATCTAAAGTCAAAAAAAATAAAACTTAAAGAAACTGAAGCTTTATTACGTTTATCTGGGGGTGACGGTAGAAAATTGTTGAACATTTTTGAATTGGTAATAAATTCGGAAGAATCTGACGCTATAACCGTTACCAATGAATTGGTAATGGCGAGGGTTCAACAAAACACTGTTCTTTATGATAAAGCCGGCGAGCAGCATTACGATATTATTTCAGCCTTCATAAAATCTATTCGTGGAAGTGATCCAAATGGAGCTGTATATTGGTTGGCTAGAATGATTGAAGGTGGTGAAGATGTAAAATTCATTGCCAGAAGAATGCTAATATCAGCTTCTGAGGACATTGGCATGGCGAATCCTACCGCTCTTGTGATAGCCAATAACACTTTTCAAGCTGTGACCACAATCGGTTATCCCGAAGCGCGGATTATACTTAGCCAATGTGCTATTTACCTTGCTACTTCAGCAAAGAGCAATGCCAGCTATATGGCCATAAACAATGCTCAACAAACGGTTAAACAAACTGGTGATTTATCTGTTCCACTACCTCTAAGAAATGCCCCGACCAAATTGATGAAAGACCTAGGTTATGGCAAGGATTACAAATACGCCCATGAATACAAGGACAATTTTGCAGATGAAGAGTTTTTACCCAAAAGCATCACTGGGACAAGCTTTTACAAGCCTGGTAAAAACCAACGAGAAAATGCCATTCATGACTTTTTAAAAAAACGTTGGAAAGGAAAGTATAATCTTTAGAACTTAATATTCAATTCTTCGATATTTAACTTGTCATTCGAGTAATACTCTAAATACCATTTACCATCTTTCTTATATACCAGCCCGTTATCCTGCTCATGCTTTACCGTATAAACATCTTTAACCGAAGTTCTTAATATTTTTAAGCGAATTTTAGGTGTACTATCTACAAGTTGATATCCATCGTTTATTTCCTGGGCATAAAGGATGTTCTCATTCTTTTTTTCCTCAACAACTGTAGTCTCTGAAACTGGAACGGCCTTTTCAATTGTCGAAGCAACAGGCTCATTATTCTTGTAGACTTGTCTTTCAGGCGTCGCAACTTGTTCAACAACCTTTTCCTTTACCCTGTTTTTTGCTTCTTGATTGTTGTCAGGATTCGCCACAACTTTTTCCTTATTTGACGGAACGTATTTATAATCCAAAACTCTTATTGTTTCAAATGCCTCTGTTAAAGCCTCCTTATAAGCATCTTCATAGTCTTTTTCCTTACTACTACCTGTAATAGTAGTCAAAATATGGTTTGAAGAACAGTCCTTTAGCGATATGGACATTTTTGTTGTGAATAAGGAAGATTCATCGTTTATGCCAACTGTCAAGCCCAGACAGCGATTATTGCCCAAATCTTCTGGTAAAGCATCATCATAAACCGCATTGAAACCCTCCTGCGAAAATAAAAACTTGACCAGAGTACTAGATTTATACTGGTTTATTCTTTTAAAGGCATCAAATTTCTTAGGTACAATAATGTATTTGTATTCGTTTAAGTTGTCTTGTGAAAACCCAACAAACATAGTGAGTACAAGTAGAACTAATGGTAGTTTTTTCATAGATTATAATGTCATTTCTTTTCCCAAGATATGATATTTAATCCAAATTGTAAAGAAGCATAATTACTTGCAGCTATGTTCCTATATGCCAATAAATTATCGGCCATCAAATAAAAGTTTATTGGGCCCGCTTGAAAACTTGCACCTAATCCAACATTTGTGAAGGTAAACTTATCAGCTGTATACGTAGTTTTCAGGGCCATAAAATTCCCTAATCTTCTTTGATAAAATGCAGTAATCGCCATTTGCGGGCCTCGAGGTCTATTTATAACATAGAGTTGGCCTCCCAAACTGTTCCTGTACTTGGTAACATTACTACCGCCACCTGAATTCAAATAATCACAATTGCAATCCACTGCACCTTCTTTTGGTTCTCCAAAATTATATCGCAATGAGGCATACAGTTTGGTAGGCCTAAAATTTATGTAACTCTTGGTTGTTTCCTCAAATGGCACCAAAGCCTCCACTTCATCTACTAGATCCTGCCAAAAATCCTGGGTTGGATCTAATAATGCATCTGGTAAAATAATCTCAACGCCCTCTATTGTCGAATTTCCATTTAAGGTAAAATTCTCAATTTCATTGGTATGATAAATAAATCCCAAGTCAAGTAAGCTTCCGGTTAAAACAGTTTGGGGATTTAAATAATACGTAAAACCCAAATCCAATCCCAAACCTAAATTTCCGCCAAAGAGACCCCTTTTCACCAAAGTAGCTGGCACATTATCATTGTCACTTGCAGTTTCAATAGCATTTATACCTGAGGTTCTTAATTGTAGATCTGCACTTAAAGTGCTTGCAAAAATGTTGTTCTGACCTTCGGTTGTAACAAAGTAGCCAGTATTTTTGGAAGAGCCAAAGTCGAAAATACTAGAGTATATTTTCCCTCTAGCTCCTAGAACCAGATTGTTGTTCATTTTTTTATTGAAACCAAAATGAAAAACATTGAGCACCCCTCCCCTTGTCTTTAAATGACCTAGGTCAAATCTTTCATTCAACCTATCTGCATTACCTTCAAAGGCTAATATGGCATAATCCTTTGGCCAATAACTTATGAAATCACCTTCATTATAAACTCCAAAGGAATAAAAAACACTAGGATCCTGCCCTCTAAACCCCCCATTTAAAATATCTATTTGATAAGTGCCACTCAATTCATCCCGTATTGACATTCCGTTAATGACCTTCTCCCTTACTTTCGTATTAAAATCAATTCCGTCATTTGCGAATAAATCATTTACCGATATTCCGTTGGATCCTGCTTGTGCAGAGATTCCTGAAAGTAAAGGAACCCCAGCATACCATTTAAAATCAGTCTCCATACCAGGATTGATCAACAGAGCTTGTGGTATCTCGGTAAAGTCATATAACAATTGCTTGTTTTGACCATGCACAAGAAATCCTGCCCATAAAATGGCTATACATAAGTATTTCCTAACCATCATTTTATTCGCACCGTGAATTTTCCACTACTTTTCAAGCTAATGAGTGGATTGGACTGTGAAGATGTACTCGAATTATCACCAAGATTGGTGGCTGTTAAGAAAATACTAGAGGTATTTCTAATTATATCTATGCTACGGCCAGCGGGACCATAGGCAATCTCTCTTTGCAAAGTAGCGGTGGGTTCGGCATCCATCATAAAGCGTTCAGTATCCAAAACCGCCCCAGCCTCATCCAAAAATTGAATTTCGATTTCGAGAGGTTTACTAGTAGTGTTAGCCACCTCATAGGTTAAAACACCTTCTAGAACCCTCTCAGAGAAAATATCCTCGGCAAACGCATCAAAATTGAAATTTTGGGAATAAGTATTTAATCCTGTAACTAAATTGATAGTTCTTTCAGGAACTTCCATATAAAGAATACTGGCCTCAAAAGTAGGGGTGACACTTAAATCATCGTATTGATTAAAGTCTTGTTCTTCAATACATGAAAACAGTAACATTGAAACAAATACAGCCAATAAATAGGTTCTATTCTTTTTCATCTTACATGACCCTATTTCTACCTTATTAACTAAGGTTCGAGATAATGTTATACAAAGTATAACTCTACAAAAAGCTTTTTATTTCACTTAAATCATGAATCATATGGCAAATTTCATGGTTAGGATCATTATGGGCATTAAAATGCAATGCACGCATACCCACGGCTTTTGCACCAAGAATATCTGCCTCGATACTATCGCCAATCATTATGGAATTTTCAGAAATGGTATTGGCACTATTCAATGCTAGTTGAAATATGATCGGGTTTGGTTTTTTTACGCCCGCCATTTCAGAATTTATAATCTGACCAAAATAGTCTCGTATTTTAGCATTAACCATCTTCTTTTCTTGAATTTCCTGAAAACCATTGGTAATTATATGCAGCTTGTAATTGGGCTTCAAATATTCCAGTATCTCAATGGTATTGGGGAAAAGATGATTGTAAGATGACAAGTATTTGATGTAATCAATGGCCAACTGATCTATTGTAGCATCTTTAACTGGGTATTTTAATTCATCAAAAACTGTTTTTAAACGTTGGTATCTTAGGTCTGATTTTGATATTTTCTCTTCTCTATAAAGTTTCCAGAAAGCTAGGTTTATTGGTATATAAACTTCTAAAAAATCGGATAAATCGATTGTAATACCATGATTCCCAAGTATTCTTTCAAATGTAAGAGCAGAGTTTTTTTCAAAATCCCACAGGGTATGGTCCAAATCAAAGAAAACATCTGAAACTTTGTCTTTATACATGGTAATTCTTAATAATAGTTTTGTAAATATCTTTCCAATTCACATTATGATCCGTACCCAACAGCTCATTTGAGAATACAGAAATAAACTCACCATTTACCATTTTCACTTCTTTATAAAGGGGCTTAACTTTTTCTAAAATATCATTTATAGAATTATCTTCATGAAGGGCATAATCATGAAAAGCAAAAGAATGTACCCTTATGGGTTGTTGTACCTCCATATTAATATCATATAAATAAAAAGGGAATGAAGTGCCCGCCCGAAATCCAATCTCATGGGTATAACCCATTGTATAGTCATCGGTGAATTCAGCTTCTACCAAATTTCTGTACGTTTGAGGTACATCTACCCTATTATATCGCATTCTCGAGTATTCAACTGGCCTATTTATAACACCTGACAAATTCTTTTTTTCTTTTTTAAGCAAATCTGAATCATTAAAAGAACTATATGATGTTGCCAAAGAAACCTTACAATAATCAGCAATCGATTTAATAAGAAACTTAAAACTATTATTGTTTGGTGATACATTCTTGTCATAGGTTGAATATGATGCGAACTGAAAAAAGAACATACATTCAATCTTGAATTGCTTCTTAATATTAATCAAAAACTCAAAATTATTATAAGGATCCTTTTTTGGATTGAACCACACTCCTACCCTTTTGAATAAACGTCTTAGTCTAAAATTACCCAAATCCATTAAAAAACCCGCCAAACTTCTGGTAAACCCTCTATGTGCATAACAATGAGATGTTGAAACATCTATTATCGAAGTATACTTGTATCGCTTCTTTATAATCTCAAGATCAGGAAAACGTTCCAATAATCTATCCAATAGTTTATTTGCCCATATATCCACAACTGGAGTCCTCAAGAAATTATTCCTAAAGGCCAAACTATCTTTTGGTGAAAATCTGCCGTGCATATCCTTCACATGTGGCAAATACTCTTCGTAACGGGACAGCAGGTAAAAACTGGCCGAAAAAATATCAAAAGGAATCGAACTATTCTCGCTAGAAGTAAAAAAACAAGGAACACCCTCCCAATCCAACACATTGATTTGCAAATCGTTTATTCCCTGTTCAAACAACAGGTCGTTGCTTCTTACAAAAAACTCATTTTGCAATGGTTGCTTGGTATACGTAATCTTTGCGCCTGAATGCTTTATAAAATCCTCTACCTTAGTGGTAAACGTAACTTCTATTCCTAAAATCCTGGTAAATACCTGCCGCATAATATAACTTAACCTAGGTGTTATTTTATGGGTGTAAATAAGTAACATTTATTGAAAGGATATTAATTATAAAATGGATTCATCTGCAAAACTAAAGTAATCATTTTGGGTAATGATCAAATGATCCAAAACTTTTAAATCCAATGCCAAAGCGGCATTCTTTAGTTTACTTGTAATCTGTTTATCGGCATTACTCGGTTTTAAACCTCCAGAAGGGTGATTATGTGCTAAAACCAGGCCAATAGCCCCTAACTCCAAGGCCTTCTTCATAACCAATCTAACATCAACCAAAGTACCGGTAATTCCCCCTTTGCTTAACTGTGAGGTATGAATTACTTTGTTTGAGTTATTCAGGTAAACAATCCAAAATTCTTCATGGGGTAATTCACCCATAGATGGTTGCAATAATTCAAAAACATCCCTACTACTAGATATTTTTGCAATTTTCTGCCCTTCTTCCCCTCTTCTTCTTCGTCCAATTTCCAATGCTGCAACTATGGTAATGGCTTTTGCCTCCCCAATACCTTTAAACTGCATCAACTGCTTTATCGAAAGTCTTCCTAAATCATTTAGATTATTATCAACTGAGGCCAATATTCGTTTTGAAAGTTCAACCGCACTTTCATTTCTACTACCAGAACCTATGAGAATAGCGATAAGTTCTGCATCTGACAGGACAGATTTGCCCTTATGCAACAGTTTTTCTCTGGGTTTGTCATCGTTAGACCAATGCTTTATGGAAAAAGATGTTGGTTTTTCTTGCATTGGTTAAAGATAAACAAGAAATGTTTTTATAAACAACGAAGATTTAATTTATAAACTAAAGAAGTATTGGAATAGAACTCTAGACATCCAAGAAAGCTACTTCATCCATAACATCCTCATCAGGTAGCACTTCCAATTGCTCTGTTTTGATTCTGGTATCATTTACCATTCTTGTTTCCTCCAAAATCACATTTGACATCCCTAACATAAAAGCTATCATTAACATCGAAGCTTTCTGTCTAAGAAAATATATCAAATTTTTGTGGCAACGAATCATACTATCCAATTTGTATCATGTTTAACCCAAAGAGCATACCATTATACCAAATGTGACAAATAAGCAGTTAATTGGTTTACCTATTTTTACCTATTGCCAATCAACGCCTTTACCGCTCCTAAATCCAGCCCTCCATAATTTCCTGAACTCATTAAAAGCAGCACGGAATTTTCATACTCTTTATTAAATACGAAATCCTTGAATGCCGAGGATTCAGTATAAATCTTTAAATCGTTTCTTTCAAAGGCACTGGAAATCTGCTCGGGAGTTACTTCCTTCAATTTCTTGATTTTCACTGATTCAGGCAGAAAGAATATAATCGCTTCATCGGCAGCATCAAGTGCACCTCTGTATTCTTTTAAAAAATCAGGATTAAAACTACTATAGGTATGTAATTCTAAACAGGCAATCACATTTCTATCTGGGTATTGTTCTTTTACTGCCTTTGTAGTTGCAGCAACTTTGCTGGGCGAGTGGGCAAAATCCTTGTACACTACGGTATTTTTACTCTCGGCGATTTTTTCCAAGCGCTTAGAAGCACCTGTGAAGGTCGAAATTGCCTCATAAAAATCATCCTCATCAACTCCCATATTCTGACAAACCCATTTGGCACCCGCCAAATTATTAAGATTGTGTTTTCCAAAAACTTCAATTGGCATTGGTCCTTCAGGAGTTTCCAATAGTGTTTGCCCATCTTCAACGGTATATTCCGGTGTTGCATAAGGTAATTTGCGAATGGTATTCTCAGAAGCCTCAACGACCTTAACCACTTCTGCATCCTCTTCATTGTAAGTGATACTTCCGCCTTTGACAATTGAATCCACAAAAATCCGGAATTGCTCCACATAATATTCAAAAGTTGGAAATACGTTTATGTGATCCCAAGCTATTCCACTCAGCAAAGCAATATTGGGCTTGTACAAATGGAATTTTGGCCTTCTGTCAATCGGGGAAGATAAATACTCGTCACCTTCCAAGACAATAAAATCATTCTCTTTGGTCAAATGTACCATACGGTCAAAACCTTCTAACTGTGCACCAACCATATAATCTACCGCTATATCATGATAGTTCAATACATGCAAAATCATCGAAGTAATAGTAGTCTTACCATGGCTCCCCCCAATTACGACACGCGTTTTATCTTTTGATTGCTCGTAAAGGAATTCAGGGTATGAATAAATTGTCACACCCAATTCTTGAGCCTTTAACAACTCTGGATTATCGGGTTTCGCATGCATCCCAAGAATAACGGCATCCAATTCTTTATGAATTTTCTCTGGATACCAGCCAAACTCTTTTGGTAGCAATCCTTTATCCTCCAAACGCCCTCTCGAGGGTTCAAATATGACATCATCACTACCTGTTATGTTGTATCCTTTGTGGTGAAGCGCTAAAGCAAGATTGTGCATTGCACTCCCTCCTATAGCAATAAAATGTATATGCATGAAGATTCCAATTAGATTGTAAAGATAGGTATTGGATATTGCTTGTCAAACCATTTATTCCCCGACTGAATATTTTTATCTTAGTATTTTAAATTACAACAAATGCATTTGAAATTAGAGGAAATCGCCACGAAGGAAATAATGCCTGGTTATCATGGGAAACTCATTCATACCAAGTATATGAGTTTAGCTTTTTGGGAAGTTGAGCAAGGAGCTAAAGTCCCTGAACACTTCCATATGAACGAACAGGTTATGCAAGTTCTGGAGGGGCAATTTGAATTCACTTTAAACGGAATCACCAAGGTTTATACTCCTGGAGATCTTGTGGTAATTGACCCGGAGGTTCCACATAGTGGAAAGGCCCTGACGCCATGCAAACTCATGGATGTTTTTAGCCCCACAAGAGAGGAGTATAAATAAATGCTTTGTCCGTTCATTAAAGGGCTGGCAAAAAACCATCATCGAATAGATTTCAACGAATAAGAAATGAACATATCACTCAAAGGGAAAAAAGCCCTAATAGGCGGAAGTAGCAAGGGTATAGGCAAAGCCATTGCCGAGCAATTGGCAAAAAGTGGTGCCAGTGTTATTCTAATGGCGAGAAACGAAGAAAAGCTTAAAACGATTATCTCAAACTTGCCAACCTCGGAGGATCAAAAACATAGTTATCTATTGGTTGATTTCAATGACCTTGAAGCCTATAAAAAAACGATTTCTAGTTTTTTTGATACTAATCACGTTGATATTTTAATCAATAATACCCAAGGTCCCAAAGCTGGAGGAGCAATGGATATAAAAGTTCACGACTATCAAGAAGCGTTCGATCTTTTATTCAAAAGTATTGTATTTACCACGCAACTAGCACTTCAACAAATGACTCAGAATCAATGGGGAAGAATCATTAATGTTGCCTCTATTTCAGTAAAAGAACCTTTGTCTTACTTAGCTTTGTCTAATTCTATAAGGGCCGCCTTGGTTACATGGGCAAAAACTTTGGCCACAGATGTTGCTCAACACAATATTACGGTCAATAGCGTATTAACTGGTTATTTCGATACAGAACGAATCAATGACCTAAACACCATTAAAGCCAAACAATTGGAGATTTCGGTAGATGAGGTAAGAAAATCAATGGAAAAACAGGTTCCAATGAAGCGAATCGGTGACCCTAAGGAGTATGGTTATTTGGCAACTTTTTTGGCCTCTGAACAGGCTTCCTATATTACTGGAACCCAAATACCGATAGATGGTGGATTGCTAAAATCATTGTAAACACTTTTCCCGACAGAGGGTTAATCCAAACTTCTAAACGAGAGTTCTCTAAGTCAATCGTTCCTTTCACTCCATTATTGTTGCCTATGGCATAGGTTTTGTAAATCTTTGTTACGTAATTTTATAACTATGAAACACTTAACACTCATACTCACTATAATTCTATTTTCCAATATGGCACATTCCCAAAAAAACAACGATTCTTATGATGCTCTATGGAAAAATGTTGAAAAATTAGAGAAAGAGGCGTTGACCAAATCGGCCTTGGAGGCTGTTGGGAAAATCTCAGTAAAAGCAAAAAAGGAGAATAATTCTGTTCAAATAGTCAAGTCTCTCTTATATACATCAAAATATGCCTTGACTTTAGAGGAAAATGCCCAACTGAATATCATAAGCGATTTTAAGGATGAAATAGCCAAAGCCGAAGTACCCACCAAAAATGTATTGGAGAGTTATTTGGCCAATCTTTATTGGCAATATTTTCAACAAAACAGATACAAATTTTACAATCGCACTAAAACCGAGGCAAAGGTTGACAGTGTTGATTTTAGAACCTGGGACTTAACTACGCTTTTTGAGGAAACAAATCTTCATTTTCAAAACTCATTGTCCAACCCAAAAAAGCTACAGGAAATAAAGGTTGATGATATTAGGGTGGTATTGCAACGTCAAAAGGGTTCTAAATTGTACAGACCCACACTTTATGATTTATTGGCACATACAGCATTGGACTTTTATAAGACCAGTGAAAACAACATTACACGCCCTGCTAATAAATTTGAAATATCGGACCCTGATTTAATATGTGAATACGGCGATTTTATTGAACAGAAAATTGATTTATCTGACACTACATCTTTACAGGCAAAAGCACTCGAACTATTTCATAAGCTTACAGATTTCCATATAAAAAATAACAACATTGAAGCCTTGGTGGAAGTTGATATTGAGAGGTTGAAGTTTGTACACCTAAATGCTGTTTTCAACAACAAGGATATGCTCTTCACAGAAGTCCTTAAAAATTCAGAACAGGCTGCATCAAAAAATAAAACATACGCCCTTTACCATTATGAAATTGCTTCTCTCAAGAATCAATTGGGAATGGGATTTAATCCAAAGACCAACACCGAAAATCAATGGTATCAAAAAGAAGCACTTGAACTTTGTTCAGCAATTATAAAGGAGTATCCTAAAAGTAAAGCAGCTCAAAAATCAAAAGATCTTACTTCAAATATTCTTGAAAAGTCTTTACAGCTAAGGGCTGAACAGTTTATTCCAATCAACAAACCTTCCCGTCTACTGGTCAATTATAAAAACCATAGTAACTTGATTTTGACCGCTTACCACCTTGTAAAAGAAGATCTACAAAAATTAGACAGGCTTTATCCCGAATCCAAAAAGCTGGCATTTATCAACAAACTAAAAGTGGCTAAAACTTGGGAGGCCAATCTAAAAAATGAGAGCGATTATCAAAATCATAGTACCGAAGTACTGCTTCCAGAATTGGAAAATGGACAATATATTATTCTTGCTACTCCCAAAGCAAAAAGTAACTCGTTTGCCTACACCAACATTCAGATAACCAATTTGGCATTGGTCGAGACCAATTCGCGAACCCACCATATTTTCCAGGTGATTGACAGAAACAATGGTGCGCCTAAAAAAAATGCGAAATTAAAAATTTCGTTCAAAGAAGATTATGATCGGGATTTCTTAAGTAAATCCTTTACAACCGATGCGAACGGTTTGGTAAAAATCCCGCTATCCAATAAAAGATGGACAAGTGTCACTACCACCATTACGGCAAAAGATGATACCGCTTATTTTGGCGCCTATTACATAAACAAAAAAAGAAATAACAGAATTCTTCATAAGATAACCTACAATCCCTTTTTGTTTACAGACCGAAGTATTTATAGGCCCGGTCAATCCTTATACTTTAAAGGCATAGTGGTCAAAACTGAAAATGAAAACACCTCAGTACAAGCAGGAACAAAAGTAAGGGTTGAACTAAGGGACGCAAACTATCAAGAGGTTAAGCAACAGGAATTAACCACCAATGAATTTGGTTCGTTCACAGGAGAATTCATTCTACCAAACAATGGGATAACAGGTAATTATTCCCTAAGCGTCAGTTCAAAAGAAATTAATCTCAATGGAACCGTTGATTTTTCAGTTGAGGAATACAAACGACCAAAATTTGAGACCTCATTCGACCCAATAACCGAAACGTTTAAGGTCAATGATTCGATTCTTGTCGATGGAAAAGCTACGGCCTATGCTGGCAGCGCCATTACAGATGCAAAAGTTACGTATAGGGTTAAGCGAATAGTAAACTACCCAAGATGGTTTTTTTGGTATCGTCCCTATTTCAATGAAACGCCACAGGAGATTGCCCATGGGGAAACTTTAACCGATGGTTCAGGCAAATATGAGATTAAATTCAAGGCAATTCCTGATAATTCAACCAAAAGGGAAAATCTCCCTATTTTCAATTATGAAGTAACCGCTGATGTTACCGATTTAAATGGGGAAACCCATAGCACAACTACAACCGTTAGAGTTGGTTACCATGCCTTGACGGCAAATATTTCTGTAAATGGTTCTTTGGAAAAAAACAAAAAAGACAACAAGGTTACCATTAATACCCAAAACCTAAACGGCCAATTTGTTCCTGCCAAAGGAACGGTTAAAATTTATAAATCCGTAGCTCCTCAGAACGTATTGAGAAAACGACCTTGGGAAGCACCAGATTACGAGGGGTTCACCAAAACTGAGTTTAAAAAACTATTTCCTCATGACGCCTTTAAGAATGAACACAATTCTTCCAAATGGCAAAAGGGGCAAATGGTTTTGAAAAAATCTTTTGATACTGCCTCCTCAACGGAAATAATACTTGAAAACATTAAAAAGTGGACTTCAGGTAAATACATCATTGAACTTGAATCGAAAGATAAATTTGGTCAACCAGTGAAAGATATGGCACCTATGACCTTGTATAGTGAAAAGGACAAAACTTTGGCGGACAATCAATTATTCGATATCAAAACCAATAAGAACAGCTACAATACAGGTGATAAAGTTGAACTAACTTTACTTTCCAGTGCTGAAAATTTAAATGTCACCTTAAGCATCGAGAAAGACCGTAAAATCATTGACACACAAGTAGTTCACTTGAACAATAATTCAAAGAACCTCACAATTCCTGTTACTATTGATGATTTGGGTGGCTTCGCAGTCAACTATACTTTTTCTGCATATAATTCATTTAGATCCAACTCATTACCAATTGCAGTTCCCTATCCATATACCGACTTGGAAATAGAGACACTCACTTTTAGGGATAAATTAAAGCCGGGAGCTGACGAAACTTGGAACTTCAAAATAAAAGGTACCAAGGGAGATAAGGTTGCCGCTGAGCTTTTGGCGAGCATGTATGACGCTTCTTTAGATACATTCAGAGGTCATTATTGGAATTTTTATCCAATACAAAGACAAACGTACTACTCTAATTTCTATAGTAACGCCAGCCAAAGTTTTGGTAATACTTCTTTTAGAGTACATATTGATTATACCTACCTAAGCATTTATAAACCGCAGTATTTTGATTCGTTTGATTGGTTTGGATTGCATTTTGGATATGGCTATGGACTCTATAAAGAAAGAAGAATGATGAAAAGTGCTGCACCAATGGCTATGGAGGTAATGGAAGACAGTGCCAACTTAGATGAAGTAGTGATTACCGAAACCGATATGGAAGGCAATGTGGCCGGAGTCAATGTCCTTGAAAAAGCAAAAGAAGAAAGTCAAAAAGAGGAAGATTTAGGCGATGTACAAATACGAAAAAACTTGCAGGAAACAGCCTTTTTCTTTCCACAACTGCAAACTGATAAAGAAGGTAATGTATCTTTCAGTTTTACAACACCAGAAGCATTGACCAAATGGAAATTACAGCTTTTGGCGCATACCAAAACATTGCAAAGTGCAATGACCACTTTGGAAACCGTTACCCAAAAAGAATTGATGGTCACACCAAATGCTCCACGTTTTTTAAGGGAAGGTGATAAAATCGTTATCAGCACCAAAATTGCAAACTTAACTGATAAATCCCTTTCAGGGATTGCTCAGTTGGAGTTGACCAATGTCGTAACTGGCAAAATCATTTCACAAAATCTTTTGATTGCTGACACCAAAGACCCAAAAGATGGAATGGCTTCATCCGGACGGCAGTCATTCCAAGTAGATTCACTTGGCAATACACAGGTATCATGGCAATTGAAAGTACCAGCTGATATTCAGGCTGTACAATACAAGGTAATTGCTAAAGCGGGTGATTTTAGTGATGGTGAACAAAACGTTCTACCCGTTTTAACAAATCGAATGTTGGTGACCGAAACATTGCCCATGTGGGTTCGCAGCAACCAAACCAAAACTTTTGTTTTGGATAAATTGAAAGACAACACTTCAACAACTTTGAAGCACCATAAACTTACCTTGGAAATCACCTCCAATCCTGTATGGTATGCTGTTCAAGCGTTGCCCTATCTAATGGAGTATCCCCATGATTGCAATGAACAGATATTCTCAAGATATTATGCAAACACTTTGGCGAGTCATATTGCAAACAGTAATCCGAGAATTCAGGAAGTATTTAACCAATGGGCAAATTCAGACGCCCTATTGAGCAATCTGGAAAAGAATCAAGAACTAAAATCACTTCTTATACAGGAAACACCTTGGTTACGGGATGCACAATCTGAAACCGAACAGAAAAAACGCATTGCTTTATTATTCAACCTGAATAAAATGAAGAATGAGCAGGCCAACGCACTGAACAAATTGAACCAGAACCAAATGTCTTCTGGGGCTTGGGCTTGGTTTAAAGGGGGACGTGCCAACCGCTTTATAACTCAACATATTGTTACCGGAGTTGGGCACTTGAATAAGCTTAATGTAGAATCGGCTAATCACAAAGGTCACAACGAAATGATTATCAAGGCAATAGCCTATTTGGATAAGGAATTTGTTGAGGAATACAATCACATGAAAAAACATGCAACAAACCTTAATGATGATCATTTAAGCTATACACAGATGCATTATCTGTATATGCGTAGTTTCTTTCAGGAAATCAAAAAGTCTAAAAAAGTCAATGAAATTACAGCATATTATGAGGGACAGACTAAAAAGTACTGGACCAAGAGAAGTTTATATGCCAAGGGAGTACTTGCCCTGGTATTACACAGAGCTAAAGATGAAAAAACCTCAAAAAAGATACTTCGCTCACTCAAAGAAAATAGTATTGTTTCAGAGGAAATGGGCATGTACTGGAAAGCAAATACAAACTCCTGGTTTTGGCACCAGGCACCCATCGAAACACAGGCATTGATGATTGAGGCGTTCGCTGAAATCGAAAATGATAATACGACAATAGACAACCTCAAAATATGGCTGTTAAAGAACAAACAGACCAATCAGTGGAAAACTACTAAAGCCACCACAGAGGCAATCTATGCTTTGCTCTTACAAGGCAATGATTGGCTTTCAGTCACTGATGCTGTCGATGTCTTGGTTGGTGGAGAAAAGATTGAACCGTCCAAATTAGAAGATGTAAAGGTTGAAGCCGGAACGGGCTATTATAAAACTTCTTGGAGCAAAAAAGAAATCGAACCTCAACAAGCCGAAGTGCAGTTAACCAAAAAAGGAAACGGAATCGCCTGGGGAGCAATGTATTGGCAATATTTTGAGGATCTGGACAAAATAACTTCTGCCGAAACACCTCTGAAACTAAAGAAAAAGTTGTTCTTAAAACAGTACACAGACACAGGGGAAGAAATCAAGGAAATCAATGATGAAACAAAACTTAAGGTTGGTGATTTGATTCGTATTCGTATAGAGTTAAGAGCAGATAGACCTATGGAGTTTGTTCATATGAAAGATATGCGTGCTTCTGGGCTTGAACCAGTCAATGTACTTTCAAGGTACAAATGGCAAGACGGACTTGGTTATTATGAAAGCACTAAAGACGCCAGCACCAATTTCTTTTTTGACTATTTACCCAAAGGTGTATTTGTTTTTGAATACGACTTACGCGTGAATAATGCTGGTGATTTTAGTAATGGTATTACCACAATTCAAAGTATGTACGCTCCTGAATTTAGTAGCCATAGTGAGGGAATCAGAATAGAAATCGAATAACAAAACATATAACCAACTGAAAGTAAAATAATTGCATTTCGACAAAAAGTTTATAAATTCTTATATTTAGAATATTAACAACTAAACCAATGTAATATGAATGCAAAAGTTTTTATGGTGCTGAGAATACTTCTTGGCCTTTTCGTACTGGTTTTTGGGCTTGATAAGTTTTTCCACTTTGTTCCTATGGATCACAGTGGCATGAGCGAAGCTGCAATGGGCTATATGGGTGGCCTAGCAAATGCCAAAACAACAATTTTAGTAGGCGCAGTAGAGGTTTTGGCCGGCTTGGCTTTACTGTTTAACAAATATGGTGCTTTAATGGCTATAATCTTAATGAGTGTATCTATTAACGCGTTTTTATTTCACGCAACTCTAGACCCTTCCAATATTATGGGTGCTGCAATACTAATAATACTGAACATTGTAGTATTATTCGGTTATAAAGACAAATACAAAAGTCTACTTAACGGATAATTCAGAGAATTGAATTAGAATGTGGTTTTGATTTTAAGATTGAAACCACATTTTTATTTTCTAGATTTAGGAGGATACTTCGACAATACCTTTTCAACAATTTCCTGCAATTTTCTTTCTCGCTCTACAGGAGTACTGTTTTCATTAAAACTGCTATTACTTATAGCTTGCCAAAATAACATTTCTTTTTGACTATCAACAAAATCAAATTGGATTTCTCGTTGAACTTTTGAAGCACCAATTGGTATTCCTACCGAAACACCTCCCCCAACATTTCTTCCAGAACCTCCTACTCCGAGCCCTACAGTATTGTTTCTAGCTGTTTGAAAAACTCCGCTTTGTATATTAATCAAAAAATCAGGTTCTTCGGAGAGTAGCAGACCATGAACCTGCATTGCAGCATCCAACACCTTAATCAATCTTTTTTCATCTAGTACACTTAGGCCAGTTTCTAGGTCATCGTAGTAATTGTATGTGGAATAGTTTGAAAAATCGGTCTTCTTTTCATAATCAGTTTGTACCCGAACTACGTGGCAGGACATGAATAATAGCGCTATAATTATGTAACCTATGCTTTTCATACACAACGATTTACATAAATTTAAAGAAAAATAGCACGAATTTATTAAATGAAGTGTGTTAATCGTTCAACTGCGCCCAGAGTTTGTCCTTTAATTCTTGGATACCATACTGCGAAACTGAGGAAATAAACATATAAGGTACATCCTTAAGGTCTTTGTCCAATTCAATTCTCATTTCATCCATCAACTCTTCATCGAGCATATCACTTTTTGAAATGGCCACCAATCGCTCCTTGTCCAAAAGTTCTGGATTGTATCTACGAAGTTCATCCAATAGAATTTCATATTCCTTACTGATGTCGTTACTATCGGCAGGAATCAAAAACAACAGGCTTGCGTTGCGTTCTATATGCCTTAAGAAATAGTGTCCCAAGCCTTTGCCCTCTGCCGCCCCTTCAATGATTCCAGGAATATCGGCCATCACAAAACTTTGAAAATCACGATGTTGAACAATTCCCAAATTAGGCTTTAGAGTAGTGAATTCGTAGTCGGCAATTTTAGGTTTTGCTGAAGTAATCACTGACAATAATGTTGATTTACCAGCATTGGGGAAGCCAACAAGACCCACATCGGCCAATACCTTAAGTTCAAGGACAACATCTATCTCTTTTCCCTCAACACCAGGTTGGGCATATCTAGGTGTTTGGTTTGTAGAGGTTTTAAAATGCCAATTTCCTCGGCCTCCCATTCCTCCTTCAACCAAAATAATTTCCTCACCCACTTCTGTAATCTCAAAAAGAACTTCGTTGGTTTCAGAATCTTTAAAAACGGTTCCTAAAGGAACATCCATATAAACATCCTCACCATCGGCTCCTGAACTTCTGTTCTTACTACCATGTCCACCATGCCCAGCTTTAAAATGTCTTTTGAACTTGTAGCTAACCAAAGTCCATAAGTTTTTATTCCCACGAACAATTACGTGGCCTCCACGACCACCATCACCACCATCTGGCCCACCTTTGGTTATGTACTTTTCTCTATGTAAATGAACAGACCCTTTACCTCCATTTCCAGAGCTGGCATGAATTTTCACATAATCTACAAAGTTGCCTTCGGTCATAAATTAACTGTTTGACATTCCCGTGAATGCAGGAATACATTGTGTTTGGAAGTTTAAACTCCGACTATTTAGGAACTATAATGATTTAAAGCTCCTCAATCACTTTGCCCAGACGACGGGTAATGTCCTCTATGGCACCTATACCATTTACGGCATGATATTTACCCTGCGCTTCATAGTAAACCTGTAAAGGTGCTGTCTTTTGGTTGTATTCCTCAAAACGATTCCTGATTTTAGATTCATCCTGATCATCGGAACGACCACTGACCTTACCTCTTTCCAACAAGCGCTGAATCAATACTTCATCATCGGCATCAAGTGCCAAGGTAGCATCAATCTTCATTTCTTTTGATACAAGAAACCTGTCCAGGGCTTCAGCCTGCGCCACGGTTCTAGGAAATCCATCAAAAATAAAACCACTTGCATCAGGATTCTTTTCAACCTCATCCTGTAACATTTTAATCGTTACTTCATCAGGTACCAAATCCCCTTGGTCCATATATGATTTGGCCAAAACTCCCAGCTCAGTTCCGTTTTTAATGTTATATCTAAAAACATCACCGGTAGAAATGTGTTTTAAGTTGTATTTGTCCTTTAAAAATTCTGCCTGTGTACCTTTTCCAGCACCTGGTTTGCCGAAAAGAACTAGATTAATCATATGTTTTTGGTTTAATTGGTAAACTTCTCTTAGGTTGCGGCCCAATTCATTGTAATCAAGTCCATATCCGACAATAAACTTATCAGGTATATCAATGCCCACATAATCTATTGTATACTCGCCGTTGTAAACCTCAGATTTATAAAATAAGCTCGCGATTTTGTACTCTTTAACATTGGTATTGTTGAAAAGATGTATCAATTCTTTTAGGGTACGCCCAGAATCAATAATATCTTCTAAAATAATAACACTCCTACCTTCTATATTATCAGGCGGATCTAACAAGGTCTCAACAATTCCTGTGGAAGTAAGCCCTTGGTACGAACTAAGTTTTACAAATGAAACCTCACATGGGTGTTCATATTCTTTCAGAAAATCAGCAACGAACATAAAAGAGCCATTCAAAACTCCAACAAATACGGGAATCTCGTCCTTATAATCGGCTGCAATTTTCGCTGCAATCGATTTGACTGCGGCAAGAATCTGTTCCTCGCTTATGAACGGCTTAAAATATTTATCGTGAAGTTTTATCAATGGTCAAATCTTAATAAGACGGCAAAGATACCATTTTGATTTCTCTTTTTAAATGACAGTCCATGAGTTTTAAGAATTCGGTGTATTTTTGTTGAAATTATCCAAGAAACAATTACGAATAACGGCATAAAAAGCACATGGATTACTTTTCTTCTGAATTTAAATTAGGGATTTTAGGTGGTGGTCAATTAGGTAAAATGATGTTGTACGAAACCCGTAAATTCGACATTCACACCTGCGTAATGGACGCTTCTAAAGAAGCTCCCTGTAAAATTGCCTGTAACGAATTCGTTATTGGGGATTTGTTGGATTTTGATGCGGTCTACAATTTTGGAAGAAAAATGGATGTTCTTACCATTGAAATTGAAAATGTAAATACCGAAGCGCTTGAAAAGCTGGAAAGTGAGGGTATCAAAGTGTACCCACCTACTTCTGCCCTTCGAATAATTCAAAACAAAGCCAAACAGAAGTTGTTTTATGTTGACAACAATATTCCTACAGCACCTTTCTCTAGGTTCGCCTATGCAAGTGAGATAAAGGATAGTATTGAACATGGTAGTTTGGAATTTCCCTTTGTATGGAAAAGTGCTCAATTTGGGTATGACGGGCAAGGGGTTAAAATAATACGGAAAATTGAGGATTTAGAAGGTTTGCCACAAGGCGAATGTATTACCGAGGATATGATTCCATTTAAAAATGAACTGGCCGTAATTGTTGCCCGTAATGTAAGTGGTGATATTGTTACCTATCCTGTTGTTGAAATGGAATTTCATCCTGAGGCCAATCAAGTAGAATACGTTATCTGTCCCGCTAGAATCGATGATAAAGTAGCCCAAAAAGCTAGAAAAATAGCATTGGAAGTATCAAACCAAATAAAACATGTTGGTCTGTTAGCAGTTGAGATGTTCCAAACCGAAGAAGATGAAATTTTGGTAAATGAGGTAGCTCCAAGACCTCACAATAGTGGACATTATAGTATTGAGGCAAGTTATACCAACCAATTTGAACAGCATATTCGTTCCATTTTAGATTTACCGCTAGGAAAAACCGACAGTAAAGTTGCAGGAATCATGGTGAATTTGGTGGGCGCAGAAAATCATACCGGTGATGTGGTCTATGAAAATATGGAGGCAATTTTAAAGATGGACGGTGTTACTCCACACATTTATGGAAAGAAACAAACGAGGCCTTATAGAAAAATGGGACATGTCACCATTGTGAATGAAAACATTGAAGAAGCAAGAAAAGTTGCCCAACAAGTGAAGGAAACGATCAAAGTAATCAGCAAATAAAAAATATGAGCAAAGTAGCCGTAGTAATGGGAAGCACCAGCGACCTGCCAGTAATGCAGGAAGCTATAGACATTCTTAAAGGGTTTGATATTGAAGTGGATGTAGATATTGTATCTGCCCATCGAACACCTGAAAAACTTTTTGACTTTAGTAAGAATGCACATACAAGTGGTTACTCGGTTATTATTGCTGGTGCTGGTGGTGCCGCACATCTTCCTGGCATGGTAGCTTCAATGTCCCCTCTCCCCGTAATTGGGGTGCCCGTTAAAAGTAGCAACTCAATAGATGGTTGGGATTCTGTACTATCTATACTTCAAATGCCCGGTGGAGTTCCTGTAGCCACTGTTGCCCTAGACGGAGCGAAAAATGCAGGTATTCTTGCCGCTCAAATTATTGGAAGTGCTGATAAATGTGTGCTAGATAAGATTATTCTTTATAAAGAGGGCTTAAAACAGAAGGTAATTGATGGTGCGAAATCTGTAAACAATAAGAAATAGCAATTAGTTTTTCTGTTAATTACCTCGGAAAAACTAACCTGCAAACAAACATATCAACAACAAAATGAACCCACTTCTTCAACCTTTCGACGCCGCACCTTTTTCCAAAATAAAAAATGAGCATTTTAAACCTGCCTTTCTTCAAGCTATGGAAGATGCTCGAGCAGAAATTGATGCTATTGTAAATAATTCATCCGTCCCTACTTTTGAAAATACTATTGAGGCCCTTGAATTTACAGGACAACAGTTAGACCGAATATCCAGTGTTTTCTTCAACTTAAATTCCGCTGAAACCAACGAGCAAATTCAAAAAATCGCTCAGGAGGTTTCGCCATTGTTATCAGAATTCAGCAACGATATTACGCTAAATGAAGATTTATTCAATAAGGTCAAAGCTGTATACGACCAGAAAAGTGAGCTTAAACTTACGGTTGAACAGGGCACCTTACTTGATAAAAAATACAAGAGTTTTAGCAGAAACGGGGCAAATTTATCTGAGGTCAAAAAGAAGCGTTTACGTGAAATAGATGCTGAACTTTCTAAGTTAAAATTAAAATTTGGAGAGAATGTTCTAGCCGAGACCAATAAATACGAAATGCACCTTACCGATAAATCACAGCTAAAAGGTTTGCCAAATGGTGAGATTGAGGCTGCTGCCCAATTGGCAAAATCAAAAAACAAAGAAGGTTGGTTGGTTACTTTGGATTACCCCAGCTATATACCCTTTATGAAATATGCCAAAAACAGGGATTTGCGTAAAAAACTTTCTTTGGCTTTTGGCAGTAAAGGATTCCATAACGATGAATTGGACAATCAAGGAAATGTACTCAAAATAGCCAACTTTCGACATGAAAGAGCAACGTTGTTAGGCTATGACACCCATGCCCATTTTGTTTTAGAGGAACGTATGGCGGAAACCCCCGAAAAGGTACATGAATTCTTGAATGAATTACTGGGGAAAGCTAAACCAGCTGCAGAACAAGAATTTAAACAATTGGAAGATTTTGCAAAAGAATTGGATGGAATCGATCAACTACAAAAATGGGACGGTGCTTACTATTCTGAAAAACTTAAACAAAAGTTGTTCAATCTTGATGATGAAAAGTTAAAACCATATTTTAAACTTGAAAATGTAATTTCAGGCGTTTTCGAAGTAGCAGAAAAGCTATTCGGACTTAAATTCGAGGAGGTTTTTGATATTGACAAATATCATAAAGAGGTAATGACTTACAGAGTTACCGATAAAGATGAAAACTTCATTTCTCTTTTTTATGCCGATTTTCACCCTAGAGCAGGCAAGCGTGGAGGTGCATGGATGACATCATTTAAATCCCAATACATTGAAAATGGAGTGAATGTTAGACCGCATATTTCCAATGTATGCAATTTTACACCCTCAACATCAAGCAAACCATCATTACTGACTTTCAACGAAGTGACTACTCTTTTCCATGAATTTGGACACGGATTGCACGGTATTTTGGCGAATACCACCTACCCAAGTCTATCTGGTACTTCTGTATTTTGGGATTTTGTGGAATTACCCAGTCAAGTAATGGAAAACTGGTGCTACGAAAAAGAAGCACTTGAACTTTTTGCCACCCACTACGAAACTGGTGCGGTAATTCCGATGGAATTGGTGCAAAAAATAAAAGAATCGGCCACTTTTCAGGAGGGAATGGCCACTTTACGACAATTGAGTTTTGGACTTTTGGACATGAGTTGGCACGGAGCAGATCCATCAAAAATAACCAATGTAAAAGAACATGAAACAAAAGCTTTTGAAGGAACAAATCTATACCCAAAGACCAAAGAAACTTGTATGAGTGTTGCTTTTTCCCATATTTTTCAAGGGGGATATTCCTCAGGATATTATAGTTACAAATGGGCCGAAGTCTTAGATGCTGATGCCTTTGCTTATTTCAAGAAAAAAGGAATTTTCAACAAGGAAGTTGCCACTAAATTCAAAGAAAATGTGCTGTCAAAAGGAGGTACAGAAAAACCAATGGTTCTTTATAAACGTTTTCGTGGAGAAGAACCCAAAGTTGAGTATTTATTGGAAAGGGCAGGATTGATTTCAGAAGTGGACTAAAGTTTCATTTGCTTTTTTCAGCCCAAGCAATATAACCGCCCGTGAGGTTAAATACATTCTTATAACCCATTGAATCTAAATATTTTGTAGCATCGGCGCTGCGTCGACCACTTCGGCAATATAAATAAACAGTCTTTTCTTTATCTATTTTTTCAAATTCTTCAACAAAACTATCACCCATCCAATCTATAAGTATTGAATTTTCCAAATGCCCTTGGCTATATTCCTTTGGTGTTCTAACATCAACTAAAACAACCTTATCAAGTTCCTCTTGTGAGACTTCTGTGATATGTTTTTCCTTAATTTGGGAACATCCAACAGCGAATAACAAGAGTAACGGGAGTATTATATATTTTCTCATCCTTAGATTATTTGTCTCAAAAATAAACAATATCAGTAATAAAAAAATCCATTACTTTTGAAAGGAGTTACGAAATACATGGAAACGCATCAATTACATCCGGAAACTTGGGTAGATCAATATGCAGATTACCTTTTCAACTTTGCAGTTGCTCGCGTAAGCGATGCTGAACTTGCTAAGGACCTGGTGCAAGAAACATTTTTTGCAGGACTAAAATCGGCAAAGAACTATAAAGGTACGGCGGCGGAAAGAACTTGGTTAATAGCTATTCTTAAAAGAAAGGTAATTGATCATTATAGAAAAATCAATTCCAAAAAAGGAAAAGCAGAAGTGCGAATGAAATACAGTTCGCACAGTGAATCTGATGGAGACTGGTTAGAGGAGCAGGTAGCCGACCCGCTAAGTATTTTGGAAAATGATAAAATTGAAAATGAAGAATTGGGGTTAGCGATTCAAGAATGCATTTCTAAATTACCGAAAAAGCAATCGCTTGTCTTTTCAATGAAAACTGTTCAGGGTATGAGCACAGAAGATATTTGTAAAGAACTTGGCATAAATCCGTCTAATCTTTGGGTGATGATCCATAGAGCCAGGGCGGCTTTAATGGGATGCCTGAATCAAAATTGGTTTAAAATATGATTTCTTGTGACGAAGCTGCAATAATCTGTAATAAAAAGCAGTATAAAGAGGCTACCTTTATAGAGAAGATTAAATTAATGTTTCACATTTTAATTTGTAAAACCTGTTCTAAGTTTTCCAAAAAGAATTCCGAACTTACCTCACTATGCGATAAAGCCCCTCTACATAGTATACCCGAAAAAGAAAAGGTAGAAATGAAAAAAGAACTTGCAAAAAAGCTTTAAATAAAGTTTTTTAAAGCTAATACCACTAATAGCCATAACAGCGGTATACCTTCGACCCAAAAAGAAGAAAAGTACTTGGATTGATTCCTTTTCGTAAAAAAAATCATAGTTCCCAAAATAAAACATAAAACTGCATTAGACGCCACATCAATTAATGTCAGGAAGTCTTGCATAAAAATCAATAAAAACATTAACGGGATTAAGCAATAACCAAATAGTTTTGTCCTAGCGACACCTATTCTCTGGGGTATTGTCCTTAATTCAGGACTGTCGTAAGCCAAATCACGAATTTCAAATGGCAATAGCAGTATAAGTACTAAAATAATTCGTTGGATCAATAATATCCACTCATCCCATCTAAGGTCATACCCTGCCTCTATTGTTGGTAGTAGCACAGTCATACCACCCCAAATCAGAGCCACCATAAATATCTTTAATCCTCCTAAACTACGAAGGTTCTTGGCCCTTGGTAGTATTGGTAAAGCATAAAACCCCGCAAGTAAAAGCAAAATACTCAAGATGTACAAAGAGTCTAGTGTCAAAAAGAACAAATGGTACAAACTAATTGCCAAGGAAATCAGGCTAAAAACTTGAATCAACTGATGGTACGTGTTACTTGTTAAAATATACTTCTTTGCCTCCACGCCGTATTTTACAAAATTATAGCAGGAAATAGTTCCGAAAAAGACAAAAAAACTAAGGTGAACATCCAATTTAACATCATTCAACAGTGCGGTAATCTTTAATAAACAATACACCCCCAAAGCAACATGTACACTGGCGTTGAGATAAAAATCAAATAGCTGTTTTAGTAGCTTCACCAAGTAAATGTAACCAAACTGTTTATAACCTTTGATTTTGGTTAAAAACTTTCACTGGCACACATCAATAATCTCACTATTTTAATGGAATTAATTCCTAAGTTTGCCCATCAAAATTTTCGAATATGAGAACAGATTTGTTTGCGTCAAGACATATTGGTATCAGAGATGAAGACCTTGAGCATATGCTTGATACGGTCAATGCAAAAAGCCTTGATCAAATAATTGGAGAAACCATTCCCGCAGATATTAGGTTGACCGAGCCTTTACAGCTTACTGATGCCATGAGTGAGCATGAATTTCTAAGTCATATTGAAGCTCTCTCAAAGAAGAACAAATTGTTCAAGACCTATATCGGCCTAGGTTATCATGAGAGTATAACACCATCGGTAATAAAGAGGAATATTCTGGAAAATCCAGGATGGTATACAGCCTACACGCCCTATCAGGCAGAAATTGCACAAGGACGTTTAGAAGCATTATTGAATTTTCAAACCATGGTTACCGACCTTACCGGAATGGAATTGGCAAATGCCTCGTTGTTGGACGAAAGTACTGCCGCCGCGGAGGCCATGTCAATGCTTTATGAAGTAAGAAGCAGAACCCAGAAAAAAAACAACGTGGTAAAATTCTTTGTGTCGGAAGAAATACTGCCACAAACATTATCATTATTACAAACCAGATCAAATCCGATAGGAATTGAATTGGTCATAGGAAACCATGAGGAATTTGATTTTGACAACACATTCTTTGGGGCATTACTTCAGTACCCTGGCAAACACGGTCAAGTTTATGATTACGGTACTTTTATAGCGAAAGCAAAAGATAATGATATAAAAGTTGCCGTTGCGGCAGATATCTTAAGTTTAGTTGTGTTGACTCCTCCTGGAGAAATGGGAGCAGATGTGGTTGTAGGCACCACGCAACGATTTGGTATTCCACTTGGTTACGGTGGGCCTCATGCTGCTTATTTCGCCACAAAAGAAGCCTACAAAAGGAATATTCCCGGACGCATTATTGGAGTTACCAAAGATACGGATGGTAAGTCTGCTCTACGAATGGCTCTTCAAACAAGAGAGCAACATATTAAAAGAGATAAAGCAACTTCCAATATATGTACTGCACAAGTATTGTTGGCCGTAATGGCCGGTATGTACGCCGTTTATCACGGTCCAAAAGGATTAAAATATATTGCTGAGAAAGTGCATTCATCAACTGTAGCTCTTTCAAATGCGTTGAAAAAAATAGGGATAGAACAGATAAATTCTTCTTTTTTCGATACAATAACCGTAAAAGCAAATTCCTCTAAAGTTCGACCCTTAGCTGAGGACAAAGAAATCAATCTTTTATATATCGATGGAAACACAGTTTCAATATCCCTAAATGAGACCGTCTCTAAGTCTGATATTCAACTTATCATAAATATTTTTGCAGAATCATTGGATGTTAATTCGGTAGAAGTCCAAGGTTTGTCTGGTTTAAATGAAATTGATCACAAACTAAAAAGAACCTCCTCCTTTATGGAGAATGAAGTTTTCAGCTCGTTTCATTCTGAGACAGAATTGATGCGTTACATCAAGAAATTAGAACGAAAGGATTTGGCATTGAACCACTCCATGATTTCGTTGGGTTCATGTACCATGAAGTTGAATGCCGCTACACAAATGCTACCATTAAGTTCGGCCCATTGGGGAAATATGCACCCTTTTGTTCCCATTGATCAGGCTGAAGGATATCAAACAGTTCTTAAAGAACTTGAAAATGACCTTACCACAATTACGGGCTTTGCAGGCACTTCATTACAGCCCAATTCTGGAGCTCAAGGTGAATTTGCAGGACTTATGTTGATTCGTGCCTATCACGATTCTAGAAATGAAGGGCATCGCAATATTTGCCTTATTCCAGCTTCTGCACATGGTACTAATCCTGCTTCCGCCGTGATGGCAGGAATGAAAGTTGTTGTAACAAAAACTGATGAACACGGAAATATTGATGTTGTTGATTTAGAGGAAAAAGCCACATTACACGCTAATAATTTAGCGGCATTAATGGTTACCTATCCATCTACCCATGGCGTTTTTGAATCTTCTATAAAATACATAACCAAGGTAATTCACGACAATGGTGGTCAAGTCTATATGGATGGTGCCAATATGAACGCCCAAGTTGGGTTGACCAATCCGGCAACTATTGGTGCAGATGTTTGCCACTTGAATCTACATAAAACATTTGCCATACCACATGGTGGCGGAGGCCCCGGAGTAGGACCAATTTGTGTTGCTAAACAATTGGCTCCTTTTCTTCCGGGAAACCCTGTTATTGAAACTGGTGGCAATAAAGCTATTTCAGCCATTTCAGCAGCCCCATGGGGAAGTTCTTTGGTATGCCTTATTTCGTATGCCTACATTAAAATGTTAGGGGAAAAAGGACTTACAAACTCGACAAAAATTGCCATACTCAACGCTAATTATATCAAAGAAAGATTGAGCGGAAAATATAATGTGCTATATACTGGTGAAAATGGCAGGGCTGCACATGAGATGATAATAGATTGTAGATCTTTTAAACAGCATGGAGTCGAAGTAACCGATATCGCCAAACGTCTAATGGATTATGGCTTTCATGCTCCAACGGTTTCTTTTCCAGTTGCGGGCACAGTTATGATAGAACCAACCGAAAGTGAAAGTCTAGCAGAATTGGACAGGTTCTGTGATGCAATGAATGCTATTCGCGATGAAATTGATATAGCGGCTAAAAGCCCTGAAAATAATGTGTTAAAAAATGCTCCACATACGTTGGAAATGGTAACAGGTGATGAATGGGAATTTCCTTATAGTAGGCAAAAGGCAGCTTTTCCTTTACCTTATATTTCAGATAACAAATTTTGGCCTGCCGTGAGAAGAGTTGATGATGCGTATGGAGATCGTAATTTAATCTGCAATTGTGCTCCGATAGAAGCCTATGCCGAAACTGAATAGTTTTTTAAATCCCCACAAACAAAAGCCTTTCAAATGATTTGAAAGGCTTTTTTATTGTTTTATCTATACCATCATGCAGTATTGAACATCGTAGTGAATTAAACTTTATTGGACCTATTTTTTCATTTAATGGTAATTTAACGAAAATGTAAATTCAACGATGGGAATAACAATTACTGGAACAGGATCTTTTCTTCCTTCAGTGAAAATAGAAAATTCAAACTTTGAGGACCATACTTTTTTAAACAGCGATGGTTCTTCTATCGATGCTCCCAACGACATAATTATTGAAAAATTTAAATCGATTACCGGTATTGGAGAGAGACGTTATGCCGAAAATGAATTGAACACTTCTGATTTGGGTTATTTCGCATCTTTAAAAGCAATTGAAGATGCAGGATTGGATAAAGAAACATTGGATTATATTATTTTCGCCCATAATTTTGGAGATGTGTCACATGGGCAATCCCAAGGCGATACCTTACCTAGTTTAGCTACCAGAGTGAAGCACAGACTTGGTATCAAAAATCCAAAATGTGTAGCCTACGATATGTTATTCGGTTGTCCCGGCTGGGTTGAAGGAGTAATACAGGCAAAGGCCTTTATTAAGAGCGGAATGGCCAAAAAATGTTTAGTGATAGGGGCAGAAACACTATCACGGGTGGTAGATGATTATGATCGAGATTCTATGATTTATTCCGATGGGGCTGGAGCAACAATAATCGAAGAAAAGCCAGATAATGGAGGTATTCTTTCTCACTCTTCGGCAACACATGCCAATGGCGAGGCTTATTATCTATTTTTTGGAGATTCCTACAAAAAGGAGAACAATGAAGACCGACGCTTTATTAAAATGTATGGTAGAAAAATTTATGAGTTTGCAATTTCGCATGTGCCCCAAGCAATGAAGGATTGTTTGGATGAAAGTGGAAAAACCATTTCCGAAGTAAAAAAAATCTTCATTCATCAGGCGAACGAAAAAATGGATGAGGCCATTGTTAAACGATTTTACAGATTGCATGGCCTAAAAATGCCCAAAGAAATTATGCCGATGAACATAGGGGAATTAGGTAATAGCTCAGTTGCCACAATACCTACATTATACGATATGGTAAAACATGGTCGATTGGGAGATCACAATATCAAAAAGGATGATGTGATTATTTTTGCCAGTGTTGGGGCTGGCATGAATATAAATGCCATAGTATATCAAGTCTGATTACCCATCACCCTAGTTCAAAGAAATCAAAGTGGGAAGACTTTCCACGGCATATTTTTTTAACTTCGTACCACATTAATTATGAATATTCTTAAATAGGACAATTCATACTACAAGTTTTAGATGTACGAGAAAACATTTCCCAATAAACGTTTTAAGAATACTTTATCCTTTCTTCAAAAACATATATCAACAGATCAGTCCATTTTGGATTTAGGTGTAGAAAACCCGTTTTCCAAGATTATGAAGGAAAGTGGCTATGTGGTTTCGAATACTAAAGGGGAAGACTTGGACAATGATTTTTCTACTATAGTAAATAGTTCTGCCAAAGTCGCAACAGCTTTTGAAATATTTGAACATCTACTTGCCCCTTATAACGTCTTGCGCGAAATAAAGGCTAATAAACTCGTTGCCAGCATTCCTTTAAAATTATGGTTTTCCCCTGCCTATCAAAGTAAAACTGACCCCTGGGATCGTCATTACCATGAATTCGAAGATTGGCAATTTAATTGGCTTTTGGAAAAAGCCGGATGGGAAATAAAAGATTCGACCAAATGGGCAAATCCTGTTAAAAAAATTGGAATTAGACCGTTATTAAGAACCTTTACCCCCAGATATTACATTGTTTATGCCGAGAGAACGCAGAATAAAAACTCATCTGAATAGATTTCTAATTTGAACTATTACATTGTCATACCCGCGCATAATGAAGAAGCTTTCCTGTCGAAAACTTTATTCTCAATAGAGCAACAAACATTACAACCCAAAGCGGTTGTTATCGTTAATGATAATTCAACTGACAATACTGAAAAAATCATTGATGACTTTGCTAACAAGAATAGCGTTTTTAAAAAATTGAATTCTATTTCATCAAGTGAACATTTACCAGGAAGTAAAGTAATCAATGCATTTAACAAAGGTTTTGAGTTATTGGACCATCATTACGACTTTATTGTAAAATTAGACGCAGACCTAATTCTCCCTGTTGATTACTTTGAGAAAATAGCAGCTATTTTCAAAAAAAGACCAAATGTAGGTCTTGCCGGTGGTTTTGTATATGAGAAAACGCCAAGTGGTATTTGGGAACTAAACCATCCAATGAACAAAAAACATGTTCGAGGCGCGTTCAAAGCATATTCTAAGAAGTGTTTTATTACTATAGGTGGGCTAAAAAACAGAATGGGATGGGATACCGTTGACGAATTATTGGTGCAGTTCAATGGCTTTAAAATAGAGACATTGGATAGTCTTCATGTAAAACATTTGCGACCAACTGGAAAAGCATATAACCCAAAGGCAAAACTTTTACAAGGTGAAGCCATGTACACCATGGACTATGGTTTCTTGTTAACCTCAGTAGCCTCTTTGAAAATGGCCATAAAACAAAATAAACCAATAGCACTATATCATAACATAAAAGGTTTTTTACATGCCCGCAGGGAACGATTACCTAAAATAGTATCAAAGGAAGAAGGAAGATTTATTCGAAAACTAAGATGGAAGGGAATAAAAAACAAACTAACTCCTTAAACAAAAAAACCACCCAAATTGGGTGGTTTTTTTGTTATAAAGTAATTGTACTAGAAGCCTAACTCTTGTTTTACTTCTACCAGTAAATCTTTTCCTTTGGCTACCAAAACACCTGCGCCCTGTTGTGCATCCAACACATAGTCATAGCCTTGTGCCGCTGCAACTTTTTCAATAGCTGCTTTTGCTTTTTCAGAAATTGGTGCAAACAACTCTGCTTGTTTTTTCTGAAGTTCTTGCTGAGCGTTTTGCTGTGCTTCACCAATATTTTTTTCAAAGCCCTGCAATTCTTGAGCTCTTTTTTGATTTTCTTCTTCAGATTTTGAAGCAGACTCATTTGAATATTGAGTGTATTTGTTTTTCAACTCAGTCATAGAGCTTTCAATATCGGCCCTATAGGTCTCTTGTAATTTTTTTAATTCAGCTTCTGCTGCTTTCATTTCCGGCATCTCAGATAAAAGTTGCGTTACATCAATGTGAGCTACTTTACTCTGTGCATTTACAAAACTTGTCGCTGCAACGAATAAAACTAAGGCAACTACTATTTTCTTTACTTCTTTCATGATTTCTAATTAAAATATTTGAGTATTAATTTAAGTTAATGATTATTAATCTTTGGTGTCCTTATCTGTTTCAGACTCCTTTTTACGTTCTTCTGTTTTTGCTTTCTTTTTTGCTTCTCTCTCTTCTAAAAGCTTTTTTCTTCTTGCATCGTAAGCCTTTTTCCTTTCATCCCTTATCTTCAACTGTTCTGCTCGCTTCTCTTCAGCAGTTTTAGTTCTTGCCTCCTCCGCTTGTTTAGCCAAGGTTTTCCTTTCTTTAAGTGCCTCGCTCATTTCCTCAACGGGTTCTTCCCCTTCAAAATTGTCAAGTCTGTTTCTAGCAGCTTTTTTCTTGGGCTTACTAATTTTTCTTGTCCTAGCAATACCCCTTAATATCAACTCACTTATATCGTGCCTTTTCTCGGAATACAACATTACGACATCCGCAGATTTATCGAAAATAAAATCATACTTTTTATTGGCCCCAATTTTCTGGACCTCATTAAAAACTTGATCTTGAATAGGCTGAATTAGCTGACGTTTTTGCAATACCAAATCTCCTTGTGGCCCAAAACGATCTTGCTGATATTCTATCATCTCCTTTTCAAGAATCTGAATTTCCTCCTCTCGTTCTTCAATCAATTCGCTGGTCAATAGCACCTTTTCTGCCATCAAATCCTTTTTCATTTGCTCAACAGCACTTTGCTTTTGCTCAATTTCAACCTTCCATTTTTGGACTTTGGTTTCCAGCTGCTCACTTGCATCTCGATATTCTTCAACATTTTCCAAGATGTACTCCATATCTACATATGCTATTCTAACTCCTCGTTGTGCTAAGGAATAAGCGGAGCAAAGTATCAAGGACACTACTAAAAGAACTTTTGTTTTTGGTTTCATTTTTGATTCCGTTTTAACATATAGAAAATATCGTGCCAAAATTACTAAAACTTTTAAAATGAAGAGTTTAGCTTATGTCACGATTCTTAAATTAAAACTGTTGGCCAATAATGAAGTGTGTTTGCCATCCACTGGGTCCTGTAGAGTTTGTTCTATAGTCTTGATCAAAACCATACCCAAAGTCAATTCCCAATAGTCCGAATGCTGGCATAAATATTCTAAGCCCCACTCCAGCCGATCGTTTTATTTGAAACGGATTAAAGTCCTGAAAATTGTTGAAAGCGTTCCCTCCTTCTAAAAAAGTCAGACCATAAATAGAAGCAGATGGTTTTAAAGTCAAAGGATATCTAAGCTCCAAAGAGAATTTATTATAAATTAAAGCCCCATCAGGTGAACTAGCACCAGGCTCAACTGGAGTAATGGAATTGTTTTCATAACCTCTTAATTGAATCACATCTCTACCATCCAAGGTGAAATTACCCATACCATCGCCACCTACATAAAAACGTTCAAAAGGCACATTTCCAATATCATGGTTGTAGCTACCTAAGAATCCAAATTCCGCATTGGTCCTAAGCACCAAATCACCTACGATAGTTGTATACCAATCACCTTTGAAGTTAAGTTTATAGTATTCCAGCCATTTAAAACGTTCTTCTTCCAACGACTCTCTCTGCGAGCTTAATTCCTGTAATCTTGAATCATTTGGATCTACAGCACTAATCTCTCTTATCTCATCAAGCAATTCAGTACTTTCTTCAGTTATTCCCTTAAAGTCCTTATTTCCAAGCAATGAAAAAGGTGGGGTCATCTTCGCGGTAATTGCAAAATTTGAACCCCTTCTTGGATATATTCTACCACCGTCCAAGGCATTTCTTGAAATTCCGAAGGTATAGGAGATAGAATTAGATTTTCCATTTCCAAAATTGAACAGTCCTAAATTGTAATTGTTAAAATCATATAGTTGATACCCTAATGAATGTGATATCGTAAAAAAGTCATCAGGCCATTGTACTCTTTTCGCCAAACCTGCCGAAAGTCCTGTTATAGAAAAACTTCTGTCTTTGTTAACCTCAACTCTACCAGAACGGGAATAATTTGCCCCAAATTGCTGGGTCCTGGATAATGAAAGGTTAAATCTCACTGGCTTTTTGCCTCCCAACCATGGTTCTGCGAAATTCAAACTATACACTCGGTAGGTTCTACTGGCTTGCAAACGAAGTGCAAAGCTTTGACCATCGCCCATAGGAACCGGTTTGTACGCCTCACCGTTTAAAATATTTTTAAGTGAAAAGTTACTGAATGACAGACCCAGTGTACCTATGAACCCTCCACCGCCATATCCACCCTGAAGCTCTATTTGACTAGAACCTGATTCAACTAAGCTATATGCCAAATCCACAGTACCTTCATTTGGTTTAGGGTTGATAATATCCGGTTTAATTTGCTCTGCATCAAAGAACCCAAGTTGTCCCAGCTCCCTAATACTCCTAATAATATCTGACTTATTGTATTTTTGACCAGGTCTAGTTCTTAGCTCCCTGAAAATTACATGATCGTTGGTCTTGTCATTTCCATTTACTGTTACATGGTCTAAAAATGTCTCTTTACCTTCAACAATACGAATCTCAAAATTTATAGTATCATTTTCAGCGGAAACTTCCACTGGATTGATGCTGGAAAAAAGATAACCGTGATTTTGATAGAGGTTTGTGATATCATTGGCATCAGGTTTTGAGTCATCAGCAATTCGTTCACGCAATAAAACACCATTATAAGTAGCACCTTTTTTTATTCCAAGAACACGGTCTAAAACCTGATCAGAATAAACACTGTTACCCACAAAATCTATATCTCCAAAATAATATTTATTTCCTTCCTCTACCTTGATTTTTATTTGAATGTTGTTCTCATCTACATCTAGGATAGTATCTGAAAGAACCCGTGCATCCCTATATCCGTTTTCAGCGTATTTATCCACCAATAAGGATAGATCATTTTGATAATCATCATCTATATACTTAGATTTTTTCCAAAAACGGCCCAATTTCTTTTTCTTGGTCTTTTTTAGAGCCTTTCTTAGTTTTTTTGCAGCCAGTTGGTTATTCCCCTCAAATACAATATCCTTGATTTTCACCTTATCGCCTTTGTCTACATTCACAACCATGCTTCTTGCATTGGTCTGTGAAGTATCTTTTGCAGTAAGGATATTTACCTTTGCATTTAAATAACCCTTTTTCTTGAATTTATTCTGAATATAGTTCTTGCTATTGGCAATTAAACTTTCTGTAATCTTCTTTCCTTTCTTTAGGTCGGTATCTTTCAATATTTCATCAACCTTTCTCTCTTTTATCCCATTCATCTTCACTTTGGACAAAGTTGGTCTTTCAAGAATATTCAATTCAAGAAAAACATTGTCACCTTGAATATCTGTAATGTAAAAATCAATGTCAGTGAAAAGCTCAAGACCCCATAATTTATTTATGATGGCACTGATCTGCTCTCCTGGCAATGTAATAGGCTGACCAACCCTAAGGCCAGTATAGGTCTTTACCGTTTGCTCATTATAACTTTGAAGTCCGGTTACCTCAAGACCGCCTAAAATGTACTTTTTCCCATCTTCATAGGAAACATCTTGTGCTGTGGCAACGGTGGTAATTAAAAGTAGTAAGAAGGTAATAAAAAGTTCAAGGGATATGAACTTTTTCATATCGCTAGTTGAGTTGTTCGCTAGTTTTTCCAAATCTTCGTTCTCTGTTCTGATAATTTATTATGGCCTCAACTAAATGTTGTTCTTTAAAATCTGGCCAAAATACATCAATAAAATACAATTCAGCATAAGCAATTTGCCATAATAAAAAATTGCTTATCCTGTGTTCCCCACTGGTACGGATGAGCAAATCAACGTCTGGCAAATTTTGCGTGTAAAGATGGTTATTAATAATGGTTTCATCAATACTTTCAGGAGAAATTATATTATTTTTAACTTTGACCGCAATTTGCTGAACGGCATTTTTCAACTCTTCCCTAGCTCCATAGCTCAAGGCCAATGTGAGGGTCATACCTGTATTTCCCTTGGTTTTCTCCATAACCTCAACAAGCTCAATGTAAGCTCTGTTTGGCAAAGATTTGATATCACCAATAGTATTAAGTCTTACGTTGTTTTTGTTAAAAGTTTTAAGTTCTTTTTTTAAGGAAGAAACAAGAAGCCTCATTAAGGTATCAACTTCTATCTTGGGTCTGTTCCAGTTTTCAGTAGAGAATGTATAAAGTGTGAGATACTCCAATCCTATTCTAACACAACTTTCAACAGTACTACGAACAGTCTTAACCCCGTTCTCATGACCAAACACCCGGAATTTACCTTTTTGTTTGGCCCAACGACCATTGCCATCCATAATAATGGCTAAGTGTTTGGGTAATTTTTGACCATTAATATCTTCAATTGTGTTCATGTAATTTTACTCAAAACAATCAGTACAAGGTTTTCTGCCAAAAGTATAGGTTAATGTAACCCCAGAGAACACGTACCAATCATCACTAAAAATATTTCCAAAATCAACATCCAGCTGTTGATTAATATTCGATTTTTCAGGATTACTGGCGTCCAAATTATCTGTAAAGGTATATCTAGCACCGACTTCTGCACCAATAATCAAAAACTGATTTAATCTCTTTTTTACCCCTACAACCATAGGAATTGCAAACGAACCGTCTTTTTGACCAAAATTAATTTGTCTCCCGGCATCAACATAATCGTAATCATATCTAAAATAGGTTACTCCTGTATATAAATATGGTGTAAATGCAGGACCCAATTTATGTAAATTATACTCCACAAAATTAAACTCTAGACCGGCCGAAGCCTCAAATATGGAATTTTTAACGACATACCCCCTCTGCTGACGAGAAGCTATGTTCGATTTTGAATCATCGGCTGTAAATTTACCATAAATTACACTAGCACGCCAAGCATATCTTTTACTTTTATTCCATTTGAACAATCCACCATATGCAATGTCAGAAGGTAAAATAAAGTTTGTTCTCCCCACATCACCTATATTATTGGCTCCTCCAGCAAATGCACCTATTTCATATGTCTGTGCACTCATAGTAACACTTACAAAAACAAGAATTATAAAAAGGTAATTCTTCATAAATTATAAAAGTTTAAATATATCAACCAATCATCGCCTGAACAACTTGGCGGAAAATAAGCATGTTCTCACATGATAAACAGTCTTTGGGGATAATTATTGTCTATTTTGAGCTTCAATTGCGCTTATCTTCTCCCCACAATAATTTATTGCGAAGGGTCTTTAAAAAACTTTCAGAATTATATTCTATCATCTTTATGGTAAAGTCAGCCTTTTTGATCTCAATCTCTTTACCATTTTCAAGTGTTGCAATTCTTGAATCCAAAGAAACCAAATGATTATCTTCTCTACCCGAAACCTTCAACCTAATCACGGTATCATCTGAAATAACCAACGGCCGGGCATTAAGATTATGTGGTGCAATGGGTGTGAGAACCAAAGATTTTGCAGTTGGAACAATTACTGGACCACCACAACTTAAAGAATATCCTGTAGACCCAGTAGGTGTAGAAACTATGAGCCCGTCTGCCCAATAAGATGTCAAATACTCCCCATTTAAGTGCGTTTCTACAGTGATCATAGAGGTAGTATCCTTTCTGCTAACAGTAATTTCATTCAAAGCAAAGTTGAGCTCACCAAATTCTTCGGCCTGCGGACCAGCGTTTAATTCGACCAAACTTCGTTCTACAATTGTATAAGCACCTTCAACGAACTCCTGAACCACTTTCCTAACATCTTCCTTTTTAAAAGTCGATAAAAATCCTAGTCGCCCAGTATTGACACCTACAATTGGAATGTTCAAATCCCTAACATAAGTGGTTGCCCTTAAAATAGTCCCATCACCCCCAAAACTTATGAACATATCAAAAGAGTCGTCCAATCCAATCAATTCATTGAAAGTCTCATAAGAACTACTACTATGTTTATGGGATAAATGAGTGTTAAGGTTTTCCTCGATGAAAATTGTGGCAGATTCTTTTTCGAGCTCATCAAGAAGCTCAAGAACGTAATCAAACGTATTATCTTGATACGTTTGTCCATAAATGGCAACTTTCATACCCACTATACTATACGTTTAGATATTTATCAAGATAATCTGACCTTTGTTTTAGATCATCAATGAATTGGTCATCAATATTACCAAATAAGATATTGTAGTTATACCGTCTAAAGGTCTGCACTACCTCATTCATATTATCACTACTTATTTTGATTGTGACCTGAACCAATTCATCTCTCATCTCAGAAATGAACCCACCAATGAACTTAGCGTTATTACTTTCAACAATCTGAGTGATCTCACTAAAGGAGTAATCTTTTATTCCCTTTGCAACAACTAAAATTCCACCTGGTTCTGTAAAAAATGGAGTTTCTATAAAAACACTTACAACATCTGTAATATCGTAGTACCCCAGCACTTCCTCTTTATCTCCTAAAACGGGTAACAAATTTGCTTCATTCCTTGCGAATGTTTCTAGAACATCCAACCAACTTGTATCTTCTCTAACAAAAAAAGATTCTAAATTATATCGATAGTCATCAATCTTCTTGTCAACTTCAAAATGCTCCAAATCATTTTCATTGAAAACACCTAAAAATCTGCTATCGTCAACTATGGCGACATGCGAGAAAGTATTCTCCATAAAAAACTGAACCAAATTCTCCAATGGTTCGCTTAATTCAAAGACAGGAATGCCTTTAATGATATGTGTCTGAATCTGCATAACTCAAAATATAACGCAAAATACTAATTTAATATATCAAAAGGCATGCCTATTTTGTATTTTTACCTTCTTTTGAATTGATTTCATCTTATGACAAAACTAAGTGTAAACATTAATAAAATTGCAACATTACGGAACTCTAGAGGAGGCAATATTCCTAATTTGACAAAAGTGGCACAGGATATAGAATCTTTTGGTGCACAAGGAATAACCGTACATCCTAGACCTGATGAAAGGCATATTAAATACCAAGATGCCCGAGATTTAAAAAAAATAGTCGCCACCGAATATAATATTGAAGGCAATCCTATTCAAAAATTCATTGATTTGGTACTTGAGGTACGACCAACCCAAGTTACCCTCGTGCCGGACGCAGAAGATGCGATAACATCGAATGCTGGATGGAACACAGTTAAACACAAGGATTTTTTAAAAGAGGTAATCAACACATTTAAACAAAATGGTATACGAACTTCAATTTTTGTAGACCCAGATGTTAAAATGATAGAAGGCGCAGCCAAAACGGGAACTGATCGTATCGAGCTCTACACCGAGAGTTTTGCCGAAAACTTTGGGCAAGAAAAATCAGAAAGCATAAAGCCTTTTAAAGAGGCTGCTAAAATAGCTGCCAAACTAGGCTTGGGCATTAATGCGGGGCACGATCTTAATTTAGACAACATAAAGTATTTTAAAGAGCATATTCCTAATCTGCTGGAAGTTTCCATTGGACACGCACTAATATGTGAGTCATTGTATTTTGGATTGGATAATGTTGTAAAAATGTATTTGGACAAATTGAAATGAACCAATCCCTACATTCTAAAATAATAGGGCAAGGAAAACCTTTATTGATTCTTCATGGCTTTTTAGGCATGTCTGATAATTGGAAAACCTTAGGGACGCAATATGCCAAACAAGGTTTGGAGGTACATTTAATAGATCAACGCAATCATGGCAAAAGTTTTCATTCTGAAGATTTTGACTATGATTTTCTTTCCAATGACCTTAAATTGTACTTAGAAGAGTATAAACTAAAAAAACCAATTGTTCTTGGGCATTCAATGGGTGGCAAAACCGCCATGCAATTCGCCACTAGTAATCCAGATTTACTGCAAGGCTTAATAGTCGCTGATATTGCCCCAAAATATTACCCCCCACACCATCAATATATAATTGATGCCCTAAATCAAATGGATTTCTCACATATTAAATCTAGAAACGAAGCCGAAAAGGCATTGGCAAAACATATCAACGAAATTGGCATAAGAATGTTTCTTTTGAAAAATCTTCATTGGGTTGAAAAAGGACAATTAGGATTTCGTTTTAATTTAACTGTTTTGAGCAATAAAATGGAGGAGATTGGCGAAGGTATAAGCGCTTCTGAAATATACAAAGGTCCTACCCTCTTCTTAAGAGGAGATAAATCTGAATATATTACACCTTCTGATTCCGACAATATTAAAAGAAACTTTCCGCTTGCCGAAATTGAAACTATTGACAACGCTGGGCATTGGTTGCATTCTGAAAACCCGGTTCAATTTTTCAACAAAACGATGGATTTCATAAATCAACAATAAAAGCTTTAATTTATTATGCATGCATAATTTTTTATGTATACATTGCGAGTCTCATAATTTTAATTAATTTTGGATTTACCGTATTTAAACTAATCCTTTCAAAATAACACAATGAAAAAGTTTCTCTCAATACTCGCGATTCTAGGTCTTTTTTTAGTCTCTTGTAGCGACGATGACCCCGTAATTGACCTTGCACCAGAACCAGACCCGATAACATACACCAGTGGCTCCGCTGACTTTTCCAATTATGTTTCGATTGGTAATTCGTTAACTGCAGGTTATTCTGATGCTGCGCTGTTCGTAGACGGACAAACAAACTCTTACCCTAATATGCTTGCAACTAATTTTGAATTAGTTGGTGGTGGGGCATTCAATATTCCATTCATGGCAGATAATCTTGGTGGAGCTACTTTAGGTGGCACCCCTATTTTAGGTAATCGATTAATCCTGTCGTTCTCATCGGGCTCACCAACTCCAACTCCTGTCTCGGGTACTGGATCGACGGAAATCACAAATGCACTTTCTGGCTCATTTAATAATATGGGTGTTCCCGGAGCCAAAAGCTACCATTTGGCTGCTCCAGGCTATGGAAATGTGGCTGGTGTAGAAGCTGGTTTGGCCAATCCTTATTACGCGCGATTTGCTTCAGGCCCTACGTCAACGGTAATTGGCGACGCTTTAGCCCAAAATCCAAGCTTCTTTTCGCTTTGGATAGGGAATAATGATATTTTAGGTTACGCCACTGCCGGTGGTGATGGTGAAGATCAAACAGGGAATTTAGATCCTTCGACTTACGGCGGATCTGATATTTCTGACCCAAATGTTTTCGCGAGTGTTTATGATGGATTGCTACAAGGTTTAACAGCTCAAGGTGCTGGTGGAGTTGTCGCTAACATTCCTGACGTGACTACGATACCTTATTTCACGACTGTCCCACATAATCCATTAGACCCTACAAATCCAGATTTTGGACCACAGATACCAACACTCAATGCAACCTTTGCGCAATTGAATCAGGTTTTTGCATTTTTAGGGGTACCCGAAAGAGCTATAGAGTTTTCTACAACGGCAGCTAGCGCATTGGTTATCAACGACGATTCTTTAGTTAATTTATCTGCTGAAATAACAAGCACCTTAATAGCTTTTCAAGTTGATCCTGGGCAAGCCACTGTAATTGGATTTTTGTATGGACAGGCTCGTCAAGCAACGGCCGATGATTTAGTTGTTTTCCCTAGCCAAACTGAAATAGCGCAACTCAATCAAGATGCTTTTGCAACACTACAAGGGTTAGGATTACCTGCGGCAGACGCTGGTCAACTATCTATAAATGGTATTACTTACCCTATGGAGGATAAATGGGTGCTTACACCTTCTGAGCAGGAGGCCGTTACAACGGCTCATGCAGCATATAACCAGACCATTGAAGCCCTAGCAGCACAATACAACCTAGCATTTGTAGATGCCAATGCATTCATGGCTACATTTGCCGAATCCGGTTTCCCTTTAGCCGACGGAAGTATGGTCACTGCAACTTATGGCACTGGTGGTGGTTTTTCTTTAGATGGAGTACATCCTTCACCAAGAGGTTATGCATTGTTGGCAAACCTTTTCATAGAATCTATCAATGCCAAATACGGATCTGATTTACCAGGTGTAAACCCTCTTGAATTCACAGGTCTTTATATCAACTAATCGAAAAATATTTTATACTTTTAAAGGTGTCGAATTGTTTCGACACCTTTTTAATTTAGATTAAAAACGAACTTCATGAAATTCATTCTACGTATTCTTTTAAGTGCCTTGGCAGTAGTTGTTTTAGCAAAGGTTTTGCCCGGGGTTGGAGTTGACACCTATACCACGGCGTTAATTGTTGCAGTAGTCTTAAGTATATTGAATTTTATAGTGAAACCAATCTTGGTTATATTAACCTTACCGGTCACCATTGTCACCTTTGGCCTTTTCTTATTGATTATCAATGCCATTATCATTCTATTGGCAGATAATCTTATCGCCGGGTTTATGGTAAACAGCATATGGTGGGCGCTGCTTTTCAGTCTTCTTCTATCCTTTTTACAATCAATCCTTTTTTCCTTGTTGAAGGAAGACAAATAATGTTGATTTAAGGATTGAAATCCAGTCATTTAAAAACTTGCTAGGGTATTTAAATTATACTACTTTTGCATCCCATTTTATTTATGCAAAATTAGATACGCAAATGAATATCACGAAAGAGCAGATTGACGATTTAAATGCAGTTGTAAAAGTTGCCATTACCAAAGATGACTATCAGGATAAGGTTGACAACATACTCAGCGATTATAGAAAGCAAGCCAATATTCCTGGTTTTAGGAAAGGGCATGTACCTATGGGGCTTATTAAAAAGCAATATGGCAAAGCAGTATTGGTAGATGAGGTGAACAAACTACTCCAGGACAACCTCAATAAGTATTTAACAGAAGAAAAATTGGATGTTCTTGGAAATCCATTGCCTAAGCAACAGGATAATTTTGACTGGGACAATGACCAATTGGATTTTGAGTTTGAGCTTGGTTTAGCCCCAAGTTTCGAAGTTTCATTAAAAACCAAAAAATCACTTACCCATTACAAAATAGTTGCCGACAAAAAAATGGTTAATGATCAAGTATTGCGAATTCAGAAGCAATATGGAAAATTGGTCAGCAAAAAAGAAATAGGCAAAGATTTTGAAGTCTTAGGAACTTTCGCAAATGAAGCCGAGGAAATTGAAAACAAAACTACTCTAGAGCTTGACCAAATTAAAAGCAAGAAAGCCTTGGATATTCTGTTGGGTAAAAAAGTTGGTGATATTGTATCATTAAAGACAAAAGGCCTTTTCAAAGAAGATTATTTGGTTTCAAGTGTTTTAGGTATTTCTCAGGAAAAAGCCAAAGACATTAATATCGAGGTTTCATTTAGTATTGAAGAAATCAATGATAGGGAACCTGCTAAACTTGACCAAGAGTTATTCGATAAGCTATTCGGTAAAGATACTGTTACTTCTGAAAAAGAATTGAAGGATCGCATCAAGGAAGATTCTGAAAAACAATTTGAGCAGCAATCTGACCAGAAGCTTTTGAATGATATTACCGAATATTTCATTGAAAACACCAAATTCGAACTACCATCTGAGTTTTTGACCAAATGGATACAAACCACGGGCGAAAAATCGTTGTCTGATGAACAGGCCAATGAGGAATATGAAAAATCAGAAAAAGGACTTCGTTATCAATTGATCGAAGGTAAAATTATTAAGGACAACGATATTCAAATTCAATTTGATGAATTGAAAGAGTTCGCTAAAGGTTTCATTAAATCCCAAATGGCGCAATTTGGACAATTGAATCCGCAAGAAGAGGAATTGGAAAATATCGCAACAAGAGTTTTAGGCAACCAAGATGAAGTTAAAAGGCTATCTGAACAATTAATGAGTCAAAAATTAATCAATCTTTACAAAGAAAAGGTCAACCTTAAGGCTAAAGAAGTAACCTACGAAAACTTTGTAAAAGAGGTTTACGGTTAACTAAATGACAATTTAGCATTATCTTATGCTCAAAATGTCTCATTAAAAATAAGTATCTTTACGGTGCCGAGGATTTTGTTTTCGGCACCTTTTTTATCTAAAATATTGAATACGAACCACATGGATTACGGAAAAGAATTCAAAAATTACGCAATTAACCATCAAGGAATAAATAGCATGTACTATGACAAAATCATGAGTAGCATGTATCCAACAAATATGACTCCAAATATCATTGAGGAAAGGCAGTTAAACGCCATTGCAATGGATGTTTTCTCACGTTTGATGATGGATAGAATAATTTTCCTTGGAACTGGCATCAATGATCAAGTGGCAAATATTGTACAAGCACAGCTTCTGTTTTTAGAAAGTGCTGATGCCTCTAAAGACATCCAAATTTACATCAACTCACCAGGTGGTAGTGTATATGCCGGGTTAGGAATTTATGATACCATGCAATTTATTAAACCTGATGTAGCAACCATTTGTACAGGAATGGCAGCTTCAATGGGTGCTGTTTTATTATGTGCTGGCGAAAAAGGTAAAAGAAGTGGTCTCACCCATTCAAGAGTAATGATTCACCAACCAATGGGAGGTGCACAAGGTCAGGCAAGTGATATTGAGATTACTGCGAGAGAAATTTTAAAATTAAAAGAAGAGCTTTATCAAATAATATCTAAACACTCAGGTCAAAAGCTGGATAAAGTTCATGAAGATAGTGATAGGGATTACTGGATGAAAGCTGATGAGGCCAAGAAATATGGTATGATCGATGAAATTCTGGTAAGGGACAAAGACTAAATTCGACGAAATAGAGTGATTTATGGCATTTGTCACCCTTAGTAACAAACCAAAATGTAAATTCTATCGTTAGTATAGTTGATAGACAGGAAATAATATGGCAAAGGAAAATTTAGAATGTTCTTTTTGTGGACGAAAAAAACCAGAGACCAATCTTTTGATTGCTGGTTTAGACGCGCATATATGTGATCGCTGTATAGAGCAGGCGCATGGAATAGTTGCAGAAGAATCCAACCAGTCTAAGACCAATGACCTCTCTTCTGAGTTAGTGCTTAAAAAACCATTAGAGATTAAAGAATTCCTTGATACCTTCATTATTGGCCAAGAGCGAACTAAAAAGGTAATGTCTGTTGCCGTTTACAATCATTATAAAAGATTGCTACAACCCCATTCCAAGGAAGATGATGTAGAAATCCAAAAAAGTAATATAATAATGGTCGGCCAGACCGGTACAGGTAAAACCCTAATGGCAAAGACCATTGCCAGAATGCTTAATGTGCCTCTTGCCATCGTTGATGCGACGGTACTTACTGAAGCTGGTTATGTAGGTGAAGATGTTGAAAGTATTCTCACGCGTTTGCTACAGGCTGCAGACTATAACCTCGAGAAAGCTGAGCGTGGCATTGTATTTATTGATGAGATAGATAAGATTGCCCGCAAAAGTGACAACCCTTCAATAACCAGAGATGTTTCTGGTGAAGGTGTACAACAAGGCCTCCTCAAATTGTTGGAAGGCACGGTCGTAAATGTTCCACCAAAAGGTGGGAGAAAACATCCGGACCAGAAATTCATAGAAGTAAATACTGAAAATATTTTATTCGTTGCTGGTGGTGCCTTTGACGGAATTGAGCGCGCGATAACCAAACGCTTGAATATGCAAGCCGTAGGTTACAGTGCTTCAAAAGCGGATGAAAGTCTTGATGAGGATAATATTCTACAATACATAATCCCTAAAGATCTAAAAGAATTTGGGCTCATTCCTGAGATAATAGGAAGACTTCCTGTTTTGACTCATATGAATCCATTGGATGCAAAAACTTTGAGGGCCATACTTACCGAGCCCAAAAATGCCATTATCAAACAATATGAAAAATTATTCGCAATGGATGGGATTTCATTTACAATTACTGACCAGGCATTGGACTATATTGTAAAAAAGGCAATTGAATATAAATTGGGAGCAAGAGGTTTACGCTCTTTATGCGAGGCCATTTTTACCGATGCCATGTTTGAAATGCCCAGTACTGGAGAAACAGAGTTCAAGGTGTCGAAACCTTATGCGGAGAACAAAATATCTCACGAGACAATAAAAAAATTAAAGGCAGTATCTTAATTCTAAACGGCTTTTTTTGTCAAATCCAATTTTGCTGTTACCATAGAAAGTAAATCAAGACAAACTTTTTTTATGATTTTCTCATCTGAATAAAGTTCATGTCCAAAACTTTTGATTACTTCTTTTTCTAACCCGATTTTCTTTGACAAATCATTTGAAGGCCTATTAGCATCCAAATCACCATACAACAGTGTAGTGGGTACGTTTGGCTTTTTGCCCTCTAAACGAACTCGTGTTGCTGAGACATTATATAATGATTTCATTGGAAGACCTTCTAAGTTTGCCTTCCAAGCAATAGTACCACCTGTGCTAAAAGCCAAATAGTGGCAAGCCTCTTTTTCTTTTTTCATCAAATGTGTAACAGCGGTATCTATGCCACCATTTACAAAAGCCTCATGTATATTTTTCTCAGAATTAACATCTAAATCTATATTCGCCAGTTGCTGACTATCATAATAAGTTATGTCAAAGTACTGTTGAAGGTAGCCAAGATAGGAAGTTATCCAAAGACCTTTCTTCGCGCCCCACATGTCCGATAATATAACAAGTTTTTCAGCCATGATGTCAAGATGTTTTAGTTCTTAGGTTAGTTTGCAAGCACAAATTCACCATTTAACTACAAATCCCATCATTTATTTGTTTATCTGGAGCAATTCATCGACATAGTCCCTTTTATTAGATAATCTGGGGATTTTATGCTGGCCACCTAATTTATCTTTTGATTTTAGCCAATCATAAAATAAGTTTTCCCTAGCCAAGTGTACCTTTGGCATTTTCAAGGTTATGTTGTTGTAGCGTTTGGCCTCATAATCAGAATTGAGCGACTTTAAGGCATTGTCCAGAAACTCTGTAAAATAATCCAAATCATTGGGAGCTTTCCTGAATTCTATGATCCATTCATGCGCCCCTTTTTCGTTTCCAGACATAAATACTGGTGCAACCGTATAATCTTTTATTTCGGCCTCGGTTTTTTTACAAATTAATCTAAGAGCTTCTTCAGCATTTTCAATAATCAACTCCTCACCAAATACATTTATATGGTGCTTGGTCCTGCCGGTAACCCTTATTCTATATGGGTTTTTAGATGTAAACCTAATGGTATCACCTATTTTGTAACGCCAAAGACCCGCATTGGTCGTAATAATAATGGCGTAATTCTTCCCAATCTCAACCTGCCATAAGGGTATGGCCATTTCTTCGGCTGTACCATAAGAATCCATAGGAATGAACTCATAGAAAATGCCATAATCCAGCATTAACAACAAATCATCGGCATTATTCCTGTCTTGAATGGCAAAAAAACCTTCTGAAGCATTATAGATTTCATAATACTTAAAACTCTTCCTCGGTAACAGATTTTGGTACTGCTCTTTATATGGAATAAAACTTACTCCTCCATGAAAATACACCTCTAGATTTTCCCAAACCTGAAAAAGATGGTCTTTACCAGTTTCCTGTAATACATTGTTTAACAGAACAAGCATCCAAGATGGTACCCCTGCCAAGCTGGTCACATTCTCCTTAGTACTTTCCTGTACAATTGCTTTAAGCTTACTCTCCCATTCACTCATTAGAGATACCTTATTACTAGGTGTACTACTAAATTCTGCCCATAAAGGCATATTATCAATTAAAATGGCAGATAGGTCTCCAAAAAAAGAACCGTTATCCTGGTAGAGTTCCTTACTCCCGCCAAGTCTAAGACTTCTACCTGTAAAAAGCTGTGAATTTTCATTATTGTTTAAGTATAAACATAATAAATCCTTACCTGATTTATAATGGCAATCTTCCAAGGCTTCAGAACTTACTGGTATAAATTTGCTTTTCGCATTGGTGGTGCCACTACTCTTAGCAAACCATTTGATTGAAGTAGGCCAAAAAATATTCTGTTCTCCTTTTCTAGTACGCTCTATCAAAGGCTCTATCTCCTCATAGGAAGTAATCGGAACCCTTTCCCTAAAAGTATCATAGTTTGAAATTGACTCAAAACCGTATTTTTTTCCAATTTCTGTATCCTCGGCTATTTCCAACAATTGATGCAATACCTCTTCCTGTACTTCCTCTGGGTATTTTAAAAAAAGCTCTATTTGATGATAGCGTTTTTTAAGCAACCAAGATGCAATAGAATTAAATAATGGTATTGGCATTTTAGGTATCTTTAGCATGCTAAAAATAACTTTTATAGTTATCATTTTCAAATAGATTATCCGATAAGAATTTCTTATATGCAATACGAAGGAGTATTAAGAAAGATGCAAACTGAAATAGGGAAACCCATTCAGTACTATATGCTTTTTGAAAACAATTTTTTAAATGTAAACCAAGTCCTTGGTAAGCAGTTACAAATGGATTTTATAAAATTCCAATGCTTGAACTGCGGCGAAAATAGGCCAATCTTTAGACAAGGGTTTTGCAAAACCTGTTTTTATGAAACACCTTCTGCCGGTGATTGGATAATGCGTCCAGAATTGAGTACTGCCCATTTAGGGAAGAAAGATCGTGATTTAGAATATGAAAAAAAGGTGCAGTTACAACCTCATATAGTTTACCTGGCGAATTCAAGTAATATAAAGGTCGGAGTAACCCGTAAGACCCAAGTGCCAACAAGATGGATAGACCAAGGAGCTCATGAGGCCATAGAAATAGTTGAAGTCCCGAATAGGTATTTAGCTGGTATTACAGAAGTTGCCTTAAAAGACCATGTAGGTGATAAGACCAATTGGCGCAAAATGTTAACCAATAATGTAAAAGACGAAGATTTGGTCGAATGGCGCAATAAACTTAAAAAGTATATCCCTGCTGAGGCCCAAGAGTATTTTATAGATAGTAATAAAGAAACCCAAATCGATTTTCCCGTTCTGAGATATCCAGAAAAGGTAAAAAGTCTTAATATCTATAAAGCACAAGAATATAAGGGTGTATTAAAAGGTATAAAAGGGCAGTATCTTATTTTTGAAGACAATACGGTTTTTAATGTTCGTGGTAATGAAGGGTTTTATATTTCGTTAGGTATTAGTTGACCGTATCTTTTTCTTTTGAAACCTTAACGGTATCTTTTTTCTTTTTACCGCCCAAAAGGCCACCTAAAATATTCTTTGCTGCTTCCTTTACCTGATTATTTTGGGTTTCTGGCAAGGTGTCCTTTTGTTTTGCATTTGAATCATTCTTCTGTTCCGACCCACCTAAAATTCCTCCCAAAACATCACTTACAACGTCTTTTGTTTGGTTCTCCTGAGATGTTGAATCTTTTTCGGTTGAATTGCCCGATAGGATATCTCCTATTAGTTCACCGGCCTTATCCTTTCCTTTATTGATTATCTTTTGCTTTTGAATGTCAATCAATTTTGAGGTCAAGTTTTTAACTCCTAATGTTAAATCCGTAGTGACCTCTGGGCTCGTATAATTCCCCCCAATATTGGCTATAACGGGGATTGTGAGGTCATCAAGTTCTTTTTCTCCAATTTTTTCAATAAGACCATTTACCTCTGCTCCCAAATATTTTGCAGGAACATCTAATGTTGCCTTATAATTCAATTTTTTATCGAAAGTGTGACTTCCATTTACATTGATTGAAATATCTTCATAGGCAATCGTAAAGGGTTTAACTTTTACGGCACCATCTTCAAAAGACAATGCTGTTTTCAATCCTTTTAAATCAAGTTTATTTAGATTAATAAAATTGAGCTTATCGCCAATCGCTGAAAGTACCTTAGATTGGCTTGTGTTTATTTCTGGAGACAATAATTCTGCCAATACTTTACCTGTAATGGTTTTTAGGTCAGGCGTAAAGTCATCTTTTAGGCTTCCCGATAATTCAATGTCTGAATTCATCCTTCCCTGTAAAGCACTTGCCACAGGCGCCAAGAACTTGAACAACTCCAATGATTTGAAACTTTCGCCGATTCCCAATTGATCCATGTTCAATTTCATTCTAAAATTCGGAAGCTGATTTTTGGTAGAAACCTCACCATCAAAAGACACATTGCCATTAAAAAGTGAAGAAGTCACATCAGTCAGAACGGCCTTTTCATCAACAATTCTAAGATTGCCCCTTACATTTTTCAAGTTGAGATTGTCATAGATCACCGTACCAGCGGTTGCACTAATATTACAATCTAAAAACGATGGTATCTTCAATTGCCCTTCAGTAGTAGGGACTTCATTCGAATCGACAGCTTCTTCTTCATTCATAAAATCATTCACATCAAAAGTGCTCGATTTTAAATTGAAATCACCTTCAATTTTTTCTTCATTGAACATAAAGCCCAACAGATTATCAATTGTACCTGTTGCATTGAAATCGCTCTGTCCAGTAATCACTTGTAGTTGATTAAGAGTCACTGTTGAAGGGTTGAAAGTCATTTCAGCGGTCTCGATTTTCACCGGATTGCGAATTTCTGAGGATTTGTATTCAAAATCACTCAGCAATAATTTACCTGATGTTTTCGTATTTTCATAGTGCTCATTCTCTACGGAAGCCATATCAAAGGCCGTTGATATATCTGCTTTCATTCTTCCCGATAACTTCATATCATCAGATAAAGGATACGCTTTGGATAGTTTAGTTAAGTTCAAAACACCATTCAAATGGGCATTTACTTTCGTATTGCCCAAAAAATCAGTGATTTTAGAGGATAAATTGAATCGGTCCTCATCTATAATAAATGAGGCCTTGTTTATTTCAACATAAGTATCCTCAACTATTCCCGTAGAATTATGAAGAGCCATATTTATATTAATATTTTGTACGGTTTTAGGCAAATCTGGATACTTAAAAGATGCATTTTCTGATTGTATATCAATCTTGAATTTAGGAATATGTTCCTCATCAACAATGCCTTTGAACTCACCTTTCACCAAACACTCTCCTGTAGTTTTTACATTTTTAATATCCTTGGAATATGCTTGGGGAATTAAAGCAAGGAAATTCTTAAAGTCTGAAGATGGAGTGTTAAAACTTATATCTACCTCTTGATTCTCCTCGTTCACTTTCACATACCCATCAAACACCAAAGGCAATTGATTTATCATCGCTTCGTTTTTCAGAAAAGTATATTTATCCGCTGCCAAGTCAACACCAACAAGGGCATCCAGCTTTACTTTATTTCTATTAAGATAATTGGTGCTATCCAATTCAAAAGTGACCAAAGCTTCGGTTTTAGTATCTAATTCTGAAGTAACAGCAGAAAGGTCTCCCGAACCTCTGTGCATAATATCAGAAACTACTAAATACACTTTGGCTGCTTTATCATCATAAATAACTTCTGAATTTGTTATTTCATAAGATTGTAAATTCAATGTAAATCCTTCTGAAGATTCCAATTCTTCATTGCCATCCTCATTAGCTATCTCATAATTGGCGATTTCCTCTTCATTGACGTTCACGCTAATTTTGGCCTTATCAACAATTAGGTTTTTGATACCAATGGGCTCTCCTTCACCTTTGAACAACTCGCCAATTCCCATTCTTAAATCAACTCGACCAGCAGCAAAGAGGGTGTCACCTTCAAAAGGGGCTTTGTTGATCACTGTCACATCCTTTAATTCAACCTTCGCATTTGGAAAACTCTTAATTAAGCTTAGGTTCGCCTCCGAAAAATCGAAGGCCGCATTTACGTTGTTGTTTACATTTTTCTTAAGGATATCACCAATTTTGGCCTCCAAAACAAACGGTGCTGCTACTACCAATACAACAAAAATCAATAATACAACCCCTATTATTTTTAGAATTTTCTTCTTCATAGGATAACAATAGTTTATCTAGGATTATAACTCTAGGAAAGTTGGAATATTTTATGCTTCTAGGTTTATTTCTTCCCCTATTTTCAGTCCAAAGCGCTTTCTAAGAATATATACGAAAAAATAAAGAAAAGGGGTGTCGAGAAATGCAATTAGAACCTTGAACATGAAACCACTGATCACTAAGCCATAAAACATACTCCACGGTAATACTTTAAAAAGGCAAAGAAGACTAACGACCGTAAACGTATCTATGAATTGGGACAAAAAGGTTGAAAAATTATTACGCAACCAAAGGTGTTTACCATCTGTCAACTTTTTCCAAAAATGATAAATGGCAATATCTACGTATTGAGCGAATAGGTAAGCCAACATTGAGGCCAATACAGCTATAGGTGACAGCGCAAAAACCTTACTAAACAACTCGTCGTTTACAGGTGAATTTTCTATTGCCGGGGAAAAATCGGCCAATAGCACTATTCCCATTGAAAAAAAAGAAGCGAAAATACCCGCGGTCACTATTTGGTTGGCCTTCTTTTTTCCAAAAATCTCTGAAATTAAATCGGTAATCAAAAAAGTAATGGGGTATGGCAAAATACCTACTGACACTTCAAAAAGAGGCGCACCAAAAATCTGGATATCACCAAAAGGATTCCAATAAAAGAATTTTTGAAAGATCAAATTAGATACAACCAACGAGGTTATGAACATTGCCCCCAGATAAAGATAAATCTTATAAGCAAGTTTTTTATCTCTCTGGTTCATAGCCTACTGTATATCAAGTACAAAAGGCATTCTCGCCTGCACACCTTTTTGCTCTAAAGCTGATTTCATTTGTTTTAAGATACCATAGGTTTCCTCACCAATTTCATCTTTGACAAAACTTTGTCCTATTTTTGATTTTGCGCCGCTCATGTCTTCCATGAACTTTTCAAAACCTGTTTTATACTTAGGATACTTCTTAATTCCATAAGATTCTATTTCTGCCAATTGCGCAGCTGCAGCTATGGCATCGTCCATATTACCCAATTCATCAATCAAGCCAAGCTTCTTTGCATCTACACCACTCCATACCCTACCTTGAGCCATACTGTCGGCTTCGGCAATACTAATATTCCTGCCTTTAGACACGCGATCAAGAAATGTTTCATAGGTCTCTTCTATACCTTCTTGCACAACTTTTCGAAAATTTTCTGTCATTGGCTCAAACAATGAATAATCAACAGAATTCTTATTTGTACCAACTTGTTCTGCATTGATGCCAATATCGGCCGCAAGTTCATTTACGTTCGGAATAGTCCCAAAAACCCCAATAGAGCCAGTAATAGTAGTTGGCTCAGCAAATATCTTATCAGCTCCAGCTGCTATATAATATCCTCCTGAAGCGGCAACATTGCCCATTGAAACAACTACAGGTTTCTTGGCTTTAGCAAGCTCCACTTCTCTCCAAATGATATCTGATGTCAAAGCGCTACCACCAGGGGAATCCACTCTCAAAACAATGGCCTTTACCCTGTCATCATCCCTAGCCTTCACCAGCGCCCTTGAAATAATACCTTGCCCTATAATATCTGGACCGCCCTCGCCATATAATATTTCTCCTTGCGCAAAAACAACGGCAACTTTGTCATCGCCCTTGTTTAAAGATTTTTTGTTTGATCGTCTGGTATAATCAGAAAGAGTCACATAATTAATTTCATCTTCCGCACTTAAGGATGTAGCTAAACGAAGCTTTGCTTCATATTCATCAAAGAAAACCACACCGTCTATCAAGCCCGAGGCAACTGCGTATTTTGGCAATCTACCTCCCAAAGTGTCAGCAATAATATTTACATTTTCCACACTTAAATTTCTTCCTTCCGAAATATCAGCAACCATAGTATCCCACAATGAAGAAATTAATTCTTTGATTTGCGTTCTATTGGCATCACTCATCTCATTTGCCAAAAAAGGCTCCACAGCACTTTTATACTTCCCATGACGTATAACCTCCATTTTAACACCGGTCTTATCCTGTAAATCTTTATAAAATAGAACTTCTGTTGACAGCCCTTTAAAATCCAGCCCGCCTACGGGGTTTAAAAAAATGGAATCTGAGACACTCGCCAAATAGTAATCTTTCTGCATATAAAAATCACTGTATGTATAAATGAACTTTCCACTTTCTTTAAAATCCTTTAGTGCCTTTCTTATGGCTTGGGTCTGTGCAAGCCCGGCCATGATGAAGTTATTACTAATACTAATTCCCTTAATATCAGAATCATCTTTGGCCACTTTAATTGCGTGAAGAACCTCATCCAAACCTTGTGCTTGACCAAAAAAACCAGTAAATGGGTCTGCTTCATTATTACCCACATAGTCATTTATGGGTTGCTTAAGCTGTAACTCGAGAATAGAATTATCCTTAATAACAACACTGTCTTCCGCCCCACCGATTAAGCTTATAAAAAGTAAAAACATTACAAACATAATTCCAAAGGCAATTAAACAACCGATAATCGCTGCCAAAAGATTTCGTAAAAAATTCATTCTATTCCTATTATTATTACCGGTCAAAGATAACCAAAGTGAATTTGTTTTGTTTACTTTGTTTCGATATTATGAATGAATCCAAAAAAGCACTTATCTCTATTGGGAGTAACCTTGGGAATCGCCTACAAAACCTACAGAAATCCATATTTCTACTAGGGTCTGAAGTTGGGGAAACAATTACCGTATCAAAGGTTTACGAAAGTGCTTCTTGGGGGTTTGACTCATCTGATTTTTTAAATGCCTGTCTGGAGATTAAGACCATTTTAACTCCAAAGACATTAATGGAAAAAATAATCGGCATAGAAAAAACCATGGGCAGGGAGCGAACCCAAGATAACGGATATGAAGCTAGAATCATAGATATTGATATCCTATATTATGACTCTGAAATAGTAAAATCAGATTACTTGACCATTCCGCATCCAAAACTTCATGAACGTAAATTTGTACTTTTACCTCTTGGCGATATAGCTCCTCAATTTTACCATCCCATTTTTAAAAAGGACACCAGAAACCTTATTCAGGAATGTAAGGATAAAAGCCGCCCTGAGAGAACCACGCTTAAGTTGTACAAAACAGAGGAAGAGCTTTTTTCTGGTTTAAGCTTTATTGCGATTGAAGGAAATATCGGAGCTGGAAAAACAACGCTCGCCAATAAAATAGCTCAGGATTATAATGGAAAATTGGTGTTGGAGCGTTTTGCCGACAATCCCTTTTTGCCCAAATTTTATGAGGACCAAGGGAGGTATGCATTTCCCCTAGAAATGTCTTTTCTCGCCGATCGCTATCAACAATTTACCGATGATACATCACAATTTGACTTATTTAAAAACTTTATGGTCAGTGATTATGATATCTACAAATCACTAATATTTGCCCAAGTGACTCTACAAAAAGATGAATTTAACCTCTATAGGAAGTTGTTCAATCTTATGTACAAAGAGGTCAAAAAACCTCGCATCTATGTTTATTTATACCAATCTACCGACCGTTTATTAGAGAACATTAAAAATCGCGGTAGGGTTTATGAACAAAGCATTGAACCAATATACTTAGACAAAATAAATAAAGGATATTTTGATTTTTTCAAGAGTTATCCAGAACAAAACACATTGATTATCGATGTTGGGGAATTAGATTTTGTTGCACGCTCCGAAGATTATAGTTCGATTATTGACAAAATCAAGAATTTTGCCATAGGATTGTCTATTTAAGAAATTTTTCACATATTTCTTGCGTAGAATCCAAGGTTTTCCTTAATTAGCAGCTGCTAAAAAAGCAACTAACTAACTCAAACTATATTGAAAGGCCCTGATTTAACTGTCAGGGTTTTTATTTGTTTAGCATTGTCCAAAAATCCCAGATCACTATTCCGGCACTCACTGATATATTTAAAGAATGTTTGGTTCCAAACTGCGGTATTTCTAAAACCACATCACTTGCGCTTACTACTTCTTGGGACACTCCTTTTACCTCGTTGCCAAACACAAGTGCGTATTTAGAAGTTTTTTGAATTAAAAATTCATTAAGCATTTGACTATTGTCCGCCTGCTCTACAGCGGCTATTTCACAGTCATCCGCTTGTAATTCTTTAATGAGCTCCAGAGTATCTTTTCTATACTCCCATGATACACTTTCTGTTGCTCCAAGCGCCGTCTTCCGAATATCTTTGTGCGGTGGTATTGCTGTAATTCCACAGAGATAAATCTTTTCGATTAAAAAAGCATCAGCTGTTCTAAATACCGAACCAATATTGTTCAAGCTACGAATGTTATCTAGAACCAAAATTATTGGTGTCTTTTCTGTCTTCTTAAAACTGTCGACATCCAAACGATTTAATTCCTCATTTTTTAGTTTGCGCATTATATTCTTCTAATAAATATCTTAAAAACAGGACCAGGGGCCTTTAATCTTTTGCGGGATAAACTTTTTCAAACATATTAACAATGATGACAATTACAGGTCAAAATTGGTATTTTCGTTTTATATAATCCAGTACAAAAATAAGTTATTCAAATTGCTTTGAAAAAGACTCAAAAAACAAAGAAGGTTACCCCTTTAATGCAGCAATATAACACCATCAAGACAAAATATCCTGATGCTTTATTGCTTTTTAGAGTGGGTGATTTTTATGAGACTTTCGGAAAAGATGCCGTGAAGGCCTCCAAAATATTGGGTATTATTCTAACCCATAGAAACAACGGCGGGGACCGCACCGAACTAGCAGGTTTTCCCCATCATTCGCTCAACACATATCTTCCTAAACTTGTCAAAGCAGGTCAACGCGTCGCTATTTGCGACCAATTGGAAGACCCTAAGCTCACAAAGAGTATTGTTAAAAGAGGTGTGACCGAACTGGTAACACCTGGTGTTGCTTTAAATGATGATATTCTAAATGCAAAGACCAATAATTTTTTATGTGCTGTTCATTTTGGAAGAAAATTGTTGGGTGTCTCTTTCTTGGATATTTCCACTGGAGAATTCCTAACAGCTGAAGGTAATGAAGAACAGATAGCAAAATTACTTCAGAATCTCGGCCCAAATGAAATATTGGTTTCCAAAGCCCATAAAAAAGATTTTCTTGATATTTTTGGGCAACAATTCCACACATTTTTTACCGAAGATTGGTTGTTCCAAGAAGATTATGCGCTTGAGACATTGACCAACCACTTTAAAACTTCAACATTAAAAGGGTTTGGGGTAGATCAAATAACCCAAGGTATTATTGCGTCAGGTGTTGTACTTCACTATTTATCTGAAACACAACACAGACAATTACAACATATCAATACCATAAAGCGTATAGCCGAAGAGGAATATATTTGGATGGATAGGTTTACCATCAAAAACCTTGAACTATACAACTCTACCAATGTCAATGCTGTAACTCTTTTAGACGTCATTGATAAGACAATATCGCCAATGGGTGGGCGAATGCTAAAAAGATGGTTGGCACTTCCATTAAAAAATATTGAAAAAATACGTAGAAGACATCAGGTAATATCCTATTTAACTTCTGAGGAAACTGTTTTGCAAAAGTTACAAAACAACATTAAGAAAATGGGCGACCTAGAACGCTTGATTTCAAAAGTTGCGACTGGAAAAATAAACCCAAAAGAGGTAGTACAACTTAAAAATTCATTGGAGGCTGTAATTCCTGTAAAGCAATTGGCAACCAACAGTGAGAATGAAGCCATGAATTTAATAGGTGACCAAATTCATACTTGTGATTTGCTAAGGGCAAAAATCAAGGACATGATAAATGAGGAAGCGCCAATAAACATACTGAAAGGTAATGCCATAGCCCAAAGCTACTCTGAAGAATTGGATGAACTTCGTGGACTGGCCTATTCCGGCAAGGAGTATTTAGACAAAATGCTGAAACGAGAAACAGAACGTACAGGCATCACCTCTCTTAAAATTGCTTCAAACAATGTCTTTGGTTATTATATTGAAGTGAGAAACGCACACAAGGATAAGGTCCCCGAAGAATGGATTCGTAAGCAGACCTTGGTCAATGCAGAACGTTATATCACTGAAGAACTAAAAGAATACGAAGCGAAAATCCTAGGTGCAGAAGAACGCATTTTACAACTGGAACAACAATTGTTTGCTCAGCTAGTGGTTTGGATGCAAGAATACATTGTTCCTGTTCAGAACAACGCCCAACAAATCGCCACTTTGGATTGCCTTTGTGGATTTACACAACTAGCGAAAGAAAACGACTATAATAAACCACAGTTAAATGATTCAACTTCATTAGAAATAATTGAAGGCCGTCATCCTGTAATAGAGAAGCAATTACCTTTAGGTGAAGCATATATAGCAAATGATTTAATCTTAAATAGAGAAAACCAGCAGTTAATTATGATCACTGGGCCGAATATGAGTGGTAAATCGGCCATTTTAAGACAAACCGCTCTAATCGTTTTATTGGCCCAAATGGGCAGTTTTGTTCCCGCGAGATCGGCCAAAATAGGTTATGTTGATAAAATTTTCACGAGAGTTGGTGCAAGTGACAACATCTCTATGGGGGAATCAACTTTTATGGTAGAAATGAATGAAACAGCTTCAATTTTGAACAACTTATCAGAACGAAGCCTTATTCTTTTGGACGAGATTGGTCGGGGCACTAGTACCTATGATGGTATTTCAATTGCTTGGGCTATTTCAGAATATTTACACGAACATCCGTCTAGATCTAAAACCCTTTTCGCAACCCACTATCATGAGCTCAACGAAATGGCCACTACCTTTGAACGAATTAAAAACTACAATGTTTCTATCAAAGAACTAAAAGACAAAGTTTTATTCTTAAGAAAATTAACTCCAGGAGGCAGTGAGCATAGTTTTGGAATTCATGTGGCAAAAATGGCCGGTATGCCGCAGCAGGTTATCCATAAAGCAAATAAAATTCTTAAAAAACTTGAAAAGTCGCACTCCAGCGAAGAATTAACGGACAAACTGAATTCCATTCAGAATGAAATGCAACTTAGTTTCTTTAATCTAGACGACCCATTATTGGAGGAAATCAAAGAAGAAATCACACATCTAGACATAAATACCCTTACTCCGGTTGAAGCACTTATGAAGCTCAACGAGATTAAGAGATTGCTTACCAAAAACAAGAAAGCGAGTTCTTAAAATTTTAACTGCTTTTTCGATAAATTTCTTTGCCTTTTATAGAATTGTATTAAATTTGCACCCGCATCTTTGATGATGCGCAGTTCTTTTAAATTGCGAAAATAGCTCAGTGGTAGAGCACCACCTTGCCAAGGTGGGGGTCGCGGGTTCGAATCCCGTTTTTCGCTCTGGATTATCCACATTCTGCTTTTTGCAGTTATGCTCGAGTGGTGGAATTGGTAGACACGTTGGACTTAAAATCCAATGGACATTAGTCCGTATGGGTTCAAGTCCCATCTCGAGTACATTTAAAGCCTCAACATCTTAATTTCTAGACAGTTGAGGTTTTTTTATACCAACCATTTGCAAAAAAGCCTTTAAATAACAGAATATTTATATGTATTACAAAGAGGTTATGTAATTAGATTTTAAGACCTTGATAATATTAATTCTCTACTATGAAAACAGAAGTCTTATCTTCGGCACTTAAAGGATATAGTCCGAATAAACTTATTCCTATTCTATTTGTGTTTGAAAATTGTAATATGATTAAATTATGTACATAAACTCTATTAACTATTTTAGAGGAATAGCCATTATATTTATAGTATTTGGACATAGTTTGGGAATAGCAAATTTCTCTTATAGCACAATAATTGGAAATACTATCTTTAATTTAACTTTAGGAGGGACATCACTATTTGTTTTTATTTCAGGTTTTTTATTTCATCATATTTTTTACGTAAATTTTGAATTTAAGAGATTTATGGTTAAAAAGATTAAGTACGTTTTATTTCCCTATCTCATCTTGTCAACTTTTTCAATATTATATTTACTTCTCAGAATTACTATCGATGGTCTTTTATCATTAAATACTACTTCCCCTTTTTACGAGAAATTATCCTCTATTTCAATTTTTAGGCTTTATCTAACAGGGACACCTAATTTCGTTGGTTATTGGTACATTCCCTTCATCATGATTGTTTTTGTAATGTCTCCTTTTTTTATTCGTTTCATAAAACTCAATATAAGAATCAAGCTATTAATAGTGTTTTTTATGCTTATTTGTTCTGCTTTTATGCATAGAGGGATTGAAGAAAATATATATTCAGTTTTTCAAAACGTTTTATTTTTTACTCCAGTTTATTTACTAGGAATGATATTATCAGAAAAAAAAGATATAGTATATTTTAAATTTAAAGGAAAGGATATTCATCTTTTAATTCTTATTATCTGCATTGCTTTATTCCAAGCCTATATTGGTAGATTTGGGAACTATGAAAAAGACCCGTTTTTCTTTAACGGAGTTGATTTAATGTTAGTTCAGAAAATTCTACTTTGTCTATTTTTTATGATTTTCTTATATCGTTTTGAAAATTCAAAAAATAATTTGCTCGACATAATAGCTACAAATAGTTTTGGAATCTATTTTTTACATGGTATTTTTATTACAATCATTGCTCAGATAAAAGTGATGTTAGATTTTTCGTTTACCTCAAATTCATTTACAATTTATCTCTTGATTACTTTACTTGTATTTTCTCTTTCCTTAATTACTACTATATTTATAAAAAGAACATTTCCAAATTACAGTAGGTATCTAGTTGGTAGTTGACAATAAGTAGTTTTATGTAATAATTAATTGCAGACATATATTAACTGATTTGAACAACTTTGTACTCCCGAATATTTTTGATTTTTGATGAAATATTGATTAATAAAATAAATAAGGGGATTTCTGATTCCTTATTTGTAAAAGTCTAATAATAAGAACGTTACATGGGACAATGTAATTTAAAAACAAGATATTTATTACCCCCCTCCAACCTGCTTAATAGTTCTATTAAATGGTCGTTAGGCATCATTAGGCCGATAAATTGCAGTCTTCTTAGCGACTTTGGTCCCAGTTCCATTCAAAATTCTTTTTATTCTGAAAATATTACCTAGATTTTGAAACAGTTCGGTTTTAAGGGCAGCTTACATATGGTGTACAAAAAATTTCATTATTTGTGAAGCTTTTTTGTTTGTATCAAAATGTTAGTTCCCATATTTAGCTACCTTTATCATGTATTTGCCTTGTCCAATGAAAAAAAGATTATTCAAGATTTTTGGGTTTATCATTATCATTCCTGTTCTACTTATTTTGGTGAGTAATCTGATTATTGAATCGGCCGCAAAGGGGAAGTCTTTTTCTTCTATAGAAGAAATACCAAAAAATCGTGTAGGACTGGTTCTAGGTACTTCAAAAAAAATTGCAACAGGACAACCGAACCCCTATTATTCTAATCGCATAAAGGCCACTGTAGAGCTTTTTATGTCCAACAAAATAGACTTTGTTCTTGTTAGTGGCGACAATGGCAGTATATACTACAATGAACCTACAACCATAAAAAAAGACCTTGTGGCAAAAGGTATACCAGAGGAAAAGATCTTTTTGGATTATGCTGGCTTTAGAACATTAGATTCCATGGTACGAGCCAACGTGGTATTTGGTTTGGACAGTGTTACTGTGATTTCACAAAAATTCCATAACGAACGGGCAATTTACATTGCGAACAAAAAGGGATTGAACGCCATTGGTTATAATGCCCAGGATATTAAAGGTCAGCAGGGATTTAAAGTACAGTTTCGAGAATACTTTGCACGTGTCAAAGTGTTTATTGACCTCTTATTAAACACAGAACCCAAATTCTACGGTAATAAAATTGAAATAGAATAGCAGTTCAATTCTTTTTAATTAAATAGTTTATTTTAGACAGTACATTAGTTCAATATGTCGAAATTTAAAACGCTCCTTAAAAACCTTGGTCCTGGCCTTTTATTTGCAAGTATGGCCATTGGCACATCGCACTTAGTCCTATCCACTAAAGCTGGGGCCCAATATGGGTGGTTAATGATAATCCCGATTGTGCTGGCCAATATATTCAAGTACCCTTTCTTTGAATTTGGTGTACGCTATACCAGTATTACTAATAAGACTTTGATTGAAGGTTATTTGAATCGAGGCAAAGGTTATTTATGGTTTTATGCTTTCATAACTTTGATTACTACTTTTACCATCTTAGCCGCTTTGTATACTGTAACCGCTGGACTTTTTATCAATCTTTTTAAGATTTCAGACGTCTCCATAAGTATTGTAGCGCTTGGTTTATTCCTATTTATTAGCTCTTTATTGATTATTGGTAGATATAAATTCCTAGAAGTTTCGTTGAAACTTGTTATTTCAATATTATTCATCGCATTGATTGTTACAACCTTGCTTGTGGTATTTAAAGGTCAAGTGGAAGAGGCAGAAAACTTTGCTCCCCCAACAATATTCAATGATGCCGGTATTCTATTTCTTATAAGCCTTATGGGTTGGATGCCTACAACGGTAGAAGCTTCTAGTTGGGTAAGTCTTTGGAGTATTGAAAAATGGAAAGCGCAAAAGAAAAAACCATCCCTAAAGGAATCGCTTCAAGAATTTAATGTTGGTTATCTTATGACCGCGGTTTTAGCCATTTTCTTTTTGACTATTGGCTGCATGACGCTCTATGGAACAAATACCGAGCTTAGCGGAAATGCCGTGACATTTGCCGATCAAGTGGTGAGCTTGTTTACTACAAACATAGGTCCTTGGGCGACTATTTTTATTGCTGTTTCCGCCTTTGCAACAATGTTCAGTACTTGCATGACCGCACATGACGCGGTGACGCGAGTTGGTCTTGACATTGTTGACCTATTAAATCCGAAAACCAAATTAACTGGAAAAAAAGGGTATTTCGCGCTAGGGGTAGTTCTTCTTGCCATCATCAACTTTGTAGTTATTGCCATTTTCGGTGCCAATATGGGCGAATTGGTGGCTCTAGCAACATTTGTTTCATTTGTAGTAGCACCAATCATTGGTTATATGAACCTGAAAAACGTGATGAGTTCAGAGATACCCGATAATCTGCGGCCAAAAAAAAGCTTACAGCTTCTTACATATTTAGGTATAGTTTTCCTTGCTTGTTTCTCGGTATATTATTTTTGGATAGTTATATTTTAAGGGGCAGTTTAAAGTCAAAGTTCATCAAAATTAGAAATTACAATATATGAGCGTTCATTTTGATTGTGCAAAAACTGCAAACAATAGACCCCATCAGCACAATTGTTCACCAATTTTTCTTCACCATATCCTACGGCCTTAATATTTGCGGAGGAAAGACCATTTGTGGTAAGATAAGTTTTGATGGCTTCTGAACGTCTCTGGGATAATTGTTGATTGCTCCTTTTACTTCCTTTACTATTAGTATGCGACTCTATTGTAAGTTTTAACTGCGGAAAACGTTGAACAGCATCAACAACTTTATCCAATTCTGTTTTTATTTTTAGTGTTATATTTGATTTACCCCTATCAAAATAGAATTTTTGGATTTTAACAACCTTTTTTTCTTCCTTATCAGTTAGTAAATCATCTATAAATGCCAGGCCCATATTATAATCTACTTTTTCAATACCCTCATACTCCCCATCGCTGTAAGTTGCAGAGAAAATAGAATAACGGCCTTTTGTAGCTTGTAAAGTAATGTGGTCATGCCAAGGAATTTCAATACTAAATTCACCATCCTCGTTTGCATATACTTCTTTGAGTATGCTACCGTCATCACCCAATATTCTGACTTGAGCCTTGGATATACCCTTTCTTGATTTAAGATTAACTACACTACCTCTAAGAGAAAAAGTCTTTAGTCCTGGCGTATCATTGAATTTAACTCCATAAAGGTCATCACCTCCTTTTCCACCTTTTCTATTTGAGGAAAAATAGCTAAAAAAACCATCAGCTCCATTGTCTTTAATGATAAACCCAAAATCATCAGCCTCAGAATTAAGTCCTTCACCTAAATTAACAGGAATACCAAAGGATCCATCAACTAAAATATTTGTTTTATAGATATCCATTCCACCAAGCCCATAAAAAACATCAGAAGAGAAGTATAGATTATCATTCAGCACATAAGGTGCAATTTCGTTGCCTGGAGAATTTACCCTTGGTCCCAAGTTTGTAGGCCTAGACATTATTTGCCCATTATTTGCATAAACATAATAAATGTCTGTACCTCCGTAACTATCGTTAAAATTTGCTGCAAAATACAAACGTTCCTTTTGTGCATCATAAAAAGGATAGTAGAAAGAAGTGCTTAAATCCTTTAGAAGGTAATCAAATTTACCATTACTATTTACCATTCCTATGGCCAAAGTGTTTTTCCCGTTTTCATCAAAAAGAAGTTGTCCGTTTTCAGAATTGGATAACACATAAAACAATCTGCCCAACTCCTCTGAATAATTTGGAGTTGCTTCATGAAAACTATTTTCAGGGATGCCTGAAAAAGGATTAGAATTCAGAATATTTCCATCAGAGCCAATTCTGCTCACATAAATATCCAAATAGGATTCTCCAGAAGGTTCGTATGTTTTTTTGTTCTTTTGGACCCTACCACTGCTAAACAACAATCTATCTTTATAAAAAGCTGGTGCAAAATCATCTTGAGAGCTGTTCTCACTTAAACTAAATATATTTAAATCATTTAAACCTGTAGGTTTTTGTAATAATTCGTAATTAAACTGTGCATTCTCCAATAACTCATTTGAAAAGGAGGTCCGTTTAGAGTTAAGAAAAGTTTTTACCCTGTCCAAATTGGATGTTTTTGCCAAACTCTGTAACATTTTATTGTAGCGATGTACTGAAATTGTTGTGTCTCTTTTGTTTACATCCAAGTAATATTTTGACGCATTTTTAAAATCACCCATCTTGTAATAGGAGTCCGCCAGATTGAGTAATTGACTATTCTTTAAAGGAGCTACGGCCAATTCTTTTTTGTATTCAGCAATGGCGGCCCTATAGGAATAACCATAAAAATACTTATCCGCTTTTGACATCTTTTCTTGGGCAAAAGAGGCCGTAAAAACGACAAAAAACAATACAACCAAACTCTTTGCTTTCATACTTGAATCTTATTAAAAAAACCGTGGTGTATCAATCTGCTTAGGTTTACCCTTAGCATTCTTCACTTTCGATTTTGATTTTGAGTTTCCTCCGCCAGGTCCTAAATAGAATTTTAAGATAACCTCATGAGACCCATTATTGAACTCTCCTAACGGATTTGTGTTATAGTCGTAGGAATAACCAACAAATGTTCCACTCGATATCTGTAACCCAACCAAGCCACTAAAGGCATTATCAACGCGATATGAAACCCCAGCAGTAAAAACATCGCTAATTAAAAAATTAGATGAAAAATTCATATTTACCGGCGACCCCTTCAGATAATTAATCAAAAATGCTGGTTTGAACTTTAACCCATCAGATAAATTGAAAACCACCCCACCAATAAAGTTAAACTGCATTTTATCATCAACTATGGTAGCAACATCGTCATTATACACACCTTCTGTTAAAAAATTTGGAACAGAGACTCCCAAATACCAATCGTCTGAATATAAAAACGTGCCTGCCCCTACCGTTGGATAAAACTTATTTATTGTTTCGCGGCCCAATATAGGCTCCCCTGGATTCTCAAAAGTACCTTTACTGAAATCAACGTTCAATAGTGCTCCTCCCCCATCTACACCAAAAGACAATTTGGTATTATCCGAAACATTGACCTGAAACGAATAGGCCAAATCAAAATAGTTTTGTGACACTGGACCTAGTTGGTCATTTACGATATTAATTCCCAATCCGTTTTTTTCTTTGGCAAAAGGAAGATTCAAGCCAAACCTAATTGTTTTTGGTGCACCTGGAACATCAATCCATTGGGTTCTGTATAAACCTGAAATTTCCGGTTTACCTACAGTACCTACGTATGCCGGATTAAAGCTCCCTATATTATACATATACTGTGTATACTGTGGTTCTTTTTGTGCCCTTGTCAAATGAATGGAACAAAAACATAAAAACAATAAACACAGGACGGACCTACTTTGAAATTTGATATTAGTACTTTTCATAGTGTTCCTTATCTTAACAACTGAATCCAACCTTTTCTTGTTTGAGAACCATCACTTAAATTCAAAAGATAGAAATAGGTTCCGTTAGCCAAATCACCATTCTCACCCGTTCCATCCCATGAATTATCGTAGCTTTTCTTTCTATATACCAAATTACCGTATCTGTCATATACTTCAATTATGTTGTCAGGATATAATTCGATACAGTTTACGGTCAAATAATCATTTGTTCCATCTCCATTTGGTGAGAATTGATTAAAAAGAAAGCCGCATTCATCATTTGAAGGTAAACTTACTTTCACCTCGGCAGTTGCCGAATTATTGTCCAAGTTACCATCACCAGGTGAGGATGCTATCAAGTGTGCCGTATTGGTAAACGTTCCTTCAACCGGTACCTGAACCGTTATCAACAATACCGCTTCTTGGTCCTTTATCAACTCAGGAATAAACCATTCTCCTGATAAGGTGTCATAACTACCAATGACTGATGAATGTGATACGTAAACAAATCCACTATCATCATCAATTAAATCCCCAATACGTATTTGAGAGACCGTGTCTTCTTCAGATTGATTTGTAACCTTTATGGTGAACACAACTTCGTCGCCAACTAGTGGACGCGAACTTAACGCACTTTTTTCCACCAATAAATCAACGCCTTCAGGCAGATCTATATTCAGTGTCACGGTTGAAGTGTTATTGTCCAAATTATCATCTACTGGGAAAGATTCCAATAATTCAGCCGTATTTGTATAATTTCCGCCATCAAGTACATTTGCGGTAATCTCCAAGGTCATAGTTCCTAAAGACTGCATCTCAAAAATATCCCAAATTCCAGTATCAGCAGAATAGCTTTCTGTGGAGGGAGAATGAGAAATATATTCAAATCCTGTTTCCAACAAATCTCCGATTTCAATTCCCAATACTTTACTATCCGATAAATTGTTCACGGTTATTGTGAACACAACATTTTCACCCAAAATGGCATTAGGCTTATCAACTTCTTTCAATATCTCCAAATCTATAGGGTCAGGTTGGCAATCTGGTGTTAGGTTGGGATCGCATGGATCTAGTGGATCTGATCCATTGGTTATTTCATCACCATCAGAAATTCCGTCCCCATCGGTATCACAAAGTCCTATGGAATTATCAGGAATACAAGGATTGGCATTGGCAGGATCCAATTGATCAACTACTCCATCTTGATCCGTATCCTCAATATTTGAATCCAAGGCATCAATTATTCCGTCTGAATCACCATCTATTGGGTTTAAAGGATCAACGCCAACTTCTTCCCCATCGTTGATGCCGTCACCATCTGTATCTGGATCTGCTGGGTCGGTACCCAATAAGGCCTCATCACCATCGAACAAACCGTCCAAATCTGAATCAACATCACAATCATTCACTGAAATGGTCACCTCAGATGACACATTTTCACAAATAGGAGGAGTGGCATCAGTAGTAGTAAAAGTAAATATATAATCGCCATCTGCTAGGTCTTCAAAATCAACCTCATTTTCACTATTAAGAATAATCGAATTAGAAGGATCAGTCGTTACCGTCCATTCACCAATGCTTTCACCAAGAATCAAATCATCCAAATCAATAATTGTAGGTCCATTAGCGGCAACGCTACAGGCTGATGCATTGCTCGGAGTACCCGCTGAAGGTAATGGGCGAATGGCTGCAGTGACCTCCATTCTTGCGGTTGGGCAACCATTGGCCGTAGCTTCAACATAATAGTTTGTAGTGGATAAAACATTCAAAGTCAAGGAAGGTCCAGTACCAACTAAGTTACCACCTGTAGGACTATCATACCAATTAAACGTAGGAGGTTGGATGCTCCCATCTATTTCTCCGGTTGCCGTTAAGGTAAGTTCGCCAGAACCACATCGTTCATCACCTGTTGCACCGGTAAGGGTTGGTGACTCATTAAGTGTTAACTGAACCTCAATAACTCCACTCGCGCACTCGTTATCAACATCATAGAAAAACCCAAAGTACGAACCATTTCTCTGAGGAGGACTCTCTACTTCCGAAGGAAGTAAATGGGACCCTGTTTTCAATGGATCTGAAACCAAACTCCAAGTTAAAACTGTCCCGTTTGGTGGAGTTGAACTTGTATAGTCATTTAGGCTACGATCAATAATGTCACAAAAGAAAGTCGAAATAGAACTGTCCAAAATTGGTGCAGGAGCACAATTATCATCATCGTTAATCGTGCCTGTGGCCGTATTACCCCCAGCAATAGTGACTCCGTTGGATGGTGTTGCCAATTCTACCGTAAATTCTTCAGAATTTTCTAAAATAGCATCATCCACTATGGGAACTTGAATCTGTACCGTTTCACCTGCTATCCCACTGAATACGATTGAGCCTGGCGTGTTATCAAAATCTGCATTTGCACCATTGGCTGAAGCAGAGCCACTTGAAAAAGAATAATCTACAGTTAACCCCCCAACGACATCATTATCCAACACCACATCAAAAACAAGATTCCCACCGGGAACATCTTCGTTGGCACTTGCATCTGAAATTGAGATGCTTGCGGTATCATCATCTTCATTGGTGAGATTTAGTTGAGGCACATCTGAACCTGTCAATGCATTATAGTTTAAATCGGCGGAAGTGACATCTCCCGAATCCAAAACATAGGTCACATCGCCATCCAATGCTGTATCATTAATCCCGGTTACGATTAAACTAGCTCCGGTATCCCAATTTGCCGTCGTCAATACTACGTTGGCTGCACCTAAATGCTCGGTTGTATCGTATCCAGATATAGCAATTGTTACGTTAGCCGACGGTTCACTATCCAACGTGAATAAGAAATTAGCAGTGCTTCCTCCTTCATTGGTTGTTCCTGAGGTCGGTGTAACATTAACCCCTACTGAATCATCATCTACATTAACCATGGAAACATCAGCTACCTGAGCTCCTGTAAGTGCAGCATATGAACTATCTGTAGATGTAACATTCCCCGTATTTACCGTATAGTTGATATCACCATCAACAATATTGTCATTAACTCCAGTCACCGTTACGGTGACCCCTGTATTCCAACTTGCAACAGGAACAATAACATTTGCTGGAACAGTCCCTTCAGTAATATCACTACTGGTCAAAGCAATGGTAACATCAGCAGTTGGTTCACTTGTTAATGTAAAAAGAAAATCGGCAGTCGTTCCCGATTCATTTGTAGTACCTGAAAGCGGTGCTACATTAACACCAGCGACATCGTCATCGGCAATGGTAACTGTGGCCGAATTAGGAGTTCCTATTGGAAACAATATTGGATTCGTAGTATTGTTTAAAGTAAGAATAACGGTTTCGTTAGGATCAACAATAAAATCTTCTAAGGGACTAACATTGATATTTCTGTTCACGGTAGTTCCGTTACTAGGAAAGGTAAAAACACCTGTTAAATTGAAGTCAGTACCATCTGTGGCACTGCCTGTTAATGTATAATCAACGGTGATTATGGCACCTGTAGCATTGGGATTGGTCGAAGTTAATCTAAACAATCCTGGATCCAGGCCTGCCTCTGAAGCATCGGGATCAAAAGGAGGAGTTGTCAGGTTTAAGGATACCGTTCCTATATCATCGTTTGTAAAACTACTACCCCCAACACTATCAGTTGGACTTAAATCTGAAAAAAGTGGAGTCGCATTGCTTAAGGTTACAGAAATCGTCTCATCCAATTCAACCAAACTATCACCATTTGTAGTTACTTCTATTGTCTGTGTGAGAACCAAGGTGTTTACGGGAAAGGTAAGAATCCCGGAAAGGCCATCTTCATTACCTCCGCTTATAGTATAATCAACCGAAACATCCGAAAAAGGACTAGATGCATCTATACTTACATCAAATGATAATGTAGATATACCCGCATTACCTTCAGCAATGGGAATGGGGTCATTTATGCTAAATATTGATTGGCCATATCCAATAAAACCGAACAGGAATGCAAAGTTTAAAATCAAAAACTTAGGCACACAAAAACTTCTGTAAGATGGGGCAATTTTTTTCTTTTTCAATTTCATAGACTGTTCTTTGAATCTTAATTAGGTTCAATGTACAGCACAGCTAGTAGGTATATTTAAAAAAATGGGACTCAATATTACTAAAAAAAACACCTACAACCTTAAATTAAGGCCTAAAGATAGGTTTCTTGGATGAAATACTGATTTTACGCTTATGTCTTATCTAATCGATAATTGCAGAGGTTGTTTGAGACACTCGTTCAATTTTTCGAACCAAGCCTTGTAATACTTTGCCCGGACCAACTTCTGTAAACAATATGGCTCCGTCTTTAACCATATTTTGTACACTTTGTGTCCACCTGACTGGTGCTGTCAATTGTGAAATCAAATTCTTCTTAATCTCATCTGAATCAATTACCGCAGTAGTGGTCACATTTTGATAAATGGGACATTGAGGCATGGCAAACTCGGTGCTTTCTATAGCTGATGCTAATTCTTCTCGTGCAGGCTCCATCAATGGTGAGTGAAATGCTCCTCCCACCGGCAAAACCAATGCCCTACGAGCACCAGCTTTTTTTAAATTTTCACAAGCAGTGTCAATGGCCTCAACTTCTCCAGAAATAACCAATTGCCCAGGGCAATTGTAGTTCGCTGCCACCACAATTCCCGAAGTTTTCTTACATATATTCTCAACAACTTCATCGGCAAGTCCCAGAACAGCTGCCATTGTACTCGGCTGTAATTCACATGCCTTTTGCATTGCCTGAGCTCTTTGGGAAACCAATCGAAGCCCATCCTCAAAATTCAAAGAGCCATTGGCCACTAAGGCCGAAAATTCCCCAAGGGAATGTCCTGCAACCATGTCTGGCTTAAAACCATCGCCCATTACTTTGCTAAGTATTACTGAATGAAGAAATATTGCAGGTTGCGTAACTTTAGTTTGCTTTAAATCTTCGGGAGTACCCTCGAACATTATATCTGTAATAGAGAAACCAAGAATTTCATTGGCTTTTTCAAATAATTCTTGCGCCAAAGGATACTTTTCATAAAGGTCGAGTCCCATTCCTACGAATTGAGCTCCTTGACCTGGGAATATATATGCATTCATCTTATTGAATTTTGGACTGCAAAAATAAGTATTATTCTTTCTAAACAAATTTTTTGTAAACAGAAACTATTTCTAGTTTAATCTTCTTTAAACCAACCTGAATACTTCACATAATTATTGGCTATCCTGTCTATCTCACCTGAGCTAAGTTCAGGACTAATATCTTTGATTTTTTTTGCTGGCATACCTGCAAAAACAGTTCCAGAAGGAACATGTGTTCCTTTGGTCACTACTGCACCAGCAGCAATGATACTATTGCTTTCAATAATGCAATCATCCATGATTATACTACCCATGCCTATTAAAACATTATCCTTTATAGTGCACCCATGCACAAGAGCATTATGACCAATTGAAACATTATCACCTATTGTCGTTGGAGACTTTTGATATGTGCAATGTATCACGGCACCATCTTGCACATTTACTTTGTTACCCATTTTAATGAAATGCACATCCCCTCGAACTACAGCATTGAACCAAATACTGCACTGAGTTCCCATTGTGACTTCACCCACGATCGTAGCATTTTCTGCTATAAAACAATCTTCTCCTATTTGTGGTGATTTTCCTTTTACTGGTTTTATTATCATTTTCTGTTCTTAAAAAGATAAGTCAAAAATAAGACAATAACTCCTTCTTTTTAGAGGCTGAAACCAAAAGTTCTTTACCATTCGAAACTATTACACTACCGCCCTTGCCCTTTCTATATTTAATCACTTCATTCACATTTACCAAAAAAGACTTATGAATGCGTGCAAAAGAGAATTGAGATAGAGCTTCCTCAAAATATTTAAGGGTTTTACTGACCAATATTTTTTTGTTTTCGAGATGAATCTCTGTGTAATTATCATCAGCCTTACAATATAAAATATCAGCAACATTCAGCACTTGGAAACCATCTTGTTGCGGCAACGTTATTTTCCCTTCAACACTCTTAAGCTTAGGCTGTAATACCTTATCCTCTAGAGCATCTTCTTTCGCTTTGATCTCGACAACATATTCAACCGCCTTGATCAATTCATCAATATTTATTGGTTTCATTAGATAATATGCCGCATGATTGTTCAAAGCATCCATCGCATATTGGTTATAAGCGGTAACAAATACAGTCTCAAATGTTCGTTCTTTAACCTGATCCAAAAGGTCAAAAGCATTACCATAGGGCATTTCAACATCTAAAAAAACAAGATCCAATTCATTTTTGTCAATAAATTCAAGCGCCTCTTTAATCGATGCCGCTTCACCTTGCACCATCACATTTGTACAATATTTCGACAAATAGTTCCTAAGTATCTCTCTACTCCCTGCTTCGTCCTCAACAATAAGCGCTTTTAACTTCATTGATCCTTATTTAATGTAAACAATACCCTGGTTCCTTTACCGTCTTCACTTAAATCAGAAATGTGCACATCAACTTTGTCTTTGTACATATCATTTAAAATAGAAATTCTTTTACTGATATTCCCCATCCCTTTTGATTTTTGCTTCTTCTGGTTCTGGGTTTTTAGAGCGGCGGATTTTTCTCTTCCGATACCGTCATCTTCAATACTTATTTTTATCGAATTTTTGTCCTGATATTCTATATTGATATTCAAATGACCTTTTTCTTCTTTGTATCTTAAACCATGCCAAATTGCATTTTCAATATAAGGCTGCAATAACATTGGGGGAATTTGATAGCTATCAACATCAATAGTTTCATCAATATTGATATTATAATCAAACTTGTCAGGAAAACGAGAGTGTTCCAATTTCACATAAAGCCTCAACAGCTCCAGTTCTTTGGAAAGCGGAATAAAATCCTCTTCAGAATTTTCCAAAACAGCCCGCATTAAAGTTGAAAACTCACTTAGATATCTATTTGCACTACGCTCATCACTTTTCGCAATATAATTATTGACCGAATTCAAAGCATTAAATATAAAATGTGGGTTCATTTGCGACCTTAAGGATTTTAAGGCCAAAAGGTTATTTGCCAATTTCTGCTGTTGGTTACTGCGATAAAAAAAGAAAGCAGCCAAGGCAGTCAACAGTAGCCCAAAAATCAAAGAATAGATCACCCACTTTTGCCGTTTGTTATTTTCAATCACCAATTGCTGACTTGTGAGGGCCAAATCATACTTACTCTGGGAAAGTTCCCTTTCTTGTTCTAATCCAGAAATCCTACTCTGTTTTGACGCTATTTCACGATTAAAACGGGCTGCTCGGGATATTTCTTGTTCTTTTCTTACATACAACGTATCTACAACCGCTACATATTCTTGATATGTCTCCAGTGCTTTGTTGAATTCCCCTTTTCGCTCATAAACCTCTGAAAGCTTTCTTGTAGCATCTTTTTGTACAATCAGGTCATCATCGCTATCGGCCTCTACAATACTTTTTTGAAGATAAGGTATAGCTTCCTCAAAATTATCCTGAGCGATATAAGCATTGGCAATTTTATAATTAATACGTTGAGAAGTTATTGAATCTGAAGAAACTGGAGAATTGTCTTTTTTAGAATCAGACGGAAGTTCTAAAAGTTCATCGACACTTTGCTTGCGCAATTGAATTTCTTTGTCATAGTTACTCTCTTTGTTGTAAAAATCGGCCACTTTATTTTTCTCTTGTATTGACCTTTGCGGGGACTGGCTTTCTGCCAATTGCAGAGAATTAGTGTAATAACCTTCTGCCTCGATACTGCGATTACCCTTAGCATAAGCATCGGCAATCTTCGAGTTTAGATCAGTAATTTTTGGGGTTACTTGGTTCTTTTCGGCTATTTTCAACCCCTCCTCATAAAAAGCGACAGCCTCATCAAAATTGCTCAACCCGAGGTAAGAATCACCTAAAAACTCATGTACCTCAACTCTTTGATAAGGCACTATTGACTTTACTCTTACTATTGGTTTTAAGGTACGCTCAGCATTTTGATAGTCCTTGTTCAACAAGTAAGCCTTACCTAGCAACAAAGTGGTTCTACTAGATTTACGAGCTTCAAGAGCATCTAGAAAGTTTGTTATCGCCAAATCATATTGTTGATGATACTCATAAACCTCTCCAAGCATGGTCAATGATTTGGAAAGCTCAGTATTATTACCCCTCTTACCTAATTGAGCAATAGATTTTGCAATGAAATCAATACTTTTTTCAATATTGTCTTTTTTGTAAAAATTCGCCGAATCTAAATACTGCTTATGGAAGGATACTTCTTTTCTAATTGATTTACTTTTACTGCTTTTATATTCTTGTTCAGAAAAGTCTTCTACCAGGACTTCAATATCTTCTTTGCTTCTAACTCTATAACGCACGGTAATGAATTCATGACTTTCAATAACCAGTTCTTCGCCTATTGCGGTTAGAATTTTAAATTCACCTAAACTATCTGTCAAGGTATACTCCCCACTACTAGAGGATATTTCAACCTGTGAAATAGGTGTTCGTTTCTCTTTTCCCAAGACCTTTCCTTTGATTCTAAATTTGTGGCTACCATCATTGATCTGCGAAAAAGTCATCAAGGTACCTAAGAGAACGAAAAAAAATATGTTGAAAATGTCTTGCATTGCTTGGTAATAACAACGTAAACTTAGCGGATTTATACAACACTAAAAAACGGACAACTCCCCAAATCGGTCTAAAATATTATCAATTTTCCGTTGTCACGAAACCAATAGTACCACTCACTCATTCAAAACCTGCTTATACTCATTACATGTTTTTTTCAAAAAAAGATGAAATTACTTTTACTCCATAAATTTTAAAAAACAACAATGAAGACCTCAATTAAATCTCAAATCAAAAAAGTGATTCTTTATTTAATGTTAGGATTTTTCCTGTTGTTCATCTTTAGGTTAGTATATGGATATAACTCTACCTCATCTCAAATACAGGTCTTTAATCAACCAGAGGTATTCCAGGAAATACTTGACCTAAGAAAAAACTATGCTTCCAAAAAACACAAAGCAATCGCTGGACAACCACTAGTAAGAATTGACCAGAAATATGAAAAAATAGCAGATATAAATAGTAATTCAAACTCCTTTGATCAAGCCGAAAGCACAATTCGAAAACAGATAAATGATTACAATGGATTAATACAATTTGAAAATAAGAATGGCAACAAGGGTTATCGCAATCTTAGTTTGGTTATTGGTGTTCCACCAGAGAATTTTGACTCAATATACCAACAGCTTATTAAAATTGGAACAATACAAGCCAAACAAATTACCAAAAAAGATAAGACCAACGAGTACAAAGAATTAAACGCAAGGAAACACTCTCTTGAAAAAATAAGGACCTCATTAATTAATTTGAAATCTGAGGGTGGCAGAATCGAGGAATACATGCAGCTTGAAAACCGTATTCTCGAAGTTGAACAACAATTACAGGAATTAGGCGTGAGTTTAGGCAATTTTGATGAGGAGAACGAATTTTGTACGGTTAAGTTCTCACTATCAGAAACCCTGACTAAGCATATAAGCCTTTTACACAGAGTAAAAGTGGCACTAGAGTGGACAATTTCTACATATCTTAAACTACTTCTCGCTCTTTCATTAATGTTAGGTTTCTCGTATTTGAGCCTAGTAACCTTGGATAAAATTCGTAACAAAAAACAATAATATAAAAACAAATAAACTATGAAAAAATCAGAACTCATATTGAGTATTTGCCTTTTGACAACGACAATTACCACCGTTTTCGGTTGTGAAACAAAAGCAAAAAGAATCATCAATGATCCCATTATTGCACAAACCATAATAGCAGATGAAAAAGAAACGAACAACACCGTAAAGATTGCCCTACTATTAGATACAAGTAACAGTATGGATGGTTTAATAAATCAGGCCAAATCCCAACTCTGGGACATAGTGAACAAATTTACGTATGCCAAATGCGGAAATGATGCAAGGCCCAAATTACAAATAGCTCTTTACCAATATGGTAATGACGATTTATCCTCACGTGAAGGATACATTCAGCAAGTTCTTGATTTTAGTGGTGACTTGGACGAAATATCAGAAAAACTATTTTCACTGACCACAAACGGCGGTGAAGAATATTGTGGTCAAGTAATTCACACCTCATTAAAACAACTTAATTGGGGTAATAACCCTGATAATCTGAAGATGATTTTCATTGCTGGGAACGAACCCTTCACACAAGGCAAATTAAACTATAAAGACGCCATTTCAAATGCTAAAGAGAAAGATGTTATTGTGAATACAATTTTCTGTGGGGACTATGAACAAGGCATAAATACTGATTGGAAAAACGGTGCCAGATTAACTGGTGGCGAGTACATGGCCATTGACCACAATAGAAAAGTGGTTCATATTGAAACCCCATATGACGATATCATCATCAAATTGAATGGCAAATTAAATCACACCTATATTGGATATGGTACCAAAGGAGCTTCGAAAATGAAAATGCAACGAGTTCAAGACGCAAATGCCATGGAAATGGAAGAAGCCATTGCAGTAAAGAGAACTGTAAGCAAAAGCTCAAGGCTTTATGGAAACTCGAGCTGGGATTTGGTGGACGCCAGTGATGATAAGGATTTTGATGTATCTAAAGTCAATAAGGATGAGTTGCCAAAAGAGCTTAGAAACAAATCCAAAGCCGAACTTGAATTATACATAAGCCAACAAAAAACGGAACGGAAGAAAATTCAAAATGAAATTCAAGAATTGAACAAGAAACGTGAGGTGTTCATTAAAAAAAGTCAAAGTGAAAATACAACTGGCGAACTAGAAAATGCCATGTTGGAGGCCATAAAAAAACAAGCAGAGAAGAAAAACTACAAATGGGAATAGACACCTAGCATATTGTTGAACATGTTTAGTTGGTGTTTGGGAAAGGGGTCCGGTCTTCACATAGACGGGCCCTTTTTATTGAGCTGCGGGGCAATAACAATCATATCTACGCTCTGATTGCCCAAAATCGTAACCTAATGTAATTTGATGAAAACCACCATTATCAAAACGAATGTCCCCCATTTGATATGAGTAATTATAAGAAACCATGAAGTTTTTGAAATTAGCACCAACTATTGGGGTAATCAATTGCAAACGTTGCTCCCCGAAAGAGCCATCTACCAAAAATTGAGCGCCATCAAAACTTCTTCGATACGAAACTCCCCCCCAGATTCTCCCGAAATCCACATCTTTATAAACCTTGGCATTTATATCAACTGACTTTTCTTCGGTGAACTCAGTAAGTTGGAACATAACCGAAGGTTCATATTGCCATTCATTCTTACCAAAAATATAACCTGCTGATATTAAGTATCGTCTAAGGTTATCAAATTCTATAGCCGTATACAAATCCCTCCCACTACCTAAAGCGTTCAAGATTGAGAAATGGGCATAAAATTCCATAAGATTATAAGACATTCCAAAATCAACATTAAAATAACTAACACTGTTGTTCGCACCTGTTATTATAGGATCAGGAATAACAGAGCGGAACTCAGATTCATCCAAATTACTTTGTAAAATACCGCCACTAAGTCCAAATGAGAGTTGATTTAAGTATCTAATATCACCACCAAGTTTTAAATGGTGTGCATAGGTCAATTTTAAGCCAGTTTGTGAATGATAACCGTTAGCGTCATTAAAGAAAATTGCTCCTACCCCACTAGGACTGTCCCCTAGCCTAAAATGAGCGTTGAGGGTTTGTAAATTTGGGGCCTCATCAACAGAAAACCACTGCTTTCTTATTGTGGCCCTAATTTTACCCCCTTCGCTGATACCAGCCATTGAAGGGTGCACTAAATAATAATTATCTGATAAATAATCAAAGTAAACAGGAACACCTTCTTGTCCCATTGACTTAAAGCCAAAAGCCATTAAAGCAAAACATAGCAATAACTGAAGTTTCATATAGATGTTGGGAATTTCTACTTAATATCGACTAAATATAAAGTATAACGGCTTAAACGCAACATTATTATATGACAACTAACTAGTAATAACTTTGTATTTTTGCATAAAACATTTTGAATGAAAGAGTACACGATAACAGTGAAACAAACCAATAACCCGGCGGTTTTAAAATTTGAAACAAACCATTTTATTACTAAAAACAATAATTATGAGTTTAAGAACATTGATGAGGCAAAGAATTCACCTTTGGCACAGCAACTGTTCTACCTTCCATTCATCAAAACAGTATATTTTTCAGGAAATTTTATAGGTCTTGAGCGATTTGATATTGTAGAGTGGGCAGATGTAAAAGATGAAGTGGCACAGCAATTGGTTGAATACTTAAATTCAGGAGAACCAATAGTCATTGAAGAAGAACAAGGGAAAAAAGTACCTATCACTGTCTATGCGGAAGTTACACCAAATCCTTCCGTTATGAAGTTTGTGTCAAACAAACGTATTGTGCCAACAGCTTTTGAATTTAAGAATATTGACGAAGCAAAGGATTCTGCATTGGCCCAACAATTATTTCAATTACCTTTTGTGAAAGAGGTTTTCTTTGATGAAAACTATGTTTCTGTTAACAAATTCGATGTTGCCGAATGGGAAGACATAACAATGCCTCTTCGCGAAATGGTAAGGGATTTTCTAGCAGAAGGCAATGAAGTTGTTACAGTGTCCGCCATCACCCTTAAGAGTGCTGAAGCTCCAAAATCTCAATTGAACAATGAATCCTTGGATGACACCTCTAAACAAATTGTCGATATTCTTGAAGAATATGTTAAACCCGCTGTTGCAAGTGATGGCGGAAACATTCTTTTTCAATCCTATGAAAAAGATACCAAAACGGTGAATGTTATTTTACAAGGGGCATGTAGTGGCTGCCCATCTTCAACTTTTACATTAAAAAATGGTATTGAAACAATGCTCAAGAATATGATGGGTGATAAGGTCAATGAAGTTGTTGCTTTGAACGGCTGATTTTAGGCTTTTTACTAGCCTTTCATCTTTTTAATCATTAATTTTAGGGGAACTATAAAATACACTAATTATGTCAGTTTTAAAAGTAATCGAAGTATTGGCAAATTCCGATAAAAGTTGGGAAGATGCCGCTCAAACAGCAGTAGAACAAGCATCAAAGTCCGTTAAAAATATACGCTCTGTATATATCAACGAGCAAAGTGCAACTGTAAAAGACGGTAAAATGGATAACTATAGAGTTAATGTGAAAATCACCTTCGAAGTGAAATAGTTATCTTTTAAAAAAGAACAAAAAAGCACCCGTTATGGGTGCTTTTTTATTTTCGTAAACTCCTTATAAAACAGGATTCTTGGTTAGGATTTATTTCTTTCCCTGAAGAATGAAATCCTTTAAATAATATGGTTCAAAATAGGCCACATCTTCAAAATCTTTCTCTTTATATTTTTCAAATGACAGTGCTCCCATTTCCTTTGCCGATGGAACCAGAGAAGAATTAAAAGAGATATTTTCACCATTTAGAAGTTCTTTGCATTTTTCAGCTCCACTGCCTAACAATAAAACTTTTCCTTTTTCAATATATTCTTGAAATGAATGAGCATCTATAATTTCAGCTCGGGTTTCCCTGATTTCAGTTAAAGTATTATCAAAAACAGTTGAATAAACTTCCATTCTACGGGCATCCAACAAAGGGATGAAATAATCGACCTTTAATTTTCGGGCCTGCTCCGCCATGTTCTTTAATGTAGGTAACGCAATTAAAGGCACGCCTAGTGCAAAACAAAGGCCCTTGGCAGCAGAAACACCTATTCGTAATCCAGTGTAAGACCCCGGTCCTTTACTAACTGCGACGGCGTCCAAATCACTTAATGATAAGGAAGCCTCTTTTAAAACCTGTTGAACAAAAACATGCAATTGTTCAGAATGCGAATAGTTAGGGGTGTTATGCTCTTTGAGAGCTAGTACCTCTCCTTCCTTAGCAACAGAAACAGAGCAATTCGTCGTTGCGGTTTCTAAATTCAGAATTAAAGCCATAGTCGGCAAAGATATAAATAAAAAGACCTACCGCTTATATAAGAGATAGGTCTATATTCTTTAAAATTTTACCTTAATTCAATGAGATTGGGATTCCAAAATAGAATTCCAAAATCTTCAATCTGAAGATGTAATTGTATTTGGTTCTTATTACATCTGCCTCTGCATTGTCAACCCTGGACTGAGCTTGACTAAAATCAAAAGAATTCATAAGCCCCACATCAAAACGGTCTTTAGAATATTGATACGCCAACCTTCTTGCCTCCAATGTTTTTTCGGCAGCCTCATAAGATTTATAAAAGGTAGTCACATCTACATAAGCATTTTGAATATCAGATTCAAGATCAAGCTTATCCTGTTCAAATTGTAATTTAGATTTCTCTAAACTGATTTTAGAACGACTTACAGAATTTTTTGTGCTCCAACCGTTGAAAAGAGGAATATTCAATTGCGCACCATAGGATATACCATCAAAAATCCATAATTGATCCTTAAACCCAGGCGTGAAAACGCCTCCACTCCCATCAGGAACCGGACCTGTTGCATCCGAATATCTAGTCCCGTATTGGAAAAAGCCTGTCAAAGTTGGTAGATAAGCTCCTTTTGCAATTTCTAAATCCTTTTCCGCAAGTTCTACATTAGACTTTGCTAATTTAATATCATTTCTAAACTCAAGTGCCTTTGCAAAAATCGACTTTGGCGAATTGTTTAATACATCGGAGAACGGAATGTCAAAAGATTCATCCGCAATCCCAAAGTTTTCATAGTCTGTTATTTGCAACAACTGGGCAAGGTTTATCGTTGATATAAGCACTAGACTTTCATTGTTCACAATTTGCTGTTCTTGGTTGGCAGCCGTAGCCTCTATTTCAAGCAAATCGCCTTTTGGCACAACCCCTGAATCAACCAATTCTTTAGTACGCTTCATATCCTGCTCAGTAAACGCATATTGCGCTTTTGAAACCTTCAGCGCTTCTTTATTTGATAATATTTGTAGATAGGCATTGGCAACCCTTAGGCGGATATCATCCTTTAAGTCATCCAAGCGATATTGACTTGATATAGCGGCTAATTTAGCCCTGTTCAATCGCTTAATATTTCTAAGGCCATCGAATAAGGTCAAATTAGAACTAAATCCTCCATTTGCATTAAAGGTAGATTGATTGCCCGTTGTTGGAACATTCGAAGTACTTACAATGGTAAATCCAACGTTCTTTGACAGAGTAGTCGATGCATTCAAATTAGGCAATAAATCACCTAAAGCATCTTTTTCGTCAATCTTTATATTTTCAAGATCCAATTCAAATTGTTCTATGGTCAAGTTATTTTCTACAGCATAGGTGACACACTCCTCAAGTGTCCATTTCTTTTGCTGGGCCGTAGATATCCCTATTGACAATACTAAAAGTATCGCTGTCAGTTTAATCCTCATTTCTAGTGTTTTTTTTGATTATGATTTTTGATTGATGCTTACTTATTCTTCTGCTTCTTCTGAGTCTTCTCCCTCACCCTCTTCTTCATCGCCTTTCTTTATTGGCTCGGTTTTGTTCCACTGCTTCACTTCATCTTCTTCTGTAATCCCAGATACGATTTCAACATTTACTCCATCGGAAATTCCTATCTCTATATCCTTTCTCTCAAATTTTTGATCCTCTGCACTACCAACTGAAACTTCTACGAAAGGCTTGTCGGTCTTTTTATCAAACTGTAATAGAGCTTCGGGAATCACCAATACACTATCTTTCTTTTCCAAAATCATCGATGCATTTGCGCTATAACCAGCTCGGATAAAAACATCATCACTCACCTCAACATCACCTTCAATCTTAAATTGTACAGCTCCCGTTTCTTCAACTCCTTTTGGTGCAATAAACCTTAGTTTTGCGTCCAATTCCTTTCCTTCAACCGCCCCTAGGCTAATTTTTAAAGCTGTGCCAACTTGTAACTTTCCAACTTCACCTTCGTCAACTTTACCTTCAAATATCATTTTGGTCAAATCAGCAATCGAAGCAATTGTAGTACCATCATTAAAGTTATTACTCTGGATTACTTGATCACCTTCCTCTACTGGGATTTCCAAAATTGTACCATTTACAGTTGCCCTGATATTGGTATTTGCGGTAGCTGAACCTCCGGCCGAACCTCTTCGGATAATCTGATAATCAGATCGAGCATTTGACAACTCTTGCTGCGCCTGGTTGTACTGTAATTGCAGACTATTAAAGTCTTGACTTGAAATAACACCTTTATCAAATAATGCCTTATTTCTATTGAATTCAATTTTTACATTATTCAACGCTAACTCTGCATTTTTAACCCTACCTCTAGATTGATTCAAAGACTGCTCATTTGGCACTACTTTTATTCTGGCAATTAAATCACCTGCTTTAACCATTTCCCCCTCTTCCATAAAGATTTTTTCAATAATTCCTGAAATTTGGGGCTTTATTTCAATTTCGTCTTCTGGTATTACTTTTCCCGTTGCGACCGTTTTCTTTTCAATATTAGAAATGAAAGGTTTTGAAACTTCGTATGTAACAGCCGACTTACTGTTAGATTTAATAAAGAACAATGCTGCCCAAAGTGCTCCAAGAATCAAAAGGCCAATCAATGAATATTTTAAAATTTTGTTCATTTTAATATGTGTTTATGTAAATACTGGTTTGTTGTTTGTTTATTCTTCTCTTAATGCGTCAATTGGTTTTATACTTACTGCCCTTTGTGCTGGGATTAAACCTATTAAGGTGCCCAAAACAACCATAATGGCCAAAGCCCCTAAAACATAAGGAATGGGAACAGTTGGATTGGTGTATGGAAAATCAACATCTTGCGTCAAGTTATTTATTAGGCTCAATACACCAGCTCCGAGAATTACACCAATTATACCTGCCAAAACGGTCAAGAATACTGATTCCAAAATTATTTGTGACCTAACCTCACTTGGGGTAGCACCCAGCGCTCTTCTCACACCCAATTCTTTGGTTCTTTCCTTTACTGATATCAAGAGAATATTGCCAATACCAATTACCCCAGCCAAAATGGTTGCTATTCCAACAATTAGTGAAACAAAAGTCAACCCCTTGGCAAAACCTGATATTTTTGTAAACATCTCACCCAAATTAAATGATCCGAATGCTCGTTCATCCTCTGGATCTACTCTATGTATACCTTTTAGAATCGACTTCACATCTTTTTCAACTTGAACAACATCTACATCATCATATGCTGCTATACACATATAGCCAATATTTTCGCCAGAATTATAAAGCTTCCTATATGTTGAAAACGGAATAAAAATATCGCTGTCGTTATCAAAACTAACCCCCTGTGCCATTTTATGGACACCTATGACCTGAAAATAGACACTGCCTATTCTAATATATTGACCAACGGGATTTTCATCTTCTTCAAACAATTCTTGAAGGTTTCTTTCACCAATAACGCAGACCTTTCGCGCCTGATCAATATCCTCGTCATTAATAAACCTGCCGCCATCAAAGATTTTCTTAGTGGCGATTTTGGTATATACTGGATAATCACCGTTTATTGTATAAGTTCCTGATTTTTGACCTCTAACGGTATAAACTGGATCAGAACCAAAATTGCCTAATGTGATTCGAGGAGCAATGTATTGTATTTCGGGAATCTTGTTTTGCAATTCAGTTACATTGCCCAACTTTAATTGCATTTGTCTACCTGTTTTAAAGCCGTCATATGGTTTGCTTGTACTCTGTCCCCAAACGAACATACTGTTCATAGACACTGTTTTGAAAACCTTTTCAAAACCATTGTCCATTCCCTTGGCCGCTCCTGATAATGCTATGTAAACAAAAATCCCCCAAAGAACACCAATCATAGTAATAATTGTTCTGGTCTTATTTTTTCCTATAGAACCAAAAATTTCTTGCCAAGTATTTTTATCAAATAAGAATCCCATACTAATCGTCTCTTAATGCCACTATTGGTTTAATTCTCGCTGCTCTTCTCGCAGGTAAATATCCCGCAATTGCCCCACATACAATTAATAAGATTGTTGCAAAAATTGCCAAACCTAAATTTATATATGGATTTGTTATAAAATAGTCCTTTAACTTCTCACCCATAGTACTCAATATTGCCATCCCCAGAACCATTCCCAAAATCCCAGATATAGTGGTTATGAATGTTGATTCCAAAAGTATTGAACTAACTACCGCCCTGGGGGTTGCCCCTAAGGCTTTCCGAATGCCCAATTCCTTAGTCCTCTCCTTTACTACGAAAACCATGATATTGCTAATTCCAATTATTCCAGCCAATATGGTCCCAAATGCTATTGCACCACCAATAATCGCCAAAACACCCGCAAATTGCTGATTTTGCTCATATTGATCCATAACATTCCGAACATAAATACCATTCTGATCGTTAGGACTTATATATTTCTTTTCCCTAATAAAACTATCAAGACTTTTATCAAATGCCATCGCTCCTGCATAACCAATTTCAGGCTTAAAACCAACCACAATATGTCCAATTTTATCCGTATTCTTTTCGATCAACTGTCTTGTGGTATAAGGAATATACATTCTACGTTCCTCATCATCACCAGCATCGTCCTGAAAAACACCAATTACCTTGAACATACTTCCCGATACATCAATGTATTCCCCTATGGCATCTTTATTACCAAATAAATCCTGTTCAACCAACCTTCCCACAACCGCATATTTTGCCTTTTTTTTGATATCTTCAAGGTTTAAATAGCGGCCTTTCATAATTATGGTCTTTTCGGCGAATTGATAGGATTCGCTCACCGCCCTAGTCGTGTAATTGTTAGACTCATTGTTGTATTTAACCAGTGCACCCCTGTCAATTCGAGGTGAAACATACTGAAGAAACATGGGAAAATTTTTCTTGATATCAGCTAAATCACTATTATCAAACTCAATTTGACGATTGGATTTATACCCCTTATAAGGCATTGATGTACGCCCTGGATAAATAAAGAAAGTATTTGTTGAATCATCATTGAAGAACTCATCAAATGTATTTTGAAGTCCGTTTGTCAATCCAACCAAGGAAACGAATATGAGAATCCCCAATGCAACGGTAAAACCCGATAAGAACGTACGCAATTTGTTCTTTTGAATAGTCTCGAATATTTCTTTCCAACTGTCTCTACTAAACATATTCCGATGCCCTTACTTGCTTAACTTTTTCATCCTTTTCGATAACACCGTCCTTTAAATGTATGATTCTCTTGCACATATGTGCTATGTCATCTTCATGGGTTACGACCAAAATAGTATTCCCTTGATCGTTTATATTTTGAATCAAATCCATAACCTCATAAGAGGTTGTACTATCCAACGCTCCAGTTGGCTCATCGGCCAATAATACTTTTGGTTCAGCGGCCATCGCCCTTGCAATTGCAACACGCTGTTTTTGACCACCTGAAAGCTCATTCGGTAAATGGGTTGCCCATTCTGTTAAACCTACTTGATCTAAATATTTCATTGCCCTTTCCTGGCGTTCTTTTCTACCTATTTTCTGGTAGTACAAAGGAAGAGCCACATTTTCCATGGCACTTTTATAATTGATAAGATTGAATGATTGGAATACAAAACCCAAGAACTTGTTTCGATACTTGGCTGCTTTTGTTTCGTTTAAATTTTTAATAGGAACGCCATCCAATGTGTACTCCCCTGAATCAGCCTCATCAAGCATTCCCAGAATATTTAGCAAAGTTGATTTACCAGAACCTGAAGAACCCATGATCGCTACTAACTCACCAGCCTCTGCTTTAAAATTAATACCTTTTAGTACATGAAGGGAATTACTCCCCATTTTATAGGATTTGTGAAGATCTTTGATTTCAATCATGTTGGTTGTATTAGTTTTTGGATGAATCTACAATAGAACTCGACAATAAGACATCTAAGTTGTTAAAATGTTACAAGATTTGCTCCAAATTTTATGTTAAATAATTAATTAGCGAATTCGTCCGGTTTTACTTCATTCCAAACCTTGATTTTATCCTCATCTGAAATCCCAGATTTGATCTCTACAAAGATTCCGTCGCTTATGCCCAATTCAATGTCCTTTCGTTCAAACTCTTGATCACTTTTTTCTATTTCTACATAAGGCAGTTTTGTTTTGTCATCAAATTGTACCAGAGCTTCCTTCACAGCCAGTACACTATCTGCCCTACCAAGAATTATCGATGCATTAGCACTAAGACCTGCACGAATGAATACCGTGTCCTGCTTTTTTAAGGTTCCCTTTATTTCAAACTGAATTGCTCCGTTCTCCTCTTCACCTTTAGGTGCTATATAGTCCAAAACAGCATCAAAAACCTGATTTTCTATTGCACCAACAGTAATTTCCAAAGGAAGCTCCTCTGATATTTTACCAACCTCAGACTCATCTACTTTACCTTCAAAAATCATTTTTTCAACGTCGGCAATGGCTGCAATCGTTGTTCCTTCATTAAAATTATTGCTTTCAATCACTTGATTTCCAACTTCAACCGGCACATCCAATACCATACCACTGACCGTTGCACGAATCATAGTATTGGCGGCATTTCCAAAGCCACTTGTCGTACCCGTCTTAACAATATCATACTTCTTGTTTGCAGCCCCATAAGACTGTCTTGCTTGGTCAAAGCTAACTTGCGCTCTTTCTAAATCAACTTTTGATACAACTCCTTTTTCAAAAAGACTTTTTTGCCGGTCCAAATTTCGCTTTTGATCCTCAAGAGCGATTCGCGCCTCATCTATATTGTTCTTGGCATCATTCAATGCGTTCAAATTTGGCACTACCTTGATTTTCGCCAATAAATCCCCTGATTTTACATAATCTCCCCCCTCTACAAAAACTTCTTCAATAACCCCAGAAATATTAGGCTTTATCAAAACTTCTTCCAAAGGCAAAATACTACCTGTAGCAACTGTCTTTTTGATTATTGTTTGCTTACTGGGTTGTTCAGTCTCATAGACTATAGGATCCTCAGCATTTTTTTGATAGAGATAATACATTGAGCCACCAAAGGCAACAACTATGATCAATAAAATAATTATGGTTACCGACTTTTTCATTTTACACTTTGTTTTATGATTGATTGATGTTATTATTCTGTTCTTAACGCGTCTATTGGTTTTACTTTGATGGCACTTTGTGCAGGTATGTAACCTGCGAGTAAACCTGAAATAATTAAAATAACCAAAGCTGCCACGACCACGCCCAAGCTAACACTTGGATTCAAAAACATATCTACTGGCCCATTGGCATCCAGCAAGGCATTAATGGCATAAATAAGTAGCGCCCCAAAAGTAATTCCCGCCATGCCTGAAATAATGGTCAGAAAAATAGACTCCATCAAAATTTGTAGTTTAATAGACCAAGGGTCTTCTCCCAAGGCGCGACGAATCCCTATTTCTTTGGTTCGCTCTTTTACTACTATGAGCATTATATTACTAACACCTATTACCCCTGAAATTAATACCAGTATCCCAACAAAATAGGCAATGAAGCTCATGGCACCAAATAGGCTCTGGACTCTGTTGAACTGCTCATAAAGGTCAAAATTGCCTACGGCACGTTTATCATCTGGATGAATTTTCCTGTTCTGTTTCACAAGGGAAATTATTCTTTCTTTCAAAGAGGTAATAGAACTACCATCTTGAGCGGTAATGGCCATCCAACCCACATTATCGGCCCTATTGAATGCTTGTGAAAAAGTAGTGAAGGGAATGAAAATTTCCTTTTGCCCCTCTTCACCATCGCCATTGTTGGCCTTCTTTTTGTAAGTGCCAATAACCATGAAATTAACCCCTTGAATCTTTATATAAGTACCTATAACCTGCTCGCCTTTATCGTACAAACTGGCCCTAACACCCTCACCAATAATTGCTATTTTTCTTTTCTCATTTATGTCCGAGTGATTGATAAAACGACCAGAAGTTATAGTCATTGGATCTTGATTAATTATTTCTGGATAATCACCATAAACACCAAATGCTCCTGTTCTTATACCTCTTGTCACATTATTGGCCCCTTGAAAACCTCCCAATTGGTTTCGTGGAGAAACATAACGAAGATTTGGAACATTATCTTTTATTGCCTGTACATCATCCAATTTAAAATTATATCGTCGGCCTTTGGGTAGCCCTAGGTATTCCTTGGTCGTGCTTCTAGACCACATGAACATTGTGTTAGTGGCTATATCACCAAAATCGGCCATAACACCATTCTGAAAACCTTTGCCTGCAGCCAAAAGGATAATCAAAATCAAAATGCCCCAAAAAACCCCAAAGGCTGTAAGAACCGTCCTGAACCAATTACCGGTCAACACCTCTATTATCTCTTTCCAACGATCTCTATCGAACATCTCTATAGTTATTATTCGTCTCTTAAAGCATCTATCACATGAATATTCGCTGCTCGCCAAGCAGGAAAAAATCCAGCTGCCGCACCAGCAAAAATCAACACAAATACTGTTGATATGGCCACATTGAAATTGACCGAAGGATTCAATATATAATCAACCTCAATATAGGGACCAAAAATCTCCAGTAATCCCATACTAAAAATGAGCCCTGCAAAGCCAGAAATAGCCGTTACAAAAATTGATTCATGTAAAATCATCCCTACTATCGACCAGGGTTTAGCCCCTAAAGCTTTACGTACCCCAATCTCACGTGTTCTTTCCTTTACAACAATCAACATAATGTTACTAACTCCAACAACACCAGCTATTATGGTACAAATACCCACAAACCAAAAAAACAATTTGATACCACTCATTAATGTAAAAAAACGTTTTACCTCTTCAAGAGTATTGAATACATTAATTGCGCTAGGATCATCTGGTGCAACTGTATGCGCTTCTTGCAGGTATCTTTTCATCTCATTGGAGAACTTGGTAGATTCGGCCACGGCTTGATCAAAATTCTCAACAGGTTGCAGTGTATAATATAGGTTGTTTATTCTATCAGCGCCATTAAACACTCTTTGAGCAGTAGACATAGGAATAAATATGCGCTCTTCTTCTCGTTCACCACCCATATCGCCATAAACACCAATAACTTTGAATTGAATACCAGAAATATCAATGTACTCATTCAATGGACTTTGACCATCCTTAAAAATCTCCTTCTTTATTGTGTTGCTTATTACCGCGACTTTGGCCACGTTCCTTTGGTCTTTATAATTTATATATCGACCTTCTGAAATGTATTGGTTTTCAATAAATTGAAAACCACCGTTTATTCCACGCACACTATAGCCAACAGATTCCGTTTTATAATTTACCATGGCATTACGAACCATGAAATAAGCTGATTTATCTTTTAATTTGTCTGAAAATCTTGATTCTATATGATCATAATTCTCATTGCGAATTTGAATGGGCCGACCTGGATTAAGACCTTTATGTTCTTTAGTTGTTACCTGGGTCCACACAGCAATTCTATTTGAAGCATCTTCTTCAAATTCTTGGGCAATACCATTCTGCATTCCTTGGCCAAAGCCCAATAAAATAACAAGTATAAAAATCCCGGAAGCTACTGAGAGACCAGTAAGGAAAGTCCGTAATTTATTTTTACGGATTGTATCAAATATCTCCTGCCATCTTTCGATGTCGAACATAGGGTTGGTTTTGATTGATGAATACAACAATGATTATTGTACAACAATAAGACTAGCATACCAGATTTTTGTTACACCAAAACCACTAAATAAATGTTAAAATTAAAATATGGCCTAAGCTCTCATTTTTTTGTAGATAAAATAAAATAGCCCAGCAACCAAAATATATGGTACTGCCATCAAGTAAACAATACCATTATTGATTCCTTCAGCAGCAGAGGTATTCCCTTCGCTTTCCAATACAGCCCTACACATTGCACATTGCCCCTCACTTACCTGAGGAATCAACAAGACAAAAACAATTAATGGAATAATGTATTTATATTTCATTCAGCTTATATAATAGGGTGATATCATTAAATAGACTACAACACCAGTAACGGCGACATATAGCCAAATCGGAAATGTTAATTTTGCCAAAGCCCTGTGCGCATCATATTTTTTTAAATAAGCACGCGCATATGTTCTTAAAACCAATGGGATTATACCTATTGAAAACACAATATGGGTAATCAAAATAAAATAATACACGTATTTAATAACTCCTTCACCACCAAACGTTGTTGAATCCGAGGTCATATGGTATGCTATATACATTAAAAGAAAAAGTACCGAAAGACAAATACATAAAGTCATTAATTTTTGATGCAATCCTCTTTTTCCAGTTTTAATCGCCCAAACGGCAATTATCAAAACAACGGCCGTAATACCATTTACTGAAGCATAAATTGGAGGTAAAAAAGATAATGGTTCAACATTCGGGATTTTGACCCCGAATAAGGCTGCTACTACTATTGGCACCAAAATGGAGATAACCGTAATTATCTTATTGAATCTCTTTTCCTTTAACTCAATTGAATCCATGACCCATTATTCCTTTAGCAATTTGTCAATATCCTCTTTCAAAATTGAAATCTGTTCTTTCTCACCCTCAGAATTCTCACCTTGACTTTCGGTTATAGTTCCCCGATAATAAATAATCGGGTTACCAAACTCATCAACCCTAGAACGCAGGAATCCTTTCTTATCTATTAAAGCAAAAAGTCCGGCATGCTCAAAACCACCTGGGGCATCCGGCATTTCTGAGACAAAAATATTAAAGCCTTTGTTTGCCAATTCATAAATTGATTCTTGACTACCCGTCATTAAATGCCAATCCAAATTTGTAATTCCATGTTCTTCAGCATACTCCTTTAAAACCCTTGGTGTATCATACTCAGGAGTAATTGTAAAAGAGGCCACTCCAAAGTCATTTGAAATTTTAAACTCTTCCTGTAAATCAACAAGGTTTTTGGTCATAATTGGGCAAATAGAAGGGCAGGATGTAAAGAAGAACTCGACTACATAAACCTTTCCGAGATAATCCTTATCGGTAATCACCAAACTATCTTGATTCACAAATTGAAAAGAAGGCACTCTTTTCTTTTTACCATTCAAATACAAATAGGCCAACCCATCTTCATTGCTCTTGAGATTGACGCGATCATTCTCGACAACACTATCGGATTTTATACGGTCTACTATCTTTGGAATAAAGATTATTCCAAAAACTAAAATTACTAGCGAAACCCAAACATATGTATATTTCTTCATCAATTTTTCCTATTGGCATTGTTCCTTTTTAAAGCTAGTCGATATTCTGCCAAAATGATTTTCACATCATCTTCCATTTTATTATTCAAATCAGCTACCGACGTAGTATTAAATCCAAACTTAGTGCCCTCATCCTCATCCTTGTCACGTCCTCGTAAGTTTCCTTCTTTATCTATTATAAAAACATAAGATGTGGATAGATTTTCATTTAAGGATAGATCTGTTTTCAATCCTTTGAAAACATCTTTAATCTGTTCTTCGGTGGTGTAGACAAAGTTCCATTTACGAATATCCGTCAAATTCCCTAATTCGGCCTTAAGCTCAGCCACTTTATCTTCATTCCCATTCAAAACCAACATTACAAATTGAAAGTCCTTGAATTCATAAAAACGCTTGTAAATTTTCTGGTTCAAATTAAAAGCATTGCCTTTTCTATTTTCAACATCATTTCCTAAAAAACCAAGAATAGTAATTTTGCCCTTAAATGTATTTCTTTTGTCAACTGTTGAAACATCAAGTATATTTTCAGTCAATGTGGGTAATTTACCAAAATTATTCACACCTGAAGCAAAGAACAGATAAACAACAATTGGCAGTATAAAAAGTATGGCTAAAACTAATTTCTTTTTCATAGTAAGAAGTGCAAACTGGTTATAGTCGAATTCTGTCTTATAGCTAGATTAGTTCAAAAAATCCTTATTTGTCTTCAACAAACAAAAATAAAAAAGACGGTGTTTAAACCGTCTCTTTTTTCTGTTAATTCTATTTTAGAAGTTCCAAGTGACAAACCCATCCCTGAAGACCTCGTAGATATAATCAGCTTCTACCAATAATATAAATACCAAATAGAGGACAAGGAAAATTGGTGTCCAAACAATCGCTCTGCGTAAAGAACTTTTTTCATCTCTTAAGTGCATGAAATCCCATGCAATATAATAGGCTTTTACCAAGGTTAAAATGATGAATATCCAATTCAACAATTTCATACCTAGGAATGAGGTGCCCACCAATGCATCAGGCTTTGTTATACCCAAAGCAACTTCAATTGCCGTAACAATAGTCAAAAAGACAAGAACACCCCATATCTTTTGGGTGTTGGACTTAAATTTTAAAAGTCCTCTGAAAATCTCCAACTTGTGTGCGTCTGCCATGCTAAAAAATATTAATATATGTTTGCTCTAAAACCAAACAATAAAACGTTTATACCAAATAAAAGAATGTAAATACAAATACCCAAACCAAATCCACAAAGTGCCAGTAAAGCCCGACTTTCTCAACCATTTCATAATGACCCCTTTTCTCATACGTGCCCAAAGCAACATTAAAGAAAATTATCAGATTAATGAGTACTCCTGAAAATACGTGAAAACCGTGAAAACCAGTAATAAAGAAAAAGAAATCGGCAAACAACCTGCTCCCATATTCATTATGAACCAAGTTAGCACCTTCAACCACCTGGGTAGCATTCTGTAGTTTTGTCAAAGATTCTTGCCTTGAAAGCAAGGTTTTTTCACCTTCTTCATTTATAGTTTCAGTTCTTACAAGAATATTTGGATTTGCCTTAAAACCTTCTAATACCTCATTCAATGAATAACTAGGTTGGTAACCTTCATCATAGAACCAAACCCCATTTTTATTCTCATGAGCTACCCTATCACCAGGAATTGTCTTAGCAAAATCTGCCAAGGCTGCCCTATCGCCAGAATCGGCTTTTACAAATTGTAAAATCCTTCCCCCTTTGGTTTCTACTGCACCATAATCACCGTTAATGAACGTCGCCCATTCCCAAGCCTGGGAACCAACAAATATTGCTCCACCAATAATGGTCAAGAACATATACCAAATAACACTGTTCTTTTTCATTTTATGCCCTGCATCAACTGCAAGTACCATGGTAACAGAAGACATAATAAGGATAAATGTCATGAATGCCACATAGTACATCGGGTAATTACCGTGGAAGAATGGTACGTGGGTAAATACTTCGTCTGCAATTGGCCAGGTCTCAATGAACTTAAATCTTGAAAAACCATATGCCGCTAAAAAACCAGAAAATGTCAAAGCATCTGACACCAAGAAAAACCACATCATTAATTTGCCGTAGCTTGCTCCCAGGGGTCGGTTACCACCTCCCCATACGTTTTCTCCCGTGCCCGTTGTTACCGTAGAATCCATAAATAAATTATCGTATAATTAGAATTTTCACAAATTTACATTTTTTTAGAGGATACAAAAGTCAAATGCCAAGAAATCAAAACTTTATTGAATTTTTAGCCGACCAACACCATAAACAGGATTAAATAAACCCATAGGAGGTCTAAAAAATGCCAAAAGGTTGCACCTAATGACAATCCCAAATACTCTCCAGCATTGTACTTTCCTTTTATTTGGTTGAACAAAACTACCAACAAGGAAATAATACCCGCAACCACATGAACAATATGTACCGCTGCTATGAGAAAAATATATGACATTTTTATACTACTGGTTGGTCCTGTAAAATAATAGCCTTGGGACACCAATTGAGAAAATCCATTGAATTGCAATCCTATAAAAATGACTCCCAGCCCCAACGTAATCAACAACCAACTTGTGCAAACTTTTTTAGCATCTTTCTGGATTGCTTTCTTGGCTAAAAAATAGGTAATGCTGCTCAGAATAATTATTGCTGTGCTAATATAAAAAGATGACGGTAGCACAATATCACTCAACCAATCTTCTCTTTTACTACTTACAATATAGGCACTGGTCCAACCTGCAAATGCCATTAGTAGACTCACAATGCCAAACCAGAGCATCATTTTTTTTGATCTATCATTTTTTTCTTTTGGAGTTCCTTGAGTTAAGTCCATTTATTTATATGAATTTATCCAGCACATAAACCACTTGCATCAAAGTGATGTAGCTCACACTGGCCAACATTAATTTTCTTGCAGAAATATTATCTTTCTTTTCGTACAATCTAAAAGCATAAAACAGCATAGCCCCACCCATTATAAAAACAATTACTGCAGCAGGAACAGACAATTGCAATCGTCCGGTAATACCAAAAACTGGTATTACAGAAATCACGATCATCCAAATGGTGTACATTATTATTTGTAGCGCCGTACCATTATCTTTTTTTCCTGTAGGAAGCATTTTAAACCCTCCCTTTTTGTAATCTTCATCCAACATCCAAGCTAAAGCCCAGAAGTGCGGGAACTGCCAAAAAAACTGAATCATGAACAAGGTTCCTGGCTCTATTCCAAATTCATTGGTTGCGGCCACCCAACCCAGCATAAAAGGTATTGCCCCTGGAAATGCACCCACAAAAACCGAGAGTGAAGTAATGGTCTTCAAAGGTGTATAAACACTCGTATACAAAAATATTGAAATGGCCCCAAACATAGCCGTTTTCGGGTTTAAAAAATACAATGAAATCACCCCTAAAACAGTTAGAACCACGGCAATTAAAAGAGCCATATTGACCGACATTCTTCCAGAGGGGATAGGCCTGTTCTTTGTACGTTTCATCAACGCATCCAAGTCCTTTTCAATAATCTGATTATACGCATTTGATGCACCAACCATACAATAACCACCAAAGGCAAGCAATAACAGCGATATAACACTAATCTCGTAAGCTCCAAGCAAATACCCCGCAATCGAAGAAAAGACCACGCTGACCGCAAGTCTAGCCTTGGTAATCTCCTTAAAATCAGCAAATGCCATAGACAAAGTTGTCTTTTTTGCTGGTTCAATAACGGTCTTCATTATCATTTTTTATAAAAACGCAAATATAGTCGGAGTATGCTATTTGTGCAACGAATTATCAAGGTTTATCATATCTTTGAAATTGCGACCTTTCTAACCTCTTAAACTCTTAGTTATGAAGAAGATGAAACATTTATCTGTAATGGTAATCTGCATGGGTTTTATAACACTGGCCAACGCTCAGGAAAAAGAAGTAGTCATCAAGATTGACACCTTATCCCAGGATGTTTATATGTTAACAGGGCAAGGTGGAAATATAGGAATCTATGTTGGTGAGAGTAATGTCTTTATGATTGATGACCAATTTGCCCGTTTAAGCAATAAGATAAAAAGTGCAATAGCAACCCTTACTGATCAACCAATTTCATTTTTATTCAATACGCATATGCATGGTGACCACACTGGTGGCAACGCGGAATTTAATTCAAAACAAACCACTGTGGTTGCGCACGATAATGTGAGAAAAAGTTTGGAAGACCGTTTGGCAAAGAATCAAAAATTGAATAAAAAAATCTTACCCGAGGTTTCTTTTTCAGATGATATTACCTTTTATGATGGTGATGAGACAATTATGGCCTTTCATGTTCATGATGCCCATACAGATGGCGATGCCATGGTTTATTTTCTAAAGAACAATGTTCTACATATGGGAGATACATATTTCTCAGGAAGATATCCTTATATTGACTTAAAAAGTGGTGGTACTGTGGATGGATATATAAAAGCCCACAAAAAAGCGCTACTCCTAATTAATGAAGAAACCAAAATCATACCTGGCCACGGAAAATCTTCGAATAAAAAAGAGCTAGAATCCTACGTCATTATTCTAGAAGACATCAAGTTAAAAATTCTTAAAGAAATCCAAAGAGGCAGAACTCTGGAAGAAGTCAAGAAAAACACAAACTTATTATCTGCTTATGATGCCACCCATGGTGGAGGATATATTGGTCCCGAACGTATTCGAGAGATTTTTTACAATAGTTTAAAGAACGATTAAACAAAAAAATCCCGAGCTTACACTCGGGATTTTCATTTATATGGAATACTTTTTACTGTAGCTTAAATGTAATAGGGATACTGAAAGGAACCCTTACAGCTCTACCCCTTTGCTTACCAGGAGTCATTTTAGGAAGCTTACCAATAATCCTGGCAGCTTCTTTTTCGAGGTTCTTATCTGGTCCACGCATTCTAACGCCTCCGATACTTCCGTCTTTTTGAATAACGAACATAACGTTAACCCTACCTTGAACACCCATTTCTTGAGCGATTTCCGGATAGCGGAAGTTCTTACTGATATGTTTTTGCATTTTTGATTGGAAACAAATACGCATTGCTTTTGCTCCTTTTCCTTTTTCACTTTCACAACCAGGGAAAATTGGAACATCCTCAATAACCGCAAAAGGAACATCTACATCCTCAAAAACCTCCTCAACCTCAACGTCTTCAACTTCGATTATCTCCTCTTCCTGGCTAGTTTCTGTAGATTCAATTACAGTTTCCTCAACTTCTTCCTCATCCTCAACTACCTCTATAATCTCAGGTGCAGCTGGTGGTGGTGGTGGTGGTGGTGTTTTGATTTGTTCTGTCATCGGAACTTCTTCGTCCAACATGTCTTCAACGTTCATTGAAATATCGTACTCATCCGTTTTGTCATACGTTTTCCATTCCAAACCTCGCCAAACCAAAAACATTACCACAGCAAGCCCTATAACAAAATAAGTGCCGCTATTTCTTCTCAAATCTGCTTTTGGATTCTTTTTTAGTTCCATATTTAATTTTTTTAATGTTCGCTAATTTAACTAAATAATTAATAAAAAAACAAGTAATACTTTATTTTAACCCTCTTTGCCCATGAAATCGAGCTAAAATGAACAAGAAACCTAAAATAACACCCGCACTGTTTGCAAGGGCATCCAATAATTCACCGGACCTATTGGCAGTCATTTTCTCCTGAATAACCTCAATAATTATACCAAATATTATAAGCGAAAAAGCTAATATTGTTCTTGATTTTCTGGTATTTTGCTTTTTGAAATCTCGATGAACAAGATAAAGCGAACCAAGAATTGTCGCTACAAAATAAAATACAAAATGAACTATTTTATCACCATTTGGGATATTGAAAGAACTTAGCCCATCATCTTCAAAAGAAGATAAGCTGGAAAATGTTACAAACACCATCCAGCTTACAAATGCAAACCCGTATAAATGCTTTTTAAGCACCTATTAATTCTTTATAATCCTCATCACTTAATAAGCCTTCTAATTCTGAAGTATCACTTATTTTTATTTTCACCATCCAACCTTCTCCATAAGGGTCAGTGTTAACCTTTTCAGGTTCATCCTCCAAACTTTCGTTGAATTCAATTATCTCCCCGCTTAAGGGCAAGAATAGGTCTGAAACTGTCTTTACTGCTTCAACTGAACCAAAAACCTCATCTTTATCCATGGTTTCATCAACAGTCTCAACTTCAACATAAACAATATCACCAAGTTCACCTTGGGCAAAATCGGTAATTCCTACTGTGGCTATATCGCCTTCTACCTTTACCCATTCATGGTCTTTGGTATACTGTAAATCTGATGGTATATTCATTTTCGTTTTTTTTGTTAACGAAACAAATGTAAACGATTCTTTGAGGAAATCAAATAAACTTAAGCCTCAAAAAACACCTTAAATACTTTACTTTTAAAGAAGAGGTGATTCGGAGCTACTGAACCCTATAAGTCTTAGTTACCAAAATTATATTTTAAAGTAAACCCAGTATTTATAGTAGTCTGCGGGAACGCCGTAGAAACAGCAAATTTGGAAAATGAATGATCATAAAAGAATAAGGCATTCATATTCTTGCTAAGGGCATAGTCGGCAGTAAACTTAAGAGAGAACAAATTTTGTCCTGACGTTATCTGGTTGTTATCTATATCCAAGTTTCTGATAATAGTGATATTATCCCTTAGAGTTACATCTGCCTTTAGGTTTAAATCACCTTTTAACCGTGTTTTATTACCTCCTATATTCGTAACGAATTTCACATCCTTAAAACGATAACCCAAACCAAGTGTATACTCCTTACCATTGATCTCGGTCATAAGGTTATTATCAAAACTCATGGACAATGCCCTTTCTGTTCTTACCTCGGCCAATACACTAACAGAATTCTTCATTTCAAAATCAACACGCATGAGCGGATTAAACTGATCATTCAACACTACATTATTCAATATAAGGTCTGGCAACCAATCTCCCGTTTCAGAATCAAACAAGGTGTTTTGTTTTTCAAGATTCGTTTGAAACGAATTAATACTATATGAAGAACGATATCCATGACTCAATGAGAAACGTTTAAATTTCTTTTTGAACCACTTATTACGCATTAACCCAGTGTATTTTATATTCCAATTAGGAATTGGTATTTGCCTAAAAGCGTCCAAATTAACCCTATTCGCATCTTGTCCAGTATAAGCAGCAAAAAAGGCAGGAAGCAACACGTCTTGTTGTGTTTTACCATATCGCTCAGGGAAACCATCTTCATCCAAAGTTCCTAACGACTCACCACGATCAGAAACCAATCTATTTGCAATAGTAATTCTGTTCTCCTTGAATGTTTCAAACAACTCAGAACTGAATTCATCGCTTTTACTTAATGCCGTACCTATCATCATGGTGGAAATACTAAAATTCCCAAACTCATTTACAAGACCACTTTCTTCCTGCAACCAAGACTGCAAGTCATAGTTTTCCTGATAGCTATCTGAGTATTGCCTGTCGGCTGAAAGGTCAATGGTCAAATCTCTTATGGGCTGGGCAGTTGCCGTAATATTCAATATTTTGTTTGTTCTTTTAATATGTTGCTCATTAAAATCTGTAAAACCGGTCAACCAACCATTTCTAGCAGCTTCATAACGAACATCGGCCTGACTTCCAAACACAAAACCCAAAGTTGGTCTTGCTGTACCAATAAAACCAATGGATTGTGTATATCCTGGAAGCACAGTACCATTATTTTCACTATAGTTTATATTCAACCTTTTAACCATGGTCAATACATCAACGGCCGTATTGAACAAAGCACTGGTCTTCTGTTTCGGGGCCTCTTTAACAGAAGCCGGATTACCCCCCTTGTCCCTTCGGACAGGGATGCCTTTTGACACTTTGCCGTCTCTTTTCTTAAGACCAATTAGATCATAGAACTTTTGCATGCTCAATGCCGCAGTTAAATTATGGGTATTGGCATTCTGCACTGTGTTGATAGCGACTTGATAACCCAATGCATCACTAGCTACTTCAGCCAAGGCATCACCTCCCCTTTGCCAATCAAAATTACTGGTATAAGAATACTGTGCACTAATAAAATCCAATGCCGGAATCTTATTAAAAGGCAACTCGTAGTTCAATTGCATTTGTTGGGCATGCCTATTTGGCTCACCTAAATCCCAAAAGCCATCCCATAGGCCTAAAGCCTGATTTATATCAGAATCTGGATTGCCATCCTCATTAAAATAATTTCTAACTATGTTGTTATTACTAGCTGTTAGGTTCAAACTCAAAGATTTGCTCAAACTGTAGTTTATGGCATATTGCCAGTTGAACAAATAATTACGCTGTTGTAAAAAAGGCAAATCCAAAGACTCAACTCCAGGCTCAAAAACCTCTCTGAACCTTTGCTGATTAAACTGCCTGTTTATGTTAGAGTTCACAGAAACACTTGCCGGCAATAAGTTAAAATTCAAATCTTTTAACCATTGCCAATATTTACCCGTGAACAATGAGTCTTTCTTTGCAAAAGGCGCAACTTCTATTGGCTTGAAATTATGATTATAAACAAAACCTGTATTTACACTCTGATCCCTGAGTTTTGCAATTTCAAAATCACGATGATCCGTTTCATTGTAAGAGTAATTGAACGTAAAATTTTCAACATCATAAAAATTAGCTTCGGCATCTTCTCCCCTATCTTTACGAACCCCAATTAAATTTATACTTGTTCTTTTAGTGTAGTCCTCTGCTTGCTCCAATGTCTGGTCCGCTTCTTCTTGCGTTGGTGCGGAAGCTATCAAATCTTCCAACTTTAAATCATCGTAAACAGGATCAAATTCTGGTGTTATCATTTGCTCAGATATACCATAATTGAACGGAATTTGAATTCCCCATTTCTTAGGTAATAACTGCCCTACGTTCACATTGGTGACTAAATCATATGAAATGGCATCTTCTCTAGCTCTTTCATTAGGCATTTGATCAATTGCTCCAAAACCCGATGTGCTTTTACTTCCTGTAGCTGTAATATTTGCAAAATCAGCAATATTGGCATCGATGGAAGCAACTGCGGCCCAACCTCCATTATTGTCCAAACCTGCCAAACGAAGTTCATTGAACCAAACTTCTCCTCTTGCAGGTAGTACATCAATATTCTTAATACCCACCATCATACTGCGTACACTGCCCAATGACGGATTACCCCTGATACCAATTCGCAACCTCCCCAATGTACGCGGTGCAAATTCAGGAACTGGTATTACTTCACCATTCTCGACTTCAAAAAACTGTAGTTCGTTTAATGGTATATCTGTTCTATTGGCAATTCTTAACGATTTAACCTTATTTAAATCACTCAGCAGAATCTCCATTTCATTAACATCTGGCCATATTTCACTTTCCGAAGCTGCCCCGTGTGAAGTAAACTGCAAAGGCAATTCTACTTGATAGAAATTCTGTGACAAATCAGTTCCCAATCGTAAGAAACCCACCAACGGGTTTGCATCATCAGCATAATCACTATTATTGACTTTCTCAGCGTGGATAAACATTTTCAGTTTCTTGTACTGGCGAATATCAATGTTTAAACTTTTGAACACCCCTCTTGAATCTTCCGATTCCAAATTATCTACTTTAAAAGACAAGGACTGCTCATTCTGACGAATAATCGTATTGTTGTTATTCAATTGCTCACGAACTACTCCTGGAGGCAAGACATAGGGTACTGGAGTTCTGGTATTATTCTCTTCAATGTTTACCGTGTTTACATCTACAACAGTTCCATCGTCAGTTGGGTCATTATCGATTAATTCATCCTGTAAAGTCTTAGTATAAGTACGCCAATCACCACGAACCAAGTCCATAGTAGCAAAACGAAGAACCACGTCACTACTAAAACCTGTGAGGTACATTCTCATAAAACTAATGGATCTAAAATCCGTAATACCACCAACAGCATCTGTAAAATCACTTAAAGGTATTTTATATTGTATCCATCTACGGTTCAGTTGTGAGCCATTAGGCAAATCTGGGGTAACACCATCTTTAATATCAGTAACATATTTGTCATTGATGCTCGTGGTAGGTCTAATAGGAATTCTATACTCATAATAGCTATTCACCGTGTTCATGGTTAAATCACGGTCAATGTCCTCAACATCCGGCAGAGTCGTCGACCCACGATTCGTATTGGTTACCTGAACTGGAGAGTTCCCATCAGGATTATTAAAATCCAGATAACGCTCCAAAACCCCACCTTCACGGTTCAAGTAATATTGATAGTTATCTAAAGCTGGATCCTCGCCAGGACCATAAATGTCAACCTCGCCAGCATCATTCAGACCATCAAAACCAACATCTTGTAGAACTCTATTGTCTTCATTTGCATCAAAGGCATATACCAAAGCCTGTGTAGCGGGCACTATACCCCATGATGGTTGGTGAATTAAGGCATCGGCATCTACGGGCAACCCATTTTCATATTGTTTTCTACCATCTTTCAATACGTCTTCCGAAATATTACCAAGGTTGAAAACCAGCTCGCCAGGACTTGTTGCCAAACCATCAACATAGGGATCCAATACCCAAAACTGAACGAACTCCACATTGGATTGTTCAAAGTCGGTACTACTTAAAGAACGCATGATACCGGCCCATTTATCTTGGGACGGCTCTGTATCAAAATCAGGATTAGTATTATAAGGTCCTTTTGCATTGGGATAATATGCCAAATCCAATGTTCCCTGGACCGTGGTCTGACCTTGGGCAATATCAACCTGGGGAAAAACCTCATCAATAAAAACCCTTCTTGTTGCATTGGTAGAAACATCGCTGTCACTTATTCCCGAGGGCCTCTGGTTTGTATAGAAAATTGGATCAATAGTGTACCAAGCCATTTTTGCCCTACCATGACCATTTATCAAATTCGCCGGATCCTCTGGTGAACTTCCAGAAAGAACACCGCCTGGAGCAAACTCCAAAGGTGTACTGGCCAGTGACCAACCCAAAGAAGAACGAATATCTATCAAGGCTTGCGCGCCTTCAAAATCATCTAAATAAGTAGTTGTCTCCCCTTGGAAATCTGCATTCTTGGGAGAATTTGGTTTTAACCAAGCAACCTCACCGCGAACAGATAAATTTGATGGAACATCTGTATCAATATTTGGGAGCTTATTAACCATTCGTGTTAGAAAGGGAATCTCAGTCGAGAAATTACCATTCAATCCAAAGATTGTATTGTTGACCGGTTCAACACCAAAGTTCGATTTTTGTGTCAGTGGTCGTTCGTTTAAGTTCAACAAGGTAGCGCCCAAGATAAAATTCTTGTTCACTTGATGCTCTACATTCACCCCTGTAAACCTTCTTGTTTGCTGACCGAAAACCGCATTATTTTCGACTGAAATATTAATTGGTGTATTTGAAGCTTCAAGGCTTGGGTCCAAAATCTGTACCGTACCTGCCTGATAATTTACAGTGTAATCTATTCCTTCTTGTAAAGTTCTACCCCCAGCGGTAACCCTAACGGAACCACGTGGTACATTAAAGGCACCTATTGGAATACCGTTGCTTCCTTCAGACTTGTATTTACCCTTTAATAAAAACTTATTCTTTACGGGGTCTTGTAAAGCCGCTGCTTTTGTTTGGGTATACATATCCCTGAAGACATATTTCTTTTGATTCGCATTGTACCCTTGATCATTCGTTACATCATAGGTTCCACTTCCCAACAATTCAAACATATATTCACCAAAAGGCTCCACTTTAGTGAATATGATTTTCCCGCCTTGAGTATCTACTGTAAGGCCCGGAATAAAATCAAAGAAACCATCACCACCAGGTTGCACATCATTGTAAGCATTCAATCTGTCCAAATTAAAAACGTCCAATAGAATTCTTTCCTGTAAGGGTTTTGGTGAATCTGGCCAACCTGAGCCAGCACCTTCTTCTACAGGTGTTATATAATTTCGTGGTGTTGGATCAGAATAAAGAATATTCAACTTAAAATCCTCTTGACTTAATCTAAATGCTCCTGTGGCATATATATTTTTCATCATCAAATCCCAAATAGGATCAGTGATATTGGTGATATTACTCTTAAGTAATTTAAGAACCAGAGTATTGTTGTTAATAACAGGATTCGCACCATTAATACCACCTGTAACTGTTGTAGCATCTAAACCTCCATTAGCAAATTCACCTACCTGGTAAACCTCACCGTTATATGTATATTGGAAAGCAACTGCCAAGACCTCATCATTACTCAGACGTTGATTCAATGAAACATATCCCAATTGGGTATTAAATTGATAATCCCTTGTCAGTTCAAGTTTTCTTGCATTTTCCAATATAGCATAGTCAAAACCTTGGTTTACTTGATAACCTGGAACATTAAAACCCGCCTCAACCGTAGCTATATCTCGAATTGACTCAGTTAAAGCGCCAGTCCCAATTGTTGCAGGATCAAAATCATTGGCATTATTTCTTGGCAAAGCATTACTAGGATTATTAAAAAACCCTGCCGGATCACCATTACTAATACCTATTCTCGTTTTATCTTCTGCCGACTCCCCTAAATCCTGAATAGCGACAACATTCCTTACATTCAAGGTTTGCTGGCTTCTATTGGTCACCCAAACTTCTAATCTAGTAATCTGTACTTGACTTTGGATATAAGGGTAATTTGCCAAAGCTACATCATAGTTATCCCTAAAATATTGGGCAAGGAAAAAGTGTCTATCCTCATCATAATCCAATGCAGTACGTGTAAATTCATTTATAGTTCCTCCACCTTGAGCTACAACGGTATTGTTTTGCGAGCGTTGTTCTGAGAAAACAGCTGTAACCTTTGTCTTGCCAAACTGCAATTGGGTTTTTACCCCAAATAAACTTTGCGCTCCAGTAATCAACGAGCTATTAAGAGGCATATTTACATTACCCACTTCTATTTTCTGAAGAATATCATCTTCGGTAGGTGTATAATCCAGTTTTACGATATTCTGGAAATCGAAAGTTGCTTCTGTATCATAATTGGCTGTGACCTGTAGCCTTTCCCCAATTTTACCCAACATACTTAAACTAATTCGCTGATCAAAATCAAATGATAGGTTTGTACGATTTCTGGGCGAAAGAGATGGATTATCATTTTTCTGCCAGATAACCCCCAAATCCATGGCAACAGAACCTTGCGGAATCACCTCTATAGTATTCCCACCAAAAACAGATTGAAAGAAATTGTTATTGATATAGAAATTGGGCAATAGATTTTTTCGTGCATCTTCACTACCCTCCTTTTTTCCAGAATAAGCATCTAACTTTTCCTTAAAATAATCTTTCATCCCCTCCTTACGAACAAGTTCCATGTACTGTGCAGGAGTTAGAATAATTGGATATCCTATATCAAAGTCACCAACTTTCTCGGAATAAATATACCTGTCAAGGTTTGGATCATAAATATATTTGGAAGTAATACTCTCTGGATTGTCAAACTTCAATTTACCTAAGGAAAAACCAGTTTTAACCGAGTCCTGACCCTGCTCATTAAAACCTTCACCCTCGGTTTCCTGAGCGTAGGAATATTCTACGGATCCAAGAAAAAAAGCGAATAGGATTATAAGCTTAAATGAATATTTAAGAAATTGTTTTGCCCCTCTTTTCAAACTTGTTACAAATTTTTAAGCGCGTGTTTAATAATGTTCTCAACGCTTAGCGAAGAATCTTGGCTTAAAACTTTGTCAACCACCTTTTCGGCTTGTCTACGAGCGAATCCAAGAACCTCTAATGCAGATAACGCTTCTTCTTTATTTGTATTGTTCGAACTAAGGGAAACTTCATCAATATCATAGACTTTCAAGATTTTGTCCCTTAAGTCCAGAATAACGCGCTGTGCGGTTTTAGCGCCAATGCCTTTAATCCCCTGAATTGTAGCGACGTCACCATTTGCAATTGCATCACGAATTTGAGCTGGTGACAACGAAGAAAGCATTGTTCTGGCCGTACTTGAACCAATACCTGAAACAGAAAGCAATAAGCGAAAAATCTCCCTCTCAGATTTTTCCGCAAAACCAAACAAGGTGTGTGAATCTTCCTTGACCTGTAAATGTGTATAGAGGCTTATGTTCTCAACATCCTTGAGATTGGAAAAAGTATGCAGTGAAATATTCACAAAATACCCAACGCCAGCACATTCTATTATAACATGCGTAGGGTTTTTTTCTACAAGTTTACCTTTGAGATGCGTAATCATATTGCAATACTGTTAATTGATTATTTATTTTTTTCCTTTTTTCTTTTTTCCCTTACTTGTGCATCGATAACCGCAACTGCCGTCATATTTACCATTTCATCGACATCAGCCCCTAATTGAAGTATATGCACGGGTTTCCGAAGCCCCAACATAATAGGACCAATAGAATCAGACTTATTAAGCTCTTTCAATAACTTGTACGTAATATTCGCCGATTCTAAATTTGGAAAAATGAATGTGTTTACCTTTTTTCCGGCTAATTTTGAAAAAGGGAAATTGCTTTGATGTAATTCCATATTCAATGCAAAATCTGTTTGAATTTCTCCATCTACAATTAAGTCTGGATGAGTTTCATGAAGAATCTCAACCGCCCTGGTCACTTTCTTAGCATTAGGATGAGCCGATGAGCCAAAATTCGCATAAGAAAGCATTGCCATAACGGGTTCAAAACCAAAAGCTTCGGCCAAATTCCCTGTCATAACCGCTATTTCGGCCAATTCCTCAGCCGATGGGTCAATATTGATTGAAGTATCGGCCAAAAGTAATGGCCCACGTTCTGTATTCATAATATTCACTGTAGCTGCACGTTTAACACCTTTGGCCCTACCTATTACCTCAAACACTGGTTTTATAACTGTTGGAAAAGCCCTGGAATATCCTGAAATCATACCATCAGCGTCATCCGCAAAAACCATCATTGCCGCATAATAATTTCGCTCACGCATTTTTGTCTTAGCCCCATATAGCGTAACTCCATTTCTTTTGGTGCCCTGCCAATATCTTTTCGCATATTGATTTCGCTTTTCCAAGGAAGAATCATCCTTTGGGTCAATGATTTCGACATCAGCATCAAATTCCAACTCCTTCATCAGCTCTTTTATAACCTCTTTGTTTCCCAATAAAATGGGAACAGCTATTCCTTCTTCATAAACAATCTGGGCAGTTTTCAAGACATCAAAATGGTTAGCTTCAGCAAAAACTATTTTTTTTGGGTTCACCTTTGCCCTATCGTGCAATAACCTAACAAGTTTATTGTCACTACCTGAGCGACGCAACAACTGCTCTCTATATTTATCCCAATCTGCTATCGGTTCTTTCGCCACCCCACTATCCATTGCGGCTTTTGCCACTGCTGGTGGAATTTCAGCAATTAGTCTTGGGTCAAAAGGTTTGGGGATAATATAATCTTTACCAAATGTCAGTCGAGTTTCTGAATATGCAATGTTCACTTGTTCTGGGACAGGTTCTTTGGTCAATTCGGCCAATGCAACTACGGCTGCCATTTTCATTTCCTCATTGATCTTAGTAGCTCTTACATCTAACGCCCCTCTAAAGATGAACGGAAAACCCAAAACATTGTTCACTTGATTGGGATGATCAGAACGGCCCGTTGCCATAATAATATCTTCCCTAGTTCTGCACGCCAAATCATACGCTATTTCCGGATTTGGATTCGCCATTGCGAATACAATGGGATATTTTGCCATTGATTTCAACATTTCGGGAGAGACAATGTCGGCAATTGAAAGTCCTATAAAAACATCGGCATCTTCCATAGCCTCTTCCAAAGTGTCTATCGTTCTGTCTGAAGCGAATTCCAATTTCTCTTTCGAAAGATTTTCACGATCTTTACGGATTACACCTTTACTATCTAACATCACAATATTCTCTGCTTTGGCTCCAAAGGCTTTATACAACCTTGTACAAGATATGGCTGCTGCCCCAGCACCACTAATCACGATACTTACTTCCTCAATCTTTTTATTGGTTACTACCAAAGCATTTAAAAGAGCGGCTGCTGATATTATCGCTGTTCCGTGTTGGTCATCGTGCATAACCGGAATATCCAGTTCTTCTTTCAAACGTCTCTCAATCTCAAAAGCCTCTGGTGCTTTAATATCTTCTAAGTTTATTCCCCCAAAAGTCGGAGCAATAGCTTTGACCGTTTCTACAAATTTATCAACGTCGGTCGCATCCAACTCAATATCCATTCCATCTATATCAGCAAAAATCTTAAACAGAAGGCTCTTACCCTCCATTACCGGTTTCGAGGCTTCTGGACCTATATTACCTAAACCCAATACTGCCGTACCATTGGAAATGATGGCAACTAGATTGCCTTTTGAGGTATATTTATATACGGTATCCTTATCTTTTGCTATTTCTAGACATGGTTCAGCCACCCCAGGAGAATATGCCAATGCTAAATCGCGTTGTGTAGAATAATGTTTTGATGGTACAATCTTAATCTTACCCGGCTGTGGTTTGGCATGATAAATCAATGCTTCACGTCTTAACTTCTTTTTACTCATCAAATGTTCTTTAGAAAAACAAATTTAATGGTATTCTACATATAATGGTGTTGCATTTTAATAAACAGGAAGGAATTGATTATTAAGTATACTATTGTAATGGTAAATAAAATCTCAATTCTTTCTATTTGATCTTTTTTAAATAATCTATATTACGATTCAAGCCATTAAATTTGGTTCGTTTTACGGGGGACTTTTGAAACACTTTTCTGAAAACATCCTCGGTAATCTCCTCCCAATCTTTTTTGGTCATGGACAACAATTCTGGATGAGGGTCAAAAAGTGGTTCATTATGAGGTTTTGAAAAACGATTCCAAGGGCACACATCTTGGCAAATATCACAACCAAACATCCAATCATCAAATTTTCCTTTGAATGCTGCTGGAATTTCATTTTTCAATTCTATGGTGAAATAAGAAATACATTTACTTCCATCAACTACATATGGCTCAACAATGGCATCTGTGGGGCAAGCATCAATACATGCCGTGCAACTACCGCAATGGTCAGTAACCGGAGCATCATAATCCAATTTCAAATCAATAATCAACTCTGCAATAAAGTAAAATGAACCCGTTTGTTGAGTCAGTAAGTTACTGTGTTTACCAATCCATCCCAAGCCACTTTTTGCGGCCCAAACCTTATCAAGAACCGGTGCTGAATCTACAAATGCACGGCCATTTACCTCACCGATTTCTTCAGAGATAAATTCTTGAAGTAGTCTTAATTTGGATTTAATGATGTGATGATAATCTTGGCCATACGCATATTTAGACAGCTTAAAACTGTTTTTATTTTGTTCTTCTTTTGGGTAGTAATTCAATAAAAGGGAAATCACAGATTTAGAACCTTCTACCAATCTGGTTGGATCCAAACGTTTATCAAAATGATTTTCCATGTACAGCATTTCACCATGCATGTCATTTTTTAACCATTTTTCCAATCGTGGAGCTTCTTCCTCGAGAAACGTTGCTTTTGATATGCCACAAGACAAAAAACCGAGGCGGTTTGCTTCGGTTTTAATAAGACTAGTATGGTTTGTTTTATTTCTCAAAAAAGATCTGGTTGGTTACCCCCTTTGATTCTACCTAAATGTTTGTATGCCAATTCAGTTACCTCTCTACCTCTAGGAGTTCGCATAATAAATCCTTGTTGAATAAGGAAAGGTTCGTATACTTCTTCAATAGTTTCTGCACTTTCAGAAACAGCCGTTGCCAGCGTTGTTATTCCAACAGGACCACCTTTGAATTTATCAATTATCGTGGTTAGAATCTTATTGTCCATCTCATCCAAACCGTGGGCATCAACATTCAAGGCTTTAAGACTATATTTTGAAATTTCCATATCTATGTTTCCATTGCCCTTAATCTGTGCAAAATCCCTAACTCTTCTTAAAAGTGAGTTGCAAATTCTTGGGGTTCCCCTACTGCGACCTGCAATTTCAATTGCAGCATCAATAGCTATGGGCACTTTAAGTATTTCCGCACTTCGCTCAACGATTGTGGATAATAATTCGGTTGAGTAGTACTGCAATCTACTTTGAATACCAAAACGTGCACGCATTGGCGCAGTTAGTAATCCTGACCTTGTAGTTGCCCCTATTAAGGTGAAGGGGTTCAAGTTTATCTGAACTGATCTTGCGTTTGGACCGGTCTCTATCATTATATCAATCTTGTAATCCTCCATTGCTGAGTACAAATACTCTTCAACAATAGGACTTAATCGATGTATTTCATCAATAAACAACACATCCCGCTCTTGCAGGTTTGTCAACAATCCAGCTAAATCCCCTGGCTTATCAAGTACAGGACCTGATGTTATTTTTATACCAACACCTAGTTCATTGGCCAAAATATGGGCCAATGTGGTTTTACCCAAACCTGGTGGGCCATGGAACAAAGTGTGATCCAAAGCCTCATCTCTTTGATTGGCAGCTTCAACAAATACTTTTAAATTTTCAAGTACTTGTTCTTGGCCTGTAAAATCATCAAAGGTTATGGGGCGTAATGCTCTTTCTATATCTATTTCCTCAGGAGTAAGATTTTCTGAGGCAGGATCTAAGTGTTCGTTCATATCAAAACAAAGATAGTGAAATTCAAATGTTAAAATTTATAGAAAGCCTACTATATATAACGTTGTAGTTGGTTAACTTTCAACAACATGACATTTGTCATCTTTTTTCAAATCAATATTTCCATACTTTGCATAGAATTTAAAACAAGTATTATAACAACCATTTAAAAGCAAGAAACAATGTCTGAAACTTTTAATTTAAAACAATACGGAATTGACACCGAAGTAATTTATAGGAACAGTAGTGTACCCGTTCTTTATGAACTAGGTCTTCGTTTAGAAAAAGGAACTGCAATTTCTGATGTAGGTGCGCTTATGACCTATTCTGGTGAAAAAACAGGACGTAGCCCTAAAGACAAGAGAATAGTTCGTCATCCTGATTCAGAAAAAAACATTGATTGGGGTAATATAAATATAGGTTTGGACGAACATACCTATATGGTCAACCATGAACGTGCTTTGGATTATCTTAACGTTTGTGATCACTTATTTGTTGTTGACGCATATGCTGGATGGGATCCTAATTATAGAATTAAAACAAGGATTGTTTGTACTCGTGCTTATCATGCGTTGTTCATGCAGAACATGCTCATCATGCCGACGAAAGAGGAATTGGCCGATTTTGGTGAGCCTGATTATGTAATCCTCAATGCCGGTCAGTTCCCAGCTAACCGCTACACTTCAGAAATGACCTCTAAGACTAGTATCGATGTTAACCTAGAGCGCAAAGAGATTGTAATCTTAGGTTCTGAATATGCAGGGGAAATGAAAAAAGGAATCTTTGGTGTAATGAATTACCTAATGCCTTTGCAAGGAGTACTACCTATGCACTGTTCTGCCAATGTAGGTGAGAAAGATGATGTAACCATTCTTTTTGGTCTTTCTGGAACTGGAAAAACCACCTTGAGTGCTGATCCAAAACGTAGATTGATCGGTGACGATGAGCATTGCTGGACCGAACAAGGAACTTTCAATATTGAAGGTGGATGTTATGCTAAAGCGATTGACCTAACTCCAGAGAATGAACCCGATATTTTCAACGCCATACGTTTTGGTACTGTATTGGAAAATGTGGTTTATGACAAAGGCTCAAGAAAAGTAGATTATACAGATGTTTCTATAACCGAAAATACTAGAGCTTCATATCCAATCAACTTTATCGACAATGTTCAGATACCTTGTGTTGCCGGACATCCTGAAAATATCATATTCCTTACTTGTGATGCTTTTGGTGTCTTGCCTCCAGTTAGTAAATTAACCCCTGAGCAAGCAAGTTATCACTTTATTTCAGGATACACTGCAAAGATGGCAGGTACTGAGATGGGAGTAACAGAACCAACCCCTAACTTCAGTGCATGTTATGGAGCTGCCTTTATGATGTGGCACCCTAACAAATATGCTGAATTATTAGCTGAGAAAATCAAAAACCATAAAGCAAAAGCATGGTTGATCAATACAGGTTGGACAGGTAGTGGTTCTAGAATGAAGTTGAAGCATACTAGAGCTATGGTAGATGCGATTCATAATCACGATTTCGACAATGCTGAATTTGTACAAGATGAGGAATTTGGATTCCAAATACCAACAACTTGTCCTAACGTTCCTTCTGAAGTATTGATTCCTAGAAACACTTGGGAAGACAAAGCTAAATTTGAAGCTACTAAATTGAAGCTTGTTAATTTATTTACTGAGAACTTCAAAAAATTTGAAGCAAATGTAAATTCGGAGATAATTGAGGCAGGCCCTAAAGCTGGAGCTTTACAATCCTAACCAAAACCATATTTTTGAATTTAAAACCCCATTGCTTTTGGCAATGGGGTTTTCTTTTAATGTTATGTTTAGTTATTAACTACTTCTCTTTGTGAAGTTGTGAGGTATCCAAGAATTCAAGAATAGTAATCTTTCCGTTACCATACAAGTGCGTTTTGGAAGAGCCTCTAGAAGAAAGCGCTATACTTTCATATGCGTTAAGTCTTGCATTGGGAGATTCCTCCAGATTCGCATTGATAATTCCGGCTTCAAACTTTGCAGCTTTTAAATTTGAATTCCCAAAAAGATTCAACTTGAACATATCTGTAGACCCCTCTACCTTTGCACTGGCATTCTTATCCATTTCTAATGAACTACTAGCTCCTACTGAATAAATACGAACATCTATCCTATCTTTTAAGGTTATATTCAAAGAGTCGCTAGCCAGATTAAAATCACCAGAACTCATCCCTTCCATATTAATATCCAATACTGCGGCTGTGGCATTAAGCTCCAATCTCGAAGGACCGAATGTATTGACAACCAACTCATCGGAAGTAATAACATCTTTCATGTTTATTTTACCATCTCGCATGGTAATAGATTGCAATTCAAAATAATTAACTGTAATCTCCAACTTCTTTTTTGAAGTTATCCTATAAAATGAACTGATAAATAAGGTACTGTCCTCAACTTTGAATTTCAGCACATCAATTAAATTGTCATCCGCATTGATTGTGTACCCCTCATCGGAACCTTTCTGGAGTACTATTTCCAAATCATCTATCAATTCGATGGCATTAAAAGGAGGAAGATCCTCCCTAACCTCAATGACACTTTTGTTTCCTTTTATTTTTGGTTTTCGTTGTGAGTAAGTCTGAAAACAAACTAGCAAAACAAGTAAGGTGATAATATTTTTCATTTTAATGGTATGTGTTCTAAGACGATAGTTTATAAATTCTTCATCTTTAATTTGACTAAATATATTACAAAAAAGATTAATCAACATTTATGGGTATATCAAAAAAAATGCCCAACTATACTAGTTGGGCATTTTTCTTATAAAATAATATTTATTTAATGATGAAGCTCCTCCTCATCATCCTTCATCGGGACATTTTGCGGAACAAAATCCTGTCCTGGAATTATATACTCCCCATTCTCATCGGTTTTGCTATAGTCATATGCCCAACGATGAACATGTGGAATAGCACCTGGCCAGTTACCGTGTATATGCTCTTGAGGAGCCGTCCATTCCAATGTATTGGCTTTCCAAGGGTTCTGTGCCCCTTTTTTACCATAAAACATACTATAAATAAAGTTGAACAAGAAAACTAATTGGGCTAGACCTGCAACTAATGCAAACACAGTCATTAATACTTGAACATCCGTCAATTCATCGAACATCGGAAACGCGGTATTCTCATAATAACGTCTTGGCACCCCGGCCATACCCACAAAGTGCATCGGGAAGAAAACCCCATAAGCACAGACTGCAGTTATCCAAAAATGTATGTACCCCAAGTTTTTGTTCATCATTTTACCTTCAAACATTTTTGGGAACCAGTGGTAAATACCAGCAAACACCCCATAAAGGGCTGAAATTCCCATTACCAAGTGAAAGTGGGCAACCACGAAATAGGTATCATGTACATTGATATCCAAGGTACTATCCCCAAGGATAATTCCTGTAAGACCTCCTGTAATAAATGTTGACACCAAGCCTATTGAAAATAACATAGCAGGGTTAAGCTGCAAGTTACCTTTCCAAAGTGTTGTAATCCAGTTGAAAGATTTTACAGCTGATGGTATTGCAATCAAAAGAGTTGTAAAAGTAAAAACTGAACCAAGGAATGGATTCATTCCTGATATAAACATATGGTGTCCCCATACGATTGTAGATAAAAAGGCAATTGCAATAATAGACGCAATCATTGCACGATACCCAAAAATTGGTTTACGAGCATTGTTTGCCATAATTTCAGAAACAATACCCATTGCCGGTAAAATAACAATATACACCTCAGGGTGTCCTAAGAACCAAAATAAATGTTCAAACAATACTGGTGAACCCCCTTGGTAATGTAAAACCTCCCCTTGTATAAAAATATCTGAAAGAAAAAAGGAAGTTCCAAAGCTTCTGTCCATTATTAACAGTAAAGCTGCAGACAATAAAACTGGGAAAGAAACAACTCCAATTATGGCAGTTACAAAGAACGCCCAGATTGTCAAAGGCAATCTAGTCATTGACATTCCTTTAGTTCTAAGATTGATAACAGTTACGATATAATTCAAAGACCCCAATAAAGAAGAGGCAATAAATATCGCCATAGATACCAACCATAAAGTCATACCCATTCCTGAGCCTGACTGTGCCATTGGCAATGCACTTAATGGTGGATATATTGTCCATCCCGCATTCGCAGGGCCAGCCTCAACGAACAATGAAGAAAGCATAATCACACAGGACAAAAAGAACAACCAGTAGGAAACCATATTCAAGAAACCAGAAGCCATATCACGTGCCCCAATCTGTAAAGGAATAAGTAGGTTACTAAACGTTCCACTTAACCCGGCAGTAAGTACAAAAAATACCATGATGGTGCCATGAATGGTTACCAAGGACAAATAGATATCAGCATCCATTACACCATTTGGTGCCCAATCTCCCAGTAAAGCTTCGAAAATTGGGAAAGACTCCCCAGGCCATGCCAGTTGCATTCGAAACATTAAGGACATAGCTATACCAAGAAACCCCATAATCAAAACACCAGTAATAAGATACTGTTTAGCTATCATTTTATGGTCTTGGCTAAAAATGTATTTGGTCACAAAAGTCTCCTTGTGATGATGCCCGTGATCATCTCCGTGGTCTTCTAAATGTGCATTTGCTGTGGCCGACATAAATCTTTGTTTTTTATTTTTTTAATTCCCTAATTATTGAACTGATGCCATGGTTTGCGAAAAGGTCTGCTGAGAAGCAAGCCATTTGTTATATTCCGCTTCTTCTTCCACGATAATCTTCATTTGCATATTGTAATGAGATTTTCCGCATATTTTATTACAAAGCAATACATAATCAAATTCCCATGGATCGGAATTATCCTTACCGGCTGCTGCCCGTTCGGCCCGGATTGCGTTTGTTCTTTTTACTTTGTCAACGACATCAGGGTTATTCCTCATATCGGCAGTAGTGATAGTTGGTGTAAATGAAAATTGAGTAGTCATCCCGGGAACACAGTTCATTTGTGCTCTAAAATGTGGCATATACGCTGAATGCAGAACATCCTGCGAGCGCATTTTAAAATTAACTTTTCTACCAACTGGTAAATGTAATTCCTTCACGATTATATCATCAGAAGCGTTTAAATCAGACTCATCTATGCCTAAGATATTGGCTTTATCAATGTCAATCATTCTAACATTTGCACTTCCCAAAACATTATCATTACCTGCGTATCTGGCGGTCCAATTAAACTGTTGCGCATAAAGCTCTACAACTAATGGATCATCCTCATCATTAAAATCCATGATGCTGGTCCAAGTGTATAATCCCCAAAGAATTAATCCTGCCAAAACAATAACAGGGATAATAGTCCAGATCGCCTCCAACATATTATTATCAGCGAAATAAAGTGCTTTTTTTCCTTTTTCTCCTTTATACTTAAACCCAAAATAATGTAATAAAGCCTGGGTAATTGTTTGAACAATAAATATTATTATAAAGGAAACCAACATTAAATAATCATACTCTCCCCCATGTTCAGAAGCTGCTTCCGGTAACAGTATTTTAGTGTATTTCCAAAAACTAAAAATGGTGATAGCGTAAATAAACACTAAAAACACCATTAATAAATACCCATTGTATTTATTGTCCCTATCATTAGCCACTTGCGAATCATCTGCACTAATTTGCGATAATTCAAATATCTTGGTCATTTGCCATATCGCTATGGCTACTAATACCAGAACTCCTAAAATCAATAATGTCGTCATTGTATTATTTAAAATTTCGCTTTAAACTTACTAAAAATATTCTTAAACCCTTATTCCCTAGAGTATAAGGTTTACCTTGTCGCAATGGCGCATAAAACCCCCTCTTCCCAATAACCACCGGGAAGGACAGGAATAAGCTCAGAGACTAATAATGAAAATGTTTACTCTCTTCGATAAACGGATTACGTTTAGGTTGAAGAGGTGCTTTGGTCAATGCTCTAAAAATCCAGAAAATGAACAATCCTGCAAAGAATAAAACAGAACCTATTTCGGGTATTCCAATGGACCATTGTTTACCAACGGTTGATGGCATAATCATATTGAAAATATCCAAATAATGACCTGCTAATATAATTATACCTGTCATTATAACAAACCAATTGATTCTCTTGTAATCACTATTCATCAACAGTAATAACGGTAAAACAAAGTTCATAACTACCATACCAAAAAATGGTAATTTAAAATCATTTATTCGAGTCACATAGTATGTTACCTCTTCAGGGATATTAGAATACCAAATCAGCATGAACTGTGAAAACCATAAGTAAGTCCAGAATACACTAATACCAAACATGAACTTAGCCAAATCATGAATATGGCTATCGTTAACCTCAGGTAAATAATCCTTAGATTTTAAATAAATGGTTACCATGGCGATAACTGTTATACCACAAACGAACATACTTGCAAATACATACCAGCCAAACAAAGTACTGAACCAGTGTGGATCCACACTCATAATCCAATCCCAAGACATCATTGATTCTGATATCAAGTAAAATACCAAGAATGCTGCTGATATTTTAAAATTCAATTTAAAATTGGAGTTATCATCAGATTCGTCTTGCTTTAAAGAAAGTTTTCTTGAATACTCCCTATAAAGTATCCAACCGCCTAAAAATATTACTGCCCTAACCAAAAAGAATGTTGGGTTCAAAAAACCTGCTTTACCTTGTAACAATTTATCATGTGCCACTACATCGGCATCCATCCAAACGAACAGGTGATTCATATGCATTACCGATAAAACCAAGATAACAAATACTATAATTCCTCCTGGCACCAAATAGGCTGTAATACCTTCCATTACTCTAAAAAGCAGAGGGGCCCAACCAGCCTGTGAAGCTCTCTGTATTGCATAAAAAGCCAATGCTCCAAGAGCTATCATAAAGAAGAAAAATGCAGCTACGTACAAAGCAGCCCACGGCTTATTCTGTAATTGATGTAAGACATGCACATCGTGCGCAGCATCATGCCCTTCAGCATGAGCTTCTTCTTCGTGACCTTCGCTTACAGCATGAGAAGTTTCATCAGCATGTGAATCACCATGACTATCATCATGACTAGCAACCATGGCCTTGGCCTCTTCAACTGTACTCGGAGCTGATATAAACCCTATACCAATCCCTAAAGCACCAACAATCATTAATATGATTGAAGCAATTCTTAGTTTGTTTGAAAACGTGTACATATCTTTAATCTATGTATTATTTTATAAATCTTGTTTCAATTTCATTACGTACTCGGATACCTGCCAACGCTCTTCAGAATTCAATTGAGATGCGTGAGAACCCATTGCATTTAAACCATAATATATAACATGGTTTACACCACCGACAGAAATATTACGCGCAACATCGGCATAACTGGGAACCCCAAGAATTTTTTCCCTTTTCACCAATGTTCCTTGACCATCACCTTTGCTACCGTGACAAATTGCACAATATATATCGTACAACTCTTTTCCTTTTGCCAAATTAGCCTCACTCATCAATGAATCCAATGGACTGGTCCTTAACTTAGAAAGTTCTTTCCCTTCCATAGTATTTTCTATATCATATGGCATAAAACCTCTTGGAACTGTATTCTCTGCAGGCAACATTGCCTCAGAACCACTAGGTAGGAAATCAACCTTTTGATAAGCTTCGTAGCTTACTGGTTCATACATGTTCGGCATATATTGATAATTGGGACTTTCTTTTTCTGCACAAGCAGCAACAAAGAGTACCAATCCAAATGCCATTCCTAACTTTATAATACTTTTCATCATCTTATGACTACTTTTCTGAAACATTAATTTCAACCGCACCGGTGTCCATCAATAAATTCTTTAATTCTTTTTCGTTATCATGAATTGCCAACTCCATTACAAAATGGTCATCAGTTGTTCTAACATCAGGGTTTTCTGCCTTTTTAAATGGCCATAGTCTACTTCTCAAGTAAAATGTGATCACCATTAAATGAGCCGCAAAAAATACTGTTAACTCAAACATGATTGGTACAAATGCCGGCATGTTCTCCAAATAGCTAAAACTTGGCTTACCACCAATGTCTTGGGGCCAATCTTGAATCATGATATAATCCATCATAACAATTGATACTATTAGACCAACACAACCGTAAATAAAAGATGTAATGGCTATTCTTGTAGGTGCCAGACCCATAGCTTTATCCAGTCCATGTACTGGAAAAGGACAATACACTTCTTCAATATGATGTTTGGCGCCCTTCACCTTTTTGACTGCGTTCATTAACACGTCGTCATCATTATAATATGCATGTATAACTTTAGATGCCATATGCTATTGATTGTTATTTAACTTTTTTGCTTGTCCGGCCCAATCATCACGTTGTGCTCTTCCTGGGAACGATTCTGTGATTGAATCCAACAAGTTATATTCTTTCTCTGTCATACGACTTACCTGAGCAAAAGTGAAAATACCGATTTGATTCAAAGTTTTTTCCATTTGAGGACCAATACCCTTCACTTTCTTGAGGTCATCCGCCTTGTCTTTAGATGCATCGAAAACCCCAATAGAATCCAACAAACTAGATACATCTTTAGCAGAATCATTTACTTCTTCATTTACCTCCTCGACTACTTCTTCAACAGTTTCACCAACCTTTGTATTACCACTGATTTGATACAATGGCTTACCAGCCTCTCTTAACTTCTTATACTTTTCACCAGAAGATTTTAATATAGTCTTAACCTCTGCCTGTGCTATTACAGGGAATGTTCTTGCATATAATAGAAACAGAACAAAGAAGAAACCAATGGTACCTATAAACGTACCTACATCAACAAATGTTGGGGAGAACATACTCCAAGAAGAAGGTAAATAATCTCTATGCAGCGAAGTAACAATAATCACGAAACGCTCAAACCACATTCCTATGTTCACAATAATTGAAATAAAGAATGAGAACATAATACTGGTTCGTAATTTTTTGAACCACATGAACTGAGGCGAGAATACATTACAGCTCATCATCGCCCAATACGCCCACCAGTAAGGCCCTGTAGCTCTGTTCAAAAATGCATATTGCTCGTACTCAACTCCAGAATACCATGCCATAAACAGCTCAGTGATATATGCACAACCAACTATTGTTCCCGTAATCATGATTACAATGTTCATAAGCTCAATATGCTGCACAGTAATATAAGCCTCTAACCTACATACCTTTCTCATGATAATCAGTAGTGTGTTCACCATCGCGAATCCTGAGAATACAGCCCCAGCAACAAAGTATGGAGGAAATATGGTAGTATGCCATCCAGGAATGACCGATGTAGCAAAGTCAAAAGATACAATAGTATGTACCGAAAGTACCAATGGCGTGGCCAAACCTGCCAAAACCAATGAAACTTCTTCAAAACGTTGCCAATCCTTGGCACGACCTGTCCAACCAAAACTTAATAAGCTGTATATTTTCTTTTGAAAAGGAAGTACGGCCCTATCCCGGATCATTGCAAAATCAGGCAACAAACCTGTCCACCAGAATACCAATGAAACAGACAAATACGTCGAAATCGCGAATACATCCCACAATAACGGAGAATTAAAGTTCACCCACAACGAACCAAATTGGTTTGGAATAGGCAACACCCAATAAGCCAACCACGGGCGGCCCATGTGTATAATCGGAAACAAACCAGCTTGTACAACCGAAAAAATGGTCATAGCCTCCGCAGATCGGTTAATTGCCATTCTCCATTTTTGTCTAAAAAGTAAAAGTACAGCAGAAATCAATGTACCTGCATGTCCAATTCCTACCCACCAAACAAAGTTTGTGATATCCCAAGCCCAGTTAACTGTTTTGTTCAAACCCCAGGTACCAATACCAGTAGAGATTGTGTAAATAATACAACCAATACCCCACAGGAATGCTGCCAAAGCAATGGAAAAAACAATCCACCAATGCTTGTTGGCTCTTCCCTCAACAGGAGCGGCAATATCCACAGTTACGTCGTGGTAGCCTTTATCTCCAAGAACTAGGGGTTTTCGTATAGGTGCTTCGTAATGCGACGCCATAATTTTTATTAAGTTACTTTGCTAAATATTATTTTTATGCTTCGTTGCTATTTCTCACTTTTACGTGATAAAAAACATTTGGTTTAGTCCCTACATGCTCCAGCAAATGGTATGTACGATCACTTTCCTTCAACTCCGCTATCTCACTTTTCTCATCATTTACATCGCCAAATACAATAGCCCCATTACTACAAGCCATTGAACAAGCGGTTTGGAACTCGCCATCCTTAATCATGCGACCATCCCTTTTGGCATCAAGAATAGTTTTCTGTGTTTTTTGAATACACATCGAACATTTTTCTATTACCCCTCTAGACCGAACATTAACATCTGGATTAAGTACCATTTTACCCAAATCATTGTTCATATGGTAATCAAACTCATCATTGTTGTTATAAAGGAACCAATTGAACCTACGTACTTTGTAAGGACAGTTATTCGCACAATATCTTGTACCAACACATCTATTATAGGCCATTTGATTCTGCCCTTGACGACCATGTGAAGTTGCCGCAACAGGACAAACAGTCTCACAAGGCGCATGGTTACAGTGCTGACACATTATTGGCTGAAATGCTACCTGAGGATTGGTTGCTGGATCTTCCAACTCACCAAAACCACCCAAAGAGCCCTTATCACCAGACAAGCCATTAAACTCATCCTTTTTAACATTATCCTCTTCAAATGTATCTTCAGAAGAATAATACCTATCTATACGCAGCCAGTGCATATCTCTAGATTTTCTCACCTCTTCCTTGCCAACCACAGGAACGTTATTCTCTGTTCCACAGGCAATGACACAAGCCCCACATCCAGTACAGGCGTTCAAGTCAATGGACATATTAAAATGATGCCCTATCGAACGATCAAATTCATCCCAAAGATCTACTGAAGTTGCAGGAACCTCTTGGTGATCCAAAGAGACAACAGGAACCTCATTCCATTCTGAATGATTCTTTGTATTGAATATTTCTAAAGTAGTTTCTTTGATAATATCACCTCTACCCATTAAGGTATTATGCAATTGCATACAGGCGAACTCATGCATCCCCACTGATTTTTCAATCGTAGCAGATTGCACATTATTAAAGCCTTGATATAAAGGATAGGCATTAACACCGGTTTGCATTTCTGATTTCATCCCTACTTGCCTACCATAACCAAGAGCCAAACCAATTGAACCTGCAGCTTGTCCGGGTTGAATCAACACAGGCACATTGTCAATAGTCACTCCATTAACAGTTAATTTGGCATAACTACCGTCTAAACCACCGTTGGCAACGTTTTCATTTATTAAACCTAAGTTTTCAGCATCTGCTTTAGATACAGTAACATAGTTATCCCAAGAAACCCGTGAAATAGGATCTGGAAATTCTTGCAACCAAGGGTTGCCAGCTTGTTGGCCATCACCCATACCCACCTTCGAATATAAAGTAAGCTCCATTCCGCCGCCACTAGTGGCACTGGCTAAACTTCGAACCGCAGAAGTTACATCTACCGATGTAGCTTCCTCCTCAACACCAACAACAGTTGCTACTGATTCCACCAACTCATCAACTGCGCTGGAACCAGCTACAAAGACACCATCATGCAAGGCTTTATTCCAATCACCTCCATTAAGAACATCTGTGCTCCAAGCTTCTTTTATATAATCGTAATAACTTTTATCACTACCCATCCACTGCAATAAAGCAGATTGTACCTGTCTTGTATCAAAAAGCTCTTTAATAGTAGGTTGCATTAAACCATAATGACCTTTCTTGATTTGTGTATCACCCCAAGATTCCAAATAGTGGTTTGAAGCGGCAGCATAATTGGTCATTTCTGTTGTTTCTGTCCAATTGGTAGTAAAAGCAATCGAAAGATCAACTTTCTCGATTCCTTCCGCAAAATCAACAGCATTTGGCAAAGTATACATTGGGTTAACACCATCAATGATCAACGCTCCAACGCGACCCGCTTTCATATCAGCAATCAATGTATCTACGCTTTTCGCATTTCCTTGACGAACATATTTAGGAGCCTTCGCATCAAAAGCAGAACTGCCTAACATTTCATTTATTGCCAAAACAACGGCTTGAGCATTCTCATCTTGCAATCCCGTCACAACAACGGCTGCTCCCTTATTATTACTTATTGCCTTAGCAGCACTTTCAACTGCCCTTTGCGCATATTCTGGAATTTCACCACTCGTGGTGGTTCCATTCAATTTTGCAAATAATTGTGCTAGCGCAACTTTTTGTTGCATTGGAGTAAGAGGCACTCTTTGATCAGCATTAGCTCCGGTCAAAGACATATTAGCTTCAAACTGTACATGCTTGGACATCTTTCCATTTTTTGGAACCCGGCCTTTCGAATATCCACTATCGTAACCACCACCTTGCCAGTCAGCAAGGAAATCAGCACCAAAAGAAATTATAACCTCGGCTTTCTCAAAATCATAATCAGCCAAAGCCCTTTCCCCATATCTTGCCTCGAAAGCATTAATTGCAGCATCCTCAGAAATGGCATCATATGTAACATGATTGACCGTACTGTACATTTCCTTAAATTCAGAAATCAACTTTGAGGTTGAAGGACTTGCATATGTTTGAGTCAATAAAGCAATTTGTTTTCCCGCTGTATTCAGGCTTGCCAACTTCGCTTTTACATCGGCATCTATAGCGCTCCATTCAACAGGTTCGCCATCTTTAAGAGGACCTTGCAGTCTAGTACTGTCATATAATGACAATACAGAACCTTGAACACGAGCATTAGCGCCACCATTAATCTTGGTAGCTGTATTGTTTTCAATCTTGATTGGTCTACCCTCTCTAGTTTTTACCAAAACACTGGCAAAATCAAAACCATTTGCAATAGTTGTTGCATAGTAATTGGCCACACCAGGAACAATACTTTCTGGCTGAACCACATAAGGAATAGATTTTCTCACAGGACCCTCACAGGCCGCCATAGCTGCAGCAGCAGTGCTAAAACCAACATATTTAAGAAAATCCCTTCTGTTTGTATTTGAAGATGACAAATTTTCTTTGTCACCCAAAAACTCGTCAACAGGAATTTCTTGAACAAATTCATTCTGCTTTAGCGTCTCAACAATGGAATCGTTTGGATTTAACTCCGCTTCGTTCTTCCAATATTTTTTGTTTGATGCCATACGATATATCTGTAATTAGCTACTTTATTTTTATTAATAATGACATTTTCCACATTCCAAACCACCCATCTGGGCCGCTGTCAATTGGTCAACTCCATATTTCTTTGAAAGCTCCTCGTGAATCTTGGCATAATATTCATTACCCTCAACCTTCACATTAGTTTCTTTATGACAGTTTATACACCACCCCATTGTCAATGGAGAATACTGCTCTACAATCTCCATCTCCTCAACAGGACCGTGACAAGTCTGACACTCTATTCCAGCCACCGAAACGTGTTGTGAGTGGTTGAAATAAACCAAGTCAGGTAAGTTATGTACCTGCACCCATTCCACCGGCTGAGTATCACCGGTATACTCCTGGTTTTCTTCGTCCCATCCAACGGCTTTATATAATTTCTTTATTTCACCAGTATAGAACTCATTAGTGTACCCGTTAGCCAAATCCTCTTTTGAAGGACCTTCAGGGTTTCCTTGATATTCATAAATAGATTTATGACAATTCATACACACATTCAAAGAAGGTATCCCTGAATGTTTTGATACTCTTGCCGATGAGTGACAATACTTACACTCAATCTTATTATCCCCAGCATGTATTTTATGGGAATAATGAATTGGTTGAATTGGCGCATAACCTTGATCAATACCTATCTGCATCATCCAACCGTAGGCGAAATACGCCCCTGCCAGTAAAAGTAAAATCGCAGAAACCAATACCAAGAACTGATTCTTTGCAAATGCTTTCCACAATGGTAAACTTCTTTCAGATTTAGCCTTTTCCAAATCAAGTCCATTGGCCTCAGCAATGCGTTTCAACGTTCGTTGCACCAAAATGAGCATCATTATCAATAAGGCCAAGACAATACCTAGTGCCCCTAGAATCAACTCATTTGAAATTCCTGAAGATTTAGCCGAATCAGCCTCACCAACAGCAGTATCCGCAACAACTACTGGAGCTGGAGGCGGTGCTGCCGTGTAGGCCAAAATATCATCTATATCAGTGTTCGACAACGTAGGAAATGCCGTCATTGGTGCTTGCGAATATTCATTGTAAATCTTATTCGCATAAGCATCACCATCCTTTATCATACCTGGACTATTCTTTATCCAAGTATTTAACCACTCACGATCCAAACCTTCATCTTCACTAAGGCGGGATTCAACATTCGCCAAAGACGGACCCGTCATTTTTCGAGTCAATGAGTGACAAGCAGCACAATTTTGGTTAAAAAGTGTCTTTCCCTTTACAGCATCACCAGATACAGCTTCAACCTCTGCGACTACAGCTGCATCATCCTGTGCAGTAAGAGAAATGGAAAAAAGTAGGAAAACTACTAGACTGATACCTAAAACTTTAGAAATTTGATTGCGGTATATTACCTTTTTCATATATAGAATATTTCAATCGAATTTTTGGCACGGTTATTACTATAATAAGGGTAAAATCATTCTTTTAACCGTACCTGAATTGTTGGCAAAAATACGGATTAGACTTTATTTGCAAAATGTTAAGGTATTGATAATTATAATTTATAATTGTTCTAAATAAATGGGAAAAGTTTTCAATAGTCATTAAAAATTTACTTTTGTAAAGATGAAAATATATCATAACAATAACACCATGAAATCGTTAGCTATTATTGCCCTTATAACTTTCTCAACAACCTTTGGCCTAGCCCAACAAGGACAGGTTAACATTCAACAGGATGACCAAATAAGTGATTTACTGGAAATTTATAAGGCAGCCAATAAAGATCATGAATACTACAGAATACAAGTGGGTTTTGGTTCTTTTGCCAAAGCTCAAACAATAAAAGAAAATGTTGAAATAGATTTTCCCGATTTGTTTTCAAAAATAGATTTTGACTCACCTACATACAGAGTTCGTTTAGGTAGATTCAAGTCAAAGCTCGAAGCGGAACGAAAATTCAAGGAAATAAGAGAAAAATATCCTGATGCGATGTTATTAAAACCAAAAAAATCGACTTGAAAAAGTCGATTTTTTTTATTCTGTAAAGAACCTATTATTTTGATTTTAGTTTCTTCTTGACTGCCACCTCTTCAAAGGCCTCAACAATATCAAGTTCTTTAATATCATTGTAGTTTTTAATCTGTAGACCGCAATCATAGCCTTTGGAAACCTCTTTCACATCATCTTTAAATCGCTTTAAAGATGCCAGCTCGCCTGTATAGATTACAACACCATCACGTATTAATCGAATATTGGAGTTTCGGAATATTTTACCAATTGTAACCATACAACCAGCTATTGTACCAATCTTGGATATTTTAAAAGTCTCACGAATTTCAGCAGTACCCGTAATCTCTTCCTTCATTTCTGGAGAAAGCATACCTTCCATTGCGTCCTTAAGATCATTAATTGCATCATAGATAATAGAATACATTCTGATATCTATTTCTTCCTTATCAGCAACGGCTCTCGCATTACCCATTGGCCTTACATTAAAGCCAATAATAACTGCATCTGAGGCAGAAGCCAAAAGAACATCGGACTCAGTAATTGGCCCAACTCCTTTATGAATTATATTTACCTGTATCTCTTCTGTAGACAATTTCTGGAACGAATCCGTCAATGCCTCAACAGAACCATCAACATCACCTTTGAGGATAATGTTCAATTCCTTAAAGTCCCCTAAAGCAATACGTCTTCCGATTTCATCCAACGTAATATGACGCTGTGTTCTAACCGACTGCTCTCTTTGAAGTTGAGACCTCCTGGTAGCAATCTGCTTAGCTTCACGCTCATCTTCCAATACATTGAATTTATCCCCAGCCTGTGGAGCTCCGTCCAAACCAAGAATCGAAATCGGGGTTGAAGGACCAACTTCACTTATTTCCTTTCCTCGTTCATCATGCATGGCCTTAACTTTACCACTGCATGTTCCTGCCAATACGTAATCACCTATTTTTAAAGTACCAGCTTGCACCAAAATAGTTGATACGTAACCCTTTCCTTTATCTAAGAACGCCTCAACAACAGTACCGTTAGCCAACTTATCTGGGTTCGCCTTTAGCTCCAAAAGCTCAGCTTCAAGCAGTACCTTTTCAAGCAACTCTTTAATACCCTCACCTGTTTTAGCTGATATATCATGTGACTGTATTTTACCACCCCAATCTTCAACTAATAAATTCATTTGAGCAAGCCCTTCCTTAATCTTATCAGGATTTGCCGTTGGTCTATCTATTTTGTTTATAGCAAATACAATAGGTACACCTGCAGCCTGAGCATGACTGATAGCCTCCTTGGTCTGAGGCATAATATCATCGTCGGCAGCAACCACAATAATCGCTATATCGGTAACTTGTGCACCACGTGCACGCATCGCTGTAAAAGCTTCGTGACCGGGAGTATCCAAGAAAGAGATTTTTTGACCATCTGCCAAGGTTACACCGTATGCCCCAATATGCTGTGTTATTCCTCCACTTTCCCCTGCAATAACATTTTCTTCACGAATATAATCCAACAAAGAAGTCTTACCGTGATCAACATGTCCCATAACGGTAACTATCGGCGCTCTAGGCAATAAATCCTCTGGCGCATCAACCTCTTCTATTATACTTTCTTCAATATCAGCAGTAACAAATTCCACTTCATACCCAAACTCTTCGGCAACTATGGATAATGTTTCTGCATCTAATCGCTGGTTCATGGTAACCATAATACCCAATGACATACAAGCCGATATGATTTCAGTAGTACTAACACTCATCATCGTAGCAACCTCATTCGCAGTTACAAACTCAGTAACCTTAAGCGTTTTACTTTCAATTTCTTGTAACTCAAGATCAGCTTCTGTCTGTTGGCGATGTTGATCTCTTTTATCTCTACGATATTTGGCACCTTTACCCTTTTTGGATTTCCCTTGAAGTTTCTCAAGAGTTTCCCTTACCTGTTTTTGAACATCTTCTTCAGATGGCTCAACCTTATTTACAGTTGCAAAACGCTTTCCGCCTTTTCTAGCTCCCGGACCACCACTTCTAGAAGGCCCACCTTTTCCGGGACCACTTCCTTGATTACTAACAATTCTCTTTCTTCTCTTCTTTCTATCTGTATTGTCAGAAGTGGTTTTTGGCTCTTCTTTCTTTTTCTTTGGCTTATTAAACTTACTAAGGTCAATTTTATCCCCTAGTATCTTTGGTCCTGAAAGTTTTTGATATTGCGTTGTTATTTTTTCATCAACTGGAGTGGCTTCCTCAGCAGCTGGAGCTGATGTAGGCTCTTCTACCTTTGCCTCTTTTACCTCCTCAACAGTTTTTTCTTCAACAGCCTTTTCCTTTACTTGTTTTTCAACTTCTTTTACTGGTGCAACCTCTTCCTTCTTCTCTTCTACAACCGGTTTTGCCTTTTTCTTCGGCTCTAAGTCTATTTTACCAACAGTTTTTGGCCCCGCAAGTTCAGCTTTCGCCTTTATCACTCTACCAGCAGATTCAGCTCTTCTTTCTCTAGCCAATCTACGTTCTTCCTGTTCTTGCTCCAACTGCAATCTAATGGCTTCTTTCTCTTTTCGCTTTTCCTCACCAACTTCCTGAGAAGCAACTTTCTTGCTCATATCAGTCTGAAACTCATCCAAGAGTACTTGATGTACTTCCTCAGATATTTTCGTGGTGGGTCTTGCCTCAACATCATGTCCTTTTGACTTGAGAAAATCAACCGCCCTGTCCAAAGAGATATTGAGTTCCCTTAGAACTTTATTGAGCCTTATTGTTGCATTATCTGCCATAAATACTAATTCCTAATTCTATAAACTGCTGCTAATATATAGCTAATCTTCTAATTCTTCTTTTAGTATACGCACAACTTCGGAAATTGTTTCCTCTTCCAAATCTGTTCTCTTTACAAGATCATCTACATCTTGCTCCAATACACTTCTTGCGGTATCCATTCCAATTTTCTTGAACTCTTCAATGATCCAAGCATCAATCTCATCTGAAAACTCAGTCAATTCTACATCCTCTTCCACACCTTCCCGAAACACATCTATCTCGTATCCAGTAAGTTGACCCGCCAATCTAATATTATGTCCTCCTCGACCAATTGCCTTGGAAACTTCCTCAGGTCTCAAATAAACCTGTGCTGTCATTTTCTCATCGTTTAACTTAACAGATGAAACCCTAGCCGGACTCAAAGCCCTTGTAACCAATAGTTGCGGATTGTTCGTCCAATTGATTACATCAATATTTTCGTTGCCCAATTCCCGAACTATTCCATGAATTCGCGAACCTTTCATACCTACACAGGCACCAACCGGATCAATACGATCATCATAGGAATCAACAGCTACCTTGGCCTTTTCGCCCGGAATACGCACCGCTTTCTTTATAGTGATCAAACCATCGAAAACCTCAGGAATTTCCTGAAAGAAAAGTTGCTCCAAAAAGCGCGGGGAGCTTCTGGACATAATTATTGAAGGCTTGTTGCCTTTGAGCTCAACACTTTCAATAATACCACGTACATTATCGCCTTTTCTAAAAAAGTCAGAAGGAATCTGCCTATCTTTTGGCAAAATAATCTCATTCCCCTCATCATCCAACAAAATAACTGCCTTGTGTCTTATATGGTGCACCTCAGCAGTATAAATTTCACCCTCCAGGTCTTTAAATTGCTTGTAAATAGTTGTGTTGTCATGCTCATGGATTTTGGAAATAAGGTTTTGACGTAATGCCAAAATTGCTCTTCTTCCCAAATCTATCAACTTAACCTCTTCAGAAACATCCTCGCCAACCTCAAAATCAGGTTCAATTTTCTGTGCCTCAGAAAGCGAAATTTCCTCATTTGGCTCTTCTACCTCACCATCTTCAACAACAATACGGTTCCTCCAAATTTCCAAATCCCCCTTGTCCGGGTTTATAATGATATCGAAATTCTCATCAGAACCGAATTTCTTTTTAAGCGCGTTCCTAAAAACATCTTCCAAAATCGCCATTAGCGTTACCCTGTCTATGAATTTATCGTCTTTAAATTCTGAGAAAGATTCAATCAGCGCAATATTTTCCATCTGTATACTACTATTAAAATTTTAATATAACTTTTGCTTCCTTAATGTCAGAAAAGGTGATTTCCTTTTTTTTCTGAACAGTGGTCTTCCCTTTTCCAATGGGCTTAGGTTCTCTGGCTTTCCATTCCAAAACAATACCATTTGTGCTGGCAGCCGTAAGATTACCTTCATAAACATTTTCCAATGTTTGCACTTTTACTTTTCTGCCGATATTCTTTTGATACTGTCTTGGATTCACCATCGGCGATGCTGCACCAGCAGATGTTACGGTCAAGGAAAAATCTTCTTCCTCTCTATCTAAATTATGCTCTATGCCCCGACTTACCTTCATACAATCTTGAACACTTACACCATTATCACCATCCAAGACAACATTGATGCTATTGTCAGCACCCATGGTAAAATCTATCAAAAAAAGTGATTCATCTTGGCTGAGTGCCTCGTTTAAAAGCGACTTGACTTTGTCTTTCAACATAACTTTTAGTAACAAAAGAGGGGACAAATTGTCCCCTCATGAATACCGTAATATCCTTTCAGTGATGCAAATATACAACATTTTTATAATCTTCAACAAGCTTATTTACAAGATATGATGTATAAATTGTCACACCTGTAAAAAGTGGTATTTTAATGCTATTTTTATTCTCAGGACAACAATTAAAAATACAATGGAAATATTATCATCATACAACCTAATTATAGGAGCCTCTATTATTGTAATTCTCTCTTTTTGGTTCAATGGGGTTTCTAAAAAAACAAATATCCCATCGGTATTGATGCTAATAGTATTGGGCATCATCTTGCAATATGCCCTGGATTATTTTGTGCCCAATATGCCTGAATTTGATGGTGCCCTCGAAATTTTGGGTATTGTTGGTTTGATTATGATCGTGCTTGAAGCCGCATTGGAGCTTGAACTAAAAAAAGAAAAAATAATTCCCATTCTAAAAGCCATGGCGATAGCTTTGATTGGACTAATAGGTTCTGCTTGGGTTGCCGCATTGATAATATATCAATTCATTCCAGAAATGACCATGCAATCGGCATGGTTGTATGCAACACCCTTATCAATACTTTCAAGTGCAATTATCATTCCCAGTGTAAGTGGCCTTTCAGAAAAGAAAAAAGAATTCCATATTTACGAAAGCACCTTTTCTGACATCATGGGAATCATGATGTTCTACTTTTTAATAGGCGGTTTAAACCCTGCTGAAGATTCTGGAGTTTCCGGTTTTGCCATAAATCTTTTAATTACTGTAGTAATTGCCTTGGCCGCCAGTTATGCCATTATCTTAATATTTCAACGAATTAAAAGTCCCGCGAAATTGTTTTTATTGATTGCCGTGCTTTTACTACTTTATGCAATAGGTAAAAAATTCCACCTTTCATCATTGATCATCATTCTGATATTTGGGCTTGTAATCGCCAACGTTAGATTATTCTTTCCAGGAAAACTAGCCACTTTTTTAGAAAACGAAAAAGTAAATCAAATTTACCACGAACTACATATTATCACACTGGAAACTGCTTTCATTGTCCGCACTTTCTTCTTCGTGATATTCGGGATTACGATAGTAATATCATCATTGTTTAGTTTAAGCGTTGCTCTTGTTAGCGTATTGATTATCATTTCAATTTATGCTATAAGATTTGTGATTCTTAGGACTTTTTTCGGTAGCGATATAATGCCACAGTTATTCATTGCCCCTCGAGGATTGATTACCGTACTCTTGTTTTATGCAATTCCAAAAGAGGCACAAGTAGCTACTTTTGAATCAGGTATATTATTGTTCGTTATTATCGGCACAAGTTTGATCATGACTTGGGCAATGATCAAGGAAGGCAAAAAAATGGGCACCCTGTTAGATGAGGATTTAGTGGACGACAATATTATGGATATTGAGACCAAAGAAACCAAGGCCATCGATATTGACTTAACTATTGAAAAACGAATTGAAAATGATGGGAAAACTTTGGATAATCTAGATTCTGAAGATGAATCACCCAACATATAAATCATAATTCTGTGAAAATGAAAAATCCCAACACATAAAGTATTGGGATTTTTTGTTGGCCCACAAGGACTCGAACCTTGAATGCCGGTACCAAAAACCGGAGTGTTACCATTACACCATGGGCCATTACCTCTAAAGAGCGTGCAAATTTAAAACAAAGTTTGGTTTGCACAAACATTTTTAAATACATTAATTCAAAAAAGTCTGTTTATACCTGTTAAAGGTTTATCAAAAATGTATGAGCATATCTATATTAATTGCTAAATTCGCCCATCAGGTAAAACCACGTACTGCATGTTTTCAAAGAACTTCGAAAAATGGGACACCATACTCGGATGGGTAGTCTTCTTTATAGCACTTATCACATACTTTATTACCGTAGAACCCACTAGCAGTTTTTGGGATGCCGGCGAGTACATCGCAACATCAGCCAAATTACAAGTGGGCCACCCACCTGGAGCACCACTATTACAAATGATAGGCGCATTTTTCGCCATGTTTGCATTCGGTGATGACCAAGTAGCAAGAATGGTGAATTTTGTATCTGGCGCATCCAGTGCATTCACAATCTTATTTATGTTTTGGACCATTACCAATTTAGCAAGAAAATTGATGGCCAAAGGTGAACAGCTTACAAATAGCAAAGCAATCGCAATACTTGGCAGCGGTCTTGTCGGAGCGCTGGCCTTCACCTATTCAGACAGTTTTTGGTTCAATGCCGTTGAAACCGAAGTTTATTCAATGGCAAGTTTTATCATGGCCCTTCTACTTTGGATGGGATTAAAGTGGACAGACAATCTTGATAATCCACGAGGAAATCGTTGGCTTATCTTGATTTCGTTCGTAGTTGGACTAACCTTCGGCATACAATTTATGGGCTTTTTGGCCATACCATCGATAGGACTCCTGTACTACTTTAAGAAATATAAGACCACTACGGTAAAAAACTTTCTTTTGGCCAACCTATCGGTAATTGCAATACTAATGTTGGTATATAAGTTCTCATTAACTTATGTCCTTAAATTGTTTGGTTGGGCCGAGGTCTTTTTTATCAATAACATTGGTTTGCCATTTAACTCAGGCTCATTGATTATGGGGCTCCTTTTTATTGCAGCCTTTTATTTTGGATTGAGATATACCCGTAAAAATGATTTTCGTATTGCCAATACCATTGTTCTTTGCTTAATGTTTTTATTTTTTGGCTTTTCTTCTTGGTTAATGCTCCCAATACGTGCGAATGCCAATGTGGTTATCAATGAAAACAATCCGTCAGATGCTAGATCCTTATTGGCCTATTATAATCGAGAACAATACCCTGGGGTTGACAGCCCGGTTTATGGTGCTTATTATTCCGATTTATTCGCTCCTGCAGGAAAGGAAATGGACGACAAACCAAAGTATGAAAAAGATGAGGCCTCAGGAAAATACATAGTTGTCAATTATTACAAAAATGCGCTTCAAGATTCTCATGAAAAACACAAGGGTATTTTACCACGGATGTGGAGTGGTCAGCATGCGGAAAACTACATGCGTTATTTTGGCCCATTGGATTTTAAAATGACCCAATCCAACGACGAGCTTAGACAGGCGGTGAATCAGGTAAAAACTGGTTATGCGAATGGCGAAATTGATACTGAACAATATATAAGTTTCTTGAAAAGATTTGATGAGTACATTGAAGTTCAGCCTCCCACTGTTTGGGACAATGTAAAATATATGCTAGAGTTCCAGTTCGGGTATATGTACTGGAGGTACTTTATGTGGAATTTTGTTGGAAAGAACAATGATGTTCAAGGCCGCTACGACGAAAATGGAAATTGGTTGAGCGGTATTGGTTTTATTGATGAAATGCGACTGGGAAGTCAAGACAATTTACCCAGTGACATAAAAAATAACAAAGCCAGGAACACCTATTTCTTTTTACCCCTGATTTTGGGAATCATTGGTATCTTGTTTCAAATCTCGAAAAACCCAAAACAGTTTTGGGTATTGTTCGTGTTTTTCCTGTTTACCGGAATAGCAATCCAGTTTTATACAAATCCGTATATATTTCAACCACGGGAACGCGATTATTCCTTGGTAGGCTCGTTCTATATTTTTGCATTATGGATAGGGCTTGGTGTTTACGGTCTCTTTGATGAGTTCCAAAAATGGCTCTCCCCCAAAATTTTGGCACCTCTCGTTACTGTTATATGCCTGTTGGCCGTACCTACCGTCATGGCCGTACAGAATTGGGACGACCATGACAGATCAAACCGTTTCACAGCAAAATCATCGGCAAAATCGTATCTGGATTCCTGTCAAAAAGATGTGGGCGCTATTCTTTTTACCATTGGGGATAATGACACTTTTCCACTTTGGTATGCACAGGAGATTGAAAAATACAGGACGGATGTACGGATTGTTTGTACAAGTCTTTTCGAAACAGACTGGTACGTTGACCAAATGAAAAGAAAGGCCTACTCAAGTGGCCCTATACCCTCACAAATAACCCATGACAAATATCGATGGGGTTCGCGAGATGTATTGTACTTCCAAAATGTAGACCCTCTTTTTAACAGAGAGGTTTCTAAAAGCCGGTGGGATATAAAAGATTTTATTGATTGGATTGATAGTGACAAACCTCAGACAAAATTCAAATTTTTTCTAGAGAATCAAGAAGTCGATGTTGATGAATATCCTGAGAACACCCAAAACCTTGTATATTATCCAACCCAGAAAATTCGCATCCCGGTAAACAAAAAGAATGCGATTGAGAGTGGCTTGGTCAAAGAAAAAGATTCCGCATTAATAGTAGATTATATTGATATTGACTTACCTGGCGCCATTACCAAGAAGAGTATGATGATGCTGGATATTGTTGCCAATAATGATTGGAAACGACCCCTGTACTTTTCCGGAGGCAGTTTTGATGATGCCGAATTTATATGGATGAAAGATTACCTACAGCTGGACGGGATGGCTTATAAATTGGTTCCAATAAAAACTGAAAGAAGCAACTCTTTTGATATGGGTAGAATAGATTCTGACCTTATGTATGATATCGTATCTAACTGGGATTGGGGTAATTCTGGCAGCCCAGATATTTACCATGATCCCCAGACAAGGGTTCAGGGAATTTCCTACAGGAGCAACTTAGCTAGATTAATGACCCAATTGATTGAGGAAAACAAAATTGACAAGGCCAAAGATATTATCAAAATTGCAATGGAGAATATGCCAGTGAAAAACTTTGCTTATTACCATTTTGTATTACCATTTATTGATGGTTATTATAAAGTTGGCGAGACAAACCAAGCTCATGACCTCTATAATACGATGAAGAAAATTTATCAGGAAAGGTTAGAATACTATAATGGCATTCCATTAGATCAACAATATGATAAAATTGACGATATCATCACCGATATGGAATCATATCGTAGGGTAATTGATGTCCTAATCGACAACAACGATAGGGAAATGGCGGAAAAAGAAACATTGATTTTTAATGAATATATAGATAAATTCAGTCATTTCTATAAAGACGAAATTCTTGAGGAAGAACCGGTTATAGGAAGTAACCCAGATATGTCTGACACTGTTCAAATTGACAGCACAGCACAGGATTCGATAGCAAATCCAAATTAAAGATTAGGAGCTTGACATTTGTTACGAGCTATGTTTTTAAAAAAAAACGTAACGAATCTAAGGACCTCAAGGTCAATAAGCAATTTCAACAAAAAGCTGGATTAAACGTACTCGTTTAGAATACCTATGAGTGTATTGGCATCTTGCTCACCACTTTGACGCCAGACCATTTCACCTTTTTTATAAATCATAAGGGTAGGGAGGCCTTTTACTCTAAGAGCCTGGGAAAGCTCCTTGTTTTTATCAACATCAATCTTAATGACTTTCCCTTTATCACCAAGGGCAGCAGCAACATCCCTAAGAACAGGATGCATTGACGTTGATTGTTCATTCCATTCTGCATAAAAATCCAACAGTACTGGAACATGCAAATCTATTAGTTCACCAAACTTAGACATATGTACTTCTTTGGGTTACGAATCAAATGTAAGAAAAAATGTTAAAAAACCAGTGTTTACTACCTTTTTGTAGCTTTTTCATCAAGTTAAAATCATGTTAACGATTTTTT